>CAVRNL010000089.1:0-75231 GCA_963722485.1 uncultured Acidobacteriaceae bacterium
GTCCTGCTCGTCGCCGAAAACATTCCCGCCGTGCTTCTCTTCAACGTGAACGAGGGGACCACCACCTCGGTTCCGCTGGCGCGGCCAGGCTTCGGCAGCAGCTTCCCGCTCGCCGCCGCCTCCTCTACTGACGGCAGCCAGGTCTTCGTCGCCGCCTGCGATCAGTATGCCCCGCCCCCGAACCAAACCACCTGCGCCGTCGGCTCCGTGCACATCGTCGGCACGACCGGCCAGGGCGACTACCAGCAGGTTCCGTACGTCAACAACAACAACCTCAACATGTGCGGCTACGGGGGCAACCCAACCCCGCAATGCCTCCCCAACCTGATCGCCATCAAGCCCCAATGAGCCGTGGCTGGTGGAGAGAAGATCGTGATTTTGCGGAAACTCAAACTGGAAGAGACGCACCAGGAGGCCGGTGCCCCCGAAACTGAACCGCCCTGCTTTTCCTGAGACCTGAGACCCAACAGCTAAGACCTGACGGCCCTACGGCCCGACATCTTTCCCCACACTATCCAGTACGCCATTGATAAACTGCACCGACTCCGGCGTAGAGAACTTCCGCGCGATTTCGAGCGCCTCATTAATCACGATCGCCCGAGGCGTCGCCGGATACCCCAGAAACTCCGCCACCGCTTCCCGCAGCACATTCCGGTCCACGGTCGCCATCCGGTCCATGCGCCAATGCTGCGTGTGCTTCCCGATCAGAGCGTCGATCTCCGGCATCCGGTCGCAGGCGATGCGAAACAGATCCTCCGCAAACCCGCGCACTTCTTCTTCGACGTTGGTCCGCTCCGCCCAGAATGTCTGCCGGACGAGATCCGGCGTCTGCTTCCCCATGTCCGCCTGAAAGAGCATCTGCAGAACCAGTTCCCGGGATTTGCGTCGAGTTCCCATAGGCGCCGTTCGCTGTTCGTCGCTCGCTATTCGCTCTTAAGTGTACAGGCTAGGATTGCACAGTGAAGGAGTCAACGCTTGTTGCTCTTGCCCTTGGTTTTGCTTTTGCGAACAGCGAGCGACGAACGACGAACGGCGCTCCGCAGATTCGCCATCTCCACCGCCGCCAGCGCCGCCTCCAAGCCCTTGTTCCCCATCTTCAAACCGGCCCGGTCAATTGCCTGCTCCAAAGTCTCGCAGGTCAGCACGCCAAACGCATGAGGCACGCCCGTCTCCTGCGCCGACTGCCCGATGCCGCGTGTCACCTCGTTCACAATCACGTCGTAGTGCGCCGTGTCGCCCCGCAGCAGACATCCAATGCAGAGGATTGCGTCGTACTTCTTAGTTTCGGCGAGCGTGCGGGCGGCCAAGGGAATCTCGAATGCGCCGGGAACGCGCACCAGCACGATGTCCTCCTTCTTAGCGCCGGAGCGTAGCAGCCCGTCGTAAGCGCTCTGAAAAAGGCGCTCGGTGATAAATGCATTAAAACGAGAAACGACAATAGCAAATCGCTTACCGGTTGCATTAAGGCCGCCTTCGATGGCGGGAACCGCCGCTTCAGGAAGCCGCTCGATCTTTATTTTTTCCGTCGTAGTTCTTCTCCGAGCCTCAGTGTCTCTGCGCTGAAAGCCTTCCCCCGTGTTCCTCTGTGTACCCCGTGGTTAAAAGCGTTTGACTTTCACTTACCCTTAAACGCCGCCGGACGCTTTTCCAGAAACGCCGCCGTCCCTTCCGTCTTGTCCTCGGTGGCGCAGCACACTCCAAACAACGAAGCCTCCAGATAAAGTCCCGCCGCCAAAGTCATGTCCATGCCTTTGTTGACCGCCTCCATAGCGTACTGCACCGCCAGCGGAGCGTTGGCGATAATCTTAGCCGCAATCGCCTCCGCGCGCGGAATCAGCTCCGCCACCGAAGTCACTTCATTCACCAGCCCGATGCGATGCGCTTCCTGCGCCGTAATGATTTCTCCGGCCAGCACCATCTGCATCGCCAGCCCCTTGCCCACCAGCCGCGGAAGCCGCTGCGACCCGCCGTATCCCGGAATAATCCCCAGTTTCACTTCCGGCTGCCCCAGTTTAGCGTTGTCGCTGGCGAGACGCATGGTGCAAGCAAGCGCCAGTTCGCATCCGCCGCCGAGCGCGAATCCGTTAATGCAGGCAATCACCGGCTTGCCGAGATTTTCGATCAGGTCAAACACCGCCTGCCCCCGGTGCGCGAACTCCTTGCCCGAGACCGCATCCTGTTTCGCCAGTTCGCCAATATCCGCGCCCGCCACAAAAGCCTTCTCGCCCGCGCCGGTCAAGATCGCCACGCGAATCGCGGGATCAGTCTTTATTTCTTGGAAAGCACTCCCAAGTTCAGCCATGGTGGCCGTATTGAGCGCGTTGAGCACCTTGGGACGGTTGACGGTGACGTAGGCAATGACGTTTTTCTTTTCGAGGAGTATGTTTTCGTAGGTCATAAGCGTTTATTCCGTCACATTAGTTGCGGGGGCGGCCTCTTAAATCGCAACTGCTTCAGAATCAACAGGTCGCGTTCCCCTAGGTCCGTGCTAACACGGTCCTCGGAGAAGAACCGTGGTCGCTCGATGTTCTGTGCGCGTGTATGAAAATCGCAGTCAGCACAGATGAACCATGTCCGATACGTGTCTGCAACCGGACGCGTAAACCAAACGAACACAGACGGCCGGGTGCCCCATCCTTGCGCGTTCTGTGCGCAAGGGTGGGATTCCACGAACGCGTCCCGCATGGGATTCTAGCGTCCATCCCTTAAGTCCGCCGCATACGCAGGATTGGCTATCCTGCTATAATTGTATAGCAAGAGGTATCCCATGCTCGCCATCCGTCTTCCCGAAACCATCGAAAAGCGCCTCGACCGACTCGCCAAGCGCACCGGACGCACCAAGACTTACTACGCTCGCGAAGCGATCCTCCAGCATATTGAAGATCTGGAAGATATTTATCTCGCCGAAAAGCGCCTTGCAGAAATTCGCGCCGGGCGCGTTCGCACCATTCCACTCGAAAAAGTAATGCGCCGGTATGGCCTCAAACCAAAAGTGGACGATTGAGTTCGATCCCGCCGCCCAGCGAGAACTCGACAAGCTCGACAAACCCATCGCCCGCCATATCTCAAAATTCCTCTACGAACGAATCGCCCAGCTCGATGACCCCCGCAAAATAGGCGAAAGACTTCAGGGCACATTCAGCGAGTTCTGGAAATATCGCGTCGGCGACTACCGAATCATCTGCTCCCTCGAACATGACCGGCTTGTCGTCCTAGTCCTGCGCATCGGTCATCGTCGGGAAGTCTACAGGCGTTAATTTTCACTTCTGCAATCTTCAATCTGACTTCTGCAATCGCCCTTCACCTCTGCAATCTGACCTCTGACCTCTGCAATCCTAGAACGTCCCCGCCACCGGCCTCGCCGGGTCCGAGTAATCGTAAAAGCCGCGCCCCGACTTCCGCCCATACCACCCCGCCATCACCATCCGGTTCAGCAGCGGAGGCGCCGCAAACCGCCGCTCCTTGAACTCGTCGTACATGACGTGCGTGATGTAGTAAGTCGTATCGAGGCCGACGAAATCGAGCAGCGTAAACGGACCCATCGGATAGCCGCAGCCGAGCTTCATCGCGTTATCGATGTCCTCGATCGACCCCACGCCCTCTTCATACGCCCGGATCGCATCCAGCAAATACGGCACCAGCAGCCGGTTTACGATGAATCCCGTTTTGTCCGACGTGCGCACCGGAACCTTGCCCAGCCGCTTCGCAAACTCGTAAGCCGCGTCGTACACGGCGGGAGCGGTGGCGATCGTCTTCACCACCTCCACCAACTTCATCAAAGGAACAGGATTGAAAAAGTGCAGCCCGATAAATCTTTCCGGACGTTTCGTCGCCGTCAACAACTCCGTCACCGAGATGGAAGAAGTATTCGAGGCAAAGATCGCGTCTTTTTTCACGATGTCATCGAGCGACGCATACATCGTCTTCTTTTCCTCGACGTTCTCGATGATGGCCTCGATGACGATGTCGCAATCGGCTAGATCAGCCTTGTTAGTGGTCCCCTTGAGCCGCGCCCGAATCTCGTCCTTCTGCTGCGGAGTAATTCCGCCCTTCTCCACTGGCCGCTCGGCAAACTTAGCCAGCGACTTCTCAATCCCGACAAAGCCCTTGTCGAGATACTTCTGCTCAACTTCGAGCACGATCACGTCGAATCCCGCTGTGACGCATACTTGCGCGATGCCAGAACCCATCAGGCCGCAACCTAGAACGCCGACTTTCTTGATTTCCATACGTACACCTTTCACCACAGGGTACACAGAGTTACACGGGGGGGAAACCAAGCCTTCCTCCGTGTAACTCTGTGTACCCTGTGGTTAAGCTCTTTGTCTGCAGCGGGAAAAAACTAATGAAAGCTCTCCACCACCATAGCAATCCCCTGCCCGCCACCAATGCACGCCGTTGCCAACCCGTACTTCTTCTTCCGCCGCCGCAACTCATAGAGCAGCGTGATCACGAGGCGCGTCCCGGTCGCGCCCAGCGGATGTCCCAACGCAATCGCTCCGCCGTTCACGTTCACTTTTTCGCGATCGAGGCCCAATTCCTTCTCCACCGCCAGATACTGCGCCGCGAACGCTTCGTTCACTTCAATCAAATCGATGTAATCCAAAGTCAGCCCCGCGCGCTGCAGCGCAATCTTCGTCGACGGCACCGGACCGCGCCCCATCAGCTTCGGATCGACGCCCGCAATTCCCCAACTCACAATCCGTCCCAACGGCTTCAGATTTCTTTTCTGCGCCTGCTCCAGCGACATCACGACCACGGCCGCGGCACCATCGACGATTCCGCTGGCATTCCCGGCCGTCACCGTCCCATTTTTTCCAAACGCAGGCCGCAGCTTCGCCAGGCCCTCGATTGTCGTCTGCGGACGGCGATGATCGTCCTCGGTCAGCATTTCTCCCGTCGCCTCGCCTTTCGAATTTCGCAGCGGCACCGGCGTCAGCTCTTCTTGCAAACGTCCCGCCTTATAAGCCGCTTCCGCCGCGTGCTGCGAGCGCAGCGCGAACTCGTCTTGCGCCTGCCGCGTGATTCCCTGCTGCTCGCCATACAACTCCGCTGTGTTCGCCATGTACAGGCCGCAATAGGAATCAAGCAGCGCCACCATCAGCGAATCTTCCAGCTTCCCGCCCGGAGCCAGCGTAAACCCATCGCGCCCGCGGATCGTAAACGGCGCCTGCGACATCGACTCCATTCCGCCCGCCAGCACCAGTTTCGCTTCGTCGGTCTGGATCATCTGCGCCGCGCTGACAATCGCCTGCATCCCCGACCCGCAGAGCCGATTGACGGTCAGCGCCGGAGTCTCAATCGGCAACCCTGCCTGCAACCCTACATGCCGCGCCCCGTAAATCGCGTCGCCCGAAGTCTGCTGCGCGTTTCCGAACACGACATGATCGAACTCTTTCGCATCGATCCCCGACCGTTCGATCGCAGCCTTCCCCGCCACCGCGCCCAGTTCCTGCGCTGTGTAATCTTTGATCTTCCCGCAATAGCGTCCAAAGGGCGTGCGCGCCCCACTGACAATGGCAATGTCTCCAGGTTTCAACATTAGAACCAACTTATGGAAGAGATGGCTGGCCAGAAGCCAACTTGTGAGTTTAACAGGGAGGGGCAGTCGCTGGTCGTTGGTCGCTAGTCGTTAGTCGTTGGTCATCAAGTCGTTCGCTATTCGCTGTTCGCCAGGCAGTTTGGGTTCGCATCAATCGCAGGATGCCGATTTGCAAGAATCCCGCAGAGATCTTCTCCGCGAACTCTGCGTCCCCTGCGGCTAAAGATTTGGATTTCCTCGGCGCCCTCGGCGTCTCGGCGGTGAAGAAGTTCTTACGCGCCCGCCGCCGAAGCCGCGAACTGTGGCGCCTGAGTCACAATCTTACCCCCGCCCTGCGCCGCCGCCAGTTCCATCGCATGGTCGGCGCGGTTGGCCACTTCGGTCACAATGTCCACCGGATCGAAGTGCTGGCGCATCACCGCCTGCGCGAGTCCGGCACTGAACTCGACTCCCTTATCCTTGCCGGGGAAGCGCACTTCCGCCAGCAGCCGCCGCAATTTCTCCACCGCCAGAAGCGCTTCTTTTTCGCCCGTGTCGCCGAGCACCAGCGCGACCGTCGTCGCTTCATAGCGGAACGCCAGATCGTTGGTCCGTATGTTCGCCGAAAATAACTGTCCGATCTGCTCCATCACCGCCGTGACTGCCTGCTCGCCATATTCCTTCATCAGCGCGTTACGCCGTCCAAACTGCATCAGCAACAGCGTCACCGCCGTCCCCTGCTGCAACCCGCGCCGGACTTCCGCCTGCAGAAGATCCAGATACGAAGCCCGCTTCAGCAACCCCGATTTCTCGTCCGTCACCGAAAGATTTTTTACCAGACGCCGCAGTCCGGCGTTGTTGAGCGCGATCAGCACCTGATCGCTCAACGTCCGGACCACCAGTATTTCCGAAGCCTGCCACACCCGGCCCGCGTTCTGGGTCAGGATCAGCACTCCGATCTGATCGTTGCCTTCGGTCAGCGGCAGCGCCAGCACCGATTCAATCTGCATCTCCTCGACCGCGGCGCGCACGCCCATCAACTCCGGAGCGTTTTTCGCATCACCGATCGTCACCGTGCCTCGCGCCACCGCCAGATCCTGCAGCGTTTCCACCAGGCTCACCAGCGCCGCCGAACTCGCCGGAATCAGTCCATCCATGTGATATTCCTGCACGCTCGACGGCGGCAGACCGGGCTTGCGCAAAGCCACCACGCAACGCCCCGTCCGCCAGTTCGCGCCGATCTCGTTGGCCGCCGTTTTCAAAACTCCTTCCGCGTTTCCCTGGTGGTAAAGCTTGCGCGTGATTTCAGCCACTCTCGCCAGGCTGCTGACATCGGCCACGTCGCTCGCCGCTGTCGCTGCCGCTGCCGGTGCCACTGGATCGCCACTCGTAGGCGGCGCCGCCGCCCTCGCATACTGCGGTTCGATGCCAGCCGCAATGTACAGCCGCTGTAGTTCCTGGTTGCGCTCTTCCTCCCGCGGAAACAGTTCCTGAATGCGCTGCAGACGCTCGATCGCCTTGGAACGCATTCCGTACTGCACCAGGATCTCGGCTTGCAGCATCAGATCCTGCAGCGCCGCGGCCCCCAGCGTCGGTTCCGGCGCCTTGACTTCCTGCTGTTCTTTCTTCACCGTCGCCGCGAACCGCGATGCGATGACGTTGAAGCGCTGATCGTCGATCTTTCCCCGCAGCCCCTCCAGCCGTTTCTGATGTCCCGGCTCGTACGGATCCACTTCCGCCGCCCGGTCCAGACACTCGCCCGCTTTCTGGTAGTCGTGCTTCGTGCAATAGAGATCGAACAGCTTCAGCAGCGCCTGCGCGTAGTCCGTCTCGCGGTTCGACGCGTTGAACAGTTCAGCGAGAAACTCCAGCATTTCCGCCGACGGCCGATGCGAAGCCAGTAGTTCCTGCATCGTCGTGATGAACGATCGCCGTTCCCCGCGCCGCCGCTGGAAAGCTTCCAGCTTCCGCGCCAGCGCCACCGCCTCCGCATCCAGCTCGGAGTCGATCATTTTCCCGATCAGGCTCACCACCTGGTGCATGCGCGCCGGGTTTTGCTCGAACAGCTGCCAGATCAGCGGTTCGCTTTCCACGCACCGGTCCGCGGACAGCAGCGCCTGCGCATACAAGTCGCGCAATTCCAGCGACGCATCTCCAGCTTGCACCAGCGGCTCGAAAATAAAAATTGCCGCCCCCGCCTCGCCCCGCGACAGCAAGCTCTTGCCATAGGCCACCGCAGTCTTCGGATCCGCCGGGTTTTCCGTGTACGCCCGCTCGAACCACTGGCCGGCGTCTCCGCCCGCGGCTTCCGCCAGTTCCGCCAATTGCAGGAATGACTGGGACGCGGTCACGTGCTCGCCCAGTCCCGCCGACAATTCCGCCATCCGCAAATGGTTGGCTTGCGATGGCTCCAGACTCACAATTCGCTGCAAGACCAGCAACGCTTCTTCTTTCTTTCCCTGGCGCTGCAGGTCCTCCAACGCATTTTCATACGTCCCGATGGCCAGCTTTTTGTTCGAGTGCTCCAGCAGTTGCCCAAAGCGCACTTTCTGTTCCCACGTTGGGTTGGCATATCGCGCCAGCTTCTTGTAAGTCAGGCTCGCGCGCGTCGCATCGGTCGCCGCCACCTGCCGCTCGAACAACTCTCCCAGCAGCCGGACTGCCTGTGGCCCCTTGTTTAAAGACAGACACAGCTCCGCCGACATCTGCCGCACATTGTCGTTTTCCGGATCGTCTGCCAGGATTTGCAGATATTCCGCCAGCGCGTCAGCCGTCTTCCCTTTTTGTAAAAGCTTCTCCGCCTTCTCTACGCGGCGGGCGATTTCGGCACGATTGGGATTTTCCGGCATGGGCGGCGAGACAGAGAGTACCTCCTTGATTCTAGGATTCACCCCCTGCACCAGCAACGCGGTTACCCTCCTCCGCGATTACGAAAGTCATGCCATCGCCTCGCTCCTGAACTCTCCAGCTAGAACTCTGCGTGGAGACGGGTCTTGCCGCGTACCTACGGGCAATCAGATGTCCCTCCAGGGGCTGGACATCGAAAATCAATTCTTCGGACGCCTCCCCGAGAGGGGTGCCGACTGGAGTTTTCCGCCGCTTCCGCCGATCTAAACGATTGCAGCTGAAGTGTGTCTCTCCTCAACTAATGGATACGGCAGTCCATCTCGACCCGCGTCATGGCCCCCGCCTGCGCAAGTTCGCGAACCTGCGCCAGCCTTGGTCCGTAGGGTTTCTCTTTGCCGCTTTCATGGCTGCGCAAGCGCTCGGCTTCCTCCTGCTCGGAACTGGCCGGGCGGGTTGCGGCCTCTCCGAGTCCATCATCGTCGTTGATGGTCTTCTCGCCATCGCTTGTGCCTGGATTGCCTTCCGCCGCGCCCAAGGCACGATCGCCTTGTTCTGGTTCCTGTTCGCCGTCGTTCTCGTGGTCTTGCTCATTCCCACAGCCGTTCAGACCTACGACACCCTGTTCGAACAAACCATCTTGTCGGAATCGACCCGGAGCCTGCTCTACGCCCTCTACGGCGCTCCCATCCTGATGATGCTCTTCCTTTCGGAGACGCATCACCGCGCCCGCGTGAAGTTCGAGATCTTCCTCGATTTCTTTCAGGTCGCCATCGTCGTCGGCCTGGTTTATTCCACCTTCCTTTTTCTTCCCGCGCAGCGCATGTTGCCCGCCGATGCGCTCCTGCGCAATGTCACTGTCAGCGATGTGCAAAGCTTGCTCCTCCTGGTCGCAGTTTTGGTGCGCCTGCAGTTCGCCCGTGTTCCCAGCACTCGCAATCTGTTCCTGCGGTTAGCCGTATTCCTCATCGTTTGCGCGATCGCAACCTTCGTCGGGGACTGGGTCTACCTCCACTATTCCTTTTCCTTCACCACGTGGTTCGACGTGGGTTGGGCCATTCCTCAGGTGGCCGCTGGGCTCATCGCCCTCACTTGGGTTCCTTCCCCCGAGCCCGAGTCCACTTCGGAACCCGCGAATTTCCTCGGCTTTCTCGGCGCCAACCTGGTCCTGGTTGCCATGCTCGCCTGCATCAATTTGCTGATGGACCGCTGGAAACAGGCGCAGGGAGAAATTCTCACCGACGTGGCCATCGCCGCCTCGCTGCTCGCCTTCACCTTGCGCCTGGCCCTCACCCAGTTCCACCAGCAACAGGAAATCGCCCACCGCAAAGCTGCGCAAAAACAGGCGACTGCCTCCCATCAGGAAGTCGGCCGCTTGCTCGACGATGCCCGCCGTCAAACTGCCGAAATCACCCAGGTCAGCGAACTCGGGAGCGTCCTCCAAGCTTGCACCTCCCGCGAAGAGGTCTTTCGCCTCATCCCGGAACGCTTGCGCCGTCTGTTTCCAGGCGCTTCCGGCTCCGTCTCCCTGCTCAGCGCCTCCGGAAACCGCGTCGACTCCGCTGCTCAATGGGGCGTCAGTCCCACCGACCAGATCTTTTCACCCGAACAATGTTGGGCTCTGCGCCGCGGATGTTCCCATGTTCATCCTGGCGGACGCTCCGAACCGCGCTGCTCGCACCTGCTCGGCGAAGGCGCTTCGGTCTGCATTCCGCTCATCGCCAACGGCGACGCCATCGGAACCCTCTCCCTCCAGGAAGACGATCTCTTATCTCCCCTTCCTGACCGTGCCCCCGACGCCGACGCTCTGGCTCGCCGCCGCCAACTCGCCGACACCGTCGCCGAACACATCGCTCTCGCCATGGCCAACCTCAGCCTCCGCGAAGCGCTCCGCCTGGAAGCCATCCGCGACCCGCTCACCGGCCTCTACAATCGCCGCTACATGCAGGAGTTCCTCGAGCGCGAACTCCACTCCGCTCGCCGGCAACACCGCCCCCTTGCGGTCATGATGCTCGACCTCGACCACTTCAAACGCTACAACGACAACTTCGGACACTCCGCCGGCGACCAGGCCTTAGCCGTTGCCGGCGAGACTCTTCTGCGCTGCGTGCGCGCCGACGACGTAGCCTGCCGCTATGGTGGCGAAGAATTCGCCCTCATCCTCCCCGAGTGTTCTCTTCGCCAGGCAACCGTGCGCGCGGAGGAAATCCGCAGGCGCATCAGCGAAAACCACGCCCGGTCCTCCGACCAGGCTACCCATGCTCTGACCGTCTCCATCGGCGTCGCGGCCTTCGATGAAACCACCGATCGCGTCGATCTCCTGCTCGAGTTCGCCGACGACGCTCTCTACCAGGCCAAGCACGCGGGTCGCGACCGCGTGGTCGCCGCCCATCCCGCGGCCGGTCTGCCCGAATCAAGTTTCGTCGAACCGGTCCCGGTCGCAAATGCCTCCACTGCAACCACCTAGCCCGACGCCCGTGTCGGGACGGCGTCGCGGTGGGACGCCGTGTTGGGGAAAGCCGACTTCCGTCCGGCAAGTCCCAAGCGGGCGCTCAAAGTCCCGAATCGGGAGAGGTTACGTGCCCTTCCTACGTGATTTGGCCCAATTTTTATTGCCAATTCTCTTTTTTCCTTGCTATAGTCAGCCCGTTTCGGGACCCATCTGAACGGCGGGACGACCCTGGACTTCCCCACCTGTGCGACTCCCAGTCGCCGTTAGTGCCCTGGCCGCTCTGTTCCCCCGAAACGAAGGAGCATCTGTGACTTCCGCTCGGAAATTCAACGCCATTGCAGGCAGTGAACGCCAGCCCGTCCGTGGAGCGCGCCTGATCCAAAACTCGCATCCGGACCAAACCATTGAGGTCTCCCTAAGACTTCGCTCGAAATCGGAAGTCAAACGAGAAGACTTAATGAACAACCTCAAAAAGCCCGGTTTCAAGCACATGTCGCGGACCGACTTCGAGAAAACCCACGGCGCCGATCCTGCCGATCTCAACCAAATCAAGAAGTTCGCCCAGGAGTTCGGCCTAAGGGTTCACGAAACCGGCACCGAACTCGCGCGCCGGACCGTAGTGCTGTCGGGAACCGTAACCAACCTTCAAAAGGCCTTCCACGTCGAACTCAAAGAGTACAGCCACCCCACGGGAAATTTCCGCGGCCGTGTCGGCACCATCAGCGTCCCGGCCGAGTATTCGGACATCATCACCGGAGTCTTTGGCCTCGACAACCGCCGCCAGGCAGAACCGCATTTCAGACGCCTGCCGACGCCCGAGAGGCACAAGCATAAGGTCCCTGCCTCCACCGCCTCGTACGATCCCAATGTAGTGGCCCAGATCTACGACTACCCCTCGGGAGACGGAACGGGCCAGTGTATCGGGCTGATTGAGTTGGGTGGCGGCTTTCAGCTCGATGACCTGAGCAACTACTTCAGCTCGCTCAATATCAACACGCCGCAGGTGATCTCCGTATCGGTCGATGGAGGCCAGAACAGCCCCAGCACGCCGGATAGTGCCGACGGCGAAGTCATGCTCGACATTGAAGTGGCGGGCGCGATTGCACCGTCGGCAAAGATCGTCGTCTACTTTGCCCCGAACACCGATCAGGGTTTTCTGGACGCGATCACCACCGCCGTGCACGACAGCACCAATCAACCCTCGGTCCTGTCCATAAGCTGGGGCTCGGCCGAGTCGGGATGGACAACTCAGGCCCTCACCAACTTCGACGAAGCCTTCCAAGCGGCAGCGGCCATGGGGGTTACGGTCTGCGTAGCCTCCGGTGACAATGGCTCGTCGGACGGAATCAACGACGGCATGAACCACGTCGATTTCCCGGCATCCAGTTCGTTCGCACTGGGCTGCGGTGGCACCACACTGCAAACTTCGAACGAACAGATTGTCAGCGAAACCGTCTGGAACGATCAACCGAACGGAGGAGCAACCGGGGGCGGGGTGAGCAACGTTTTCCCGCTTCCAAGCTGGCAAGACGGCTTCGACGTTCCGTCGCCAACCGTTCAAGGTGGAGGCCGAGGCGTACCCGACGTGTCCGGCGATGCCGACCCCAACACCGGCTATAACATTCTCGTCGATGGCGAGAGTGCTGTCTTCGGCGGCACCAGTGCGGTCGCACCCTTATGGGCAGCGCTGGTGGCGCGAATCAATCAATCGATCGGGAAGCCGGTCGGTTTCCTGAACCCGTTAATCTATGCGCAAGCCGTCGAGACTTCCGGGTTTCACGACATAACCCAAGGCAACAACGGCGCCTTTAGCGCAGCCCAGGGATGGGATCCATGCACCGGACTAGGCAGCCCCGATGGGACCGGGCTGCTCGCAGCCTTGCAAGGAAAACTCTCCCAGGCGGCCTAAGATCAAAGACCAACTAGGGGGCGAGTTCCGCTCGCCCCCATTCTCAGCCCGAGACATTGCCACGATACTACTGCCGGCAACCGCATAGCTCTCGGAGAGACGGGCACCCTCGCTCGTCCAGCGGAGCGAAGCTCCGCACCGGGGATGGGATCACGTGTGCACTCCAGGAACCACGAAGAGCAAGAAGTCAAGCGGCAAGAGCTAAAAGCGGAGAGCTGTGGTCACCACAGCAATCGCAGTCGGTAACAGTACTTCCGTAAGCCGATCCCGCATCTTGTCCGTGTCCTTTTTGAGATCCGTTCTTATCCTCATAACAGATCATCCGAGGCAATTCAGGAAAGCACTGTGACCGTCTGTCTTTCCCTTTTCATCTCGATCAACTACCTCACGATTCTTTCGTCGGTCGCGATTGCCGGCGGTTTATATTTTTTCTTCGTCGGATTCCAACTGCTCGCCCGCAAGCGCTTATTGCTGACCACCCCAACCTCCAGGATTCGCAGCGCCGCCCTGGGACCGGTCGAGGTCAACGGCATGGCTGCCGGTCCCTACACGATGTCCGCTCCCATCACTGGCAAATCTTGCTTTCTCTACCAAACAACAGCCTGGCAGCAGCGCGAGGGCAGGAAGCAGGAATGGGAAAAAGTTGTGGACGAAACTCTGCATCTGCCCTTCTTCATCGACGACTCGACGGGACAGTTGCTGATCGAACCTCTGGGCGCCGATCTCGACCTGCACTGCGACTATCGCAGAGAATTTGCCGCATCGTCCTTCTCTTCGGGCGTCTTCTCGAAAGAGGATGGCGTTCCGCCGCGGGTCAGCGTTTTTCTGTCGCGCCACGGCATCGTTCCGGGCCGCCTCCTGCGCATCGAAGAACGCTCGATCAAGCCGGAGGACGTTCTCTTTGTCGCCGGAACTCTGACGGAAAACCCGGGCGTCCAGGTGCGTCCGTACTCGCCGCGCGACGAACACGCGGACAGCTCACGCATGAATGACGCCGACGGCTCGGAGTCAAACGTTCTTTCGGAGCAGCGTTCCGCTCCGCAGATCGTCAAACTCTTCGGAGGCGCGGCTCCTTCCGTAAGTCAACATATGAGCCAGCAGTCGAAAATCGCGGCCGCGCTCACTCGCGCCGGAATCACCAGGCCCGAGGCGTGGTCCGCCGCCGGAGTCCCGTACCAATCCGTAGCCGTCGAAGAGAACGAGCCTCCGATGCCAGTCTCCACGCCCGCAGAAGAGCAGCCCAAGTCATCCGATTTCAATTTCACTCCGCCCGTCGTATTGATGAAAGGCGCAAACGATCCCACGTTCGCGATCTCGTTCCGCAGCCAGAAGGAATTCGCCGTTGCGCTAGCGTGGAAATCCGCCGCCATGGTCTGGGGAGGCGCCGCCATCACGCTGCTTGGCCTCTACATGCTATTGAAGCAGATGGAGTTGCTGTAGTCTTGGCTCGTGGCCCGAAGCTCGTGGCTGGTGGCGCCCCGCCGTTCGATCGTTTCATCGAACATGACGGAGACGGTAGCTAATTGCTCAACGCGAAGTGTTATCCGCTAATTTAGAATGTCCCTTGTGAGCGAATCCGTCCGGATCGGGATTCTCGGCGACTTCAATCCCGAATTCCGCTCCCATCACGCGACCAACGACTCGCTCCAGCACGCCGCGCGAAAGCTCCAGCTCAAAGTGGAATCGGCATGGCTTCCAACGCCGTCGCTCCTCGATCCGGGCGCCCTCGCCACCCTCGATTCCTGCGATGGTCTATGGGCTTCGCCGGGCAGCCCCTACAAAAGTTTCGAAGGCATGCTCAAAGGCATCGAGTTCGCCCGCGTCCACGACCGGCCGTTCCTCGCCACCTGCGGCGGCTTCCAGTACACGCTCATCGAATGCGCCCGCAACGTGCTCGGGGTTCGCGACGCCACCACCGCCGAAGAAGACCCGAACGCCAAGAACATTGTGATCTATCCCGTGGCCTGCGCGGTGCCGACCCGCGATCCGAAAGCGCCCAAGCTTTCGGGAAAAATCAGCGAGATACGCCTCCGTCCCGGCTCCTATCTCGCGGCGTTTTATGGAAAAGAACTGATCGAGGAAGAATTCTTCTGCAACTACGAACTGAATCCCGAGTTCGAATGGATGGCCATGGAAGCGGGCTTTCCGGTCGTAGCCCGCGGCTCCCAGGAAGAATGCCGGGCCATCGAATCTCCCGCGCATTTGTTTTTCGTTGCAACGTTGTTTCAACCGCAACTTTCGTCGCGCGAGGACAACCCGCATCCGCTAGTCATGGCCTTCGTGCAGCACGTCGCCGACTTCAAGCGTAAACGGCTGGACGACTCCATTCTCACCTGAGGTGGACACTCTCCATTAAGACGACCAAGAGCTGAAAGGGCTCCAGATATGAAGACCGTGCCAAATCTCTCTGACGATCAAGTAGCGTGGGTTAGCGCGGAGGTCGCACAGTACATCGAGCGCCAGAGAAACCGCTATTTGCAGTCGGCAGTGCTCTTCTCCGATCGTGAGAAGGGGCTCATGCGGCCCTTCTTCGCGGCGCCGGTTCTGGACTCGGCACGAATAGCTATCCTCAAAACTCCCAAGGTCGAGAACCCGCCGTTCTACTCCCAGTTGAAGGCGATGGGCTTTGACGCAAAACTGCTCCCGGACTTCTCGGACATGAGTGCGATCACCTTTATGGACGTCATCGTTTCGAAAGGGCCGATTTCGAGCGCCACGCTGTTCCATGAACTGGTTCACGTCGTGCAATACGGGAAGCTCGGGCTGGCCGGTTTCGCCGCCAAGTATGTCACGGGATTCCTGCGCGGTGGGAGCTACGAACGGATCCCGCTCGAGATCAACGCCTACCAACTGGATGGCGAGTACACCCGAAATCCCAAGCAACCTTTCGCGGTGGATGAGCGTGTCCAAGCATGGATCGACGAAGACAAATTCTGATCTGAAAATGGAGTGCGCAGAGCCCTTGCCACGGCACTTGCCCCTACCCTCTTGACCGCACCCTCCCAACTGTCGTAGCCTCGCCTGCAAATTCCAAGCGTTCGCGCTTGCGGCTTTTAAGGAGGCTGCACATGGTTCCTCTCGCTGCTCTTTGGCTCCCGATCCTGCTGTCGGCGGTCTTCGTCTTCGTCGCCAGTTCCATCATCCACATGCTGCTGCCTTATCATCGCAGCGACTACAGCCAACTCCCAGACGAGGACAAGACTCTTGCCGCACTGCGCGCCACTCCTCTAAAGCGCGGCCTCTACGTCTTCCCCTTCTGCACCCACAAGGACATGAAGTCGCCCGCGCTGATCGAAAAGCAAAAGCAGGGACCGGTCGGCTTCATCACGATCATGCCAAGCGGCCCGCCCGCCATGCCAAAGTTTCTGATCCAGTGGTTTGTCTTTTGCCTCTTAACCGGATTCTTCGTCGCCTATCTCACCGGACACACGGTTCCGTCCGGCGCACGCTATCTGGCTGTGTTTCGCGTCGCCGGCACCGCCGGGTTCCTCGCCTACGGTCTGGGGCACGTGAGCGACGGCATCTGGAAAGGTCAGACCTGGTCGTACACCATCAAGGAAGTCATCGACGGACTCGTCTACGGGTTACTGACCGCCGGTACTTTCGGCTGGCTCTGGCCGCGCTAGGATTTCAGCGTCCTAGAACGTCAAGCCGGAGCCGAGCAAGCTGTAGAGCAGAATAGCGAGCACGATCAGCGTAAAAGCCACGTACATGCGATCGCGTTCGAGGGCGAATCCCACGATCGAGAAAGCTACGCGGGCGATAGGGGTCGCGATGAGGAGCAGCAATCCGAGTTGAATTAAGCCTCGGCCCCGGCCGTTGATCACGCTTTGGATGACTCCGGGGATGGTGCGGAAGTCGGAGGGCTCGCCGCGAAAGACGCGGTAATCGGCGGGCTCGTGCGCGTGGCGGGAAAGGTAGATACAAGCTCCCCAGAGCACGACCGCCGCCGAGAGCAGAACTCCGGCGCGGAGCAGGTTGCCGAGAATGACTTCGATGCGGTGATCGTCCCATGATCGCGGCGGTGGCGCGGGCGCTGGCGCGTCGGGCATCAGATCTTCCCCCATCAGATCTTCCCCCAGAATCCGTTGTAAAGCATTTGCAGGCCGAGAACGAGAATCACCAGGCTGAAAACGAGGCGGAGCGATTTGGTTTCCGCTTTGACCAGAATGCGGCTGCCGAGTAAGGAACCGGCGAGAACTCCTAACATAACGGGCATAGAAAGGCCGGGATCGACATATCCGCGGCTGAGGTAAACACCAGCGCTGGCGGCAGCGGTCACGCCAATCATGAAGTTGCTGGTGGTGGTGGAAACTTTGAAGGGGATTTGCATGGCCTGATCCATGGCGAGTACTTTCACGGCGCCGGAACCAATGCCGAGCAATCCAGAGAGCGCGCCGGCGCCGAACATCAGGCCGAAGCCGGCGGGGACGTGCTGGACGTTGTAACTGCGCTCGCCTTCGAGGTCGGGGAAACTGCCGTTCAGACGCAGACGGGTGGCGAGCGGATCGGGCGGCAGGCTGCGCTGGGCCGGAGGACGCGGCTTGCGGGAAAGATACGCCGAATAGAGAAGGACCGCTCCGAAGATGATCGCCAAAGCGCTGGTCGGGATGCGGGTGGCCAGGAAGGCTCCGAGCAACGCGCCAAACGTTGTCGCGATCTCCAGGAACATGCCGATGCGAATGTTGGAGAATCCCTCTTTCACATAGGAGGCGGCAGCGCCGGACGAGGTCGCAATCACGGAGACCAGCGATGCTCCGATGGCGTAGCGGATATCCACGTGAAAAAAAATCGTGAGCAGGGGCACGAGCACGACGCCACCACCGAGGCCGGTGAGCGCTCCGAGAAGTCCCGCCACGAAGGAGACGATCGCAACCACAGCGGTGAATTCCAGGATAGTCATTTTCAATTTCTCTTAAGGTTAACATTTCTCTTCTTAAGAGCATCGCAGAAGGAACGCAGGTGAGGGCAAGAGCCGGCATGAAGAGGAAGAAGCGAAAGGGGCTCTCAACCGCAACGGTGATTTTTCGCGGCGGCGAGCCTGGGCGCAACTAGTTGACGCGGTTGGCGCGGACAAGAGTGTGTCCGCGCCACACTCTATTGGTTTATCCAGACGACGCGGGCTTTTTTCAACAGGGCGTGCTCTTTCCTGACTTCGCGGGCATACGCGCCGAGAGAGACGGCCTCTGGCTGCGGGAAATCCGAAGCCGGCCTTTCTCCCTGGGCGGAGGAGTAACTCGCGGTGGCAAGGACAGTTTGTTCCCCGGCCATCGGCGAATAGTTTGCGTGTGCCGGATGGGTCGGAATCTGATAGACCTGCGGTTGACTGTTCATTGCGGACATACCGGCGGAATACTGCGCAAAAGCAGCGGCGGTGGAAAGTAGGCAGAGAATAAACAGAGTTTTCTTCATCGCAGGGTCTCCCGATTGCAGAGAAAGCGAGGGACCATCCGCGGACAAAGCCGCAAATGTACGCTCCTCCAGGCATAGTAGGAGCAAGCCCGGTACCAAACTTTGCCGGTGCAAAGTGGCGGCTTGCGAACGTTTTCGAGGAGTAATGGCAATTGTTTGCACAATTGTGGAGGGCACATGGAAATGGCAGTCGGGCTCCCCCCGCCGCATTGGCGGGTTGCCCTCCGTGGCGAGCGACTTTCCTGCTAAAGTTGCGATAAGGTGATAGCCATGAAAATGCGAACAGGCGCACGGATTTCTCTGATCTTGCTGGCAACCATGGTAGCGATGGCGGCGGGCGCGGATTATAAGGTCGTCAAGACATGGAAGTTGGGCGGTGATGGCGGATGGGATTACTTGACTGCGGACAGCGATGGGCATCGCTTGTTCATCGCGCGCGCCACGCGGGTAATGGTGATTGATACCGAGTCGGGCAAGCAGGTGGGAGAGATTCCGGAGACGGCGGGCGTGCATGGAATCGCGCTGGACACGGACATTGGGCGCGGATTTACCAGCAACGGCCGCGAAGACACGGTAAGCGTGTTCGATCTGAAATCGCTGGCGGTCGAGAAGAAAATAAAGGTCGGCAGCGGGCCCGACGCAATTCTGTATGACCCTTTTTCGAAGCGGGTGTTTACCTTTAACGGAAAAGGTCATGACACGACGGCCGTGGATGCGTCCAAGGGCGAGGTAGTGGGCAAGATCGAGCTGGGCGGGAAGCCGGAATTTGCCGCCACGGACGAAAAGGGAACGGTGTTCGTGAATATTGAAGACACGTCGGAGCTGGTGGCGTTCGATCCGCAGAAGCTGACCGTGAAATCGCGGTGGAAGCTGACGGATTGTGACAGCCCGACGGGGCTCGCGGTCGACCGCAAGAACCGACGTCTGTTCGCCGGCTGCGGCGGAAATAAGAAGATGGCAGTAGTGGATGCGGAAACCGGGAAGGTGTTGGCGAGTCCGGCCATTGGAGAGGGATGCGATGCGACCAGCTTCGATGCCGATCGCGGCCTGGCGTTCGCGTCAGCGGGAGACGGCACGATCACGATAATTCGCGAAGAGAGCGCCGACAAGTTCAGCGTGGCGCAGACGGTAACGACCCAGAAAGGAGCGCGCACCATGGCGCTCGACGCGAAGACGCATCAGCTCTTCACCGTAACCGCGAACGTGACCGGCACGCGGCAGGAGAGAAAAGTCGAACCGGATTCGTTCGTGGTGCTGGTGGCGGAGTGAGCGCACTAGATCGGATCGCTCGGGATCGCGGCCCGACGAAAATTTGAAGGTTGCCAGCCTAAACTCGAACCATGGCCGACCCCTCATCAGAGCGTAACAGCAGCCGTACTGCGCTTGGCGCCGCCGCGCTTCGCGCTATTCACCAACTTCTGGACGGCGAACCCAAGATTCTTGACGATCCGATATCCGGCCGCCTGCTGGACGCGGATGTGCTCCAGCAGATTCAATCGAACCCCGCGCGCGTTCACGAGCCGCCGGCTAGAGGATTGCGATCGCACGTGGTTCTACGCAGTCGCTATGCGCAAGAGCGCATGGCCCAGGCAGCGCAACGGGGCGTGCGTCAGTGCGTGATCCTCGGCGCGGGTTTCGATACGCTTGCGTATCGCCAGCCGGAATGGGCGCGCAGCTTGCGGATCTACGAAGTCGATCATCGTGCGACCCAAGAGGACAAGCGCAAGCGATTGCAGTCCGCTGGTATTCCGATTCCTTCAAATCTGGAATTCGTGGCCATTGATTTCGAATTGGTATCGTTGCGCGAAGGCCTGCAAACCAGCACACTCAACTTCTCCGAGCCGGCTTTCTTTTCCTGCCTGGGCGTATTGATGTATCTGACTCAGGAAGCGGCGCACGCAGTCTTTCAACTGGCCGCGGATTTTCCCGCCAACAGCGAGATTGTTTTTACCTTCTCCACGCCGGACTCCTCGCTCTCCGGCAGCGATGCGGCGACTCACAAGGCTCTGGCTAGCCGGGTGAGCTCCCTGGGGGAACCATTCCAGACACACTTCGAACCTGAGACGCTCACCCGCGATCTTCGTGCGCTGGGGTTCTCGGAAATCTCCTTCTTGAGCTCGGAGGATGCGGAACGAACCTATTTCCAATGCCGCAGCGACGGACTACGGGCGCCTCGTCGGAGAGTCATTGGCGCCGCTATCGTCGGCGATCATTCATGAAATTGTCCGGCATCGGCCCGGCCGGAAATCCGCAGCAGGAATAACGCCGACGACAGGCTGAGCACCGGACCGGCGATACTAAAGAGTGCCCCCAAGCCGACCCGGCCGTCGGCGCTCTCCCAAAATACGCATCCAGCACAAATGCCCGGACGCAGGTCGCGCCGACTGGAATCAGCCACGATTTTGGAAGGCGTTTCAGGTTCGGAATGGCGGTGGGCAATAGCCACAAAAAGATGTACCAGGGATTTCGATCATGCAGCGAAACCGCGAAGTGGCCGCCGCCGTCGCGATGAAGACCGAGACCAAATTGCAGCGGACTTACAACTGCCGGAACCATGGTCTGGCGCAGAACGCGGCGCAATGGGACAATAGTCGAATGCAAAGATCTCTCACGACAGCCATACTATTGGCCGCCGGGATGATGCTAGTCGGGGATGGCTATGCCCAGCAGACTCCAGCAGCAAGCACTCCGACGGCAACGACTCCAGCGGCTCCTGCAGCCACAACTCCGAAAGCGGCGACGACGGCGAAAGCTCCGGTGAAGAAGACGGGAACGGCAGCTACGGTTCCGCCGCTTACCACCCGAAAGCAAAAGTTCAGCTACGCTTTGGGAATGAATATCGGGACAAACCTCGGGAACACCCTGAAAAAGCAGTCGGTGGAAGTGGACTGGAATCTGGTAGCCCAGGGATTGAAGGAATCCACGTCCGGCGCTAAGACTCGTCTGACGGAAGAAGAAGCGAAGGCCGTGCTGAACGAGGTACAAGCCGAAGTTTCCAAGCAGATGCAGGAGAAAGCACAGCAGGCTGCGGCTGCGAACAAGACCGAAGGCGAAGCATTCCTGGCCGCCAACAAAGAGAAAGAGGGCGTCGTCACATTGCCCAGCGGTTTGCAATACAAGATTCTGACCGCTGGCACCGGGCCTAAGCCCACCGCGAGCGACTCGGTTTCCTGCAACTACCGGGGCACTCTGGTCAATGGCACAGAGTTTGACAGCTCCTACAAGCGCGGGCAACCGGTGACGTTTGAAGTCGGCAGAGTCATCAAAGGGTGGACGGAAGCGCTGCAGCTCATGCCCGTGGGATCGAAGTGGCAGCTCTTCATTCCTTCGGACCTCGCCTACGGTCAGGCTGGGCAGCCACGCGGCGGAATTGAGCCCAACGCGACCCTGATCTTTGACGTCGAACTGCTCTCGATCGTCGATAAGAACGCCGATAAGAGCAAGGACGAAAAAAAGGACGAGAAGAGCGGAGAAAAGAAAGACGACAAGAGCGAAGAAAAGAAGTAGAAATCTTTGGCCGGTGGAGCGACGGGCGTCCCCGTCCGCCGCTCTCCCGGAGCACTACCTCACAAAAATCTCACCGCTCTACGCTCCCAGATACATCACGTGGACGTAGGTTCCGAGCCTGACGTTATAGGCGAGGTACCAGCCGATGTGATCGGGATCGTCATAGATGACGATGTCGTCCGAATCCCACAGCCATCCGTCACAGTAACCAAAGTCGTAAGGAGCTACGGAGAAGTAGAAGCCGCCGAACCAGAAGCGGCTGGGACCACCGCCTCCAAGGTGCCACACATGCCCGCGACCGATACCACCGCCGAAGCGGCCATGCTCCCACGGATGATCCAGATGGTAATGAGGGTCGTCGCGGCCGGTATCATGGCCGATCCACTCTTTACCATTGTGCACATGGGGAGCATTCGGATGTCCAGGTTTGTCGTCGAAGCGGCGGTTTTCCTCGGCTGGATGCGACGTCGCTCCTTTCGCCGGGCCGTGCTTAGGAATGTTTGCGCGGCCGCCGACCTCCGGCCGGGCGCCGCCGCCGGCGTGTTCATGTTGCGCGAGGGCTGAGAGAGAAAACACGAAACATATCACGAGCAATCCAATCAGCTTTTTCATTTGCTTGTCACCATCCTCCAATAGCGATAGACGCTACTGCCGAAAACGATAACACTATTCCGGCTTAGATGTTTCTGTGAGTTTTCAAGATTCCAAGTGGGCGTAAAGATACAGACGCGGCTTGCCGCGCCTCCCCCAAGGAAGATCTCATTCATAGCGCAGGGCTTCGATCGGATCGAGGCGAGATGCGCGGATGGCCGGGACCATGCCACTGATCAGTCCGACGGCGGTGAGGATAAGGACGGCGACGATTAAAGTGAGGGGGTTGATCACGAGGCGGATATCGCCGGCTTCGGCGTGTTTGGCCATGGCGCTGTAAAGCGTAAGTCTACCGACGGAAAAGGCGACGGCGTAAGCGAGGACGATACCGAGCAGTCCGCCGATGAAGGTGATCGTGAGTGCCTCGGCCAGGAACTGGAAAAAGATATGCCGGCGGCGCGCGCCAAGCGCTTTCTCCACGCCGATTTCGCGGGTGCGCTGGCTGACGGAGACCAGCATGATGTTCATCAGGCCGACGCCGCCGATGCCCAGCGTGAGGGTGCCGATGAAAGCGAGCAGAATCTTGAGGCCAATCGTGATGACCTCGAACTGGTGGATCTGCACCATAAGGTTGAAGACAAACAGGGCGCGGCGGTCGGCGGGATTGAACTTGTGCTGCGCGGCCATGATGTAGCGCACGGATTGCTCGATCCGTTCATAGTCGTTGGTCTCGTAATTGAACCAGATCGTGTCCAGGTAGTGAGTGTCCTTGAGGTCATTCATGGTGGTGAAGGGGACGTAGACGACGCGATTGATGTTGTCGTCGCCGGCCTGCATCTTGGGGCTGAGCACACCGACGACTTCAAAACTGATGCCATCCACGCGGATGTGCTCGCCCAGGGCGTTGCGTCCGGAGAATAGTTTCTCCTTGGTTTCGGAACCGATGACGGCCACGCGCGCGCGCTGAATCTGATCCTCGGGGTTATAGAAGCGTCCCTGCGCGAGGCTCAGAGCGCGGATGTCGAAAGTGTTAGGGTACTCGCCGTTGACGTGAATCGAGTAGGAGCGAGTGTCGTACTGCACGGTCGCATCCTTGTCGCAACTGGGAGTGATGTGGGTGATCTGCGGGACGTTGGCGGTGAGCAGGTCGATGTCGTCCAGCGTGATGCGGATTTGTGCACCGGCCTTCTCGCCACCGGACTGCATGGAGGAACGGCCGGGAACCACGATGATGAGCTTGGTTCCGAAGTTGGCAAAGATGTTGGCAATGGCGTGGCCGAAGCCATCGCCGTAGGCGAGGAGCATGACCACCGTGGCGATGCCCCAGGCCATGCCCAGCATGGTGAGCGCGGTGCGGCGCCGGTTGTGGCGCATGGCGTCGTAGGACTCCTGGAGCAGGTCGCGAACCATAAAATTTGTAATTGGCAATCAGTACTGTCCAACTGTCGATTTCTGACAAATGATTAAGTTGAGTATAGACATGAGCTTGCGCGCAAGGGCCGAAATCGATTCGCCGGTGCCAGTGGTCTTTTGCCATTCCAGATGCCGAACGGGAGTGGCGCATGAATACCGGACGCACCATCTTTTCGCAGCTCATGGACTTTGTTCCCCTCCCCGAGTTTCGCCGCTGTGTGGAGCGCTGTCAGGGCGATTACAAGGTGCAGCGGGTTCCCTACCTCGACCAGTCTCTCTGCCTCGCCTTCGCGCAACTCACGTATCGCGAGAGTTTGCGCGACATCGAAGCGTGTTTGCGAGTGCAGCAATCCAAGCTCTGACCCATGGGCTTTCGCGGACGGGTCTCGCGCGCCACCCTCGCCTATGCCAAAGAACATCGCGACTGGCGCATCTTTGCCGACTTCGCGCAGGGCTTGATCCGCACCGCCCGCGAACTCTATCGTCACGAACCGTTGGGTATCGATTTTTCCAACACCATCTACGCCTTCGATTCCACCACCATCGATCTGTGTCTGGCGCTGTTTCCCTGGGCGCAGTTTCGCCGCCACACGAGCGCCGTCAAGTTGCATACGCTGCTCCATCTGCGCGGCAGCATTCCCGTCAATGTGTACGTGACGGGTGGCCAGGTGCACGACGTCAATCTGCTCGACCACCTGCTGCCCGAGGCGGGTGCCTTTTACCTGCTCGACCGCGGCTATGTCGACTTCGCGCGCCTCGACCGGTTCACCCAGGGGGGCGCTTTCTTTGTGACCCGGGCACGGCGCAACCTGCAGTTGTACCGGCGCTGCTCGCATTCCGTCGACCCCGCCACGGGCATCCGCTCGGATCAAACCATCCGGCTCCTCGGGCCGAAAACTTCGGGCCCGTATCCCAGTCCGTTGCGCCGCATCCATTACTTCGACGCCGAAAAAGATTTGCGCCTGATCTTCCTGACCAACAACTTCCCCTTGCCGGCTGCCGTCATCGCGCAACTCTACCGCGCACGCTGGCAGGCGGAACTGTTCTTCCGTTGCATCAAACAGCACCTGCGGATCAAAGCCTTTTATGGCACGACGGAGAACGCCGTGAAGACGCAAGTGTGGGTGGCGATCTCCACCTACGTGCTGGTGGCCATCCTGAAAAAGCGGCTGGCCCTGCGCCCGAGTTTGTACACCATTCTCCAAATCCTCAGCACCACGTTGTTCGAAAAAACCCCGATTACTCCCGGTCTCTTCGATCTCCACCCCGACCCCATCGAAGCCGATCCGCATATTCAATTGCAAATGTTCGACTTATAGTTGGACAGTACAAATCACCAATTACAAATTTCTTCACTTTCGTCGCCAGCGCACACCGTCTTTTGTGTTCTCTACTATGATGCCGGCTTCGGTCAGCTCAGCGCGCAGTGCATCCGACTCTTTGAACTTGCGCGCATTGCGCGCGGCCTGCATCGCCGCCAGTTTTTGATTCACTTGTTCATCAGACAGTTGCGCGGAGCCGGCGATCTCCAGCAATTCAGGACTAATTTCTTTCTCGCGGCCTTCGGCTCGGGCCCAGTCGAGGACCGCTTTCATCTTGGGCTGGTCGTCATCCTTCAGCACGCCGAATATCTCGTCGAATACCCTGAGTGCGTCGCGCAGCGGCCTTATGTCGTCTTGGAAAACCTGTCCGGCATCAATCGCGGTGTTTACTTTGCGCAGCATGTCGAACATGGCGGCTTGCGCTTCGGCCGTGTTCAAATCGTCGTCTAGCGCGCTCTTCATTTGGGCAATGGTTTCGTTCGCCAGTTGGACCATCTCTGGATTTGCGCCCGCAGGGAACGGTGTGCTCAGTCGGAAGTCGAAATGGCGTAATTTCTCCACAGAACTGGCCGCGGCTTTGAGGCCATCGAAAGTGAAGTTTAGCTGATTGCGATAGGGCACCTGCGTCAGCAGCCAGCGGATCGACGACGGCTTGTGGCCGCGCAGCACAAGATCCCGGACGGTGAAGAAATTTCCGAGGCTCTTGGACATCTTCTGGCCTTCGACCAGCAGAAAACGCGCGTGAAACCAAAAGCGCGCAAACGGCTCCCCGGTGAGGGCCTCCGACTGCGCGATTTCGTTTTCGTGATGCGGAAAAATCAGGTCTTCGCCGCCGGCGTGCAAATCAAAGCTCGGCCCCAGTTCCTCCATCGACATCACCGAGCACTCGATGTGCCAGCCCGGACGCCCCGGCCCGATCGATGTTTCCCACGAAGCCTCGCCCGGTTTCGGAGCCTTCCAGAGGGCGAAGTCGCGAGCGCTGTCTTTTTCGTATTCGTCAAGGTCGACGCGCGCGCCGTCGGTCATGCCGGCAAAATCTTTTTTTGAAAGCTTGCCGTACGCGGGAAATTTTGCGATACGGAAATAGTAAGAACCGTCGTCGGTGCGGTACGCGAAGCCCTTCCTTACCAACTCGGCAATGAAGTCGGCCATCTGGTTGATGTGTTCGGTCGCGCGCACCAGAATCGGCTGCGCAATGTTGAGCGTCGCCGAATCTTCCAGAAAGGCCTGGACAAACTTCTTCGTGTACTGCTGCACGGTGACATCGTCGTGGGCGGAGTTGCGAATGATTTTGTCGTCCACGTCGGTGATGTTCATGACATAGCGAACGTCGAATCCGCTCTGCCGCAGAAAGCGATAGAGAAGATCGACGGCGATAAATGTCCGGAAATTGCCAATGTGGCCGTAATCATAGACGGTGGGGCCGCAGGCATACATGCGGACGAGGTTGCCGTCGAGCGGATGGAAGTCTTCGACCTTCCCGGAAAGAGTGTTATAGAGGCGCAGTGCCATGGATAAGTTCGCGAGCGCAGTGCGAATCCTTTATTTTAGGGTGCGCTCGAAAGGGGGTCAAACGACTTGTGAAGCCAGCCAACGCAAACCGGGGAACTGCCGCGTCGTTCCTTCAATTTCTCCGCTACGTCTGGGCTGGGGCTGGCGCCTTGGGGCGCAGTGATGGTGTTGGCGGCACGGTCGGCGGTGTTTCCGGAGATCGAGGGGTGGAGACCATGAGTTCGGAGAGAATCCCGCTCTTCTCGGGAATCAGGGTGATGCGGGCCTTGCTGTCAACGATCTTCTGAATTTCCAGAATCTCGAACATGGCGGCTTCGACTTCGGGATCGGCTGC
This sequence comes from uncultured Acidobacteriaceae bacterium, assembly GCA_963722485.1. Taxonomy (GTDB): domain Bacteria; phylum Acidobacteriota; class Terriglobia; order Terriglobales; family Acidobacteriaceae; genus Acidiflorens. Next base: position 26,818 of record CAVRNL010000089.1, read on the forward strand.
GACTTTGTTCAGCGCCTCGCCAACGATGCGCGGACGCATGGCGGCAGCTTTGGCGAATTCGACGGCGGCCTGACGCTCGGCGGTGCTGGTGATGATGCTGACCTGGTTGGCGCCGTCCTGCTTGATGGACGAGGTGACCTGGCGCAGGCGGTTGACGACCTTCTCTTCAATCTGCTGGATCATTTGCGCGTCGCGGAAGTGGACCTTGCGGATGTAAACCGATCCTAACTTGTATCCCCACTCGTGGGACTGCGGCGAGACTTCGGTGCGCACGGTCAGGCTCATGGCGTGGCGATTCTGTAGTAAGTCGGCGAGCTTTAAGTTACTAAGACAACGGACCGTGGAGTTACTAACATTGGTTGCCAGTGAACCGCGCGGATCGGCGTTCTTGAAAAGAAAAGCTACGGGATCGCTGATGAACATTTCATACCAGATGCCGATGCCCATGGGGGCGCCTTCTTCGGAGTTAACCGGCTGGCTGCGCAGGTATTGCTGGTCGATCCGCATGTCGAGCACGTAGAGGCGGCCGAGCCAGCGGACGATGGGCGCTTTCAGCCCAAGCTTGAAGAGGAGAATGTGCAGCCCCGGTTCGTCGAGGACCGCGACCACCTTGCCGAACAGGACATACACGTTGCAGGTGCGTTCCTCCACGATCGCGTACACGCCAAAGATGCGCAGCAACCAGAAAATTACTGGCACAATTACGAACCATGCGATGAAGGATGCAACAGCCGCGATCATCAGAGTCATTGCTTTGTCTCCAGGACAACCTGCTGGGCATTGCCAAAGAGGCCGAGGCGGACGTTGCGCACGTAGGCGCGCAAGGCTCCCTGGCCAGCACCCTTCAAGGCGGACAACTGATCGGCCAGAGCAGTAAGCGGCTGGACTTCGGCCTGGGCTTTGAGGGTTTCGATCTCGGCCGCGCGCTTCGATTGCTCGATGCGCTGGTCGGCGGCAGCCTGGGCGAGACTGATATCGGAAGACACGATGTTGTGCGCGGTGTTGATGGCGGCGAGCGCGGATTCAACTTCGGGAGGCGGATCGATACCCGTGATCAGAGAAGCGTCAAGTACCATGCCATAGCGAGCGTCGGAGGTGCCGCACTCGCGGTCCATGTGTTCGTTGAGGTCGCGGAGATTCTTGCGCAGGTCGTTGATGGAGATGCCGGCGCTCGTGGCGTCGGCGCCGGGCGCGGCGGGAGCTTCGAACGTGGCAATGCGCTCGCGCAAGACGGAGACAAAGTATCCCATGACGTGAGCGATGGGATGCTTAACACCGAAGAGATAGGCATACAGATTCCGCTCGGAGATGTGGTAACGGATCTGGCCGGTCAAGCCGGTATTGAGCTGATCTTTAGTGACTGCCTCGACGATCGTGCCGGACTGGTTGGCTCCCGGAACGTCGGGATCGAAAGCCATGTTGACGGTCTGGGTGGCAATCGAAACTTTGTAGATTCTCTGCCAGGGCCACTTGAAATAAGGTCCGCCCGGCATGATGACGCGAACCTGGGGATACTGATAGCGCTGCTTTTCCTCCGCGTCGAGCCCGGCTGAGATGGGATCGTTGAGGGTGGTGACTCCGGGGACGCGTTCGGCGCGTCCGAAATTGGTTTTCACCGCACGTTCGTTCTGATCGACGGTGTAAATACCGCCGGCCAGGTAACGCAACAGAAACCAGGCAATGAAGCCTATGAAAATTCCGGCAGGGATGTTCGGGTCCATCGATTTACTCCTCAGCCCAACATACACGATGGGTCGGCGCTGGGCTTCGAAAATTCGTCCCGAGCGCATTGAAAGAGCAGATTCCCCCTGATGAGCGGGCTAAGACTTGACCGCTGGGGGTGGCGCGTGCAGACGGTGCTGCACCAGAAATGCGTAATGCACGGCGGAGATGATGGTAAAGAGAAACGTGGCGTCCAGAAAAGTGGTGCGCGCAATCCAGATCCAGCGCACGGGCGCGATCGGCAGCAGCAGCACGAAGAAAATCGCGGCCACTTGCGCGAAGGTATTGGCTTTGCCGAAGATGCTGGGGCGAAAATCGCGCAGGCCGGCAATCATGAAGAGCACGCCGCTGATCAGCAGGATGGAGACGTCGCGGCTGAAGACCACGACCGTATATTTCCAGGGAATCATGCGTTCGATGGAGAGCACGAGAAACAGAGTGCTCATCAGCAGCTTATCGGCGATCGGGTCGAGATACTGACCGAGCAGCGTTTGCTGATGCAGGGTGCGGGCGAGGAGGCCATCGAGTCCGTCGCTCATTCCGGCGAGAATGAACAGCGCCAGCGCCCATTTGAAATCGTGCTTGACCAGATTGATGACGATGAACGGCAGGAAAATCATCCGCAGCATGGTGAGCTGGTTGGGAGCGGTGAGGATCTGCCGGAGATTCACCGCTATTTTTCTCCTCCGGCCTTGTCTCCGGCGCTCCCGAGGAACTCGCTCACCAGCAGCGGGGCGGGATCAAGGCCGGTCTTCTGCGCGAAGCGCTGGGCGAGCGAGAGGATGTTGCCTTCGGGGAGATCGAGTTCCATGCGCTCTAAGCGGTGCATGGGAAAGAAAACGACGCCGGAGGTGAAAGGCTCTCCGCTCTTGATCTGCGAGGCCAGATCGTCGAACGACGAGAGATCGACGCCGCGCAGGCTGATGCCCTCGCTCGAAAGATAGAGAATCGCGCCCCAGAATTTTTCGCGTGGATTCGCCAACGTCGCGATCACGAGCACGCCCGGACGGAAGGGGCTGACAGCTTGCGGTTCCTGATAAAAGCTAGTGCTGGGCACCATGCGATTGTCGTCTGTGGGGGAGGGAAATTGCAAATAGAACAATGTTCCTGCGGCAATTGCTACTTCGAGGATGGCCAATGTTTCACGATTATGTGAGATGCTGATTCGACACAGACCATTCGCATGAAGCCTTTTCGCTCAGGTGTGAACGGACAGACTTCGAAGTCCCCGTAAACGGTCGAAAGCCCAGTAAACAGCTTTGCGACGTTCTTCGGAAATATGGGGTCATCTGCGTCATCGGCGATCGGCCCCGCTGTGACGCCAAACATTCGTTTCGTGCCAATCGGCCAAATTCGTAGTCCAGGCGTTCCGGGCCCAAATGTTGCCCTGCCATGAACTGTGAAGCAACCAGCAACGACTTTGGGGTTCCCCTTACATCTTGGCTGTTCGCCGAAAACGGGAATGATCAATAAGACTATCGTTAGAAGATACTTCACACGTTCCTCCTCAGCGGTCGCCTTCGCTCTTCGCCGCCTTCAAATCAATCCCTACCTGTTCGGCCTTCTTGTAAAGATGCGATCGCTCGAGTCCCAGCGCACGGGCTGTGTTTGAGATTTGGTGGTGGTTACGCTTCAACTCCGACAGGATGGTTTGTTTTTCGAAGGCGCGCACGCGGTCGGCTAGCGGGCCGGCGCCGGCCGATGCGGAATCGAGCGCGGACGTTATCGACGACAGTGAAGCGGGCAGCGCCAGCGCCACGGTTTCAGAAGTGACTTCGTCGGAAGTTGCCAGCAGCATCAGACGCTCGACTGCGTTTCTGAGTTCGCGAACATTGCCCGGCCAGGAATGCTCTTGTAGCGCGGCCATCGCGTCCGCGGTGAAGCGCATTGGCTTCCATCCGTTGGTGGCGCTCACCTGAAGAGCAAAGTGCTCGATCAGCGCCGGGATGTCTTCACGGCGTTCGCGCAGCGGGGGCAGGCGCAGGGGAAAGACGAAGACACGGTGAAATAAATCCTGCCGGAATTTGCCATCGCGCACCTGCGCTTCGAGGTCGCGGTGGGTGGCGACGACGACTCGCACATCGACGGTGATGGCGCGCTCTCCGCCGATGCGCTCCACTTCGCCTTCTTCGAGGACGCGCAGCAGCTTGGCTTGCATGGTGAGCGGCATGTCGCCGATTTCGTCGAGAAAAATGGTGCCGCGCTGCGCTTGCTCGAATTTGCCGACATGGCGGCCGGCGGCACCGGTGAAGGATCCTTTTTCGTGGCCGAACAATTCGGATTCGATCAGCTCCGCCGGAACCGCGGCGCAGTTCAGCGTGACGAATGGAGCGCCGGCCCGCGGACTGCGCTCATGCAGCGTGCGCGCCACCAGTTCTTTCCCCGTGCCGGTCTCGCCGAGAATGCAGACGCGGGTTTCGCTGGCGGCCACGCGCTCCACTTGCGCCATCACGCGGCGCATGGTCTCGCCTTTCCAGACGATTTCGTGTTTGCCGAGGCGCTGCTCCAGGTCGCGATTTTCGCGTTCGAGGCGGCCGAGTTTCAGTGCGTTCTCCACGGTGAGCAGCAGCTTCTCGGTGGAGATCGGCTTCTCCAGGAAATCGAGCGCACCGAGACGCGTGGCACGCACGGCCATCTCGATGTGCGCCTGGCCCGACATCATGACAACGGGCGTCGTCACGCCTTGCGCTTTGAGTTCTTCGAGCAGCGTCAGGCCGTCTTTGCCGGGCATGACCACGTCGGAGAGTATCAAGTCGAAGGATTGCGATTTGGCCAGTTCCAGAGCCTTGTTGGCGTTGTCGCAGACGGTGGCTTCATGGCCTTCCAGACGAAACGCCCGCGACAGCGAAGCCAGCGTGTTGGCCTCGTCATCAACGATTAGTAAGTGCGCTTTTTGCGCCACGGTTATTGACCTCAATGAAATCCAAACCCAAATCTACCGCAGAGACGCTGAGTGCACCGAGAAATCGCATGGTAATTCAATGCGAAACGTCGTTCCTTTTTCTTTCGTGCTCTCGACCGAAATCTTGCCGCCGTGATCGCTCACTACCGACTGCACAATCGCCAGTCCGAGCCCAGTGCCATGCTGCTTGGTCGTGTAGTACGGAGTGAACAAGCGTCCGCATTCTTCCTGGGTCAGACCAGAGCCAGTGTCGGAAACCGAGATTTCAACTCGATCGCCTAGAGTCGCGGTGCGAATTGTCAGCTCGCCGCCTTCGGGCATGGCATCGATCGCGTTCAGCACTAGATTTTGGAGCGCACGACGCAGCAGATCGGGATCGGCGGAAATCTCGGGGAGCGCGTCAGCCAACTCGGTGCGCACGACGATCTGATTCTTCTCTTGTAATTGTGCATGAAAGACACGCAGCACCGAGCGCACCACGTCGTTGACTTGCGTCGGCTGGCGCTGGGGCTGTGGCATTTTGGAGAATTCGCTGAATCGGCCGATGATGGTTTTCAGATTGTCGATTTCCGCCAGCAGGGTCGCCGTTCCTTCGTGAAAAACCTCCTCGAACATTTCTGGCGCTTTCTGTTTCGCGCGCATCAGATTTTCAACCGTGACCTGCAATGGGAAAAGTGGATTCTTCAATTCGTGCGCCAATCGCCGCGCCAGTTCGCGCCATGCGGCCACCCGCTCGGCCTGCAGGGTGCGGTCTTTTTGCTGCGCGAGATCTTCCGTCATGCGGTTGAACGCCGCCGCCAGTTCGCCGAGTTCATCGCTCGATTCCACCTCGACTTTGGCGCCGAGATCGCCGGCTGCGACCCGGCGCGCAGCGTCCGCCAGCGACACGACGGGGCGGGTCACGCGGGCTGCGAACCACAGGCTGGCCAGCACTGCCACCATGATTCCCACACCGCCCACCAGCATGGCGGTGGAAACGATCCGCCTTTGCAATTCGATCAGCGGGCGGCGCGAGCTGCCGACAAGAAGAACTCCCATCAGCTGCTGATTTGCTCCGGCCGGATTCGCCGCGCTCTGATTCGTCTCACTCAAGTTTGGCCCGGTCAGTGGGATGGCGTGAAACACTTCGGCGTCGGCGGAATCGGAAGTCCAATGGATGACGCGCTGAGACTCCTGCAGAGTATCGCGCACCTGCGCGACCAGCGGAGCGATCTGATCGGCGCCCGCGGCCGGCCCGTTCAAGTCGAGCAGCGATTTCGGATTCCATTTCGCGTCCAGGTTCTGATAAAGCAGGACGCGGGTTCCGGCGGGGATGTCTAGCGTCGAGAGAAAGCCCTGGTCGAGGCGTTCGCCGCCAATCACGTACAAGGGCTGTTCCCCGACGCGGGCTGCGCGCACGGCAAACAGGCCGAGGGTAGGGCCATCCGGCAGCTCTTCGCGTTTCAGGAACGCTCCGGCCGGGGCAGCGGCCGAGGGAATCGCGGGTTCGGGATATCCGAATTTCGCCTCCCACTGCGCGGAGGAGAGAATGGTGCCGCGATTGTCGACAAGTTCGAGAAAGTCGAGTTGCTGCTGACCGGCCAGGGCGCGCGCTTCGCTTACGTACTCGCCCGAGTCCGTGGCGCCGCGGTTGATGTCGAGAGCGATGTGCTGCACGGTTTCGCTGGTGGCCACCGACTCGACCTCGCGCGCGACCTCCAGCCCCCGGCGCTGAAACTCGGATTGAAACTGAGCTGCGACCGCATTGGCGCGGTCCTGATTCGCTTGCTCGAACGAGCCGCGGATGGTGCTGTACACCGACACCGAAATGACTGCGACGCAGGCCAGCACCGTCGCCGCAAACAGCAGCAGAAGTTTTTTGCGGAAGGTCATCGCAAGGCCGCCTCGGGCCGCGAAGGTTGCCGTGAGTCTTGCCGCGAAATTTCCGGCCGCCGATCTTCTATTATGTGGAGATCCGCCAGCCAAAGATCAGCCAGGGAAAGCCCGGTTTCATTCCAGAGTCCCAGACGGTCCGGCGCCCAGTCGCGCACTCGCGCACTTGCCGCACTCGCCACCGGCAAATGAAAAAGCGGGATGACGGCGTATCCCCCAAGCAAGCCGCGTTCGGCCTGATACAGATCGTCCAAGTCCAACGAGTTGCCGCGAGTCGCCGCCGGGAATGCGGGCTGCGGCAATCCCAGTTGCCGTGCGGCTTCTGCCAGCGACATGGTGGGATCGGGACTGGGCAGCACTACGCGCAGCAGGCGAATGTCTTCCGCTCCCGACAACGATACTTGCACCGTTAGGCCAACTTCGCGCGCGTTGAGCGCGATGCGCTCGGCAATCAGTTGGGCTTGCGGGTCTCGCGGGTCGTAGTTGAGAGTGAGCGCGGGCTGCCGCGAATCGGCGAGCACGGTCCGGGCACGTTGCGGATTCGCCTGCGCGGGAAAGACTGCGCTGTAGCCCGTCATCCAGTTGGGAAGAATGCTGGCAGCGGGTTCTCCGGCGCCTTTCAAGAGCACGGATTGAATGGGCTTGCGATCAATGGCGAGCGCCAGCGCTTCTCGAAGGCGAGGGTCTTGCGCTTTTGAGTTCGTGGAGAAAACCAGCGCCAGCAGCTCCACGGGCAACGATGATGATGACGACGTGCCATGCCGCTGCGATCCGCTGGCTGCCTGCGGGGCTGCCTCGATCACGTCGGTCTTGTCCAGTTCGAGTGCGATGGCCTGGTCGCGCAGCGATTTGCCGAATTCGATTTCGACCGCGTCCACAAAAGGACGGCCCGCCCAGCCGTCTTCATTGGCAGCGAGCTTGAGCAGTTTGCCTGGCTGCCACCCAGCAACGAGGAACGAGCCGGTACCGACGGGAAGGCCATCCGCATTGCGGCTGAGCAGAAGATTGCGCGGCAGGGCGAGTTCGGCGAGCAGCGAAGGCAAGGGCGTTTCGCTGTTGATCGATACCGAATCTGCCGATGCGCGAACATTCCAGTTGGAATGGAGTGTCTCGAGAATCTGCGCGATGGCTGCGGGCGAGGCGGCGCTGCCGTCGTGGAACTTCACTCCGCGGCGCAGCGTGAATTGCCAGTGCCTGGCGGTTGCGTCACTCTGCCACGCCACGGCCAGCGCGGGCTGCGGGCGGTCTTGCGCGCTGAGCTTTACGAGCGTGTCGCCGATCAAGGAGAGCGTGCGCGCCATGTCCCAGTAGTCGTCGGGCGTGGCGTTCGCGGGAAGGGCGAGTGTGCCTGGCGCGGACTGCAGCATGACGCGGAGGGTTCCGCCGTAGTGCGGACGGGTTGCGGCTGGTGCCGCGATCGTTGACACGACGATCACGGCAATTGTCGTTGCCTTCAGGGCTGCAACTCGTAGGCGATAGCGCGTGCAAATTCGCGACACCACGCAGCTGCCGAGCTGCGCTCGGCTTGGACGGGCGGGAACGCCCGTCCCGACACGATCTAAGCCGGGGCTAATTGCCGCAAGAAATCGATACGCTATACGCCTCATACCATCCTGTGTCTTTCTTTCTTATGATTGCCGCTGCGGCATTGCCGCTGCTTTCGGGCCACAGGGCGACGATCCGGCCATCGAACTCTACTAGCGCACTGGCAGCCACCAGATCGCGATCGGAAATCTCGAACGCTCGCAGACCGTCACGATCCGAGTCTCCGTGCCCCGGACTTCCGCTCTCCGAGACCAGCAACTGTGTTCCGGCGCCGCAACTGGAGTGAACTGCGGCCAGGTCGCTGCCCCACTTCGCGCCGCGGATTACCTGGTCTGTCACGCCGTCCACAAGATGCAGCGATCCATCCACCGCGGCGATTACCCATAGCGTGGTACTCGATCGTGGAAGCGCGGCCGACGAGTAGAACGAAGGAACATTGGAGATTCTTCCGATGCCGGGAGAAAGCGCTCCGGTGAAAAAGTTGCGCGCGGCGGCGTAAAAGGCGCGAACGCTGCTGTCCTCGGGCGTTAAGGGCCAGGGATCGTCACTGTCATTGCAGGTGAGCGTTAGCGGTGCGGGTGCGGTGGAGTTCGTCCGGCAGAAAGTTCCGGGCAGGTAAGCGTCGAAGAGATGATCGCGGCGCAGCAAGAGACGTCCGCGCAAATCGCGCGGAAAGGCGCGCGAGTGAGCGATGGACGTCGAAGATTCCAGTTCCCAGCGTCCGGCAGGATTCGCTCCCTGATGAGCATACATCGCGATGGTGCTGTCACCGAGCACGATCAGGCGGGATCCTCCCGGCATTTCGACGGGTGCGACGTCGAGCATCGGCTGTTCTTGCGCGAAGAGGAGAGTTGTTTTCAGAACGATGGGCAACGCGGTGGCGAAGGGCGTTCCCGTTGGCGATCGCGGCACGGAGACCAGAGCGACCTTCCTTTCATCCTTGTTCTCATTGTTCTCATTCTGCGCGGCAGATCCGATTACCATCTCGGCCGTCCAAACGTATTCGCGCAGGCTTTCGGAGAGAACGACTTCGACTGTGCCCATCGCTGGCTCGGTTTTAGCGGCGTGCACGCCTTCGACGCGCAACTCGGCTTCGAGAGCGCTGCGCACTTCGCGCACGGATTTGTCGTCGAGCGACGAACGGTTGGTGACTTCGACTGCAAAGGCGCCGGGCCCGGTCGCGGCGGCGATCTTGTGCGCGAGTTGGCGGGCGGCGTCTCCCAGGGACGAGGCGCACAAGGAAGACGGAAGAAAAACCATCGCGAGCAAGAACGAAGTCAGCCAACCTAATCGCAGACTGCTGGCCTTTGGAGTGAACTCTCGCGCTCGCATGTGTGGAATGCGCTGATTATAGCGCGTGATCGATGAGGGACTGTTCATAAGAAAGTTCTCAGTTCCCGGTTCTCAGTTCTCAGCAAAATCTCTGACCGCGCGGTTCACTGAGAACTGGGAAATGAGAAACGGAAACTGGATTTCGCTGATTGTTGACGTTGGGGACGATCACCATGCCGGCCGAAATCAGCAGAGGTGCCCAGGCCAGCATCACCAGCGCAACCGGGATGAGCCAACGGGCACTTGCAGCAACTCCGGGCGTGCTTACCTCAGGATCGAAATTCAGCCTGCGGCGGCCGGCGATGAACAAGTACGCGTCGCGAGTGAGAATTGCGGCGGCGATCACGAACATCGCGATTCCCGCGCTCAACAGCACATACTTTAGCAACATCATGGCCTGCTCCTTTCAATTCCTCTGCCCTGGTTTCGAAACATCCTGGCGGCGCGCGAACGCCACGCGGACGATTTGTCCGAAGATGAGTTCTTCGATCAGCAGAGACGCGGCCAGCGAGAACGTCAGCCCGCCGATGATTACCAGACCTTGCAGCATCGTTTCCATGACTTGCCTCCATTACCCTTGAATGCTCGGAGACGAGGCGAGCCTCGTCTCCACAAGAAATTCAGCGACTACTGTCCGCCACCGGAGCTCGATCCGCTCTGGAACTGCGCGATCGTCTGGACTTCGGTTCCGCCTCCAGTTCCAAATACTGCTGCGATCTGCTCGCCGCGTTCCGCTCGAATCTGGACCGTGTCGCCCGCATCGACCATCGCGAAGAGTTCCTCGACATCTTGCTTACCCATGCGAATGCATCCCGTCGACGCCGCCTTGCCGATCGAGTTCGGCTGGTTGGTGCCGTGGATTCCGTAGCCTTTGGCGCTCAGTCCCATCCACCGCGTGCCCACCGGGTTGCCCTTGCCGGCGGCGATGATCTGCCCTTTGTGGTAGTACACCGGGTTCGAGACGCGGCTGACGATCTTGAATTCGCCCACCGGACTCGGAGTCGAAGTCTTGCCGACCGCGACGCGATAGATGCGGACGACCCTTCCGTTCTCAAACAGGGCCAGCTTGCGATCGGGGATGCTGACCAGAATCCAGCGCGCTGTGCTTTTGGCGAACTCTGGCGCCTTGGGAGCCGGCGGGACGGGGACCGACGTTTGCAGGGCCGCGCTGACGGTTGTCATTGCGAGCACTGCTGCCAGAACTGCTCCCAGAGTTAAGGTGGCTTTTTTCTGTCGATTCGCTTTGCCGTTTCCCCAGTTCATCGCGCTGCTCCTGTTTGCTTCCATTTGCTCTCGCCAGAAGAGAAGGCAGGCGCGTAGCCACTGGTAGAGTATTGAAAATAAGCTAGTTACCAATGATGATTGGTGAGAGTTTGTGTCTTTGCGATTCCGCGTGTGTCAAGTGTGACACGACTCAAAATGTCGGGCCGGGCGCTGCGACCGGAGCGGTTGGACTCTGAAACTTAGCTTCCACCTCCGCATCCCATTCTGTGCTAATGTCGGCTCTCTGGAACGAACCACTACCGTTAAGGACGATCATGGTCACTCGACTCGAAGACAAGGAACTCAAACGGCAGAGTCGCCGTCAACTTCTTAAACTGGCGCCTGTCGCTGCGTTGGGCATTCTTGCTTTTCCCAAGGTTAGCGACAGACTGGTTGCGGCTGGAGTTCGATTCAGCGACTGGGCGTCTGGCGGTCTGTTTCGTTCGCAGCATCGCGCGCCTACGTTCTCGGACTCCGAAGTCGTCGCGTTCGCGAAGTTTCCATACAACTATTACGACGTGCTCGACCCCGGGGTCGATCTTGAAAAGTGGACGCTGACGGTCGCGGGCGACGTGCAGCGCCCCGGGGAATACACGCTGGCGCAGATCCAAGCGCTGCCGAAGATCAGCCAGAATACGCGGCACATCTGCGTGGAAGGCTGGGATGTCATTGGCTCGTTTGGCGGTGCGCGCATCTCGGACTTCCTGCGGCTGGTCGGAGCCAACACCGGCGCGCGCTTTCTGGAAGTTGAATGCGTGGACGATTACTACGAGTCGATCGATATGGCCTCGGTGCTGCATCCGCAGTCGCTGCTCTGTTACGAGATGTATGGGCAGCCGCTCGATCGCGGGCACGGCGCGCCGCTGCGCCTGCAGATGCCAACCAAGCTGGGATACAAGCAGGCCAAGTACCTGGACACCATCCGCGTGACCAATGTTCTAAAGCCCGGCAAGACCGGCTACTGGGAAGATCAGGGCTATAGCTGGTTCGGAGGACTGTGATGTCGAACGAAGAAGAGCACGAAGAGAGAAACCGCGAGGCGAGAAACGAAGAAACGACGGACACGGCTCCGCAGAAGGAATCTGCGCCGGGCGCCGAGCCCGACGCGGTAGCAGGCACGGAGGTGAAAGTTGAGGCGGTTGCCGCCGAGCCTGCGCCGGCCGAGCCGGTGGTGGAAGAAGAAGAGCCTGCGCTCGTTCGTGCCGCCTACGAGCATCCTCTGCCGATTCGGATTACCCACTGGGTCAACGCCATCAGCTTGTTTGTCATGGTGACCAGCGGACTGCGGATTTTCCGCGCGTTTCCCAGCTTTGGCCCGAAGATTCCAGAAAGGGTTTTGCTCGATATACCGAAGTCGCTCACGCTGGGCGGATGGCTTGGCGGCGCCTTGCAGTGGCATTTCACGTTCATGTGGTTTTTCGCCGCTAGCGGAGTTTTTTATGTGGCGTATCAAGCCATCAGCGGCCACTATCGCACGATGCTGTTCACGCCCCGAGACATTTCCGGAGTGTGGCCGATGGCGCGGCACTATTTTTTCTTTGGCCCGAAACCCCCTGCGACCGGTCAATACAACCCACTGCAAAAGCTGGCTTACACGTCGACCATCGGGTTCGGAGCGCTGTCGCTGCTTACTGGGATCGTCCTATACAAGCCCGTCCAGTTCTCATGGTTGGCGCTTCTATTCGGCGGGTTTCATCTGACACGGGTGTGGCATTTCGCGGCGATGTGCGGATTCCTCGCGTTTATTCCGGGGCACCTGATTATGGTTCTGCTGCACGGCTGGTCAAATTTCTTTTCCATGCTTTCAGGATGGAAACGCGAGCCGGAGTATCAGGAGTAGGAAATCAGGCGGGAGTGCAGAATGAGCGCGCCTGGCCGCGTTGCTCGATGCAACTTCCCCGCGGCTAGGCGGGCGACTGAGCGCCCGTCCCGAGCCACGGTTCGACGGAAAGTGTATAGCGGAAATCCCCAGAGTGGATCTTGCATTAAAACTTAGTGCTTCATGTTGTCGTCAGACTTCATTTCGTCTTTCTTCGTGTCGCCGGCGCTTTTCTTGGCCTTCTTCGATTTCTTCTGCTTCTTGGACGAATCCTTCGCCATGTCATCCTTCTTCATGGTGTCGCCAGACTTCTGATCGTTTTGTACCTGGCCGTTCTGCATCTGATCGTTCTTCATGTTGTCCTGCTTCATGGCGTCGCCCGATTGCGCGCAGGCCAAGGCGCCGAACAGCATGGCGGTGGACATCAGTTTTACAAGCATATTCTTCATGACACATCTCTCCTGTGGTTGGATTGTTCCTGGATTTGCCCCTGATTGCGCAGGGCCAGACATGAGATGCGGAGAGTGGAGGGAAGTTACAGGAGCACAGCTAAGTGCGAATCGGACAAAAAAAGCCGCCATCAGATTTGCGCCGATGGCGGCGATCATCAGTCTAGGAGGACGAGGAAAACTTGACCTGCGAAAAAAGTGAATAACCGAACCCTGGTCAGGCGCGCCGCAACTTGCGCCGCACCAATCCCGCGATCCCGATCAGGCCGGTAGAGAGCAGCATCAGGCTGCCGGGTTCCGGGGCGGACATCGCCGTCCCGCGATAGCCGATAAATTCCTGCGGCCCGTGGCCGGGGCTTGCGCCGACTGGTGTATACAGCGCCAGCCCTTTAAACTCGCTGGCTGGCGCGTGCTGTGCCAAGAGCAGAGCGTTGCTATCGAGGGCCAGCACCGCGGCGTTCGTGGTGATGCCCTTGGTGAATAGATTCCATACAGCCCAGTTGCCGGTTTGGGCGCTAATTGTCCCATTGATTACGCCCAGAAAAATGATGCCCGCGGCTTTATAGTCCATGATGTTCTTGCCAAACAAGCCTGCGCCAGAAAGCAGGCCGCTGACGTGAGCACTCCAGCTCTCACCCGCCGAGATGTGGTTAGTGAACGAGTCACACATCATAGGCGTGGCCTTTCCGCCGTTAATCGAGAAATAGTAGGGATAAGTGTAATAACCACCGGAGACGTTGCTGCCCGGGTAAAGAAACGTCATATTGACCGTGGCGGAATTGGCTGAGGCGAGCGTGGAGAGGGAAAGAGCGACCACCAGCGACAAGAGAAAGCGGCGACATAACATGATGGATTCTCCAAAACTAACTCGACTTCGATTACTCTGTTCTCGACAGGGTGTGATGGCGGGGAGGATACGACCTTGAAGTGCAACCGCGATGCCAACGGGCGCACTAATTAGTGCTCGCTGTTGCAAGCACTTGCAGATTGTGGTGACAAGGAAAGTGAAAAGAGTTGCAGATACGCGGACTTAGGGAAAGTGAATCGGCGCCAGTAATGATTGTTAGTAACTCAGGGTAATCGGAAGAAAGTAACTATGGCAATGCAGATGCGGGGACGGCTTCCGATCGGTCGGCAATGTCGTCAAACGTTCGGCTGTACTCCGCCATAAGGTTCTTATCGGCGAATAGTTATTCCCGATTTTCCTCAGCGACTCTCTTGAGATTTACCATTCCAGCAAAACGAATTCCGAGCAGAACCCAGGACCCATCGCGGCCAGCAAGCCGAGCGTGCCGGGTGCAGGTCGGCGGTTCTTCATGACTTCTTCGAGCACCACGAGCACTGAAGCGGACGATAAATTGCCAGTCCTGCGCAAGCATTGCCAGGAAACGTCGAGTTCACCGTTGTTCAAGCCGAGCGCTTCGGCGGTTGCTTCCAGAATCTTTGGCCCGCCGGTATGCAGCACCCAGCTGCCGATGTTGGCGCGAGTCAATCCGCGCTCGGCCAGAAAGTCGTCGAGATCGTGAGCAAGATTCTTACGAACCAGTTTCGGAATCTCGCGAGAGAGGACAATGCGAAAGCCTCTTTCCGATACGTCCCAGCCCATCATCTCCTCGGTGTTGGGATAGAACACGGAGCGGGTTGCGAGAATTTTGGGGCCAGAAAGCCCGCAGTCAACGTCGGTGCCGGCAACGATCACCGCGGCTGCGCCGTCTCCGAACAATCCGGATGAAATCAGGTTGGCCATCGAAATATCCTCACGCTGCAGCGTGAGCGAGCAGAGTTCGACCGAGAGCACCACTGCGGCCTGATCGGGATAAGCGCGCACATAATCGGCCGCGCGCGAAATCGCCGCCGCGCCTGCCACACAGCCCAGCCCGAAAATCGGAACGCGCCGGATGTTCCTGCACAATCCCATGCGATTGATCAGTAACGCGTCAATCGACGGACTGCTGATGCCAGTCACCGAAACAAAGAAAAACGCGCCCAGTCTTTGGCCATTCAAACCCGCGTCCGCCAGCGCGCCTGACACCGCTTTTTCACCCAACTCTTTGGCCGTGCGAATCCAGTGATGGTTGGCCTCGCCCCAGGTTTTCATCTTCAGATACTCTTCTTTGGGAAGGGAGAGGAATCGTCCATCGACGCCCACGTGACGATGCAAACGCCGCAGCACGTGCGGGTTTTCGATCTGATCGCCCCAGTATTCCTGCAGGGCCGCCAGCAACATCTCCTGGGAGTAGTAATGCTGGGGAAAAGCGCTCGCCGCGCCAGCTATTCGCATGCTTGTTCCTGTCTCGAAGTCTCTGGGCCGATTGAGCCGCCCGAACTCCTCAAAATTTGGATGCGATTAAGCTAGCATAAATGCGGATTCGTAGTGGTAAAGTGTGAAATTCAGAAAGGCAGGACCAATTAGTGAAATTCATCGTCGGATTGCTGCTCGGTCTCCTCGTCGTGCCCTTCGGGGTCTATCTGTATTTCACCGGTGGGAGCGCTCCCGTTGCCATCACCGACTCCGACATTCCCTTCGAAAACTTTTTCGCACATAAGGCATTGAATGCGCGCATCGCGAAAGACATGCCGAAGACTGTCCCGCTCCCGGCAACCGAAGCCAACGACCTGGCTGGCGCCGAGCTTTACCAGCAGCATTGCGCGGTTTGCCACGGCTTGCCGATGGCGCCGAAGACGGCGATTGCGCTGGGAATGTATCCGCGGCCGCCGCAGCTGTTCCAGGGAAAAGGCGTGACCGACGATGAGCCCGGCGAGACCTATTGGAAAATCTTCAACGGCATTCGGCTGACTGGAATGCCCGGCTTCAGCAAGTCGCTGAGTGAAACTCAGATGTGGCAAGTGGCGCTTTTGCTGGCCAATGCCGACAAGCTGCCAGCCTCGGCAAAGGCGGCGCTGGTCGCGGCTGGCACGCCAGCGGCAAGCGTACCGCCCGCGACGGCCGCACCGGTCTTTCCGACTGCGGTGCCGAGTTCCGTGCCATCGCCAAAATAGACAGACTGAAGAACCCTAGACATTCGCTCAAGCGCAGCCGCCGAGCCGCTAACCCTCAAGCCTCGTCTCGCGCTATCGTTAGGTATGGCGTTTGGCCGCCCCAGAAAACTCTTTACCGAAGCCGAACTTTACGACTATGCCGTAGGCGCGCTGGCCCGGCGCAGTCGTTCGGTCGCGGAACTAAAGCGCCTGCTGCGGAACCGTGTCGAGGCCGATACCGAAATTGGCAAAACGCTGGTGGAACTGATTGTAGTTCGCCTGAAAGATCAGGGCTATCTGAACGACGCCAAATATGCGGCGGCGTTCTCATCGTATCGCCGCGACAATGAAAAATTCGGGCGCATGCGTGTGGTCAACGATCTGAAGGCCAAGGGAGTGCATGGCGACGTCATTGAGAAGGCGGTTTCTTCCGTCTATGACGAAGTGAAAGAAGAGAGTCTCGCGCGCGCCTACCTCCGCCGCAAACGGCTGCAGAAGCCCAAAGACCGAGATCAGAAACAGGCGGCCCGCATCTTCCGCCAGTTGATGCGCGCCGGATTCGGATCTAAAACCATCTTCGCGATCCTGAAGAAGTGGGACGTGGACGAAGAAACACTCACCGAACTCGAGAACGAGACTTCCGAGACGGGCTGAAACTTCGAAACACGGTCCCTCTGTCATGGTTGCGCCCATCCCTCATAGTCTGATAGAACTTTGCAACTGAAGAACTCTGCAATTCCTTATGGAGGAACTATGAAGACGAGATTCTCTTTGATGATCGCAGCCGCTGTACTGGCGCTGACTGCGTTTTCGTATGGACAGGCCGGAACCGACGTGATGAAAGCAGCCGACGACACTGGCAAAGCCACCGACACCGCCGCGAAGAAGACGGCACACGTAACCAAGAAGGCAGCCGTGAAGACCGGCGACGCCACTGCACAGGCGGCCGACAAGACCGAGGCTGCCACGGATGCCGCTGCAAAGAAGACGGCGCATGCCACCAAGGAGGCGGCCGTGAAGACTGAAGCAGCCACCGAAAAGACTGCTGACAAAACCGAAGCTGCCACTGAGGCCACGGCGAAGAAGACGGCGCACGCCACCAAGAAGGCGGCCGTGAAGACCGGCGAAGCCACTGAAAAGACTGCTGACAAAACCGGCGATGCTACGAAGACCGCAGCCGAGGATACCGGCAAAGCCACGGAAAAGGCCGCTGACAAAACCGGCGCTGCTACGAAAACCGCCGTCAAGGATACCGGGAAGGGCGTGGCAAAAGGTACCAAGGCGACCGGGAAAGCAGTGAAGAAGGGCGCCGAGAAAACTGGGGACGAAATGAAGTAACGCTTTGCTTTCTCGCGACGGCGTCGAGGTGCCAGCTGCAAACTGCTCGCGCAGCACGTCTTCGACGCCGCCGATCTTGTGGTCGCGAAAGAGTGTCGTTGCGCGTTAGCCCGTCAATTCCATAAACCGCCCGCCGGATGATTTTCGCTGTTTCCCTCCGTGTTCCCCTGTGTCCTCCGTGGTTATCGTTTAGAATTTGATCTTTACGACCGAACCCATGCTCACAGGCTCCGAAATTCGCCGCAAGTTTCTGGACTTCTTCATTCAGAAGGGACACCGCGAGGTGCACTCCTCGTCGCTCGTTCCGGCCAACGATCCGACGCTGCTTTTTACCAACGCCGGGATGAATCAGTTCAAAGATGTTTTCCTCGGCCTCGAAAAACGCGATTACTCGCGGGCCACGACCTCGCAGAAGTGCGTGCGCGCCGGAGGCAAGCACAACGATCTCGAAAACGTCGGCTTCACCAATCGCCACCACACGTTTTTCGAGATGCTGGGGAATTTTTCTTTTGGCGACTACTTCAAAAAAGACGCCATCGCCTACGCGTGGGAGCTGATCACTTCGCCGGAGTGGTTTGGGATTGATAAAGAGAAGCTGTATGTCACGATCTTCAAAGGCGAAAACGGAGTCCCGCGCGATGCCGAAGCCTATGACCTATGGCTGGGGCAGGGCGTGCCGAAGGATCGCATCTACGAGTTCGGAGCAAAAGACAACTTCTGGCAGATGGGAGACACCGGCCCTTGCGGGCCCTGCAGCGAGATCCACTACGACATGGGCGTGGCGGCCAGCGACCAGGGGCATACAGATTGCACGTTTGGCTGCGATTGCGGACGGTATGTCGAACTGTGGAATTTAGTGTTCATGCAATTCGACCGCGATGCGAACGGCAAACTGACGCCGCTGCCGAAGCCGTCGATTGACACCGGAGCGGGGCTTGAACGACTGGCGGCGGTGCTGCAAGGTGTTATTTCGAATTACGAGACAGATTTGTTCATGCCGCTGACCAAGCGCGCGGCAGAACTGACCGGGAGCTCACTCAAGAAAGAACTCGACAAGGAAGCGCATACGAAATCGGCTGCTTCCTTGCGCGTCATCGCTGATCACTCGCGCGCGGCGACGTTTCTTATCTCTGACGGAGTTACTCCTTCGAACGAGGGCCGCGGTTACGTCCTGCGAAAGATCATTCGCCGCGCGATTACACATGGACGCCTGCTCGGCCAAACTAAACCGTTTCTGCATGAGATGGTGTTCGCTGTGCGAGATTTGATGAAGGACGCGTATCCGGAACTTAAAGAGACGGCGCAGCGCGTGTCAAAGGCGGTGCTGGCGGAAGAGACGCGGTTTGCACACACGCTGGATTTGGGCTTGAGCACGCTCGAACAAGAACTGTCGCACGCAAAGCTCGAGGCTGACCAACATGCGAAGGTGGGTAAGTCGGTCGAATCCGCCTTGAGAACAATCGGAGCCGACGGAGTTGCCTCTGAACTTCCGGAGGGCGCAGTGCTAAGCGGTGCGGCGGCCTTTAGACTTTATGACACATTCGGCCTTCCAAGGGATTTTATAGAAGATGCGTGTCGCGACCAAGGCGTCATTTTCGACCAAGTTGGCTTCGACTCGGCAATGGCTGAGCAAAAAGCACTGTCTCGTGCCTCCTGGAAAGGCGCAGCCAAGCAGACGGCAAATCCTGCTTACCAGCAACTCCCGAAATCCGATTTCGAAGGCTATCGGCAAACTCGCTCTGACAACTGCGAAGTGCTGGCCATCATCAAGGGCGGTCAGGGTGCGCAAGAACTCAAGCCCGGCGAGTCTGGCGAGATCATTCTCGATCACACTCCCTTCTATGCCGAGTCCGGCGGGCAGGTTGGCGATCGAGGATGGCTCTACTCCGACGATCACAACACCGTGGTCGCCGAAGTGACCGGGTGCTATTACCCGGTGCAGGGCGTGCGCGCGCATCAGGTTGTAGTGAAGAACCCACCCTCCGCAAGAAACGCGGAAGGGCGGGGCACCCTCCGCGTTGGCGACAAAGTCGACGCCGTGGTCGACTCCGATCTTCGCGCTGCCGCGATGCGCAATCACACGGCCACGCACTTGCTCCATGCGGGCCTTAGGGAAGTGCTGGGTAAGCACGTGAAGCAGGCGGGGTCGCTGGTCGCTCCCAATCATCTGCGCTTCGATTTCTCGCACTTCACCGGCGTGGAAGACGAAGAGCTGCAGGACATTGAAGACATCATCAACAAGGAAGTCCTGCGCAATGAAAAAGTAGAGATTGTCGAAAACGTTCCGATTGATGTGGCCGTCAACGAGTATCACGCGATGGCTCTGTTTGGCGAGAAGTACGGCGACAAGGTGCGCGTGATCAAGATCGGCGATTTTTCTACGGAACTGTGCGGCGGCACGCACACCCGCGCCACCGGCGAGATCGGGCTGATCAAGATTTTGAAAGAGGGAAGTGTATCGTCGGGCGTGCGGCGCATCGAGGCTGTGACCGGCGAAGGCTCGCTGCGCCACTTCCGCCAGGATCACGAATTGGAAAGTGTAGTGGCGAGCTTTGTTGGTCCCGCCCTTTCGCACAAAACGCGAAAGGATGGGGCACCCACGCCCGAGAATGGGTCGCCCGCTACCGGAAAGGCGTTGGAATCGCCGGCGCTGGCGCTGAAGCTGGAACTCGAAAAGAAGGACGCCGAAATCAAGCGCCTCACGCGCGAGCTCGATCAGGCGCGGATGAAGTCGGCATCGTCGGGCACGGCCAACATCGGCGACAAAGTCAAAGAGATTCGCGGCGTCAAAGTGCTTGCCCACCGCGCAGACAATCTCGAACGCGCGCAGCTGCGGACGCTGGTCGATCAACTGCGCGAAAAGCTCGGGTCGGGCGTGGTGGTGGTGGGCTCGGCTGCGGACGGAAACGTTTCGCTGATTGCCGGCGTCACTAAAGATCTGACTGGCCGCATTCAGGCGGGAAAAGTGGTGGGCGCGGTGGCCGCGAAAGTTGGCGGAAAAGGCGGCGGGCGTCCGGATCTGGCCGAAGCCGGTGGCAAGGATGTGGCGGCGCTGGACTCGGCGCTGGCCGCGGTGTACAACATCGTGGAGACGTTGCTGGGGTGACGGTGGGAGGCGGGCACTCCGCCCGCCTGCCGAGGTTCGCTCGGCTCGCTGGACGAAGGCGTGGGGCTAGGGGTTCGGGTTAGCGTTATGGATGATCGCATACGATTCATCGAGCACCAGGGCAAGCAGATTCTGCTGCTGGACTTTTCGCACGCCAACGCCAACGAGATGCAGCTTCTGCTTGAGTATGTGCGGGTCACGGTGGCGCAGCACTCGCGTGAATCTTTAGTCACTCTGGCCGATTTCACCGGCTCCGCGGTGGATCACGCGGTGGCTACCAGGATCAAAGAGGTGCTGACGCTCGACCGGCCGTTTGTGAAGAAGACGGCATGGGTCGGCAGCGAGAGTATCCCGCACGCCTTCATGGAAAACTTCCACAATTTTTCCCAGCGCGAGATTGCGATTTTCAAGGCGCGGGAAGAAGCGATAGACTGGCTGGTGAAAGACTAGTTCTCAGTTCCCGGTTCTCAGTTCTCAGAAAAAACCAACTGAAGCGAATCACTGAGAACCGGGAACTGTTCTTCAGCTTCTCCACTTCAATGTAATCGGCCCGCTCATCGGATGCCGGAACTCGCTGCCGGTCTTCTTCATTTCCAACATCGCATTCTTCAAACCGAAATACCACTTGGCGGGACGGTCGGCGTCGTCGATCAGCATTAAATGTGGGTTGTGCTTCAGGCCTTCGGACTGCAGTTCCATGGTGCGGCGGTCCTGCTCCACAAATTTTGCGAACACAAATTTCAGCAGCTCGGGGCCGAAGGGGATCCAGCGGAACAGGTTCCATGCGGCCACTACGTCGATGCGGCACTGGTTGCGGGTGATGGGAGTGACGGTGGTCAGGCTGGAGAACCAGTATTTGCCGGCGCGAATGATTTCCGAACGCAGATTGGGCAGGACGAAATCGATGGTCGTGGTAATTGAATCGGCGTCGGCGTAGAAGCGCAGAAGTTTGTAGGGGGCGCTATTGGAGCTGGGCGTGTGCGCGCTCATGCGAAATCCATAGGGGATGGGTTCGAAGTTCTTGTGCTTCTCGTGAATCGATTTTCGCGTGCGCCACCACCACGCCTGGTGGACGAAGGGGCCGTGCGCGGGATCCATCAGGCCGATGATGCCGTGGTCGACCGAGCAAGGCAGGTCGGCGGTGAGATAGGCGAGTTTGTAATGCTCGCTGAACTTTGGAATCTCGGGGGCGGGAGTCGACGCGGGGCCGGGCTTCGAGAATCCGGCGCCGGCCGGACCGGGCTCGGGAATGAAAACCCAAATGAAATCGTCGCGCTCTTCGCAGGGATAGCTGCCGGCGTAAATGCGGTCGATTTTTAAATTTTGATCGGGCACGAGCGAGGGGATCAGCTTGCACTGTCCAGAGTGGGCATCGAATCTCCAGCCGTGGTACGAGCATTCGATTTGTTGGCCGTCGAATTGTCCGCAGGAAAGCGGCATTCCGCGATGCGGGCAGGCGTCGCGCAGGGCGAAGGCTTGGCTTTGCTGGTCGCGTCCGACGACCAGGGGCTGTTCCAGCAGCATCGTCTTGACCAGCTTGCCACGGCCTAGTTTCTCGCTCGGGAGCGCGCGGTACCAGAAGCCGAAGAGCATGAGCGCGTCGGGCGTCTGGGACTGGAGTAGAGAGTCGTCAGGCATCGGAGAGGTGAGGATACCGCAGCGGACGCAAAATCTAAAACCTTGTACACCGAGAGGAGGAGACCGAGAAGGCTCAACCTACCTTGGGCACTGAGGTCTAATAAGGAACGTCAAGAGCTTTAACCACGGGGTACACGGAGGAACACAGGGTAATTCAAACCTGGGCCGCGATGAATTTAGGCGCGTTGTCCGGAGCGTAGACGCTTTTTTAGCTGGACGTAGGCTTCGCGAGCCACGCCGGGCTCTTCTATGTGGGTGAGGAAAAGTTTGCGCAGGGCGGCGGTGGTCAAGCGGCCTTCGATGTAGGCGTCGTAAAGATCGGTGCCGGTGAGATATCCGAGTTGCTCGGAGGTGTATTCGTACTTGCGGCCGGTGAAGGCTGGAGCTGGCGCGAGGGATTCGAGAGCGGAAGACCGGCGCGGGAAGCGATGGCTGTTGCGAAAATCTTGTGCGCGATGTTGGGTCAGGAAGTCTAGCGCTTCCACGGCGTCGACGAAGGGAAGCGACGTCTGGTGTTCGAGGTCTTCACGGGTTATGTCAAATAATTCCGCCAGATCGGTGTCGCGGAAAGCGGGACGCGCGGGGTGCAAGATACGCGATCCGAAAAAAGCGAGCGCGTGCTCGAAAACCGACATGTAAAACAGGTCGTCTTTGTCCAGCGACTGGGCTGCGTGCGGTGCTAGCGGCTTGCCGTTCGAAAGATTCGGCAGTCCGCGGCAGGCTTGATGAAGGAAGCGGGTGGCGTCTTCGGCACAGGAGGTCATGCGGAACTGGCGCACGTACACGGCGTTGATGGGCGTGAGGTAGACGCTGCCGCGCTCGCGAACCTGGCGCAGCAGAGATCGCCGATGGCCGGCGGTGAATCCTCTGCGCGATAGCAAACGGCGCAGAAGCGCGTCGGAACTGCGCGAATAGACCTCGGGCATGAGATCGACTAGGAGTTTTGGCTGCGTTGTGTTGTGCTGAGAGTACTGGTTGATGCCTAAAAAGCGCACCATGCCTTCGATCAAGTTGTAGAGAGTTGGACCGAGATCGGGCGCGCCATGGTCGTCTCGTCTCCAGCGGTCGAGGCAGAGGCGGTAGTTCTCGTATTTTTCCAGTGGCGTGGCGTTGAAGACGCAGAGAACACTTTCGCGGATGTCTTTGCGGACTTCTTTGCGTACTTCGACGGCTTCGACGTGGTCGCGGGCTTCTCCGGCGGCGCGCCAGTAGAGGGCGTCGACATTTTGCAGAACGGTGAGTATGGGTTCCACGGGAAGCCGCTGCTGGAGCAGGGCGGGCAGGTGCTGGGGTGCGAGGTGCGACTCGCCGAACAACACGGCGATGAGCGCGTCCGGATGCTGGCGGCGAAGTTCGGCAATCTTGTCGGCGGCGTGGCGGTCGCGAGCTCCGATCTTGCGCAGATCTTCGCGCGGCATGCAATCGAGGCCGTATACCGGTGCGCCGTGGCCGCGGGCGGTGGAGAGCAGTTCATAAAACGAAGGCCAGTCGTATCCCCAGTCGAGTTCGAAACGTATACGCTGGCGCAGTTCGCCTTCTTCAATCTCGCCGCGGAACCATTCGTCGAGAATGTGCTGGTCGCGGGAAAAAATGGTTTCGACTCCCAGCACTACGGGGCGTTGGTGGAGTTCGGGATCGTGGAGCAGCGAAGCTAAATAGCGCTGCGAGTTGGGTAGCGCGTGGTAGTCGGCGACCAACACGATTCCCGCCTTGATGATTTCTTCGCGGACATCGCTCGGCGTGAGAACCTTCTCATAAGAGCGATAGGCCTCGCGAAAATCGCGAAGATATTTGCGTCCGGCGGCGGGATCAATGGCGCGAATCTCACGCTCAACGCCGGCGATGGCGTGGAGTTGAGCGGCACTGCGCCGCGATCGTAGGATGCCGGTGGTGGCCATAAATTCGTCGGTCGTCGTTCGCTGTTCGTGGTTCGCTGTTCGCCTCCGCTGCGCTCAACTCCGAAATGAAAATCAGAAATTACAAACTGCAAATCAGCCCGCTTCTTCGCCGCCTTGACTTGCCCAGCGCCCGTCCCTATCCTCAGTTTTTCGAGGACCGCGAACTAGGCTCGGCCTCGTGGAGCGCCAACTTTGCCCTTGCTTCCGCCTGAAAACCTGACTGTCGCCACTACCGGCGCCAGCGGGTCGTTATTTCTGAAGCACTTTCTGCTCACCGTGGAACGCGATCCGCGGGTGAAGACGGTGAACTTCATCGCTTCGGACAGCGGCCTGCGCGTCATGGCCGAGGAACTCGGCATCGAGGGCCGTTCCGAGCTCCTACAACAAATCATCGGCGCGCCTTCGACAAAGATTCAGCAGCAGTCCAATAGCGACATCGGGGCGAACGTGGCCAGCGGATCGTATCCTTCGGACGCGATGGTCGTGATCCCGTGCAGCGTCGGCACCCTCGGCCGCATTGCCAACGGCACGGCCTCGCGCTTGATCGAGCGCGCCGCCGATGTGAGCCTCAAGGAGCGCCGGCCGCTCGTGCTGTGCGTGCGCGAGACGCCGCTGAACAAAATCCACATCCGCAACATGTCGCTGGCGGCCGATGCCGGGGCGACTATCTTCCCGCTGATCCCGACGTTCTATAACCATCCGTCGAACGCCGATGCCATGGCCCAGGAATTCGCGAACCGCGTGCTCGCACATATAGGGCTGGCCCAACTAGGGGCGTATCGCTGGAAGGGCTGAAGCTAGTTCTCAGTTCTCAGTGCCCAGTTCTCAGGAAAAACTCGTAGCGCCGCCCCACAGGTTTCAGTGAGAACTGAGGACTTTTCGAAAGATCTTTGACTTGGGGGCAAGCCTTTCCTGCTTTGCAGGGATGCTTTCAGTCTAGGGAAGGGGCAGTTACGAAGGTAGGTATCTGGCGGGCATGTACTGCGGGTGCGGGCGCTAGAGCTCAATGAGAACTGAGAACCGGGAACTTTCTTCTTGTTGTTCAGCCGCCAGAAACTTGAGTTTTGCTCAGCTATACTCAACCATGTGCAACTAGCTGACCGGCGTTTGGAAAGCCCATCCGCATTCACCCAGTTCCTCGACAAGAGCGGGGTGATGGAGGTCCTGGTTTGCGCGGTTACGGTTCTCGCCTATCTAGGTACGCTTTCGTTCGGCTTTGTGTATGACGACAAGCCTGCGATCGTGGACAATGTCGTGATCCGTTCCTGGCGCTTCTTGGCCCATTACTTCATTCCTCAGATCTCAGCCGACATCGCGCCACCCGCAAGCGAGACTTTTTATCGGCCAATCACGTTCCTATGGCTGCGTCTTAACTACGCCATGTTTGGTCTGAATCCGGCTGGATGGCACTTCGCGATGCTGGTGGGTCATGTTCTGGCGACATACCTGGTCTTTGTGGTAGTCCGAAAGTTGACTGACAATCGCGGTACTGCCGCAGTTGGCGCCATTCTTTTCGGACTGCACCCAGTTCACGTGGAAAACGTCGCTTGGCTCTCCTCCGTGAACGACTTGCTCATGACCGTGTTCCTGCTCGCCAGCCTCCTTGCGTATCTCAACTTTCGCAATGGTAGAAAGTCAAAGTTATGGATGGCGGCATCCGTGCTTTTGTTCTTGCTGGCAGTGCTATCGAAGGAGACGGCAGCCGCTTTCCCATTTCTGATTCTTGGTTTTGCGGCGCTCTTTCCGCGTCCGCGCGCCCCCGAGACTTCCAACCCTGCTTGGTCAGCCTTGAAAGATGCTCGCGTTTCCATTCCTTATCTCATGGTTCTCGTCGTCTATCTGGCTGCCAGAAGAATGATGCTTCATGGCCTGGTGCAACCCCTTATGCCTCTTAGCTGGACCACGATGCTTCTTACCGGGCCATCGGTTCTATGGTTCGATCTGAAGCATCTGCTGTTTCCAATCTCCTCCAGCGAATTCTACTCGCTGGCCTATGTAACGGCGCCTGGTTTTGAGAACTTTCTGCTGCCCATCCTTTTCCTGGTGGGCGCTTTCGTTGCCGCTGGCTACTGGATCTCTAAGCTCCCCAACCCTCGTTTAGGAGTCTTTGCATCGGGGTTCGCGTTGGCGACAACCCTGCCCACTTTATATCTGCGCGCAATCGCTCCGGGGAATTTCGTTCACGATCGGTTCCTCTACCTTCCTTCCGTGGGGATTGTGATTCTGCTGGCGCTTGCGGTCGAACAAGTCTCTGCCTCGAAAACGCTGCAGAGAACCGGTGGCGGTGAGCTGGTGAAGTCGGCGGTGGTGGCGACTCTTTGTACTGCCGCTTTTGCCGGCACCGTCAGTCATCAACTGCAGTGGGCTAACAACATTTTGCTCTACCAGAACGCGATGAAGTATGCACCTCAAAACCCGGTCGTACCGGTCAACCTGGCCAATGAGTTCGCCAACATGGGCCGTTATGACCGTGCGTTCCCTCTGTACTTGAGCGCGCTCCAGCGCGATCCGCGCCTCTGGCTTTCCAACTACAGTCTGGGTTACGCATATTACCGGACAGCGAAGTTCTCCGAAGCCGAGGACTATCTGCAGCGGGCAATCCAAATCGACGACGAGGATCCAGACCAATTTATCTATCTTGCGCGCGCCCAAATGGAACAGGGAGAATTGATCCCGGCAGCCCAGAATGCCGAGCGTGCCCTGCAACGGGCACCACTTTCACCTGGATTCCACTTGGTTCTGGCCACGATCCTTGAGGCCAGCGGCAACCGGGAGCGGGCAATCGCCGAATATAAGGCGGAGATGTTGCTTCACCCCGAAAACGCGGTGGCCAGAAGCGAACTCCAGAGGCTTCAATCCTCGCAATAAGAAAATAAGGTGTTTTGGGAAGGCACAGCGTCGCAGACCTGCTAGGAGAACATGGGACCAAGGCGAGCGGCGAAACCTCTGGCTGCGGTGTGCCACGCGGCGCTAACTACAATTCTGGCGGTTAGGGCGGTTTTTCTTGGTGATGCTGCCCACGGTTTGATACCACGCGACCACCCAGGGCACGAGCAGGGAAAATGCCAGGCGTGCGGCCAGCGTTCCACTAGGAGCTTTTCGGAGGTCGGTCCAGTCCAACCTGAAAGCGAAATAAATTTCTAGCGCAAGCACGCACAACAGGGGAATGGGCGAGTAGACGAGAGCGAGAGCGGCAAGAACCTCGGCAAGGCAGCGCGCCTGGTTACGCCACAGGCGAGCGGAGCGTCCGCCTAAAACGCCGTCAGTTACGGAATAACCGACCATTTGCCGGAGGGCCGAGCGGAAAGTGTGGCGCGGCTGATAAACCGCCTTGGCGCGTTCCGGGAAAGCGGGCGTTACCAACCGGCGCACCTTGGAATCGAATACGGTGTCTTCTCCGAGGAAGATGTTCTCGGGGAATCCGCCAACGCGTTGCCAAAGCTCCTTGCGGAAGGCCATGGAGCGGGCGGTGCAGGACTTGGTGGCCGCGTCGGCGTTCAACTTGACTCCGAAGAACGGCGCGGAGGCCACGTCCCAGATGGTGGAGTGTTCTGGGTCGATGTACGATCCTCCGACGGCATACTGGAAGTTCCCATCGAAAATCGGGGCCGTAAGGTTGGCTAGCCAGTCGGAAGGGTAGGCGCAGCCGGCATCGGCGCAGGCGACTACATCCGAAGAGGCGGCGGCGATTCCGACGTTGCGGCCGCGCGCGATCGGCCCCGGGGAACGTTGCAGGCTGCAGCTTTCATCGCGGATGGGAATCAGCGCCGGATATTTTAATCGGGCGGCTTCGAGACGCTCCCATGTTCCGTCGGTGGAACCGCCATCGACGATGATGACTTCGGCGGGAGCGAGAGTCTGTTGCATCAGACTCTCGACCAGTGCGTCGATGTCGTCGCGCTCGTTGAGGACGGTGGCTGCCACGCTCACGGCTGGCATGTCGAGTACAAGTGTACCCGCGAAGGGCAGTTCCCGGTTCGCGGTTCTCAGTATCCAGCCGGCTTCTCACTGAGAACTATCGCTTCTTCCTCCATACCACATCCGTGCCGTTGACGCCGACCCGGCTTTTTTGTACTCTGCGATTACACCGGAGAGGAGGTGGTCGGATGACAAGTTCTGAAAGTGGCAGTAGAAGTACCAGACCAGGTGAGGTGGCTGAGTCTTAGGGCGGTTGCTCTAAGCGGAGTTCTCGAGGAACCTTGGTCGGGGGAATCGAGAACATCTCTCGCAAACCATCCGTGAGTATGGGCTGATCCGCCGGGCACAGACTGTGTCCGGCACCGGAGTGAGCGAGGGGCCACGAGAGTGACCACCTCAGTCAATCCCAAACAGTCCACCGGGCAGCCCGCAGGCTGTAAAGCTTGCGGGCTGTTCTTTTTTCCCCGCACGGTGCTGCCCTCAGTGTCCGATAGCATCGAGTATGGCATCGTTAATGGCGTAGGCCGTGCCATCGCTGCCAATTACCGTCGGTGTGTAGGCCTCGCCGATGCCACTCGAAAGCTCAATTACTTCCGTAAACGAATTGGAGGTCAGGTCCCAGCGATATAGTTTCCCATCTTCGCTGTTGGCGAGAATCGACTTGGTGAAGGGATCGACAGCGGCTGTGTTGATGCACCATTCCCGAACCGCGCCCGGATAATTCGGGAATTCCGGGTCGGGCGTGACCCCGAGAATCGTGATGACCTCTTTCATCACGCGGGTTGCGGAAATCACCGGGTCCTTCTCGGTGGCATTGGGGTCGAGGATCGCGATGCGGTTGTGCCCATCGCCGGTGCCGATGCCGGCATAGTTGTTGTACTTCGTCATGAGCAGGTATTTCGATTTTCCGTGATAGCTGGGGACGAGCGCTGCAGGGACGATCGAAGCCGTGTCGTCCCAGCCAAAGCTGCCGGGAGTCTTGGTCTTCGACAGATCGCTGTTGAAGTGAAGCAACCAGCCGCGGTCATTGTGGTTGGGAAAGGGATTTTCGAGCACCCCGAAGTAAACATCGCCATCCGGCCCAACGGTTGGCGTGGCCGAGCTGCCGTCGTAGAGCCACGCGTCCAGCTTCGAGGATGGATCGGTCAAGCGCACGCGGTTTACGAGCGCGAGGGTCGTGCTGTTCAACGCCAGCAGGTAGCCATAGCTGTCGTTGTCCACCGCGACATATAAGAGGCTGCCGTCGGGCGAGAGCGCGGGTGCGCAACTGATGGCGACCTGGGAAATGGCGGGGTCTCCGCTGACGGCTGCGGCTGCAACCCAAGTTCCGGTGCCGTCGGGAGCGATTCGTGCCACGCCGCTTTGCAGGTTGAGCGGAGTGGAGCCGAGCACCAGGAATCCGAAGTAGAGGTTGCCATTGGCGTCGGTAGTGAGCGGAGTGTCGATCTGCACGTTCTGCGCGTAAACCGCGGGGTCCTTCTGGTAGTTCTTTACGCCATAAAAGTAGAGGCGCGTGACCGTGCCTTTCGCTTGATCGGGATTCTGCCGCACTAGAACGCGGCCGGCAATGTCGGGGACGAAAAGCTCGTTGCCCGAAATAGTTGGTCCAAGAGCGGGGACGAAGCTTGCCTCCGGCGCCTGCCAGCCCGTGCTCTGCGTCCAGAGCCGGGCGCCGGTGGCGCCATTAAACCCCTCGACGCGGAAACTATTCGCGCCCGCCTTCACCGGAACGACCACCGTATTCGCCTGGGTCACAAGTGGCGACCCGTAATGAATGAAAATTTCGCCATCCGGAGGATGCAGGTCCACGGGAACATGCCAATGGATCGTGTCGAGCGGTTGCGATTGAACGGTGGAGAGCGCAGTGTGTTGCTCGTCATGCGAGTGCGTCAACCAAGCGCCGGTTTGAGCGGCTGCATTCGGCAGCAGCATCGCCGCGCATGCGCCCATGCTAAGCACGAAGAGAATCAGTCGAGACGGTGCCATCTTGATCACGTTATCCATCCATTCTGCCCCGCCGTGCAGCCAGGGGCGCGGGAACTCACTCCCAATCGAGGAGCAGCCTAGCAGTGGACGCGTTCGGAGTTGTCACCGGAATGTAAAAAGTGGCGTGCGGGATACCGCTGGACCAGGAAGTGGGGTATGCGATACGCGACTGAGAACTGAGAACCGGGAACTGAGAACTATCCGACAGCGCCGTGGAAAAAAATGTCTGTGTACTGCCGCACGATCGCGTCTCCCGTCAGGGGACCTTCGGGTTTGTACCACTGATAGATCCAGTTGATCATGCCGACCAGCGCAAAGGCGGCAGCGCGCGGCGTGACTGGCGACGGAGAATTACGCGCGCGCTGGACGTCGGCGACGAGGTGCTCGACGAAGTGCAGGTAATCCTTCTTGCGTCCGTTGATCTTGCGGCGGAGCGCCGGCGGCAACGGATGGTTCTCGTGCAGCATGACCGTAATCTCACGGTCTTCGGGACTGATCACAACCTGGATATGCAGCCGGATCAGCGTGCGCAGGCGTTCTTCGATTCCGGCAACACTGGCTCCGTCGATGCGGCGTACCACATTGATGACCCGTTCCTCGGTAATGTCCATGGCGTGCGACATGATGTGGAACAGGATTTCGTCTTTCGACTGGAAGTGGTGATACAGGCCGCCCTTGGAGAGCTTGAGCGCGGCGGCGACGTCGTTCATGGAAGTGGCATCGTATCCCCGCTCTTGAAAGAGACGGGCGGCGGTGCGCAGGATTTCCTGGCGAGGTTCGACGATAGCTTCGCGGAGCATCACCCAGAGATGGTATCGCGGAATGGGGTCCGGGCTCTACCAGCGCCCTCAAATTTGCTGAGGGAGAGGCCGCTGACTGTGAATCGATTCAGAAGGACTGGATGTATGCCATTTCAAGTCTACGGTTCAAATAGACATTGTGCAGTAGAATGAGAGTCCAAGCGCGCTCAGGCGCGGCTCTGAAACCACGGAGACTGACAGATGAAAAGAGCAATCTTGCTGGCGGCAGCGTTCGTTCTGGTGGCAATGCTGTCGGAGCCGTTCGCCGCCGGTTCCGACGCCAAGAATTCTGACGATCAAGCTTCCTGGCAGCGCGATCTGCTCGCCTGGCGCACTCAGCGGGCAACCGCCCTCCAGGCTCCCGAGGGCTGGCTTTCGTTGATCGCGCTCGGTTGGCTGAAAGAAGGCGACAACAGTTTTGGGTCCGCTGAAGACAGCCGCGTGCAGATCACAGGGAAGGCGCCACCGCACATCGCAGTCGTGCGCCTGGAGAAAGGTGCGCTGCGCTTGCTTCCGCCGGCGGAGGGTTTCCCGAAGGAGCTTCTGCTCGATGGTCAACCTGCGAAGGAGCGGGCCCTCGTTGCCGACGACGCCGAGAAACCTTCGAAGCTCACGATCGGAACGCTCACCATCATCGTGATTCATCGCGACGACCAATTCGCGCTCCGCGTCAAAGATCTGCAAGCTCCCACGCGCGTCGGCTTCCACGGATTGCGCTGGTATGCGCCCAACGCCAGCTATCGCGTGCATGCGCGCTGGATTCCGTACAACCCTCCCAAAGTGCTCAATATTCCAACCGTCCTCGGCACCACCACTCATATGCCCGCGCCGGGCGTTGCCGAACTTACTCTCGATGGACAAGTGGTCCGGCTGGAGCCCGTGCTCGAAGATCCGAAATCGACCGACCTTTTCTTTATTCTTCGCGACGCCACCAGCAAAACAACGACGTACGGTGCGGGACGTTTTCTGTATACCGAACTTCCCGACCACGGCGTAAGCCAGCCCGGCGAAGTCTGGCTCGATTTCAATCGGCTGGTGAACCCGCCGTGCGCGTTCACAGCTTATGCGACGTGTCCGCTGCCTCCGGCGCAGAATCGCCTCAGCGTCCCGATACCGGCCGGCGAACAGCGTTACCACGATTGAGTCGGAATATCGATTCGCCGAAATTGTGGATAATATCTCTTTCAGGAATGCAAGTTCATTTACCTTGGTCTGGGAGTCCGGCATGAGATGGGTGCTGATTGTGCTTGCCGTGGTTGGTGTCGCTGCTTCTTCGCTCGCGCTTCGCGAACATTACCGCACTGATATTTCGCCCTGCAGCATCAATGAACGATGGGACTGCGGCATCGTGAATCACAGTCCGTACGCCGTGTTCCATGGAGTTCCGGTGGCGGTGATTGGCATCGCTGGATATCTGCTGCTCGGAGTGCTTGCCTTCTGGAGAGCATACCCGTGGATGCTGCCGCTGGTGACGGGGGCCTTCGCGTTTGCGGTCCACCTGGCGGATATCGAATCCATGGTGTTAGGCGTCTGGTGTATCTACTGCGTCATATCGCTGGGGGTAATTACCCTGATGACCGTGCTGGCGATCGGCAAAGTGATCTTAGATTCGATGTGGAACGCACGATAGGCCTCATTCACCCGCGCCCAGCTTCCACGCTATTTGCCGCAGCATTCCCAGCCATACCTCGGCGTCATTGGCTTTCAAACCCATGCGCCGGACCAGGCGGCGCAACTTTTCTTCCGCAGCCACTGCCCGCGGCTTCACGTATCCGCTGGCGCGCAGAACCTCAAGCAGCACCTGCGTCAGCCGCTCGATCTCTCCCGAGGTTGGGGACGTCTTTTCCTTTTTTTCGGACATGGCTTTCGCCGGCGATGGCTTGTGTCCTCGCACCAGTTCGTACAGACAGACCGCGACGGCCTGTCCCAGATTCATCGAGCCGTGCTCTTCTCGCGTCGGAATCCGCATCACCCAATGGCAATGGCTCATCTCCTGATTCGATAGCCCATATCTTTCAGAGCCAAATAGCAAGGCCACGCGCGCCGTCTTCAGTTGCCGTTTGATCGCCCGCGCGCCGTCATCCAGCCGGAGCAAGCGATGCTGCAGGTCTCTACAAGCCCCGGCCGCGGTTGTGCCGACCACCAACTTGCAGTCCGCAACTGCCTCAGCCACACCGTCATATTGTTCTGCCTTTGCCAGTAACCCCGACGCGCCCACCGCCGACCGCGCTTCGCGAAACGCCACTTCGTAGGGATTCACCACGCGCAATCGCCGGACCCCAAAATTACTCATGGCCCGCGCCGCCGCCCCAATGTTCAGCGGATTCCGCGATGCCACCAGCAGCACTCGAAGATTATCGAGATCCGTCATTGATCGCCAAGCAAGAGATAATAGACCTTCATTCTACGGCGCTTGCCCCCGCGCCGGCTCTTGCGACTTCCATCCTTGCGGCGCATCCAATCAACAGTGCTAGGATAGAAGTTCCGCCCAGCGGAGACCACGCGGCCGACCCTGGCGGAACTGGCAGCTAACCGAGAACTCTGGAGGATGAATGGCAAGCAACACCACCGTCGAGGTCACCGACGCTAATTTCGATTCCGACGTATTGAAGTCCGACAAGCCCGTGCTGATCGATTTCTGGGCGGCATGGTGCGGCCCCTGCCGCGCCATCGCTCCGATCGTCGAAGAACTTGCCGGCGAATATCAGGGTAAAATCACGTTTGGCAAAATGGACGTCGACCGCAACGCCGCCACGCCCATGCGCTACAAAGTCACCGGCATTCCCACCCTGCTCGTGTTCAAGAATGGACAGGTGGTGGAACAACTGGTCGGCTACCGCTCCAAAGACGATATTCAGAAAGCTCTGGATCGCCACCTGGTTTAAGCTGTCAGTTGCCAGCTACCAGCTGCCAGTCTTGGACGAAAAAGCTCGGGCTAATGCCCGGGCTTTTTGTCGCGGCGGAAGTAGCGTGCGCTTGAGTCTTACTGGCAACTGACCACTGGCAACTGGCAACTGCACTTCAGTACTTCCGCAACACGCCAATTACCCGTCCCTGAATTTCGACTGACGCCGCGGGCACGATGATGGGCTTCATCGCCGCGTTCGAAGGCTGCAGACGAATGTTGTCTCCTTCGCGGAAGAAGCGTTTCAGGGTTGCGTCTGACGAATCGATCAGCGCCACGACAATATCCCCGTTGTGCGCCGTTTTTGTTTTCTCGACCAGCACGTAGTCGCCGTCGAGAATCGCTTCATCCTGCATGGATTCGCCGCGCACTTCGAGCACGAACACTTCCTTCGAGCGCACAAAATCGGCCAGCGAAATGGTTTCGTTGTGCTCGACTGCCTCAATCGGACGGCCTGCCGCAATCCTGCCCACCAGCGGCAGCACGACCGCCGTGTTCACCGCCATCGACTGCTTCAGCTTTCCCCGCGGCGGCAGCAAATCGATCGAGCGGCTGCGGTTGTAGTCCCGCGTCAGCAGGCCTTTTTTCTCCAGGTTGGTGACGTGCTTGTGCACTGTGGCCAAGGAACTCAGCCCCATGCCTTCCTTGATCTCTTCAAACGAAGGGGAGTAGCCGTGCTCTGCCACAAAGCGCGAAATGAAGTCATAGAGCTCGCGTTGACGCCGAGTGATCGCCATGCCGGGAGCATAGGCGAACGCTTGGCGAATGTCAATATACAAAATCGGCGAGCAGCATGCCTTAAGAGGGTCACACTTTCCGGTAAATCTGTCCTCTGGGTCCAATCGCAGCAACAATCAGATTCTGATTGTCGATCTCGAAGAGAATGCGGTAATTCCCTACACGACTGCTGCGCTTGGTGGTTCCCTGTAGCGGGTATGAACAGCGAAGATCGAGAGGATCGTTAGCAAGTGTATGGAGTTTGTCGGTGATTCTTCGGCGAGTGGTCTTATCAAGAGCGGATAGGTATTTGGCGGCAGACGTGCTTAGCTGAACGGTCAGAGCCACGTGGGTTAGTCAACCCGAGCTAAATCGATCAGGTCGCCCCTTTCCCGTTCTTGCTTGGCCGTTTCGAAAATCTGATTGATTACTTCAGGCTGTGACGCCAGATCAAACCAGTCAGCCAGATTTCCTATAGCGTCGAGATTCTTCTGTAGTCCCCTGACAGAAGCGGAGGTCAGCGAATTATTTGTCAACCCAGCACGTCGCGATGCTTCTACGATGTAATCAAGAGTTCGGTACAGCTGCTCAAAATTATCCGCATTTGACCGTAGCGTTTCAGGAGTGATAGTTTCCGCGTTAGGATTAGGCTTCAGTTCTCCGTTCATAGCGGAATTTACAACGCCAACAAATTCAGCGACAGTTTTGTTGAGATCACGAAGGCGATATGCAATGCGCAGTACATTGCCCTTGTTCTTGACAGCAGCCGCCAACCGGGACGCCAGAGCGAGGGTGTCGTAAACCCGCGCGTTCCAATTGTGCGTCCCAAGATTGCTTATAACTGTCGCCGCAGTGCTCATTCGGTTCCCATGGGGTTAGATTCCACCGTTGGACGTTGGTTACACACTAAAAAGTTGGAACTCTTTGTTCGCTTTTTGTGGCCCCAGGGGATGGCGGATGGGCAAATATGCCCTCGCAATGCTTAAAAGGGACGCCGGAGCAAAAAGAGAACGACTGCGGATTGTGCCTTGCCGCATAATCCCATGTCAAGAACAGTATAATACGCACACTCTCCCACTGGGCACACTTTCGTCCATGCCCTGTCACGTCGCTTCAAAAATCCCGTTTTGGGAAATATGTGTCAACTGAATAATTCGTGTATCCAGATAGGAGTCGGGATAGAGGACGCGCTTTCCGCCCTACTCCGCCGTAACTCCCATCAAGAACACGTAGCAAAAAATCCACGCCTCGGAGGATGGAATGCAGGGTGGACGCACTTTCATCCACCCTGCATCTGCGTCGCGATGCCGTTTAGAAGAATCCCAACGGCTTCGGGCTGTAGCTGACCAGCAGATTCTTCGTCTGCTGGTAGTGGTCGAGAATGATCTTGTGAGTTTCACGGCCGTACCCCGACTGCTTGTAGCCGCCGAAGGCTGCTCCCGCTGGGTACAGGTGGTAGCAGTTGGTCCAGACGCGGCCGGCCTTGATCTCGCGGCCCACGCGATAGGCGGCCGTCCCGTTGCGGGACCAGACGCCGGCGCCCAGACCGTAGACCGTATCGTTGCCGATCTCGATGGCCTCCTCCAGAGTTTTGAACTTGGTCACCGAGAGCACGGGGCCAAAGATCTCCTCCTGAAAGACGCGCATTTTGTTGTGGCCGACAAAGACCGTCGGCTTGATGTAGTAGCCGTTCTCCAGATCGCCGCCGAGATGAGCCTGTTCTCCACCGATGGCACATTTCGCCCCTTCTTGTTTCCCGACCTTGATGTATTCCAGAATTTTTTCCATCTGGTCGTGCGAGGCTTGCGCGCCCATCATGGTCGTGGGATCGAGAGGATTGCCCATCTTGATCTTGCCCACACGCTCCAGCGCGCGCTCCATGAACTTGTCGAAGATCGATTCCTGGATCAGTGCTCGTGAAGGACAAGTGCAGACCTCGCCCTTGTTGAAAGCAAACAAGGTGAAGCCTTCCAGGGCCTTGTCGAAGAATTCGTCGTTCTGCTCCATCACGTCGGCGAAGAAGATGTTGGGAGACTTTCCACCCAACTCCAGGGTCTGCGGAATGATGGGCTCGGAGGCGTACTGCATGATGAGCCGGCCGGTCGTGGTTTCGCCAGTGAAGGCGATCTTGGCAATGCGCGGATTGGTGGCCAGGGCTTTGCCGATCTCACCGCCGGGTCCGGTGACCACGTTGATTACACCGGGAGGCAGCAGGTCGCCGATGAGTTGCATCAGGACGAGCAGGCTGAGCGGAGTGTTCGATGCCGGCTTGATCACCGAGCAGTTTCCCGCCCCGACGGCGGGAGCTAGCTTCCATGCCGCCATCAGCAGCGGGAAGTTCCAAGGGATGATCTGACCGACCACTCCCAGCGGCTCCTTGAAGTGATAGGCGACGGTATCGTTGTCCAGTTCACCGAGAGCGCCCTCTTCGGCGCGGATGCAGCCGGCAAAATAACGGAAGTGGTCAATCGAAAGAGGAACGTCCGCGGCGCGAGTCTCGCGGATGGGCTTGCCATTGTCCAGAGTTTCGGCCAGCGCTAGAAGCTCCAGGTTCTCCTCCATCTTGTCGGCGATCTTCAGCAGGATGGCGGCACGGTCGGCGGGCGCGGTATGTCCCCAGGAATACTGGATGGCGTGCGCAGCGTCGAGCGCTTTCTCGATGTCTTCGGCGGTGGAGCGCGCAATTTCGGCGAGCGGCTCACCATTGATGGGACTGTGGTCGGTGAAATACTTTCCTTTGACGGGTGGCACCCACTTCCCGCCGATGAAGTTTTCATACTTGGTGCGGACACCCTGCTTGTGCAGAGTGTCGAGGGCTTGATCGATGGATGTTGCTTTTACGAGATCCGCTACGGGCATGACAGATATCTCCTTCGGGTGGGCGGCCGCTCCTTAGACAATTTCCCGAGAAGAGCCGCCGAGAATGGTCGAACCTCGAATGCAGTGAGGTTGCATGTGCAGGGCTGGCACTTTACCCAACGCGAAAACCTGCTATCGGGACAGTACGCTCGGCGGCAACCCCGGCGCAGTGATCGCCATCACGTTGCGCGGTGCGTTTCTCGAATCCCAATTCACTCCACGATTATGCGCATGCAGAGAAGGCACGTGATTCAAATGGCTGGGAAGCGCTTTGCTCCCAGCGTTGAGTTGCACAAACGGGTACGGCCACTTCCCGATCGATGGAGGACTCCTATTCAGCAATATTCACGTCGCCACACAAACTTACTTCCACTCCAAGCTCTCGAAAGCAAGCGGCTTTGGCGGCTAGTGCCCTGCCTGCCGCTGCAATTCCGGGAGCGTAGGCAACGTGAATGTGATTTGCTTTGTGATGTCCCATCATCTGATCGCGGGACACGCCGGGAGTAACGGCATGCATGACGGGCCATTGTGACGTCGTGATCTGCCAGCGGCGTTGCGTCTCTTCCGCAGGCAACGCAATGGACTGGCCATGTCCCAAGTCCACCTTAAGTTTGCCATCTTCAATGTAGACGCGGCTCCATATGATTTCGCCCGGCTTGCTGATACCCTTCAGCGTTCCACCGCCCAAACGGAAATACATGGGTGGCTGGCGTTCACTTACTGCTCCCGCATACCCACCGATAAGATGCGCCGGAGGCGCCGCGCCTGAGATTTCGAACAACCATACAAATCGACCGTCGTAGTCTTCTCCATAACGTATGTCGTGGAGCGTGTTTTCGGGCGGATAACCCAGCGCATCCCAAACGCGCTTCGTAACTAACGCGTCGATTCCAGCACACTCGTCCACTTCATTGAAATGGGGGAGCGGCTTCCGGTCATAAAGAACGCGCGCACCGTCTCGCGATGTAACTGGCGGGCGGTCGCTGTTATTCAA
The DNA here is from genome assembly GCA_963722485.1 of uncultured Acidobacteriaceae bacterium. Taxonomy (GTDB): domain Bacteria; phylum Acidobacteriota; class Terriglobia; order Terriglobales; family Acidobacteriaceae; genus Acidiflorens. The sequence continues at coordinate 64,860 of CAVRNL010000089.1, forward strand.
CAAGCCCTCAGCCAGGTCCGATGCCGGAACCAGATCTTTCAGGCCCTGCTGATACTGGATGCCAATCGCGTCGCAGCCGAAGTCATCCGCTATGCGGAGAGCCGCGATATACATTCGGCATTGGTCGAGTATCTGATCGTTCGTAAGATCGGTCTCAGGATTTGGACCGGTAAGGAACTTCATCCCCTTCGCGTCCAGCCAGCCTCGCACCGCTTGCGCTTCAGCATTGGATACTAACTTCATCGCAGCATAAAGTGTCGACTGGCTAAGACGTTCTTTGTAGATGCCTACCGGGTTCAATAAGTGATCGGGCACGATGGCATTGAACATCCCCATGCAGCCTTCGTCAAAGACGCCCATAATCGCCTTTTCGCGCTTGAGACGCTGCGCCTCGGCTGCCCCTAATACCTCCGCATCTTTGGGTAGATGCACCGCCGAGAGAGGGCGCACATGGCTGTCATCGTGGGTGATCGCTTCTCCTCGCAGCCACGCCCGCAAGCGCGAGAGGAAGTACTCATCGGTAAAATCCTCGGACCACAACGTGGAATACTTCACTCCGGCCTTGGTCAGCGAGCCATTCAGGTTCAGCATTCCCACCAGTCCCGGCCACTCACCACTCCAGTTCGCGACGGTCAGGATCGGACCGCGGTGGGTGATGAGACCGGGAAGAACATGATGGGTATATTGCCAGACCGCCTCGACCACGATCAGGGGCGCATCGGTGGGAAGGTTGCGGAATACTTCCATCCCATATTTCTGGGAATCGATGAAACCGTGCTGCTTTACCGGATCGATGGCATGTCCCCGTACAGCTTGAAAACCATTGCGTTCAATTGACGAGACCACTAACTCTTCGACTTTTTGCTGCGCTGGCCAGCACTGCCGGTTCGCTTCCAAACGAAGGTCGCCGCTGGCGATAAGGATGATTGCTTGCATAGGTTCTCCAGTCCAATCGACATATCGCGATTGCTATTGAGTTGACATCGTTTGTTGGTACAGTTCGGCTGCGTTCTGCGGGGTGACCAGTTGCGGCGCCACCGTATATTCTTTTTCAGGATGAAAGTTCGGGTCGCGCAGCATTTTCAACGCAATCTCGACCGTCTTATCCACGCACAAAGGATAGACAAAGGTCGCCGCCAAAATGCCATCGGCCACCTTCTTGATCCCTCCGGCGGGGCCCCCAAGTCCGTCGACGCCTACAAAGATCATCTCTCGTTCGCGCCCCAGTTCCTTCGCCGCGAGATACGCTCCCACCGCCATGGGATCATTGTGGGCATAGACAACGTCGATGGATGGCTGGGCACGCAGTACCTCGGTCATCCTGTCTTTCGCGCGTGCCTGAACCCAGTCGGCGACGGGATCGGCGACAATCTTGATATCGGGATAAGTCGACAGTACGTCGGCAGCGCCCTTATGCCGGTTGATGGCCGCTTCGACGCCGAGTAGGCCTTGGATCTCCACGACATTACCCTTGGCCTTCTTGTATTTGTTAATCAGATAATCTCGGATGAACTCGCCCGCCATATGACCGATGACGGTGTTGTCGCTGCGAACCAAGGTGGTGTAGTTCGGCTGGAGGATATCGCGCTCCAGACAAATGACCGGGATCTTCTGCTCCATGGCTTCGCCCATGACCGCGGTTAGAGCCGCGCGCTCGTTGGGGGCAACGATCAGCAGGTCGGGACGCTGGCGAATGAAGGTCTCGACCTGTGCCACCTGCTTGCTATTGTCCTGTTGCGCGTCGGCAATCACGAGTTTCACATCGCCGGCCCGAGCGAATAACTTCGTCATCAAGTCGTTCTGCGCCGCGCGGTAAGGCTCCGCATTGTTCGCCTGGCTGAAGGCAACGAAGAACTGCCGTTTGCCGGGGCTGGTGCGGTTGCACGAGATTGCCCCTGCCGCAAGCAACACCAAACCCATTCGCATCAGTTTCATTTTCATCGGGCGCTTCTTCCTTGTTTCTGTACCGCTACGGCCAGCAGAATAATGCCGCCTTTCACCATCATCTCGACATTGCTATCCACATTGTTGAGCCGCAGCATGTTGGTAAGGACGCCAATCATTAGCGTTCCGACGATGGTCCCGGCAATCGTCCCCTTGCCACCGGAAAGCTGCGTACCGCCGATCACCACCGCCGCAATGGCATCGAGTTCATAGCCCACGCCCGCATTTGGATTTCCCTGATGGTTCTCTGCCGCATACAATACACCCGCAAATCCGGCGAGCAGCCCGGACAGAGAATAAACCCAAAGCTTAATTCTCCGTATCGGAAGCCCGGCATAAAGAGCCGCGCGCTCATTATCGCCCACCGCCCGCACGTGGCGCCCAAAGATGGTTCTGCTGAGTAGGACGGCAAAAATAATTGCCAGCAGAACGTAGCAGGCAATCGTAACCGCCTTACCTCGAAAAATCGCGCAGAAGGTTGAGGCGACGTCCTGGCCGAATCCCACATCGACGTTCGCATTATTCGACAGCCACTTTGCCAGGCCGCGAATCCCAATCATTCCCGCCAGAGTCACAACGAAAGGCTGAACATCGAAAACCGCGATGATGGCGCCGCTCAGCGCTCCCGACGCCGTCGATACCGCCAACGCAGCGAGAATGGCCAGCGCGATCTCCACCGGATAGCTTAGTCCTGTCTGCCATCGCGTGAGTACTAAAGCCACGACTGTGGTGGAAAGCGCCAGGATACTGCCCACACTCAGATCGATGCCCGCAGTGAGAATGACGAAAGTCATCGCCAGCGAGATGATCCCGACGATCGAGACTTGGCGCAGAACGTCGGTAAGATTGCCCAGTTGCAAGAAAATGTTAGAACCATTGGCGGCGTGGGGACTCACCAGCACCGCCAAAATACAAATTGCAGCCAGTGCGCCGAGACTCTTAACGGCATCCCGTTTTTGACCGCTCAGGTGTCTCCAGGAGGATGCGGTTATGCTGGCTATGGCGGAGGTCAAGCGTGGCCCCCCGCCGGCGTGGGCGCATGCGTCGCAATGGTCAGAATCTCTTCCTGGGTAGTCTGCCCCGTTTCAAGCTCGGCGATGATCAGGCCCTCTCTCATTATTAAAATACGGTCACAGCAGCGCAATAGCTCGGGCAGCTCTGAACTTACCAGAAGAATGCCTTTGCCCTGGGAGGCGAGTTGCTCGATGATCTGGTAAATATCTTCTTTGGCGCCCACGTCGATACCTCGTGCTGGATCGTCCAAAAAAACGAGGTCGGGTTTTCCCAGCAGACAGCGGGCTAGAAGAACTTTTTGCTGATTTCCACCGCTGAGCGCTCCCACCGGCAGATCGGTAGACGCGCACTTCAACGACAGTGCGGCGAACGGCTCCATCGCGCTTTGACGCTCGCGCTGGCGATTCACGAATCCGAACCGGCTCAGCGCGCCCAGATCGGAGATCGTGCAATTTTCGAGGACACTCATCTGCATCATGAGTCCGTCCAGCTTTCGGTCTTCAGGCACCCAGCGAATCCCCGTTGCGAGAGCTTCTCTGACCGAACAAATCGCAATCGGCTTCCCGCGCAAAACGATTCGTCCCTGCTTGCAGCTGTCGAGCCCCATCAGAGCGGCGCCAATTTCGCTCCGTCCCGATCCCAACAAACCGGCGATACCGAGCACCTCGCCTTTTCGCAGATCGAAGGAAACATCGCGAAGCTTCGCGGTCGTTACATTGGAAAAGGAGAGCACCACTTCGCCATTCGATTCGGCCCGCTTGCGATCGCGTGCCGGCCACTCTTTCCCGATCATCATACGGATCAGCTCCGCCGAAGACACGTCTTGAATCGCTCGTGTGCCGACTGTTTTGCCGTCGCGCAGGACCGTAACCCGATCGCAAATATGGAAAACCTCGTCGATCTTGTGCGATATATAAACGATGGCGACGGCTTGCTGCTTGAGGCCCACGATCAATGCGAAGAGCCGCTCCACGGCATCATCAAAAAGCGAGCTCGTCGGCTCGTCCATGAGGATAATTCTGGCGCGCATGCTGAGTGCGCGTGCAATCGCGACTAACTGCCGTTCGCCCACGCTCAGCGTCCTGACCTCGCAACGCGGACTGCAAGTGAGACCCACCTGCTGCAGAAAAGGCTCGGCGAAGCGGTCCAGATCGGCCCTTCGCACCAGCCATTGCTCTCTGAACCGATGGTTGCCGATCGCCATATTCTCGGCGACGGTCAAATGCGGAAACAAATCGAGTTCCTGGTAGATGATGCTGATCCCCAAACGTTGCGCATCGCGCGGGCCGCCAATCGTGACCGCAGAGCCGTCCACCGAGAAATGGCCACCGTCGGCCGCTATGGCCCCGGCAATAATCTTTGCCAGCGTGCTCTTTCCGGCGCCGTTCTCTCCCATCAGGGCATGCACTTCGCCGGGGAAAAGCGAAAAACTGGCCCCCTGCAGAGCGCGCACGCCGTCAAAATGCTTATCGATTTCGCTGAGCTGCAGAATCACGTTCATAAGGTGAAGCGCCGAGCAAGAATACTCTCAAGAACGCCGCGCCAGTGGCTTCGTCCTCGCTGGCGAGCCGGAGCTAGCGGAGGGATGGGACAGGTTTCGACGCCGAAAAAAGGACCCCGGCCTCTTTTGGAGGCCGGGACTGTGACTCGCGGTTGACGCAAGCACCGGTCAGAAGATGAACTTCATCCCGAACTGGCCGATGCGGGGGTTGTGCGCGCCCGAAGGGTGCAGGAAAGTGGAAGCCGGCACATTCGCCGCGGTACTACCTTCCACGCACTCCGAACTTCCGGAATTTAGGGTCACGCCGCAGCTGTAATTGTTGACTCCGTTCCACTGCGGGTGATTGAAAACGTTGAAGCCCTCGGCCCGGAACTCGAACGCCTTAGACTCACCCAGGGCAAAGTGCTTGAACAGCCCCATATCGAAATTGGTGCGACGCGGCATGTTGAGCGAGTCGCGCCCGGAGTCCCCAAAGGTTAGGCCTTGCGGCTGGTCGTAGGCGGCCGGGTTAAACAGAAGCGGCCCGGTCACTCCTGGCGCATATTTTTCTCCTGCCGGAATGGAGGCATGAGGATTGCCCACAATATCCGCGTAAGATCCGGTGCCGGCGCCATTGGCGACTCCAGCGTTGTCGTAATATGCGCCATTGATGATGGGGAACGGTTCTCCGGTCTGGAAGGCCGTGATGCCGGAAAGCTGCCAGCCGCCCAGGAATGTCTTGGTTTTTCCCGTCGAATGCCGGAACAGCGGCAGGTCGTAAACATAGCTGACGGTGAGGATTTGACGCTGGTCAAAAGTGGAACTAGCCCGGCTGGCCGGGATGTTATAGGAGTCGACGAAGCTGCTGTCGTAGCGGTCGGAGGAGTCGTCAATCGAGTGGCTGTAGGTGTAGGCCAGGGTGAATTCGAGTCCGCCGATGGCGCGCCGCCCGCTGACCTGCAATGCGTTGTAGTTCGAATTGGCGAACAGATCGATGCGCTGGATCTGATCGTAGCCCGGATAGTTGACGCGGACGCTGTCTGGACTGATATTTCCGCAGGCCACATTGAGGTTGTTGATCGCTTGCCCGGTGACCGGTGTCCCGTTACCGAGGTTGTTAGTGCCGTTTGCCAGATTATTACAGTCCGCGGCGGTGATCGGCTGCCCCAAAGCATAGGGATTCTGGGCTGCCGGCACTGAAGGAAGCTGGTTAATATCGCGCATCAGCGACAGGTGGGTGCCCTTGCTACCCACGTAGGCGACCGTGAGCAGAGTGCCGCGTGCCACTTCATGCTGTATGTCCAGATGCCACTGCTGCACGTAGGGCCAGATCGCCTTTTGAGGCCCGGGGATGGAATAAACCTGTATGGGGAAGTACTCTGCTCCGCTCCCCGCGGCGCCTCCGATGTTGAGGTAGCCGGAGGGTCCGTTCGGCGTCCCCGAGATATTCGATTGATATGAATTCACGACCAGCGGCGGCTGGCCTTCGAGGGATTCGTCGTTGGCTTCGTCTCCGTTCATATGTTCGAAGAAAATCCCGTAACCGCCGCGCAGAGAGGTTTTGCCGTCGCCCTTCGGATCAAACGCAAATCCGAGACGGGGGGCGGGGTTGAAGAGGTGGCCGCTCATGCAGCCGACGGGAACTCCGTTAGCGCCGCAATTGACCATACCGCTCAGAGTGTTGATCGACTGGCCGGGGGGAAACACGAGCGAACCATCCACGGGAGAAATCGTGGGTGCATTGGCGGAGTTATAGGATGCGGGGTCGAAGTTGTAGGCCTGTCCGTACCGTTCGCGATAGGTTCCGTACAGGCTGAGGCGCACGCCCAGATTCAGCGTGAGTCTCTTAGTCGCATGCCAGTCGTCCTGCACGTAGGGCTCAAAGATCTTGTAGCGGAAGTAATACTTGATTTTCTGGCTGGCTTGGCCGAATTGATTGATCTGGCCGAGCAACAGGTCGGCAAACGCATTTCCGGTGCTGTTATATCCAACCGTACCGCTGTAGCTCTGATCGCCCTGACCCGTGAAAACCAACCACCCCTGGGGTTCGACCGAGGCGTCCTCGTTTTTCTGGGCGGCTACGAAATACCCGCCAAATTGCAGGTTATGCTTGCCAATAATCTTGGTGACGTTGTCTTTGTAGGTGTAGGTGGGATTGGAATTGAACCAAGGGGCGGAGGAAGTGTCGATGGTGAAGCCTTGGCCACCGCCGGAGTTGCTGTATTCCTGCCCGTTGTTGATCACGAACTTGGGGAGCGAGCCGCCGAAACCATTGTTGAAGATTCCGGTCATGGTCATGCTCGAAGGCCGCTGCCATGCATTGCTGCCCTGCAGCAGGCTCAGGTGATCGGTGGTGTAACTGGCGACGAATTCATTCAACAAGGTGGGCGAGGCCGTGGCCGTCAGGTTCGCGACCAGGCTGACTCCCGGGCCAACAATAGTCCCACCGATCGCTGGCACGCTCGATCCAGACCAGGGCGATATCGGATACCACTGCTGCCAGGTGTCGTGGATAAAGCGGAAGCTCCCGTGTATTTTCGGGGTGAAGTTCTGGTCGATCTTGAACAACTCCTCGTGCCAATGAGTGATTTGGGGCCAGCTCTCCTGGAACAGGTTTGGGGGCTCGTTGGGCTGCGGGATAAGACCGACTAGCGGACCCGAGTTCGCGGTGTCGATCTGGCTTTGACCTCCATTTATGGTGCCGTTGAGGTTGTTGTTATTGAAGCCGTCGTATCCCAAGTAGGGGCCGTAAGTGAGCGTCGGATCAAGTTGGTAAGCGGGACAGTCGGGGTAGAATCCGTTCGTCCAATTTGAGGGGGCATTCGTCGAACTGCGGTAAAAAGCTGTACCGGGGGCGGGGCAGGCATCGGTGAAGTCGCCGCCGCGCTCGGCCGCTGAGGGAACGTCCTGGCTATACACGGCAAAGGGCACGTCCTCCCGGCGGAACTCCTGCGACCAGAAAAAGAACGTCTTGTTCTTAATGATCGGACCGCCAAAGATGTAGCCAAAGTCGTGCTTTTTGTAGGAGGGCTTGTCGGTGTCTGGCGGATCGAAATAATTGTGCGCGTTGAACGCCTCGTTGCGCAGGAATTCGAAGGCCTCGCCGTGAAACTCGTTGGTTCCCGACTTGGTGACCGCCTCGATGGTGGCCGATCCGTTGCGCCCGTACTGCGCACCGTATGTCGAGGTGAGCACCCGCACTTCCGCCAGGGCGTCGATGCTGGGATAGACGTTCAGAGAGCCGTTGCTCCCGTTGTCCATGTTGTCGCCGCCGTCGACTTCCAGGTTGTTGTACTCGGTGCGACCGCCGTTGATGGCGTAAAGGAATTCGCCGGCCACGCCCACGGTGCCTTCGTCCTGTCCGGTCTGGTTGCTAACGCCTGGGACGAGGTTGATCAACTGTGTGAAGTTGCGGCCGTTCAGTTCGAGTTGGCTGATCTGCTTGCCGGTGATGGTGCCTGCGACCTCGGAGGATTGCGTCTCCACCTGGCCGGCGGTGTTGCCTTCGACCTGCACCGTGCTGCTCACCTTGCCCACGACCAGCGTGGTGTCGACGCGGATTTTTTCGCCTACGCGCAGCACCACCGACTTGGCCTGATACTTCTCAAAACCGGGGGCCGTGACCGTGACGTCGTAAGTGCCTGCGCCCAAACCGGCGACCAGGTAATCGCCGGACGAGTTGGTCTTGGTGGTGCGGTGAATACCTTTGTCGGCGTAGCTCACGGTGACGTCAGCCCCCGCGACAACGGCTCCGGTATGATCAAGCACGGTACCGGTGATGGCGCCGTTGACCTGCGCAAACACCGGAACCACCGCCAGCAGAAGACACAATGGAACGAACCACACTCCACGTTGCAATTTCATGATCCCCCCTCGCCTCCAAAGTGAAGGCCCCGGGGTCCCGGCCAACGCATCTCCGCGACGAGGTGTCGATGGCAAACAGGACCGGATGTTTAAGCTGTGCGTCAGTCAGACTCAGTCAAACCGCACGTCCAAAGGCAGAAAAGCGCCCAAATCGCACATTGAAACGATTCAATAGTGCTGTGAAGTAGGGTGGACTGTCAAGAAAATAATGAATCGAAAAATGCATACAGCTAAACTCAGCATAAGAAAACTACTTACGCCGCGCGGTCGATCCCTAATCCGATCATCTTGTCAATGAGTCAGCTCCACCACGTGCTCGCCCCGCGATACTCCGAAGCTGGCTGCTCCCTCGATCACCTTAACTTGGCGGACGCTCTTGCCGTCAACGACCACCTTCACCGGCCCGGCATCGAATTCGCTGATCGTAAGGTGGAGATCACGCTCGCTCTTTAGTCTCATCGACACACGACTGGGAGACTTCTCGTAGCTCCGCACCACAATTCCCGCGTCTGCCTGCAAGCGCACTTTTCCATCGCGTGCGACCTCGGTCTTGCTGGGTCCAACGGCTACATCGTAGGTGTGATTCTGCCAGATGGCGCGGTAGAAGTGGCCTTCGGCGCCGGGATTTAACGTTCCAAATCGCAAACCATCCCACGGATTTGCGTCCATATATTGCTCGATCCCGAGAAGGCACAACAAAGCTCCCCAGGTGTAGTGGAGATCGCCGCCGCCGCTGCCACCCCATGCGTGGTAAAGCTCGTCGTCGTGCTGGTTAACTTTCCAGTCGTCCATGAAGAGGGCGTAACTTTTCTGAGCGAACTGTAGCGCGGCTTGGTCGAAGCCATAACGATCGATGGCGTGATAGAGCAAGTAGTTCGTGGGGCCCCAGATGCTTCCGCGCCAATAATACTGATCGGCAAATGCCGGATCGCTGCGCGAAGTCGTTGGCGCCACATCATCCCCCCAGAATTCCTTGGGATTGAGCAGGTGCTCGCGCACCATCCTCTCCGCTTGTTCCGGCGTAGCGATACCCGCAAGCATGGGATAGAAGCTGCTCGGGGAAAGCCGCTTCGAAAACTCGCTATTCCAGAATCGGTTCTCGTAGATCCCGTCATTTTCGTTCCAGAGCTTCTCCCGCACCAGCCGTTTCGTCTTCTCGTAGTCAGCCAGGAAGGCTTGCCGGTCGTCCTCTTTGCCGAGTTGCGCGGCCAGCGCTGCCAGACTTTCCGCGTCCAACGCATACAAGGAGTTCAATCCCACATCGTTGAGGTCCATGGTGTAGGTATGCGGGTCGTAGTGGACGTCATCCCACATCGGATTGTCATCCATCCCCGATTCCCATCGGGCATGCATCAGGAAGCCGCGCCCGCCGCTCGATACGCCCGATCCCCGGTCGCTGCCCCACTCCAGCAGTCCATCCCGGTTGCCATCGCGCCACGGCTGTCCGTCGCCGCGATCCTTGAACCACCACTCGTGCCACTTCTTGAGCCGCGGATAAGCCCACTTCAGCATTTCGTCGTCGGGATAGCGCTGCAGCACTTTCCAGACGCAATACGCTCCCACCGGCGGCTGCGAACGATCCGGCGAAATGCCGGCTCCGGTAACGCCATTGGGAATCAATCCGCTCTCGGTTTGAGCTAGCAGAAGCGCTCGAATCGCGGCCAGGGACTGGTCTTTATCTTCCAGACTGGTAAGCAAGAGCCGAAAAAGCCGTCCCACTCTCCCAGCACCCATCCCGCGCCGTGAGCCCACTTCCGGCTGATACTGGGAAACACCAGATCTTGGCGCGGTGCGTACAGCGTGTTCCAGAACATGTTGTTGCCGATCGCATCCGGGGCGCCTGCAAACAGGCCTTCCGCCGCAGGTCGCCGCCGCTCGTACGCTTCGGACTTTTTCTTGAGCACGGCATCGATCTTCCCAGGTGCGAGCAATCCCCGGGCTTTCTCAAGAAGTTCCTGCTTGTTCCATCCCAGAGTGGCGACAAAGTGCGCCGTGCGCGACTGCCCGGTCACGAACTGAAGCCCGGCCGCGTTCCGCGACGGGTCGCTGTCAATCGAGTCGATGGCGGTG
>CAVRNL010000090.1:0-66447 GCA_963722485.1 uncultured Acidobacteriaceae bacterium
TACTATGTCTGACCTACTGGTTCGTTACGTATTGCTCATTACTTACACGCAGACGGTGACTAACAACGGTCCTGCAGCCGCCACCGCGGTCAGCTTCACGGAAGCGATTCCCACCAATACCACATTTGTGTCGGTGTCGGCTCCGGTGGGTTGGACGTGCACGACGACGACTTCCGTGACCTGCACCGACCCGACCCTGGCATCGGGCGCATCGGCCAACATCATTATTGTGGTGAATGTTGCTTCAACCGTCGCCGCGGGAACGATCACGGCAACCTCGTCGGTAACTGCCACGACCAGCGATCCCAACTCGGCCAATAACAGCACGACCATCGCGACACCGGTCACCACGGCTTGCGACCTGGCGGTAACGAACAGCGGCGTCCCGGTTACGGTTTTGGCGGGCGGCGCAATCACTTACACGCAGGTTGTGACCAACAGCGGACCCAGTAACTGTTCCGGGGCGACGTTCACCGAGGCGTTTCCGACCTATACTACATTCACGTCGCTCACTCCCGTGCCTGCGGGCTGGACTTGCACAACAACCGGATCCATCAGTTGCACGAATCCCAGCGTGGCGCCGGGTTCGACCAGCACATTTCCGGTGGTGGTAACCGTGGTTGCAGGAACTGGCGTGGGAACCATCATCACCGATACCGCAACCGTCGCGTCAACCACTCATGACACGAATCCGAATAACAATTCGGCCACCGTTACGATTGGTGTGGGGAACGCTACGACAGCCGATCTAAGTGTTACTAACTCAGCCAGCCCTAATCCGGTTACGGCAGGCAACAACATTACTTACACGCAGACAGTAACCAACAACGGGCCCGCGACGGCGGGGGGAACGGTGGTCGCGTTGTTTGACCAACCTCCGGCGAATACGACCTATGTTTCGCTGACTGGGCCGGCAGGATGGACATGCGCGTTCAATACGCCCTTCTACGTCTGCAGCATCGCCAGTATGGCCGCCAATACCACTGCCAATTTCACTTTCGTCGTTACGGTGAATACAACGGCGGCCGCGGGTTCCACCATCACCGACACGGACTCAGTGAGTGCCGCTCCTACGACCGATCCTAACCCCAACAATAATAGCGCGACGGCCAGCGTAATTGTGGCGGACTCGGCAGACCTATCCGTAACCAATAAGGCTAACCCCGTGCCGGTAACGGCGGGTAGCACCATCACTTACACACAGGTTGTAACTAACGCCGGGCCGAGCACGGCAACTACTGTAAGTCTGACCGAGGTCACGCCGCCGTATACTACGTTTCAATCCGTCGCCGCTGCCGCAGGATGGTCGTGCACCACGCCGGCGCTTGGCGGCACCGGAACCATCACCTGCACCAACCCCAGTTTTGCGGCCGGAACTGCCAGCTTCACGGTGATCGTAACCGTGACTGCGGGAACTGCGGCGGGGACGGCGATCAACGATACGGCGACGGTAAGCTCCGCGACCACTGATCCCAACCCAGCGAACAACAGCGCGACTGCGGCGGACGTAGTCGCTCTCGCAACGCAAGCCGATCTGGTTACCACCAACATTGCTGCGCCATCTTCGGTCGCGGCAGGCGCCGATGTCACTTATACGCAGAGTGTCACGAATATCGGGCCGGCGGTGGCGACTGGGGCTACCTTTACTCAAACCACACCTCCGAATACTACCTTCGTATCCATCACGGCTCCGGGCTGGACTTGTATCACGCCGGCTGTCGGAGCGGCAGGCGCGATCACTTGCACCGATAGCAGCAATCTTGCCCTCAATACTCCGGCGAGCTTCACCTTGGTGCTGCAAGTGAATGCGGGCACTGCGTCCGGGACAAACATTGCGGAGACCGCGACCGCCTCGGCGACCAACATCGTTCCGAGCATTACCAACAATAGTGCGACCGCTGCGGTGATTGTCGCGAACCCCAACAGCGCCGATATGGCCATCGTAAAGACGGCGACGCCAAGCCCCACAGTGGACGACGGCGACATCCTGACTTATAGCCTGGCCGTGACCAACAACGGTCCCGCGAGCGCGACAGATGTAACAGTTACGGATGCGTTGCCCTCGAACGTGGAGTATCTCTCCGTGACGACCACGGTGGGCACATGTTCGGAGGCGGACGGAACCGTGAGCTGTTTGTTGGGAACGATGGCGAACGCCGGGACGGCTACGATTACCATTGTCACACTGGCGGGCGCGCCGGGGACTGCCTCGAATACAGCGTGTGTTACCGCGGACCAAACCGATCCCAATCCCGCTAATAACTGTTCAACGCAAACTGAAACCATCACGTCCCCAACCAAGATCGGGCTGGCGTCATTTGCGGCGCAGCGGAGGAAGGACAAGACTGGCTCGGATCAGGTAGTGCTGCTCTGGAAAACGGGCGGCGAGGCGAACAATCTCGGATTCAACGTATATGCCGAACAGAATGGCGCGCGCACGCGGCTGAATCCGTCGTTGATTGCCGGTTCCGCTCTGCTGATGCGGGGAGCGCTGCCCAAACATTCGGGCAAGGCGTACACCTGGATCGACTCGTCGGCTGGCGCGGGCAGCAGCCCGTATTGGCTCGAGGATGTCGATGTCAATGGCACACGCACTATACACGGGCCGGTCTCGGTGGAGGCGTCCGCAGGTGAGCCGGCAGCGAATGAACAGACAGCCAGCGCGTCGGCTCCTGCTTCCACATTGATGCTTGGTCAGCTAAACCAGGCCATCCCTGGGGTTTCCGGCGAACTGAGCCATCCACTGGAGAGTGTTGCGCGGGCCGCCAATCCAACCTCGGCGCAGCAGCAGAAACAGTTCGATCTGGCGGCGCATCCAGCCGTGAAGATCATGGTCACGCACGAGGGGTGGTACAGCGTCGCGCAGCCGGAACTGGTCAAAGCCGGATTGAATTCGAATGTTGACCCAGCGTTGCTCCATCTTTATGCCGAGGCCAACGAGCAGGCCATCGAAATCACGGGCGCGGCCGCGGGTCCCGGAGGCTTTGGTCCGCAGGCGGCAATCAACTTCTACGGCACCGGGATCGACACGCCCTACTCTGGCACCAGGGTTTATTGGCTGGTCGCGGGCGACACGCCGGGAGCGCGCATTCAACAATTACAACCGTCCTCCGGCTCGAATCAGCCGCCGGCCAGTTTCCCGTTCACGGTGGAGTGGAAGCCGCGCACCACTTACTTCGCCGCGTTGATCACGCAGAACGGCAACAATTTCTTTGGGCCGCTGGTCTCCGAGACGCCGCTGGATCAGGAAATGCAAACGCCTCACCTCGACCAGACATCGACCGCGCCGGCAAAACTCGAAGTCGTCTTACAAGGCGTCCTCCTCGGAGTACCTCACGACGTCGCCATCGCACTCAACGGCACCACGGTTGGCGACCTGGTATTTACCGGCCAGGCAAAAGGCCAGCTCAGCGTGAATCTGCCACCGGGCCTGCTGCTCGACGGGAACAACACGCTTACCCTTACAGCGCAGGGCGGATCCTACGACACAAGCCTCGTGGACTACGTTCGTATCGAATATCGGCACAGTTACGTGGCCGACTCCGACAAGTTGAAGTTCAGCGGACGTGCCGGAGCTGAATTAAAGGTCGCGGGCTTCGAAAACGTCCCCGCGGCGGTGCTTGATATCACGAATCCGGATCAGCCGGTGGCGCTCACGCCGCAAGTGTTGACCAACCAAGTTTCGACTAATCAGGCTTCGACCAACGGCAAGTACACGCTGGGAATTCAGGTTCCGTGGACGACGACCAACGCAACAGCACCCATTCGCCATACGTTGCTGGCGCTGGCTGAGGACGGGGTCGCGTCACCTGCTGGAATTCACGCGAACCATCCCTCGCAGTGGCACAGCGCGCAATCGGGCAGCGAGATGGTGATGGTCTCGCATGAAGACTTCGCCGGATCGCTGCCTCCGCTCGTTCGCGCCCATCAGGCAGAAGGAAAGTCGTCTGCTGTGGTGCCAGTGAATGATTTGTATGACGAGTTCACTTTTGGCGAGCACAGCCCCTATGCCATCCGCGACTTTCTGCAAACGGCCAGCACGGCTTGGCATACGGTGCCGAAATACCTGCTGCTCAACGGGCGCGCATCGGTTGACCCGAGGGACTATCTGGGCTTTGGCCAACTTGACTTTGTGCCCACCATGATTGTGCCCACCACCGGCCTGATGACCGCTTCCGACGATTGGTTCTCCGACTACAACGACAGCGGCATGCCAACGATCGCGACTGGCCGGTTGCCGGTGGCTACGGCGGATGAGGCCAAGACGGTGATCGACAAGGTTGCCACCTATGAAGGCCAATCCACGAATGGCCCCTGGACCTCGCAAGCCTTGCTGGTGGCGGACTTCAGCGATACGGAGAACTTTGCCCAGGACAGCCAACTGGTTCAGGCGCAGTTGCCTTCCGCGATTCAGGCGACCGATGTCTTCGCCAGCACGATCGGCGGAGGCGCGGCCAAGCAAGACATTGTGACGGACATCGACTCCGGGCAACTGCTGGTGAACTATATCGGACACGGCTCCGAGGATCAGTGGTCGGGAGACGATCTGTTTGATAACACGACGGTGGCGTCGCTCACCAACGGCTCCGAACTGCCGGTGTTCCTGATCCTGAACTGCTTGAACGGATTCTTCCAGGACGTCTATGCGCAGCCGCTGGCGGTTACGCTGGAGCTTGCGCCCAATGGTGGTGCCGTGGCTGTCCTCGCGTCTTCCGGGTTGAATCAGCCGCGTCCTCAGGTGACGCTCGACAAGTTGGTTGTGCAAAATGCTTTCAGCTCAACTCGACCGGCTTTGGGAGATGCCATCCTGCGTGCGAAATCGCAGGTTGCCGATCGCGCGGTGCGCGCCACCTACATTCTGTTTGGCGATCCCGCGATGGCGATCAAGGCTCCCGGCAGCAAGGCGGCCGCACACTAAGGAAACGCCGATTAAGTCTTCGCTGGCGAGACGCGATGTGCTAAAGGTGCGCCCACTCAGCGGCTAAAGCCGCGAACTCTGACGGCATGGCTGAAGCCATGCCCTTTTAAAACTCTGCCTGAAACGATTTAATCAGAGGTTCCCTCAGGCATGTGGGCCTCTTGGATTGGTCAGGATTCCTAAGCCACGGTCTTGGGGCTGGTTCGGTTTTTCTGGGCGAGGAGCGCGTTCAACTTTGCCAGCACTGCAAACGCATCGGCGACGTAAAGCACGTCCGCTTTCCCTCGCGCCCATCCGCAGTTTGGGTCGAGATTCACGGCACGGCGTTCGTTGATGAAGCGCCAGCCCACCACATGAGGCTCCTCGCCGTGGCAACACGTGGACAAACCTTTGGGATGACGCGGCGTCGATCCGGTCTGGCCGACCTGGTTCAGATGGGTCATGAAGCCGAGCACCGCTTGGCTCTCTCCGGATTGATCGACCAGCGATTTACTGCCGCCTAGCGATGCGCCCGAGGCATGAAGGAAATCGAGAATCAGGGTTTCCGCTTCGGCGACATGGGTTTTTCCATCGGACTGCTTCTTGGTCCAGCCCGCGCCTGTGACAAACAGCAAGTCGGCGTCGGGACGGATCGTTTGCGCGTCGCTCTTCGGCGCGCGGACACCGGTCACTGTCGTTCTTGTGGCCCCGGGCGGGAGTGTCACGGGAATCTCTTCGACTTTGGCCGCTCCGGGTGTTCCTGCCCAGGCTGCTTCGCAGCCGGATTCGAGCAACACGATCCAAGGGCGGCTGTCGCGGCGAATGACCGCTTCGATCCGCTGGCGATAGCACCATCGCGTTGCGCGCAGTTCGCCATTAACGGCTTCGAGGGCGGTGACGTGCGTGTCCACACATCCGTTCAGACGATGCGCCACTCCGGGCAGAACGCGCGCGAACCGCGAAGTTGCGGGCGCAAGAATCAGCTCGGCTCCGGCGGCTCGGCAGATTGCTTCCGCTGCCGCCGCATCGCTCGCGTAGCGCGCGGTTGCGAAGTCAGGGCCTGCGACCGCAAGAATTCGTTCGGCCCCGGCGGCGGCAATCGCTTCTGCTGCGGCAGACACGTCCTCGCCGATTAGGCCGATGGTCAGGCTTGCGCCGAGCTGCTTCGTCAGCTTCACGGCAACGCCCAGGACTTCATACGACACTTTGGGGAGCGCGTTGCCAGCTTCGGAAACGTGCGCCAGAAATAGAATGCTTTTTGACATCAGCGTTTGGTCTCCGGTATTCTTCACTTGCCGCAGTGCTAGAACAAACTGAGCAAGTTGCTTAAATTCTCACCGCCAAGTGAGAGTTAGGCCGTCCCTCCGGGACTTGAATCGTTTCTTTCCACTTTCCCAGCGCCGAAGCGCTGGGCTAAGGTCGGTCGCTCCTCCGGGGCTGCATTCTCGTTGTTGAGCATCCGGCGAGTGCGGGCGCCATACGAATCCCGATTTCGCTGGTTACTTGCCCATCCACTCCGCAATCTCTTGCGCTATCTGGTCGGGCGATAGGTCTTTGACTACGCGCGTCTGGCGCTGCTGTTTTGGCGGGCTTGCGCTCAGGAAGTGCAATCCACCGGCGGGCAGCGGCACGGACTTCGCTTTTTGCAGCGCGGGCATCACGGTGCGCATGTTCGCCATTCCGATCTGAGGATTGTTGCGCGGCTCGGGCAGATTGCCGGTCGCCCAGCCGAATAGAGCCGGGGGGGCCTGGCAAACCGATACCTGATGACGTCCGCCCTCGATGCGCTCCAAGACTTCGAAGGAACCGTCGGCTTGAACAGTCAACTGATCGACGCCTTGAAACTGGTCGAGGATCTGAAGCCGCTCTCCGACCAACTGCATGGTGGCGCCGGCGCCTCGCGAGGCCGATTCCCAACCGCCGAAGACGAGCAAGCGCGCGCGATCGAGACCGGAGATGCTTTGAATGGTGTCTGCGAGCAGCGCGGCGGTCGAGTGCGCATCGGCAAAGCCGCTGGCGCTGGAATCGACTGGAACCAATTCAAAGCTCACTCGCTGGGCAATGGTCATCATTACCTGCTGGAGCTTTGCTTTGGGTCCCACGCTTACCAGCCAGATCTTGCTGCCCGCGACTTTGGAGGCCAGGTTGGCGGCCTCATACAGAGCATGGGCCGCCCAGGGGTCGAGCACGGCGGGAAGCATCATTTCGTTCTTCAGCGCGGGGCCGGTTGGGGTCTCTACCGGCTCCAGAGTTTGCAGCGGGTCGGGTACGATGCTGCCGCAGACTACTATGTGATATCCGTTGGTCATTCGCGTCCTGTTCTCTCTAACTACAAAATGAATCGGGTCTGTCGGCGGCGTCGGGTCTTCGTGAACCCTATGTCCGCCGTGGTTTCTAGGTTTAGGAACCTTTTACCACAGGGGACACAGAGGTACACAGAGGAAGACCTTAAGACGCAAAGTGACGCGGGTCCATCTCGAACTTTGATCAGTTCAGCGTCGAGTGCAGTCCTCCCGCGCCGGCCTTGAAATCTATGCTGCCCTGCTCGCCGTTAGCATCGGCCTGGCAGTTCCACAGGCACGCGCCGCAGTACACGCATTTCTCGCGATCGAAGGCGGGCACTGCATCTTCGCCGCGCGTGATTGCCTGGCCTGAGCACATTTCCACGCACAACTTGGTTTCGCAGGCGCGGCAGAGTTCGGGACGACGAAAGATCACCTGATTGGCATAGCCTGCCGGCGCCTGCACGCCTCCGCCTATGAGCAGAGCATCCTGGTGCGAGATGAACAGCTTGCCATCCATTGGAATCTGAGGCCAACCACAGCGATCCATGATTCGGTCGTGTAGAGAAGTGCCCTTGGCGGCGCATTCCTCTTGCATCTGCTTGAGCTCGGCTGGCAGAATTCGCGATCCGTAAGCTTCTTCGAGCGAGGGCATTCGGCTGGACTTTGGATTTGGACGCAAGGCTGGCGTGATACGGCCGCCGGTCAATCCCGCTAAGGCCATGCCGATCATTCCGGTGATGACACCCTGCTGGAATCCGTTGCGCGAATCGGCCGCGATCTTCGATTCGTGATCGACCCAGCTCTTGCGGCGGCGGCGCACGTAGGTTGCTTCGAGATTTTCACGAGTGAAGGCGCGCTTTTGCTCCGCCAATTCGACGACCGCTTCCGCCAGTTGCACGCCAGTGGTCCAGGCTTCATCCACCCCAGATCCCGCCAGCACGTTCGTGCTTCCCGATCCTTCGCCGATACGGGCATAGCCGTTGCCTGCGAGAAATGGCTCGCCGTGGCGGCCCGATTCCTGCAACGACTTGGCTCCCCACGACTTCAGGGTTCCACCCTCCAGATAACGCCATAAATAAGGATGAAGCATGAAGTGCTGCAGGTAGCGATAGGCCGTGCGCACCGGACTGCGGAACCAGGACGGAACAAAAATGCCAACCGAAGCCAGCCTTTCGGGATGAACGTAGAGAAAGCCGAAGATTTCCGGCTCGGGGAAACCGATGGTATGCAAGACGGTGCCGGGCTCCAGTCCACTATCTTCACGGAGTTCGACGACCATCTTCATGCCGAGCGCCCATTCGCGGGACTGATGGCCTCGGGGCATTCCGATTTGCGCATTGATCTTGCGGCCGATCGCTCCCACTGGACCGTCGCCCACCACCGTCAGCGCGGCGTGCAAGTCCATACCCGGCGTGAAACCCGCGTCGGGATGGCCTTGAAGATCTGTGCCTTGATCGGCGAGCCGCACGCCTCGAACCGCGTCTCCTTCAATGAGCGGATCGGCGACTGGCATGCCGGGCCAGATCTGCACCATGCCGGACGCCGCTACTTGATCGCTGACCCATTGGTTGAACTGGCCAAGCGAGAGCACGAGGCCATCGTGTTTCCGCATGAACGGCGGGGTGTAGGGCAGCTCGAACGCATCATGCTTCAGGCCAAACGAGCGCAACACGCGGTCGGCAACCTTGAATGTAAGAGAGCGGCGGCTCGCACGCGCGGGATCGAGCAGATACACGAGCTTCTCGTTCTTTACTGCCGCCGCCATCGGAATCTCAGTGAGATCCACGCCGGGAAAACTGCCGCGTATGCCACGCGCCCGCGTTACCGCGCCCGAGACTCCGAAGCCTAGCCCGTCGGCGCGCTCGTAGCAGATTACTTGCAGAGGCATGCCGGGGGACGTTGCGCTCTCCAGTCGCACGGAGCCATCTGGGTTCAGCAAGCCGCGGCTTAGCGTCGTCAGGAAACCGCCCATCGCGGGACCGAAACCCACGCAGGCGATGTCGACGGACATCTGCTGGCGGTCGATTTTTTGTTGCTCGCTCTCGCGAAGATCGATCGCGGCGTGCTCTTGGGAATCTGAGCTCATGCCGGGTAGTCCAGCGCCTCGGGAATCATGAGCTTCGAAATCGCCTCGGCGGCCCGGTCTTTCGATAGCCGGCAGCCGGTGAGGCACGTGGAGAGCTTCGTCTGCAATGAGATAAACTGCTCAGCTCCGTGGCACTTCGCACAGGGGCCAGCTTTCTTCGGATGCGAGCCATCGTTCCCGATGACATCCAGGCCGTAGGAACCTATCCCTGGAATGACGCCCTCAAGAGAATCCAACTCGTCCTGCTGGTAGCAGCCACGGTATCCCGCCTCGTCCCACGCGGGGTGACGGTTGTATCCGAACACCAACTCGGCGCAGATGCGGGCCACTTCCCCGCTGGCCCGCGCCGACTGCACGTGACACAGGTCGGTCATGAAATTCACCAGGCCGGCCAGTCCTTCAGAAACGGCTGGATCGCTCGCTCCACGTTGCTCCAGTTCGATGGCATCGAGAATCTGGCAACGCGCCGCGAGCAGCCAGCAGAGCGCATCGGCCAGCGGGAACGTCACACCCTGGCGCGCGCTCTGGTAGAGACGACCGCCGTCGGCATCGGTCGAGTGCTGCAAACGCTCCAGCGTCCACAGCCACATTCCCATGGCGGTTGCCAGCGCACATGCGCCGGTGCCGGGACGCTCGCTCGCGATGCCGCGCATTTCCTTGATCCACGCCTGAAACTGGGCGCGGAAGAGCGGGTTGGTCATGGTGATGGAGAGTTGGCGGCGCTGCACCGCTTCGGGGCCTTCGTAAGTCGCTTCCAGTTGCGCGTCCATCCACTTGTTACCGAGGAAGCCGGGGCAGTCTTCGGTGATACCGTAGCCGCCCATCAGGCTGACCGCTTCGCGCATCATCTGCGCGCCCCAACCGGTGTTCCACAGCTTGGTGGCGGGGCAGAGGACGTCGGCCAGCGAATCCAAAAGAACGAAACGCAGAAGGGGATCGGATTCCAGTTGCGCTCTATTAGGATCACTGGCTGGCAAACGGACTAGATCCGCCGCGCGTTCCGACGCTTCGCGTTGCAGCTTCGCGCGCGCTCTGGCGCTGGTGACTCCCTGCGCATCCAGCAGTTTGTCAGCTTCGCGCTCCAGCGGATCGAGTTCATCGAAGGCTCGCGCCGCCGCAAATCCAAGGGATGCGCCGGCCTCGCCGGTCGCCCAGACGTCCACCAGCCGATGCAGCGCGTCTTCGCGAGCCTGAAGCCCGAGTTCGTAGCGCACCGATCCGGGCGTTGCTGTCTCCGCGCCACGGAACCGGCCGCGCTGATAGCGGATGACCGGCTCGACCGCGGAGAGCAACTTCGCTGCGGTCATGATGCCCACGGTCACGCGTGTACGGCGAAACACGGCTTCTATGACCTCACTATGGTTGTAGCGCGGCACGATGACGCCATCCTTCACATCGTAGCCGCCGACAATCCGGTTGGCGGGAATGCGCAAGCTGAAAATCGGATCGCCGGTCGAAGAGAGCTGATGCACGAGCTTTTTCGTGGGTGTGCCGCGATCGAAGGTGCCGGGATCGCCCTCTTCCAGGATCACCATGCAGCTGCCCTTGATGCGCTCGTCGCCGGAGTCCACCGCCGCTGTCACAAAATTCGCAAACCCTATATTAGTGATGAAGCGGCCGCGCTTTTCCACCTGCAGCGTCGGCTCTTCTCCTTCTTTCCACTCGGCGATGCGGATTTTTCCGTTGAGCATGCCGGTATCCACGCCAACGTAAGGGATGGGCTCGGTCAGGCAGAATGCTCCTCGCCAGGGTTTGCGATCCTCGCCGGCCTGAGGCGGCGCGGCCAGGTGCATGTATTTGGTTTGCTGCTCGGGAGTGCCTCGTTCGTGAATCGGCGCCAAGGCCAGGCAACCCGCCAGGCTCGCGGTTGCGGCCCCGCCATCCACCCAGGCTAGTTCAAACGCGACCAACGCCAGCGCCAGGTTCTTCGGGCCCGTGATGAATCCGCCCTGCTCGGGCTCCATGAAGACGGCCGTGATCCCGGACGAGTCAAACGCCTCCAGCAATTCGGCCTTGGCGGGTGTCCAATCATGTGAATTGCGGCCGCCGCTCGCCACCAGCCGCGCCACCGGACCGCGGGCCACGGATCGTGACGACTGCACCAGCATCTGCAGGTCGTAGCGGTCGGCGAATCGCCATTGAATCTGGCGCGCGGCATCGGAAGGAAGCGTGCGCAACAGTTCCGGCTTGATGGGGGTGGCAGTGGAGGCCATGGCCTTGCTCCTTTTGCTTAGTGGTCGTCTACGAGGCGATCATTCCGATTCTGCCGTCGCATGACCACCGGGTCTGTGATGTGGGTCATAAGGGCCTGTGACCAGGGCACATCGGTGCGCGAAGCGCGTGGCGGTAGGAGGAGGGTGCGGAAGAAGCATTTCCGGCGGCGCAGTCTCACCTCAGCGGCTGAAGCCGATGATGAAGACAATCCGGCTATCGCAGCGGTGAACCGCTGCGCCACCCAAAATCAAGTGCAAAATCGAGTATTTTCGCAGGCTTCCACGCGAGCCAGGATGGCGCGGCACTTGCGAAATTCTTTTTCGCGCGCGCTTTGGCGGACAGCAATACCACTTTCACATTATTGACCTATATGTCTGCCGCCCTATAATCACGGCACTTCGGTTAGCGAAAGACTCTTGATGACAAAGTGGGGCTGGAACTTGAGCACATGGCGCAAGTTCCCGAAGCGCGCATTGCTCAGAGCCTTGGTCGTGATCGCTCTGGTGTGGGTGCTGGGCTGCGGCGCGCTCTACCGGATCATGCGGCAGCCGCCGGAACAATTTGCGCGCTTCATGGCTAAGTTGCCGGGTCCGGTTCCTTTTCTTCTCTTTCCATTTGAAACCTTGTGGACGCAGGCGCGTGCCGGCAGCTTGCACGTCGGCGATCCTGCACCCGACTTTTCGCTGATGAAGCTCGACAAGAGCGCCTCGGTGCAGCTTTCTGCTTTGACGGCGCAAGGGCATCCGGTCGTGCTGATCTTTGGCAGTTACACTTGACCGCCGTTTCGGCGGGAGGTTCCTGCCCTCAACAAGCTTTACGAGCAGTATGGGAGCAAGGTTGATTTTCTGGTGGTGTACATCACGGAAGCGCACCCGAGCGATGTCTGGCAGATGGAGAGCAATCTCAAGGACAAGGTTGTTTTTGCCAGTCCGAAGGATGAAGAGGAACGGGCACTGGTAGCGGGAGCGTGCGTGCGGAAACTCGGCATACAGATTCCTGCGGTGATCGATCAATTCGGCAACTCGACCGAACAAGCCTACACGGGCTGGCCCGATCGTCTTTACCTGATCGACGCCAAGGGGCGTATTGCTTACAAGGCCAAACCAGGTCCGTTCGGCTTTAAGTCGGACGAATTGCGCACGGCGCTGGGGAGGTTGGTAAATTAAGCCGCCGGTGTTGTATTCTCGGGGCGTGCCGCGTTCGCCTGTCCCCCATCGATCTCCAACTCCAAAATTATTCTTAGGACTGATCATCATCCTGGCGGCCGTGGTGGCTTACTCGGGATACATCACGCGGCAGATCTCCGGCTTGCGCGAACTACAGAACAATCTGGTGGATCGCAACCGGAAAGACTCTCTGCAGTTGCTTCGCATCCAGAACGATTTGAACTCGCTGGCGCTGGCAATGCGGGACATGCTGGACAACGATGAGCCCTATCCGCTGACGGCATGGTCGGCGCAGTTCCAGCGCGTGCGGACGGATCTGGACGACGCGTTGCGCCGCGAGCAGAAGGTTGCTCCGGTGAATCGTACTCCCGAACAGGAACAATACCTGGAGAATTCGGTGGCGCAATTCTGGGACGCCGCGGATCGGACCTTTGCGCTGGCGCAGGGCCCCAATCAGGCGGAGGCCAGGACGCAGATTCAAATCTCGCTGCGGGCCCGGCAGGAAGCGTTGAGCACGGTCGTGTCCCGATTGCTGGTGCAGAACAACGAGAGTGAGGAGCAAGCGGCGCTGCGAATTGCGCAGATTTACGACCGCGTTCAGCGCCAGGTGTATTTGTTCCTGACGGCGACTCTGATCGCCATCCTCTTTACCAGCCTTTACATGATCCGCTCGAATCGGCGATTGTTCGCGCAACTCGCGGCGCTTTCCGCGCAGCGCAGCGAACTTGCTCAGAAGCTGATTGCCACCCAGGAATCCACCTTGCGCCATATTTCGCGCGAACTGCACGATGAGTTCGGACAGATTCTGACGGCTGTCGGGATGATGCTGACGCGCGCGGGAAATCTGGCTCCGGAGAAATCGGAGTTGCGCGCCGAACTGCGTGAGGTCTGTGAGATTACGCAAAGCACGCTGGACAAAGTGCGCAGCCTATCGCAGGCTTTGCATCCCGTGATGCTCGAAGAAACCGGGCTGGAGAGCACGCTCGACTGGTATTTGCCGGTGGTGGAACGGCAGGCCGGGGTTCACGTATTCTATGAGAAATCGGGCGACTCTTTTCCCGTGGCTGGAAACGCCGCCATTCATGTGTATCGCGTGGTGCAGGAAGCTCTGAATAACCTGACCCGGCATTCGGGAGCAAAAGAAGCCTGGGTACGTCTGCGATTTCTTCCGCAGGCTTTGGAAATCGAAGTGGAAGATCACGGCAAGGGTTTTGACGCGCGGGCCGCCAAGCAGGGAATTGGACTGGTGGCGATGCGCGAACGCGCGGAGTTGCTGGGCGGCATCGTTGAATTTGTGCGGCCCGCGCAAGGTGCGGACGGCAGAGGAACGGTGGTTCGATTACGAGTTCCAAGGGAGAAGGTTGATTCAAATGCCGGATAAGATTTCGGTTTTGCTGGTTGACGACCATACCCTGGTGCGGCGAGGGTTCCGGCGCATTCTGGAGGATGAGCCGGACATCAAAGTTACGGGCGAGGCGGGCGACGGACTGGAAGCGATCAAACTCGCGGATGAGCTTAATCCGAAAGTGATTGTCATGGATTGTGCCATGCCCGGGATGAATGGATTGGAAGCCACGCGGAAGATTCTGGGAAAGCATCCGCAGGCTCTGGTGCTCATGCTCAGCATGCATCCGGAGGAAACTCTGGTGCGGCAGGCGCTGGAGGCTGGCGCACGCGGCTACGTCCTGAAAAACGCCGTGGACATGGAGTTGGGCACTGCCATCCGGCGCGTCGTGAAAGGCGAAACCGTACTCGACTCCCAACTCAAACGCCCGGAAACGCTCAGGGGTAAGCGCCACGCGGCGCTTACCCCACGCGAACTCGAAGTCCTGCAAATGATCGTGGATGGCAAGTCCAACAAAGAGATTGCCGCCGTACTCGACCTCAGCGCGAACACCATCGCCGTCCATCGCGCCAACATGATGGACGCGTTGGGAGTCCACAAGTCCGCCGAGCTGGTGGTTTACGCGATTCGCAACGGGCTGGTTGATTTGCCATGAACCGCCGGTCGTTTCTCTGGACCATGGCAGGATTGGCTTCGACAGCAAGCTTGCGATTGGACGCCTTCGCAGCTTCTCCCTTGCACGATCCCGGTTTCCGGCTGGTGGATGTGACGGCTCCGGCGGGAATTCGGTTCCGCCACAACAACGGCGCCTACGGCGGGAAGCTGCTGCCGGAAACGCTCGGTCCCGGTTGCGCATTCCTCGACTACGACCGCGACGGATGGCAGGACATTCTGCTGGTGAACGGCCGCGATTGGCCCGGGCACAAACGCGAGCCTAAGTCGGAGCCCAGCACGCTGAAGCTCTATCGCAATAATCGCAACGGCACGTTTTCCGACGTGACCCACAGCGCCGGGCTCGACGTCGAGATGTATGGCATGGGAGTTGCCGTCGGAGACTACGATAACGATGGCTATCCCGACATTCTGATTACTTGCGTCGGACAGAACCGGCTGTTCAAAAATACTGGCAAAGGAACGTTCGTCGATGTTACTAAGTCGAGCGGCCTGTTCGGACGGCAGGCCCTAAGTGCGTCGGCTCTGTGGTTCGATTTCGACCGCGACGGACTGCTGGACCTGTTCGTCTGTAACTACGTCAAGTGGTCTCCCGAGCACGATGTGTTCTGCAGCCTCGATGGCAGGTACAAGTCCTATTGCACGCCCGAAGCCTACCGCGGCGAAACCTGCTGGTTGTTTCACAATCGCGGCAATGGAACTTTTGAGGATGTTACGGCCAGCAGTGGAATTTTCGACAGCAGCTCGAAGTCCCTGGGCGTGGCCATGCTCGACTACGACCACGATGGCTGGCCTGACCTGCTGGTAACCAATGACACGCAGCCCAATAAACTTTATCGGAATCAGCGCAATGGTACGTTTAAAGATGGAGCCGTGGATGCGGGCATCGCCTTTTCCGCGGAAGGCCGGGCTCGCGCCGGAATGGGCGTGGACGTGGCCGATTTCGACAATTCAGGAAGCGCCGGCATCGCCATCACGAATTTCGATAACGAGATGACCGGGCTCTATCGGCTTTCCGATGGCGGGAATTATATCGACGTGGCCATGCAGAGCGGCGTAGGTCTGGCGTCGAAAGATCGACTGGGATTCGGATGCGTGTTTCTCGATATCAACCTTGATGGCGCACTCGATCTGGCGGTGGTGAACGGGCACATCGACGACACGGTGCGCAACGTCAGCGGCGTGGGTTACGCGCAGCCGCCGCAGCTTTTTCTGAACAGCGGCAAGGGAACGTTTCTCGACGTGGCCGCTGAAGTCGGTGGCGGCTTCGTTCAGCCGAGAGTCGGACGAGGGCTTGCCTACGGCGATTTCGATCGGGATGGCGATCTCGATCTGCTGATGACCACCAACAACGGCCCCGCCTATCTCTACCGCACCGATCAGACTGCCGGGCACCGCAGCATCCGGATTCGACTGGTCGGGACGAAGTCCAATCGCGACGCCATCGGAGCAGTGGTGAAGATCTGGGCATCTAACGGAACATCTACCCAATCACGGCTGGTCAAGGGCGGATCCAGTTATCTGTCGCAATCGGAACTGCCCGTGACCTTCGGGCTGGGGAAGCGAGACAAGGTCGATCGTCTGGTGATCGAATGGCCCAGCGGAAGAACGGAAGAATACAAGAACCTCACGGCCGGCCGAGCCTATGAGTGCGTGGAAGGAAAGGGAATCACCGCTCAGCCGGGCTTCTAGAGTTGGTCTCAGGACCCGGCATAGAGTTGAAAGGGCGCCCAGTAAAACGGATTGTGGAATGCTCCGCCCCGAAGCAATGACAGTTTGGCGGCGCGCAGAGCGGTATCCGGACCGGCTCCCTGGTCTAACTCGTCGTAAAACTTGTCCATGAGTTGCTCGGTCGATGCGTCTGTCGCTTCCCACAAGGCGGCGACTACGTTGTGGGCGCCGGCTCTGAGGAAAGCCCAGGAGAGACCGACCAGCCCCTCGCCCGAGTACGCGCGTTCGCCCGCGCCATAGCACGCTGAGATCGTAACCAGATCGGCCCGCAGGGGATACCGAATAATGTCGCGGGCATAGAGCTTGAAAGAGTCGCTTTCGACGCCGCTTTCGAACGGTCCGGTCGATGATGGAGTGGCCTTCGATGATGCGGCCTTCAATAGTACGACTCTCGACAGTACGATGGCGGAGTCGAGCGGACTCAGCCGGCTGGCTGTTCCGTGCGCAACGAAATGGATGGTGGAGAACTGCTCTGGGCTGCTGGCCAGATAGGCTGCCGGCGTCGCCTGCTCGCGCGCAAATATCCGCTGCGTGGCCGCGGGAAAATGGCGGGCGACGCTTTCCATCTGCGCTGCGGCTTTCGGCAGTTCGGGATACTTGTCGTTCGGCGCAACGCTGTTGCCGACGAGAAGCAGGCTGCGGTTACGCTTCTCTCGGCCTTTGCCCCCGCGCGCCGCGCCGAGCACCCGCAGCGAACTGGCATTCGCAATCGTCGCGTCTTCGATCCAATAGTGCAGCTTGGTTTCGGACGGCTTCGGATCGGAGACGAGAAGAGTTTCGAAATTCAGATTGTTCAGGCTGCCATCCGGGATGACGAAAACCTTCGCGTCCCTACTCAGCAACGCCTGCGCGGGAGCGATCAGCGTGCGGTAGAGCCAGCGGCCATCCTGGTCGGACGATTCGAGAACGTCTTGCGGTCCGACGAGAGCTCTGCGATACCGTTGCACAGCCGCATCGATCTCCGCGCCGGGAGGGAGTGCGAACAAACTTGTCTTCTTCGGCGTGATCGCCCACAGGTACGACTGCTTCTCGCCCAGCCAATAAAAAAGAATTGTGCCATCGGCTCGCTGTGCGATTCGCCCAGGGTGCAGTGGCGGAGGCCCGCTAGAAGCTCCCTTTGCCAGCAGTCCCAATCCTTCGGACAGGGTACGAGCGCGGCTGTAGTCGGCCCAGCGCAGGGCATCGTCCGTCTTTCCACGCGCCACCAGAAAATGAACGTAGTCGTCGTAGATGCGCGAAGCGTTGTTCGAAAACGGCAGCTTCGAGTCGTTGCGCCGCAGGGAGGATCGGGCAGACTCGAAGGTGCCCAGCGCTGCGCGATACTCACGATCCGCTGCATCTGCGCGGCCTTCGTCTTCGAACAGCCGGGCGAGGGAGTGTTCAACCTCCCACTGGAGAAAAACAGGACGAACTTTATCCTGTCCGACTTCGTGAAAGATACGTTCGGCCTCGGCGTCATCTCGAGATTGGGCAGCCGCAAGGCCCTTTACCAGCAGCGGGTAGAGTTCGTCGAGCCGGTTGTTTCCGGAGCGTGCAATGGAGATCGCATGGTCAGAATATTTGCGGGCATCTTCAACATTGCCGGATCGCACCGCTGCCAGTGCGAGCACTCGCAGAGCGTTAAAGCTGTGTTCCTTGCTGTGCTCGGCCTCGGCGAGATCGAGGGCCTGGCGAAATGACTTCTCCGCTCGCGAAAAATCGCGCCTGTCCATGAAGACATACCCGGCATTGGTGATGGCATTTTCTCGATTGAAGGAGTCGCCGAGTTCGTCGGCACGTTTCTCGGCCTCAAGGGACATTCCCAGGGCTCTTTCGGAATCGCCCAGCCGATAGTAAGCCCATCCGATGTTAAGCACCGCGACCAAGGCAATGTCCCTGGCGGTCAGCGCAGTGGACACGTCGTAGGCATCATGGGACCAGTCGATGGCCTCGTCGAAATGCTCCTCCTTCAGCGACGCGGCGCCCAGATTCAGAAGGGAAGTCGCTTCTAGAAACTTGTCGCCGTTCGCGCGTGCAAAGGACAAGCTGCGCCGAAGAAACTGCCGAGCTTGAGGGAATTGATTGTGGCCCAAAGCGACAAGCCCGCGTCCTTGGAAGAGCTTTCCGCAACTTGGGTGCTGGGTTATGGCGCAAAGCCGCTCCGCCTCCGCAAACTCCTGCTCCGCCTGGTCGTCATCGAACTGGCGCGCATGAGCGATTGCCTTTAGCGTGAGCACCTGGATCAGCTCGTCCTGCAAGGCGGTGGGAGGCAATGGAGCAGCCAACTGCTTCAACACCTCTGGATAGTCCCCACGCCACAAGAGGGTCTCGGCTTCCAGGGTCTTGAATTTCCAGGCCCATTCCACGTTGGAAGTCCGGAATCGCTGATAGCCTCTTTCAGATTCTTGCTGGCTTTCTCGAAGATCGCCATGCACAAAGGTGTGCTGCGCCTGTTCAAAGGCGGCCTGCGGGCTATCGCGATGGCTACAAGCGAGCCCGCAGGCTAGGACTGGAAGGCAAAGGCCAACGGTTATGGTCTCGTGCCACCGTTGAGAGCGGCGTTTCCTGCGCTCACGTTCCCGTCCCCGATGCAGCCCATTCGCATCTGGAGCATCGTCAGGTTGAAGTAGTTGCCCACCTTGTCTCCCGCTTGAACACTGGCTCCGGCCTCCGCGAACGAGCCCACCTCGACCGCCGCCAGCAACACTGCCCCGAACCCCGGAATCTCCAGGATATTCCCGTACGACTTCGCGATGGGAATCGGCGATATGCTCTTGACCAGTGTGCATCCTAGCTTGGGCGGCTTGCCTTCCCCTTTCCCCGATCCGTTGCCATTTCTGATCTCGGCGATCTGCTTGAGTTCCTCATCGTACTCAGCCCGGAGCGCGGTGGGAAGGCCCGGAGCGCTGGCAATGCCGGCGCATTGCCGTTCAATACGATCGAGAAAACCGGGATCTTCCGTATAAGGTATGTCGCCCTTGGGTTTCTCGCCACAAATCCCTAGATCAAGCTCCACCTCGACCGGATAGCCACCGACGCGCAAATTCTCGAAGTGCGTACCCAGAAATGTCACATGCGGCACATGGCCATTCTCCAGCGGATGCTCGGTTGAAACTTGCGCAACCATGCGGTCGGCCGTGATCACATCAAGAACATTCAGCCCTTCGAGCACGGACGCCGCCAGCGTAACCCATCCGTGATTCTTCAGGCTCCGATAGCCGGACACACGCGTGTAGCCCGACTGGAAGGAAATGAGTCCCTCGAGGCTATAGTGTTCGGCGCGTTGGAAGAAATGACCACCCCGGCGATCCTTCAATGACACTGGCACTTGCTGGTGAATCTCCTGGTTCAACGGAAGCTTCAAATGCCCATGGAGAACGTTAGCTTCCGCATGGTACTCATGCGATGTCTCGTGGGTCACGAATGGTTTCGGCATTGTCGCCATATGGTTCGCTCCTCCGGTTCAGCTCACTTCTGAATTTGTAATTCAAATGATGCCCGACCGACTTCCTTAGCTTCGCCCGCGGCAGTAACTCCACGCACCGCCAAAGTGTAATTGCCCGCTTGCCGACTCGCTCCCGGCACTTGCACCGGCCACTGATCTTGCGCGGATGCCGCTGGAATCGTGAGCGACCACTCCAGCTTTCCCGCTGGATTATATAACTCTGCCGTGTAATGCGAGTAACTGCCATCCGGCGGGATTCTCACAAAAAGCAGAAAACCCTCTCCCGGACGTGTCGCAATCACCGGGCCCCCCGATCCCCAGGTACCGACATTCACTGGCGCCCACGGCAACACCTGCGGGCGGTTCAAGGCTTGCCGCATCTGCGGATAAGTAACCAGATTCTGATACCCGATCACTACCAGCAACAAGGCCATCACGGGCAAGGCGTACATTGGACGCAGGACTGGACGCAGCCACGCGAGCCATCCCGGTTTGACTGGGACCGGAACGGGTGCCGGCAAGCCGGCAGAAATCGGCTCGGATTTTTCCGCCAGCACAACCTTGCTCTGCTCCACGAACATAGCGCCGGCGTGGACGTCGAGCGCGCAATCCGGGCAGTCGAAAAAATGTCCTTCAAATTCGTCCCGGGTCTCGGGATCGAGTTCGCCGAGCAGGTACCTTTCCGTCATTTTTTGACGAACCACCATATCGTGGTCCATTTTTGCCCCCTCGTATCATCTCGTACAAAAGCGAGCCGGCGCGACCCGGCATTGCACAGCTCAGGCCGGAGTAAACTCCGGCGAATCATTTCCGGTGTTTTTCTTATACAACGACTTAAACGATTGCTTCGCACGGTGCAGCAAGACCCGGAGATATTCCCGGTCGACGCCGAAGTCGCGGCATACTTCGTCCTTATCGCGCTCCTCCAGGAAAACCTCGCGCAGCAAGCGCCGGTCGCGTTCTGGAAGCTGCTCCAGAATCTTCCGGACTTTCTTTTCCGTTTCTTTGGCGGCAAGGATGCCCAGCAGATCCGTCGCATGGGCGGGGAGCAGGTCCCTCTGTTCGTCATCATCTAGCGAATTGTGGCGCGGGTTCGCGCGATAATGCTCCAGCAAAACGTTGTTGCAAACCGAGTTCACAAACGATCCCAGGCGCTCCGGGTGCAGGATTTTCCCGTCGCGCAGAGCTGCATAAAACCGGGCAAAGGTTTCCTGACGCACATCCTCGATGGCCTCCCGCGACTGCAAACGGGAGCGCAATTTCACCTGGATCAGCGCGCTGAAATACTCGCCAAAATGCTCTTGCGTGCGGAAGTCTCCTGCCCGCAGACGCTCGACGTAAGCTTCGTCAAAGGAGTGAAATTGCAAGAGCTGGCCCCGGGGAGTCGGAAGTGGCAGACAGTGTAGCACTTGGGATGGCGAGCCGTGAGTATTTTCCGGGACTAGCGTGAGTGACAGTGATGATGACGTGCGCTTCACCGCCGTGTGACAGCTGCGATGGCGTCCGGCCGGCGGGATGAAGCGTGTGGCGCGCACTGGGAAGAATGAACCTCCTGTGACTTCTTGGGGCAGACGAGCCGATCTGCTCCCCCTGGAGAAGACTTGCACACAAAGCGCCGGAGCCGCTTCCCCGTCGGCTCCGGCACTTTACTGGATCCCAATCGGGAGTTTCCAGATTGGGATCCTAAACTGTGGCTCACCGCCGCACTGCGCGATGTCTTCCACTTATTGGGATAGTGCGGAAAGGGCAAGAATCGTTTCACAAAATTTTTGGCGCTGGGCTTTTTTGCCGGCTGGGCCGATAGTCAAAGGTCGCGGAAGTGGCGCTGGATCGAGCGCTGGGCTCTATCCGTAGACGTTCAGGCTGCTCCCGCTTCCGTATACCATCTCCAGCACGGAATTCGCGCTATCCGATGTGCTGGAAGAAGAACTGCTCGAATTCACTGTGCTGAGCAGTTCCTGGACCAATTGCTCGGACTGGGATGCAACGTTGGTTTCAAGTGTCCGCGATGGCGAAGCAGCGCTGTTCAGGTCGTTCTGAACCGGCGCAAAGGCAGACTGGGCAGTGGATAGATCGCCTGAACTCAGTGCGCTGCCGAGCGTCTTCAGATCGGTGGAGAGTTGAGAATCGCTCGACAGGCTGCTCCCATTGGCAGTCGCGGTGAGTTGACTTATCTTCTGCACCGTCTGGAATGCCGAGTTGGCGCCATTCAGGTCACCCGACACAAGACTGCTCTGCAACGTCTGCAGTGCTTGCTGCAGCTGAGTGGAGTCGCTGGACGCGAGAACGAACTGACTGAGGTCTGCGGCCGAAATCGAACCGGTTGTCATGGTTTACCTGCGCGGGACCATAGGCTACTTCCGCTTGTCTATCCCATCGGCATCCTCGGCCAATACTTTAGGACATGTTCCTGCTCGCGTCTAAGAGAGGGCGCCCACTGATAACAACCGGCTTACGGCATCGTCTGTGCGGCACGATTTTTCGCGCCGACAACGGAGCGCTGCCGACGCTGCGCTTCGCCGACAAGAATTGTGCAAACAGATGACACTACGTTGACAACCTGCCGGCAGCCGCGGAACTAGCATTCGGTTGCCAGCAGGACGGAGAAATTGCGGTTCGAGCACAGTGCCAGTCCGCGACTCACTCGCTCTCTACTCCGGCTCGCACAAATCCAAGGAGGATTCTGTTATGCAGCGACACAAGATGGCTTTCACCCTTTGCCTGGGGCTCGTGGTACTGTTCGTTTCAAGCGCAGCCCTGGCGCAGTATCAACTCAAGAATCTAGTTTCGAATCAGATCAAGGCGGCCAAGTTCGCAGACCCGCTGCAAGTGAACGGCTGGGGACTGGCTCGGAGCGCGGGCAGCCCCTTCTGGGTCAGCGATGAAGGCTCAGGCTGGTCGACAATCTATACGGGCGCTGGAGTCAAGGAGGGCTTGGTGGTTTCAGTTCCCTCGTTTGACGGCGCGGGCCCCGGTCAACCGACCGGAATTGTGGCCAACGGGTCGTCAGATTTTCAGATAGGGGGGTGGAACTCGTTCTTCCTGTTCGCGACTTTGGACGGGACCATCAGCGGCTGGGCGCCGCAGACCAACCGCAATGACGCGATCATCGTGGTGAATAACTGGGCGGCTGGCGCGAGCTACACCGGTCTCGCCGTTACCAACCGGGCCTCGGGAAATCTTCTTTATGCCGCCAACCTTGCCAAGAACGTGGTCGAGGTGTACGACGGCAGCTTTAACCTCGTCAATTCGTTTACCGACAGCACGCTGCCGGCGGGTTACGCGCCGTTCGGCATTCAGGACATCGGTGGTTTGGTCTACGTAGCGTTTGCCCAGGCAAACGAAGCGCCGGGCGGCTACATCGACATCTTCCGGGAAGACGGAACGTTCGTAAAAACTCTCGTGGCGGGCGCGCCCTTGAATCAGCCTTGGGGCTTGGCCGTGGCGCCCAATAATTTCGGGCCACTAAGCAACGCTCTGCTGGTCTCGAACAACACAAACAACGGTACGATCAACGCCTTTAATCTCGAAACGGGCCAGTTCGTGGGCACGGTCAAGGACACGAACGGCAAGGATATCGAGATCGACCAACTCTGGGGGATTGAGTTTGGCGGAGGCTCGGCAAGCAACGGCCGGACCAACCAACTCTTTTTCACCGCTGGTCCGTACAACAATCTGGCGGGGACGTTTGGTGTGATCGGCCTGAAGTAATGGCACGCGCTGGAAAACGCACGACGGAAGAACACAAATGGAAATTCCGCGAAGGCCGCCTGCAGGCGGCCTTTTGCGCGAGCCAGACAAGATTTGCGGGTGAACGAACATATCCCGCATGAGGGCACGTGATCTGGTCGCCTCGGTCAGCAGTCCGGAATCATGCCAGGACGCGCATGGCGTGGTGACTGGAGAAACGGCGCTCCTTCGACCCGCTACAATCTCCCTATGCGATTCAGGGCTGCCCTTGTCGTCCTTATCCTCATTATTATTAGTACGACCGTCTTCCCACAAAACGCGCCCACGTCCCGGCCTAAATCCGTCACTGTTCCCATCACGCTCGACCAAGGCCGCGTTGTGATCGACGTGGACATCTTGCTTTCCGACGGGTCGACCGAGAGCGTCCGCGGTTGGGTCGACAACGGCAATCCCGATCTCGCTATGAACCGGCGCGTTGCTGGTTTGATGGGACTCGGCGTCAGTTGCGCCGGCCAAGTCTGCTCAGGCACGCCGAAATCGCCGGGTGTTTCGCTCGAAGTTAGGATTGGCGGAATGAAGATCCTTCTGCTGCCGATGAAAGAAATAAGAATTCCCGTCGGCGCGCCAGCTATCGCACCCGGCATGAGCGCCGAGATCAACATCCCCTCAACCGTTCTGCGCAACTATGATGTGCTCATCGATTTCCCCGACCGCAAGTTCACCATCGGCCAGCCCGGCAGCCTGAAATTCAACGGCGTGAAGAGCAAGATGCTGGTCAATGCAAACAACGGCCTCATCCAGATGCCCAGCAAGATCGAGAACAAGAACTATGACCTCGGGCTCGACGTTGGCTCTTCCATCAGCTTTCTTTCGGAAGAATTATTTGAAAAGCTCTCCAATGCCCACCCGAACTGGCCGCACATGACAGGAGCCGTCGGCCCCTTCAATACGGGAGAATTTGGCGATGAACCCAGATGGAAGCTGATGCGTGCGGATCGCGTGCAATTCGGTCCTCTCTTTTTGACCGATGTAGCTGTGGCTGACCTTCCCATGGATCGAAGGACTCTCGTCGACGAGCGTGCCAGTATCCCCGCCGCGGGCGTGCTCAGCTCGGAGGCCCTGATGAACTACCGCGTCGGCCTCGACTACGCCCGCTCGACCATCTATTTCGACATCGGCAGAACCGCCAGGTTCCCCGACTTCGACGTCGTCGGCCTCATCCTTCGCCCAGGAGTCGACACGGGCTTCACTATCGTCGCGGTCGCCGATTTTGACGGAAAACCCTCAGTCCCCGGCGTTCAAGCGGGCGATGATCTCGTTGCCGTGGATGACATCCCCGTGCCCGACTCTACCTTGGGACAAGTGTGGTCTCTGCTCGAAGGCTCCCCCGGCCAGGAACGCAAGCTGACCATTGAGCGCGCTGGCAAACAGTTCACGCTCGTCGCCCAGGTGAAGCACTTCCTAGGCGATGGGTTGGACAAGGACGAAGCAACGGGGAAGTCGAAGAAGAACTAGACGGCAACTCCTCATAAACGGAAGGAGTAAGGCTGCCGGGAACACCCGGGGTCGGGCCTGCCTCGGTCTTGGCTGGAATTCTAAAAGTGCTGGTGCCGGGAGGGGGAGTCGAACCACCAAGGGCCGAAGCCCGGCGGATATGAACGTGCATGTCCCAAAGGCCGGGTATTAGAAACTTCCCGCTGCCGTCGACTACAAGGACGTGCTTCAGCAGTGGAGTGTTCTTGCTCGATCCGACGACGCTAATCCGGCTACCCACGATCAAAAACCGTCATGTCGGTTTTTGCGGAGCCGTCGCGAACGTCGAGCACAGCGACATGAGTGACTGCGACTTGAGATGAGGTATCCGACCATGCCCGTAACGCACCGAGCAGGCAGAACAAAATGGCGGCAATTGCTCGCAGTCCCAAATGGATGCTCCGGTTGCTCTTCGGAAAGCCTACCACTGCCTCAGTCCCTCGGGCAGGCTACCAGCAGGCCGGTGGTGATTGTCGTTTAATCGAGAACCCGGCATTGCAGGTAGTTGATGTAACCAGCATGCCGACTCCCGAGCCTCGTAGTGGCGGTTTCCTCTACTTCAAGCCGCCCGCCACCAACGGTATCAAGTTCGTTCATAAAATAAACCGCGGCCAAATTGACCTTCGATTTGCAAAAATGGGGACGCAGGTCAGAAAAGTGAAAGAACTGTTCGAGAAACATATTCGGCCCGACAAGATGAAGATCGTGAAAACCCACAAGTCGGCGGCAATTCGCACCTCGGTGGAGCCACTCGTTTCGCTAGACGACTTCGACGAGCAGAAAGAAAAGGTAACTAGTTGCATTATCGAAGCGAAAGCTCTGCTTCAGTGGTGGATTGAACACCGTCAGGCCTGGCAAGCCGCAAACGCAGTTGTGTAACTCTGGTTTCAGCGAAAGTTCGGTGTTGAGTTTAAAGAAACCCTCAAATCGTCGCATCAGTGCCAGAAAGTCAGCCCTTTTGGTGTGCAGGAACGAGGAGTCTTGCGCAATTTGTCGTAGGTGGCATTCTGGCGGGTCAATTCGACAACACGCGAAGGAACGGGAAGGACTGGCGCGCTGATTCTGCCATCGGGTGCAGCCAGATCGTAAACCAGAAAACGTGACAGAATCGCTAGAGAATTCCGGGCAACTACAGCTTAGCCAGAAAATGTGGGGTGTTTGCCACGAGCAGAGAAAACTGCAAGAAAAATCTCCTGGCGGACTACCCGGCCGCGTGATTTCAGCACTCGCCCGCAACTCTCGCGCCCACGTCAGGACATCCTGATATGCTCCGTCGATTTTGGGGGACGTCTTAGAAATCGCGATCGCCAGTTCATAGTGGCTGGTCAGAAACTCCGGTTTGCGCGATGCCTGCACGATCTGGCCGACGACGGAACATGATTACCTCCATTAGCCAGTTCGGCTGAGAAGCAACTGGACACCTCTTCGTGCTGCGGCCAGCCCTGGACATGGGAGCCTGTGGTGCTCACAGTGACATCCCTCATAGTGTTAATCGGAAATTCGAAGCGGAAAGGCTAACGAGGTAGATTTTGTTGGATATAAAAAACGGAGCAGTCAATTTGGCGGCATCTTAAGGTGGTCCCGACGAAGGATAGGAATGATTAAGCAGATTGCGTGTCAGGTTGCCGGGTTGGAGTTGCGTCCGCACTTCCTACGGTTCACCTGCGCGTTGATGCTGCTGCTCTCCACTATCCAGGTATCGCGCCGACTCAACAAGACAATGATGCAAGTCCTCATCTCATGTGGGGCTGGTACACTGGGCCAGTAATGGCCCATCGCCTTCCGGTTACGCGACGCGAGATGCTGAAGACAACTGCTTTGGGAGTGATTCCTCTGACCGGTCTAGTCTCCGCCGCTTGGCCAGCGGAGCAGAAGGCATTTGATGAGCCGAATAGAACTCCTTATCGCGGTTCTGACGATCAACTCCTGGATGAAATCGAGCGCGCCGCTTACGACTTCTTCTGGAACGAAGCAAGTAGCGTGACTGGCCAAGTCAAGGATCGCGCGCTACTCAACGGCGACGACCACCGGCGAGTTGCCAGTATTGCGGCCACGGGTTTTGGCCTCAGCGGTCTGTGCATTGCGGGATCGCGCGGCTACGGTAAGCCGGCTGCAATTCGGGAGCGTGTGCGGCAGACGCTCCGTTTTCTAGAGCTGGAATTGCCCAATGAACACGGCTTCTTTTACCACTTTGTCGATATAGAAACTGGAGCGCGGACCTGGAACTGTGAACTTTCCTCGATCGACACCTCACTTTTACTATGCGGTGTGCTGTCGGTTCGCCGACATTTCAATGACGCCGAGATCCAGGATCGCGCCGCTGCCATTTACGAGCGAGTGGATTGGCCGTGGATGCTCAATGGCGGCAAAACGTTCTCCATGGGATGGAAGCCGGTTGGCGGTTTCTTGCGCTCGCGGTGGGAAAGCTATTGCGAACTCATGATGCTCTACCTCCTGGCGCTAGGTTCGCCCACGCATTCTGTTTCCAGCGAAACTTGGAGGGCATGGAAGCGTCCCACCGTGGAGTTTCAGGAATTCAAGTACATTTCCGGCCACGATCCGCTGTTCACGCATCAGTATTCGCAAGCTTGGTTTGATTTTCGCCACAAGCGCGATGGGTATGCTGACTACTTCACGAACTCGGTGACAGCAACCCAGGCGCACAAGCGGTTTTGTATTTCGCTGCACGACGAATTTCCAGACTACAGCGCGCACCTGTGGGGAATCACTTCCTCGGATTCAGCTTCAGGTTATCAGGCTTGGGGTGGTCCCCCGCGAATCGGACGACTCGACGGCAGCATCGTTCCCTGCGCCGCTGGCGGCTCGCTGCCATTCCTACAGGAGGATTGCATGCAGGTGCTGCGGACGATCCGCGAATGTTACCCGAAAGCGTGGGGACGATATGGGTTTGTGGATGCCTTCAATCCGCTGACCGGCTGGTACGACCCGGACGTGATCGGAATCGATTTGGGGATCACGATGCTGATGGCGGAAAACGCGCGCTCGGGATTCGTGTGGAACGTGTTCATGAAGAACAAGGAAATGCAACAGGCGATGGAGAAGGCGGGTTTCAAAACCGCAGGCTAGAAGTTCTCAGTTTCCGGTTCTTAGTTCTCAGAAGACCTCCAGCCCAAAAAGAACATAGCAAAAGAAAAGGCGCGCCGTTTGGGAAACGGCGCGCCGAAGGGCACCATCCTGTACGGAGAAAACACACCCTAGAACTCGAACCGAGCTCCCAGGGTTACAGTACGTGCAGCAAGGGCGTTGTTCGACCTGCCGAAGTTAGGATCGGAGATGTTGCGGTCGATGCCGCTGCTCAGGTTCAGGTTGTTGAACACATTGTAGGCATCCATGCGGAACTCGAGCTTGGCGCCTTCGCCGAGAACGGGGATCTTCCCCAAGCCAAACGCCTTGGTCAAGGATGCGTCCAGGCTTTTGTATCCGGGACCGGTGATCCAGTTGCGCTGCATGCCCGACGGCGGAAGCGCATTGCCGTAGTTCGACCCGGTGTAGGTGTACGCGCTGTAGTTAGCTGGCAAGGTGAAGTACGAGAGGTGGTCGGCCCCTTGCCCGCCAAAATTGGAGCCCGTCTTGTACGCCGAGTTGCTGGTGCTGGTCCCCTCGCCCGACACCGCCACCGGGTACAGGTTGGTGTACCAACAGCCGCCGCAGTACAGGCCGTAGCCATTACCATTGACAGCAGGGATGGGGTACTCCGGGGTCCAAGGGAATCCCGAATGGACGTTGAAGATGCCGGTGATGGTCCATCCGCCCAGCGTCTTCTCCATCCAAGCCGGCTTGCCCGTGAAGAACTTCGGCGTGTACGCACCGTAGAACTTCCACGCGCGCGCGATGTTGTTGTCAGAAGGGGCGTAGTTCAGGCTGGGTTTATACACATAGATGTCCTCCTCGTAGGGGCTGGTGTTGGTATCTAGAGCCCGAACCCAGGTGAATTGCATGTCAAAGAGCAGCCCGCGCCAGGAGCTGCTCTTCACCTCGGCGATCATGGCGTTGTAGTTGCCGTATCCGTCTGCGGCCCAATAGTTAGTCCAGCTGTTGCCAATGATGGAGGGACTCAGAGCATAACCCTTGGACGCCGCATAATCGTCAATCTGGTAGTTGGAGATCATGTTGCTCGAGTGGCTCCCCTGATAGGACAGCGAGCCCATCCACTTGGGCAAGAACTCGTCCTGCATATCCGCCGAGTAGTGCAGGACTCTGGTGGTCGGTAAGGTCTGGGGGAAGATGAACAGGCTCGCCGATCCGGAGGTGGGCAGCCCATTTGCACCAAGCGGGGTGATGAAGGCTGGATTGGCCGGGTAGACCAGGGAGTGCAGGTTGGACGCGGTGGCATACAGAATCGACGGGTTGATATTCGCGGGCCCGGACGACGACAGGCCCTGCGACACCGTCAATCCTGGATTGCTCGAGATGTTTGCGGAAATGGCTATCTCTTCCTGGTTGTAGTTGATGCCGAATCCGCCGCGGAACACGAGCTTGCCGCCGTACTGGTTCGGGCTCCAGGCGAAGCCGATCTCCGGGGAGAAATTGCCCTTCTCCGCGCTCCAGGCATTCTCCTTGACGACGTTGAGACCGGTGAGGAAGGCGTCGCCAGAGCCCGGAACCGCACGATACATGTTGTTCTGTTTGGAGCGGAGCGGGCTGAAGTACGACCAGCGCAGACCCAGGTTGACGGTCAGATTGCTGCGGAGCTTGTAGTCATCCTGCACAAAGAAGCCCCACAGGTTCTCGCGCTGGTCTTGGCGACCCGGCGTGGGGACGCCGGTTGCGGGATTCACGTAGTTGGCCGACTCCCCTTCCGGTGCATCGTTGAGGAAATCCCAGAGGTTGTAGAAGGTGTAACTCGGCAAGAAACAGGGATAGCAGGCCTGGAGGTAAAACAGCCGCGTCAATTCACCGCCGAACTTGATGGTATGGCGGCCAACGACCTTGGTGGCCACGTCCTTCAACGTGTACGTCCACTGGTCCAGGTCGTTGCCGACGTTGGGTCCAAACTGGGTCAGGGTAACGCCGCCGATCGTGCTCACATTGTCGGCTGGCAGTCCGAACGGCATCTGGGGGTTGGTCTTAATTTCGTTCCACCGCCAGCCGGCGGCATTGACGCGGGCTTCATTCACGAACGTCGACGAGATGGTGCGGTTATAGATCAGCGAGAATGCGTCGTTGGTCTGGCTGTGATGGAAAAGATCATACGCGCGGATGCCACTGGTGGTATTCGACTGCGGAACCCAGTAGATCGATCCGGCGAGCCGGTCCTTCTGCGTCAGATTGGCATCCACGCGGCCGATGTACTGGTTTTGAGAGTAGGTTGAATAGTTGATGATGTTGTACTGGGCGATATCGGCAGGGCCGTTCGGGTTCAGACCGCCACCGACACCAGGGTTGCTGGCGCTGACCCAGCCCAAATCCTGCGTGCCAAGACCAGTAGTCAGCGGGGAGCCGATATTCAGGCCCTGACCGGTGTCGATGCAGTTGGTGACGCCGTTGGCGTTGAAGCCTGCGGCGGTGCAGCTCACGTCGTTGATGCTCGGATTACTCGGAATCGAGCCGGGGTAGCTCAGGTACGTGGAGGCGATGCTGCCCGACGGCGCAAGGGCCTGAAAAGCCGATGTCTCCAGCCACGCGCTACTGTGGGTCGCTGCCGACGCAGGGCTGCGGGCCGTCTCCCAACTGAAAAAGCCGAAGACCTTGTTCTTCCAGATGGGCGCTCCCAAGCTGCCGCCGAGCTGGCTGAAGAAGTTGTCGTCTCTCAGCACGGGGGCGGTAACGGCGCCGGAGGCGTTCCATCTCTGGTAGGCGTCCAGACCCGGACGGTGAGCGGTGAAGAAAAAGCTGCCGTGGGGCTGATTGCTGCCGCTCTTGGAAGTGATCTGAATCTGAGCGGCGGCGAAGCGCCCGTTCTCGGAATCGTAGGCGTTGGAGATGACCTTCACCTCGGCGACCGCGTCTTCCGAGGGCGTGATGACGGACGCACCGCCCCAGACCGCGCTGACGGTGCTGATACCGTCGATCGAAATGCCATTGTGCTGAGTGGCCAGCCCGCCGGCAGTAGCCTGCGGGCCGTTCTCCGTTGCAAAGATTCCCTGGTTTACGCCGGGCTTTAAACCGGGATTGCCCGGGCTCGTGTTGCCAGGCATATTGTTGCCGCCGCCGCTGGCCCCCTGCGAGTTGTCGCCGGTGATGCCGGGTGCCAACTGCGCCAGCATGAAGACGTTGCGTCCGATTGAGGGCATGGTGTTGATTTCACTACTCCTCAGGGTGCCGCTGACCGTCGCGGTCTCCGTGTCGGCGGTTTCGGTGGTGCCGGTCACCGTGACGGTTTCCTGGACTTGGCCGAGGTCCAGTTGCAGGTTCAGCTCGTTGAGCTGGTCGGGAATGATCTGCACACTCTCGAGCACCTTCGTCTTGAAGCCGGGGCGCTCGGCCGTGATCTTGTAGTGTGCCGCGGGAATCGCGTTGAAGATGTAGAGGCCGGACTCATCCGACGTGGCCGTCATGGTCAGATTGGTGTCCGTGTTCAGCAGTGTGACGGTGGCGCCCGGCACCACAGCACCCTCTGGGTCCGTGACGGTGCCACGAATCGAACCGCGATACTGCGCCTGGACCAACGTGGTCAATGCAACGATGCTGACAATCAGCAGTACGACGTAGACTGCCAAACTCAGACGCCTCATAAAACCTCCCTCGGACCAACAAATGCCTTTTGTCAACTTTGTTTTCGATCTGAAATGGACTCGCTAGTGAATCTACATGCCTGCCTCAAGAGAACTGTCCGCCTTCTCCGGGGGAGGCCGCGTTAAGCAACCTAAAACGTTAGTCTCCCCACCATCGTGTGACTGTTCAGAATTGCTCAGTTCTTCAGGAGATTTTCTTGAGAAGCTCAGCGGCCAATCGGAGCTTTCGTGCCTACGGAACCAAGGCACCACCTCGCCGTGGACCGCCAACCTCGGACGCCTCATCAAATCGTCTCGGGTCAAATTGCTTTTCGTGAACGCCGACTTTGATTTGCCACGAATCGCTTACTAAATCTCTGAAACATCGATTTAGTAAATCTTTGCCGCCTGCTTATAGCACGTACGAATTTCGACAGTCAAGCACTTAAATGACGCGCGATTTTTTCGATGGATGCCTCTATGGAAATGCAGAGGCGGGTATGAAAAACGATAGACCCGTTATCGCCTGCGTTTGCGCGTGACTCGCCGCCCGACTGGCGCGGGACATGTGGTTTCCCGTATTACTAGTTCCGGTTCCATAATGTACTGGTCGCGAAGTTCGGAGCCTGGGCGGTTAATGCGCTTCAGCAGGATTTCAGCGGCAGCCCTCCCCATCGCGCGCAACGGCTGGCGCACGGTGGTCAAGCTGGGATTTTGGAAGGCGGCGCTTTGGATGTCGTCAAATCCGACGACGGAAACATCCTCGGGCACCTGCCGACCCGACTCGCGCAACGCGCGAATCGCTCCCATAGCCGAGATATCGTTAAAAGCAAACAGGGCGGTGAACGCCTCTTTCGAAGCCAACAACACCTTGGTGGCCATGTAACCTAGTTGAGGAAAGAACGAATCGCCCTCCAGTTGCGCAACCAGGCGGGGATGGATGGTCAAGCCGAGATGTTGCGCCGCGCGCTCGATATTGGCCCATCGCACCTCCGTATCGGAGCTGAACTCCTGCCCCTTCATAAATGCGATCTGGCGGTGGCCGAGGTGAAAGAGGTGCTTCAATGCTATCTCGGCGGCCCGCTGATGGTTGAGCGCAATGTTGGTTACGCCCTTCACGTCGTTGTGTCCTGACACTGTGACCACCGGCACCGAAAGGTTCAGGTGCCAAGGTGTGTCCACGGCGATCAGGCCATCCA
Source organism: uncultured Acidobacteriaceae bacterium (assembly GCA_963722485.1). GTDB lineage: Bacteria > Acidobacteriota > Terriglobia > Terriglobales > Acidobacteriaceae > Acidiflorens. The sequence goes on from CAVRNL010000090.1 coordinate 32,917, forward strand.
CCGATCGCTCCAAGAGCATCCGCGGGTATTCGTCAATCAGATCGGCACGATGGCGGTGACTGGCGACAAAATAGAAGTACCCCTCCTGCAGAAGGTGATCTTCCATTCCGCTCATGACCGAAGCCGAATACCCGTCGCTCACTTCCGGGACAATGACCCCGACGGTGAAGCTGCGCTGTGTACGTAACGACCGGGCAAAGAAACTGGGACGGTACTTGAATTTCCGGGCCGCAGCGAAGATTCGATCCTTGGTTTCCTGCGGGATGGAGTCGGCAACGCTCGACCGGTTGATGACCAAGGAGACGGTGGCGGGCGAAAGTCCCAGGTGCTCTGACAGCTTTTTCAAGTTCATGGGATTTCGGGCGGCGTGTCCGGTTCCATCGCTGCTTGGTTTAGGCTTTCTCGTGCCCACGCAGCGAAGTCTCGCACAATGGAATCGCGCGGGCAAGCGAAGATCTCGATCCTTGTTCCTCTCCACTATTGACATCAGCGCGAAAAGCGTATTACATACAAACCGTTGGCCCTGTACTAACGCGATTTAGTTAAGCGAAAAATCGTATTTTTTCGAGGTGCTGATCCATGTGGTTCCCGGTGCGAGGCGCGCAACGTCATGGCTTTCCGATTTTTCGCTTTGAGCCAAACCCACGCGCTTTAACAGCGTGTGCGTTGCTGCTGTCGGTCGTTTTGGGCTTATCGAGCAGTGCATCGCTGTCGGCTCGAGCGGTAGCTCCCGCTTCGACAGAAACCAGAGGTGGCGTGAGTGAGGTCATCGCGGCCCCGAGCCTTGAAGCCCGGGTGGAGTCTCTCCTTCGCAGGATGACGCTGGAGGAGAAAATTGGGCAACTGGTGCAATATTCCGCCGGGCAGGCGACCGGCCCCGGCACCGGGCGGACCGACTACCAGGACATGATCGCCCGCGGGCAGGTCGGGTCGCTGCTGAACGTCATTGATACTTCGCTGATCAACGAGTACCAGCGCATTGCGGTCGAGAGGTCGCGCTTGCACATTGATGCCAATTCTGAGAACGAATACAGCCAGATCGGCATCCAGAAATGTGACAATTTCAATGGACTTTTCCGAGAATCTACAGCTTGGCTAAGAAAATCCCGGGGATTCTCCCCTCTATCCCACAGACCAAGAGTTCAAGTCTGTTGATCCGGAGCAATACGGCTCTAGTTTCACTTGCGCCTCCGTCTTTATCTTAGATCTCCAGTTCGACCACTTGCTGCACAAATCTGAACTGTGCGCTCTCACTCTCTGCAAACTGCCTTGTCGTCATCGACTGTCGCCTCTTTTTCCCGCCACAGGAAGCCTCCACGTCGAGCCCACCATTGCAGCAGCAGATGGGTGGGAAAGTACACGAGCAGCGGGACCACGACCAGGTATCCCAGCAAGTAAAGCAAGCCGGGCACAGTGTGTTGCTCGCGGAAGAAGGGGCCCCGCGCCCAGTTCACGTCGAACTGCGGACGCCAGAAATAATTGACGGGAACCACCACCCAGGCGGTGAGCGTCTGGCAGAGCCAGCCTCGGCGGTCGTAACCCAGGCGCCAGATGGCCCACAGCAGCAGCGGTGGGGTGACCACGTGAAACAAGCTGAGCAGGCGAATCAATAAAGGCAGGTTGGGATCGAACATGTATTCCGTGCCGCCAAAGATGTGCGAGCCCGTACTGAACGCCCCGGCCAAGTCTATGGTGTACAGGGTCTGGAAGAGCAGCAACCCGGTCGCCTGCCAGGAGAAAATCAGCGGACTCTCCAACCACAGGGCGAGCAGAAGGAAGAGGTTTCCGAGATCGCAGAAGAACAGGAAGTTTTGCAGGCCGTATTGCTTCCAGTAGAACGGGGCCCAGGCGATCACCCAGACGGTCCAGCCGATCTTGAGCCAAAGGGGCACCTTCATGGCCGCCATTGTAGTCGGGCCGGGCGTCCATGACTGCGACCAGAAGTCTACGGATAAACTCAGCAAGGAACTCCCCGCAGCACGAGCCGATGGCTACGGACAAATTCCGCGCTCCTCTTCCAAAGTGTGTCAACACGAAAATCGAATACTAAGTCGGCATATTTTCTTTGTTTTCATGCAACTCTGCAAACCGAAGCTTCGGGTAGTAGCTTTTCAAATTTCGGACTTGCAATTCCTTTGGTAGTCGTTCCGCGAACAACTGTGGATGCTCGTTGCAGGATCGGGAAGTGTGCGGAACGATCCTCGATCGAGCACCGTTGATCGCACCAATCGTGAGGCACAACTGGGAGAAGAATATGAATTCCAATCTCGATCAGATGCGACGACAAATCGAAGCAGACGGCCGGGCATCACAGGCATTAAGGGACCTGCACAAACAAGGGCTGGATATCGAATCTGTGCTCAATGGCCTTTTCTTGTTCTGCGGCGGAAGTGCAGAAGAAGCGAGAGAGGGCCTTGCCACCGCCAAGGAATCGCGGGATAGATTTATTAATTGCGCAGACCGGGCGGAGCAATTGGCAAATGAAATGGAACGGAATCGGCCAGAGATGGAAGCGCTGCTCGGCTACCAGCGGCATACACTCGACGATCTGCCTGCGCTCCTCAGGGACGAAGCGGACTGGATTCGACGGATTGTGCGCGCGACAGTGGGTCCCTATTTGGACGACGTGAGAATGGGAGGCAAGACCAAGCGTGGGAAGAAAGCCGGGGAAGCGCCACTCGAGAGCAAAGTCAACATCACGGCTGGTCGCGATCAACATCTGGTGTATCTGGCGTACCTGGTAGGTCTGGGAGAAGAGCCAACGACCGACGACCTAGTGCTATTGGCATCGCTCATTCGCGTCTTATTAAAGGATGAGAACCCGCCGAGCCTTATGGTCGACAGGCTTCGACACAAACTTTACCGCTTTTCTCGCCGATTCGCAGAAGACGCCCAAACCATAAAAGCTTCCGTCCAGGACGAACTGGAGGATCTCTCGGAGCGAACCACCACTTTCCTTTGACGCGGACGCATCGTACCGAATATAAACCGACATCTGTCCGATCACGTCCCCCCGCCGACGACTAATCTGTCGGCATGGACCTTACTCTCGCAACTCCCAAAATCACACAAAGCGTGGCCAGCTGTGCCAGACCTACTGGTTGGTGCCGACCGGTAACCAAGTGCTGATCCTCCACTTGCCCGACGCAACAAACCTTGACCCGTCGCCGAACGACCTACCGCGGTGTGACAGCACCTATTACAAGGGGGGCGAGGGCGATTTCATCCGGGCGCGCTGCACTTTACCTGCTACGAAGGGCGTGAGAGTTACCGAGAGTCCGCTCGGACCTCGAACGAGCGGAAGGCTCGCCGCTTGTTGCAGCAACGCGTGGCCGAGGCCGCCAGTGACTTTTTCGTGTCGCCCGATACGCGGCGGATTATGTTGCGCGATTACAAACTCTCCGGGCGAAAATCGACCGCCGACGTCAAAACTCGCTACGAGATCCATCTGAAACCAATCTTCGGGCATCTGCCGGCGGCGGCGGTCACCAGCGCAGCCATCGCGAAGTACGCGGTCGATCGGCAAGAAGAAGGCGCGGAAAACGGCACGATCAACCGGGAACTCGCTGCCCTGAAGAGGATGTTCCATCTGGGCAAGAAATGCACGCCGCCGAAGGTCGCGACCATCCCGGCGTTTCCGCGGCTGGCGGAGCGAAACGTCCGCAAAAGTTTTATCGAAGACGCGACTTACCGGCCGCTCGCCGACGCCGCGGCGCGGATCGGGATCTGGATGCGCGCGATGTTCGAAGTTGCCTTCACGTTTGGCTGGCGCTTCTCGGAAGTGCTCAACCTCCGCGTCGAGCAGGTCGATGTCAAGAGCGGCACGATCCGTCTTCATCCTGGCGAAACGAAAAACGATGAGGGTCGCGTCGTGGTCATGACCGATACCGTGCGCCGGCTGCTGGAGCCCTGCATCGTGGGCAAGAGCGCGGGCGATTATGTGTTCACGCGAGCGAACCGGAAGCCGGTGCGGGATTCTCGGGGCGCGTGGAAAAAGGTTTGCCAGCAGGCCGGCGTTCCTGAACTCCTGTTTCACGACTTGCGACGCACCGCCGTGCGGAACATGGTGCGGTCCGGCATTCCAGAGCGTGTGGCGATGCAGATCAGCGGGCATAAGACACGATCGATCTTCGATCGCTACAACATTGTGAGCGAACGCGACCTGCGCGACGCTGCGCGTGCGATGGAACGAAGGAGTGCCGAAGCCGCCAGCATGCCGCGACCAATTCCCGAACAAGGAGCTGTCCCAACCGCCACCAGTGTTAACTGAGCGCGGAAGGGCAGATCGCAACAAAAACCACAACTTAGAAGGCGAGGAAATGTATGAAACGTAAGAAAGCATCAACGAAACCCACCAAGAAAGCGTTGCCATGCAAATTCTGTGGCAAGGACATGCCCAAGGAATTTGAGCCGGCACTCGACGATCAGATTTGCGAGGACTGCCAGGAAGAGCGTGAACAGCAGGCCGCCCGAGGAGAATTGAAATGCAAGAACTGTCACGAGGACATGCCCGATGACTTCAATACCGAGGTCGACGATCCGGTCTGCGACGATTGTCATTGGGCCATGAATAAGATGTACGAAGCATAGAGGACTCATACCAAGGGTCGAATTGCCGCTGCGGCAAGAAACTTATCCTTGGTATCGACTACTCCACGCCAGTCTTGCGTATTTCTAGGGAAAAACTGGCAAAACTGCCAGACTGGTGCAAAGAAATCTGGGTTGTGTCGTCAGTTTTTCAGTTTTTACAGTTTTCCTGACTTAACCGCTGCTGTCCGGCACGGGAAGCATCCCGCCATTGCAGGGCCATACCCGTCAACACAGGCTATGGGGTCAACACAGGGGCTAACTACCAGGTAAGTGAATAAACACTCCTAACAAGCGCCCTTCGTCCTGCGAACACTGGAATTCTGCCCGAGAACGACCTCACCCCACGCTTACACTCTGTGCTAAACAGGGAAGAGAACTCTCCCTCTACGTACCCCCGCAAAGTCCGGTTTCTGAGACCGCATGACGAAATCTGCCGCTGGCGTTTATTCGCTCACAAGAAAAGGGAACAAATGGAGTGCCCAGAGTGTTCCTCACCCAAGCGCAAAGGGCGGAGATTGATATCGTAGTTTTCCAGTTTTGGAAAGTTTTTTCGACCGGAGACTGATCCGAGTGTTCCAAACTGCAGAACTGCACTTCCAGAAATGCTCCCAGTGAGCTCAGGAAGACCCAGGAGCAATTACAGGAGGAGTCCAGGTACCCAGGGAGGGCGAATTTACCCAGAGGCGAGAAATGGGATTCCCATGCTGTTCTTTGCAATTCGATATTTTCTACAGTTGATGGGTTGATGTGGGCCTCCAGGTCGCGCGAAACAGATTGGAGTTTTCAGTTTTAACAGTTTTTGTTTTGACAAAGGCTAGCAGTTTCTCCTCCGGCCCCAAGCCGCGATTAAAGCGATGTTCCCCGCCGTTCGGCATACAGGTGGCACACAAAAACACAGGAATTCCATACGCAGCCGGTAGCCCCCGACTAACCGACAGTCAGTCGTGGTTCTGTTCAGTAGCCCGCGTTGCTCGGACGAATTCTGGCACACAGTTGGCACACTATTTTGTTCGTAGACATTGTTTCGCGGTCGAACTTGGAATGCTCTCTTTCACTTCCGAGAAGCGCGTTTTTAGCGGTGCTGATATTGCATGGAGAATCGCGTGACATGGGGCACGGACCGCATCGCTTTCCCGAGAGTCGTTTGCGTGCGTCGCCCGCGTGCCGGCCGAGTATCTAATTTATGCGCCGCGCGGCGATTCCCGAAAGCGTTCTTGGTATAGGGCAGAGCGGGAGGCTCGGCGATCGAAGTCAGATCAACTGTCGCGATTCCGTCGCCCGTGCCAGTAATGGCGAGAAAGACGTCATCCTTGCCGTCGGAAACCAGCGCATCGTAGTTAGAGGACAAGGCCACCGACAACGAAATGCGGTCCAGCAGGCTACCCAAGTAGCCATCAAACACGTCGATACCATTCGTAGACGGCTGGAAAAGAAGCCTGCCGTCGGAACTCAGCTTAGCGCCGTAGACGTATGAGATATTCAGGATTTCGCGATCGTTGAGCGTATCATACGACTCGGCATTCAGGTTCGAGTCGTAGAAGAATGATCCGCCCAAAACGCGAGTCTGATCGCTAGAGAGCGCCAGTTCGTAGTCATTGCAAGGCGAGCAATTGTCGGGAGCCCACACGACGGCATCGGTCGCCGTATCGACGTAGAAAACGCCGCCCTCTCGATTGAAAAACACGCGTGAGTTGTCGGAGGTGATGACCGCGCGCAGGTACTGATCCGGTCCTCCGGGCTGGGTGATGTCATAGCTCGTAGTCACTCCCGTGGCGGTGTCGAGCTTGAAGAATTCCTGGCCTCCGGATCCTCCCAGTATCAGCACTCCGTAATAGATGTTGCCGGAGTCGCTGATCGCGAGTCCGGTCGCATTGACAACAAAGCCGAACTGTTGTGGAACTGGGAACGTCTTCACCGAAGATGGACTCGCGGGATCGAGCAGATAGATGACTTCCGCCGTCAAATCTGAGACTGCCAACCTGGAGCCGTCCGGCGAGAGCGCAATGCCCCACAGTCGCTGCGTAGCGCCCTGCGGCGCTGGAATCGGGATGGGAGGCTGCTGCCACCCTCCCAGCGTCCGCGAAAATACCTGAATCTGATTCGTATCAGTAAAGTAGTAGACATCGCGATAGGAATCGTAGATTCCCTCGGCAAGCGCCGAACCGGTCAAGGGATATGTGTGTATGGCCGGGAGGTAGGCGAATCCTCCGCTGAGCGTAGTCGTGCCACTGTTGTTGGTTACGGTGAGGTTCGTAGAACTGACAGCCCCCGGCGGAACGGTATAAGAGGCAGATACTAACGGAAACGGTGGCGAACCGAGGTTCAAGGGATTCTGGCTGTACGCGGTGATCACGGCTGACGCTCCGCCCACGCTGACCTGCAGATCAGATGGAATCGGGTAGGGCGGCAGAGTATTAGGAATGATCGGCCCGAATCCGTAGCCGTAGAGGTATCCGGTTCCTCCGCCCTCGGCAGTAGCCATGTTGGGCATGGCCTCGAGCACCGTGGGGCCGTAGCTGAAACCGTCGGGAATCAGCTGTAGTCCGCCGTCGGCAGCAAAGTCATAGACCGGGACGGGGCCAGGCGACCCAGGCGGCGTGGTTGCGCTTGTGTAATTGCCGCTGACGCTTACATTGAAGGCTTCCTGCGTGGCGAAGTAAACCGTCCCCGCGGAATTGTTTGGCCACTGTATTCCCGTGCCGCCAGAGACCGGTCCGACTGCGGGATCCAAAGCAAGGTCCGAGCCTCCCTCCCCTGCCGGAAACGGCTGGAGCGAAGAAAGATCCATGAACCCGACACCTTCCTCAAGCGGACCGACAAACAGGCCGCTGCCGTCCGTGGCCAAGAAGAATGGATTACTGATCGGGGCGACAGCCTCACCCCCGCTCGTCGGCGGCACGAACAGGTTTGACACCCAGCCAATCTGCTGTTGCGTCGCAATGTCGTAGGCATAGATCCAGTTATTGTCCGGAGTGTACAGAGTGCTGGAATCACTGCTGATAAAGAAGCCGGAATCCGAGTCAGTCGAGTCCGACAGCACTTGGAAATCACCAAGTTCAACCAGCGTATTGGCGTCGTACAAGACGGCTTGGCTCGGATAGTTGGCCGGCTGAATGATGTACTTGCCGTCCGGCGAAACCAGGACGTTATACGAGAATGAGTCGTTGGCCACGCTGGAGCTGTTGGAAACCCATGTCCCGTTCGCCGGATCGAGTTCGCACAGGCCACCTAAAAATCCCGCCCCGACGATGATCTTGGTGCGATCGGCGGACAGTGTAAATCCCGCGACATTGCCCGTGCTCAGGCCCGGGCCGCAGATGTAGCTGTCGTTGAACGCGTTGGTAGCCGGGTTCCACACGGCAAAACCACTCGAAGGGCTTTGCAGCACCAGGTCGCCGTTAGCCAGAACCCGCACTGCCAGCGTCGGATAGCCACTCGGACCGATCTGCGATGCCAGATATCGCTGCGTGACCGCCATAGCCACCGGATCGAGCGCGTAGACATCCCCGATCAGCGTGCCGACGTAAAGCGTGCTGTGATCGGGCGTGTCGCCGATTCCAAACGCGCCCGGCACCTTGATCACGCTAATCTCGCTCTGGGTCGCGTCGTCGAAAACAAAGACGTTGCTGGTCGAAAGATCGGTGACGAAGAACCGCGAGGTGTTGGGGTTGTAAATCGCCCAGTTCTGGTTTGCGTACAGGTAGTATTCCGTCGTAGCGTCCGTCCGCACATAGCGCGTGCGGGTGCTGAGCTGCGCATTTACCGCCATCACCAGGTCGGTGGAGTGAGTCAACGATCCCGAGGTACCTGTGAATAAGACCTCAACGTTCGAGATGGAGGCCGTGTTCGCGGCGGCTGTGAATGTGATTTGCTGGGGCGTTCCCGGCGTCATCGAAAAGCTGGCCGGAGATGCGGCAACCGCTGCCGGCATCCCCGTAACCTGTACGCTTATCTGCGAGTTGAAGCCGTTGATCGCGGTCGCAGAGAGAGAAACGGAGATGGAATCACCCGCGTCAAAAACTGGCGTGACCGGTGTGACGCTGAGGCTGAAGTCTGCGGGAGGCGGTGCCGCGACGACGGTCAACGCCAGGGGCGCCATATGGGATAGGGACCCCGAAGTGCCGGTAAAGGTCACGTTCGCGCTGGCGGCGGCGGCGTTGGCAGCAGCGGTGAGTGTGACTTGCTGCGGCGTGCCCGGCATCAACGTGATGTTGGCCGGCGAGATGGAAACGGCGGCCGGAAGTCCGCCGACTTGAACGCTGATCTGAGAAGCAAAGCCGTTGATCCCCGTGGCGGACAGCAAGACTGAGGCCGAGGTGCCGCCGGTGACCGACTGACTCGTCGGGCTGACCGACAGGCTGAAATCCGGAGGCGGCGGAGTAGTGGAGGAACCACCGCTACCGCAGCCGGTCATTGTCAGCAGCACGCCGAGGGGAAGGACTCGGCATAGTCGACTCCAGGGAAAGCGCGAAGGGCAAGACGAAGGAGTCATGAGTGAGTTCCTGTAAGAAGAAACTGCGTAGTATAGCAGTACTAAATGCCGAAGCAGAGAGGTATCTTCAATAGATTACGTCAACTTCAAGAGCGTGAACCAGCGGGTGCTGGTGCAGATTCAATGGGAAACTGCTCCAGTACCGGTCAGCCTCGAACGGGAGAGCGTTTTCCCGCTGCGTCGTTAAAGTTCCTGCAGCACGGCTGTTGCCCAACAGCAATCCGAAAGTGCCCCTTATTCGCCGCTCTAGTACCCAGAGGTCGGCATCTGGGAACTCATCTGAGAAGGCTCGATCTGCCCTGACGCCTGATCGGCAGGGTACGTCGGTCACTAGCGGGAACGGCCTCTGTTTACGATGGTGCGGGGAAACTGTGGTGCCGGGAGGGGGAGTCGAACCCCCAAGGGCCGAAGCCCGGCGGATTTTGAGTCCGCTGCGTCTGCCAGTTCCGCCATCCCGGCGCTTGCGCAACTGCCTGATTTTAGAGTCTAGTTGATCCCCTTTGCCTTTGTCATCCGCGCCTGGTATCGGTTCGCCATCATCACGCGCGTGAAGATGAAGTCTTCAGGGCCCTTTTCTATATGCATGGCCGGAGCCATGAAGACCGATTCTGCACAACATGGTACTGTGAGCAATCGCACAAACAGGAGGAGCTAAATGTCAAAGCACGATTCTGTCACCAAGCGCAACCGACGACCGAAGTCCGATAAACGTTCGGACTATACTGCACGCACCATGGCGGCTGTGAAGAAACTGGAACAGGCGGCGAAACTTAAAGATAAGTGAATCCTTCCAGCACTGGCTTAGGACTGCCTAAGTACGAGGCAACAAAGCCCGGCATCGTTATAGTGAATTCAGAGTTGCTGGGACAACAGGCGGCTGCCGATCCGCGCTCGGCTTGGACGGGCGAGGGCGCCCGTCCCCACACACGAGCGGGATAAGATTGGGGCGCGTCACAACTGGCGCTGGATCTCGCGATCCTCGAAGAGAGACAACCCTTCATCGCTGCGGGGATTCCCATTGGCGTGACTTGGCGGAGTTGAAGATGGCTTCGATCACGGCCATGTTCTTGATGGCATCCTCGACCGAGACGGGAACTTCAGTGTCTTCCAGAACGGCCTTGGAGAAAGCGTCTCCCTGCAGCGTGTACTGATCGCACACAGGGAAGGTCTCCGTAGTGATGCTCGTGCCGAAGAGGTCACCTCCGTCGTCGATGAAGAGGCGAGTGGGACGATCCATCGGCGCGTTGAAGGGGATTTCGATCTCGATGCGACCGCGAGTGCCAAAGAAGTGGATGCGCTGGTAGGGGACCAACTGCGTACTGCAAGTGAAGATAGACTGGCCGCTGGGGAAATCGAGAATCGCCGAGGTGAGGCGGTCGATGTGCATCTGAGGATCGCGGTCGACGCGGGCAACGACACGGGTGGGCTGCTGTGCGAATGCGTAGCGCGAGGCGTGGATCAGGTAGCAACCGATGTCCAGCAGGGCGCCACCGCCGCATTCGACCCGATTACGGATGTTGGCTGGGTCGCTGTTGAAATAGCTGAAGACGCCGACGATGGAGCGGAGTTCGCCGACGCGGCCTTCGGCGAGCAGTTCGCGAAGGCGGAGCCATTGGGGACAGCTGCGGATCATGAAGGCTTCGCCGATCTTGACCCCGGTACGCGTGCGGACGGCGAGGAGAGTCTCCGCTTCCGCGACGGTGAGGCTGATGGGCTTCTCGCAAAGAACATGCTTGCCGGCTTCGGCGGCCTTAATGGTCCAGGGGACGTGGAACTGATTGGGAAGAGGATTGTAGATGGCGTCGATATTGGGGTCGGCGAGAAGTTCCTCATATGAGCCGTACGCCGTCGGAATGCCAAGGGCGGTTGCCGCGTGCTGGGCCTTCGCAAGACTGCGGGATGCGATGGCGTCGACGCGGGTGTATTGGCCCTGCTGCATGGCGGGGATGACTTTCTGGAGACCGATGTCGGCGGTGCTGAGAACTCCCCAGCGGAGTTTGGTGGACATGAGCATAATAATATAAGGTGGAGAGCGGCGCAGCGCATGGCAATCCGGGAGAAAACGAGCCTTCGCCGTACTATTTTCGGTATTCGTTCCGGTTCTCGTTCCTGTAGACGACACCGTTTTTCATGACGAAGCTGACGCGCTTGAGCACGGAGATGTCCTGCAGTGGATCGCCAGGAACTGCTATCACATCGGCATAGAAGCCGGGCTTAAGCTGGCCGATTACGTCCTGCTTGCCGAGCAGGCGCGCGCCGTTCAAAAGGCTGGCGCGAAGCACATCGGCGGCGGGCATTCCGTATTCCACCATCAACTCAAACTCGCGCGCCTGCGTTCCATGTGGAAAGGGGCCGACATCGGAGCCCACCGCCATGGGGACGCCTGCCGCCAGTTGCTTGCGGAACTCGGTGGCATGGAAGGCCAGCAGGGCGCGCTCACGCTCGGCAAAAGCGGGCGAGTCGGCATGGGCGGCGAAGTACTCGGAGATGGCAAACGTTGGCACGGCGTAGATTTGCTTCTCGCGCATGATGCGCATGGTCTCGGGGCTCAGTTGGTCGGCGTGATCGATGGAGGCGACACCGGCTTGGGCCGCGTAGAGAGCTCCGGGCTCGCCGGTGCAATGCACGCCCACGCGCTTGCCTACGCGCGTCGTCTCCTGGACGGCGGCCGCGAGTTCGGCCTCGGTGTACTGGTAGGGCGTGGTGAATTTGCCATCGGCGAAACGGTCGGCTCCGGTTTGATAAATCTTGATGAAGTCCGCGCCTTCTTTGAGCTGCAGCCGTATTACGGAGACCAGTTCGCTGGCATTGTTGGCATAGGTGGCATTGGAGGAAATGTGCTCGGCGGGATTGAAGTGGATGGCGTCTTCATGGCCTCCGAGAATGCTGATGGCGTTGCCGCTGACGGTCATGCGCGGGCCGGGAATCAGTCCGGAGTCGATGGCGTTGCGCACGGCGGAGTCGGCCGAGCCCGCGCCCTCGGTTCCCATGTCGCGCTCGGCGGTGAAGCCCGCCATCAGATCGTCGCGGGCCGCGATTTCAGCGAGGATCGTGCGCTCGGGCACAGATTCAACGACGGTTTGCAAGTCCTCGGCTCCAGGATGGAGGAAAAGATGGACGTGGGCGTCGATGAGTCCAGGCATCAGGGTTGCCGCGCCCAGATCGATCACCGTGGCGCCGGCAGGATGCGCGACCGCGGAGCCAGCTTCAACAATGCGATTGCCGCGTACCAGCACTTCGCCGGGACTCGCCAGCCTACCCTGCTCCACATCGAGGATATGGGCCGCGTGGAGCACGATGATGTCGTTAGCGGGAATGGCGGGAGCGGCGGAAGATTGAGCATGGAGAGCAGGTGCGCTAGCAAGAACCAGAATGAAGACGAACGCAGTAGCGAAGCGCAAAGACAAGAACAAGGATAAAGATCGGAACATGCGCAAAATACTAGCACGCCGCCCCGCTAGAATCGCCCGGAGGCAGACGCTCCAACCGCTCAAGAAACAGAGCCGATCAATTAGAATCCCTTGCTGAGAGGAATTCGTCGTTAGTCCGACTCAAGTCGCGATGCAAATGCAACCGTCCGGAGTTATCCGATGAAGTGCGTCATTCTTTTTCTTGTTGTGAGCGCGGTCATGGCCGCAGCGCAGCCCAAAGCGCTCTTCTACATGACCGACAGCCCTAACTCCGTGAAGTCGTTCACCGAGCACGCGGACAAAATCGACATTCTCGTGCCTGCCTGGTATGGCGTTGACGGCAACGGACTGATTTGGGGTGGACCGAATCCTTACGTGCTGCAGACGGCGGCGCAGCACCATGTGCCGGTGATGCCGATCGTCGCTACCACCGCGCAGGCTGAACTGCACAAACTGTTCACGACTCCGGCGGCGCGCAAGGCATTCATCGACTCGATTCTCAGCGAGTGCAAGAAGAACGGATACAGCGGCTTTCAAATCGACTTCGAAAATGTGCAGTGGATGGACCGCGATCTGCTCTCGGACCTGGTTGCCGAAACTGCGGCCGCGCTCCACAAGGAAGGCTTGCAACTTACTATTGCCACCGTGCCCAACGCTCCCGGCGGTCCGGGCAAGAGCGCTTACTCGCATTGGCTCTATGCCAACTGGCGCGGCGCGTACGATCTGAAAGCTCTGGCCCAGGCCACCGACTTGATTTGCCTGATGACCTACGATCAGAACACACGATGGACGGCGCCCGGCCCGGTCGCGGGTTATCCGTGGACGGTGCAGCAGCTTGAATATGCACTGCAGTTCGTTCCCAAGGAAAAGCTGTCGCTGGGCATTCCGGTTTACGGATATCACTGGTTTGCCGGGGACCCCGGCAAGGATGAGAAACCGAACCCGACTGCCGAATACATCGGGCAGCAGGAAGTCGACCAATATCTGGCCGCCTATCACCCGCATCCCGAGTGGGACTCGTTCGACCGCACAGCCTGGTTCTACTTCTACCGGGACGATACTCGCGAGTGGGTTTTCTACACCGACAAGCGCGGATTCCAGGAGCGCCTGAATTTGGCCCGCGATCGCAACTTGCAGGGCTTTTGTTCGTGGGTGCTGGGGGCCGAGGATCCCGCAATCTGGACCGTGTTGCCTTCCCACAAATGAGAGTTTGTAACTTCGCAAACCCTTGCTTCGCCGCGGCAAGGCACCTCACAGGGGGGCATAGCACGCTCTGATGCGAACCGCTCCTTCACCGCGATTGCTCAGGCGCGATTTGCTGAGGCACGTGTTTTCAATCCGCTGCAGCCTCTGATATGATTTCGATGAGAGATCAAGCACAAGGCAGCGTGCTCCCACTCCTCAGTAGCTCAATGGCAGAGCATCCGGCTGTTAACCGGAGGGTTGTAGGTTCGAGTCCTACCTGAGGAGCCATTCTTTTGCCCGCATAAACACTCGCGATTTCCATTTTCAGTAACCCGATTGTCCTAGATTTGTACTAGGTCGGGCGACCGGAATCGGGAGATTTCTCCGTTTCGCAGTATTAGGCGTTGGAGCCTCAAAACGGAGAACCCAATGGAAATCACCACGTACCGCCGCCACTCGGCGAATTGCAAGCACAAGGACGACCGCTACCACCCCCGGTGCGGGTGCTCACTGTGGTTTCAGTTCAACTGGTCAGGACCGAACACGACGCTGGGCGGGAACAAGCTTCATCGTGGGCAGAACAAGTGGTCTGCCGAGACCCGCATCTGGTCGGCAGCGCAAACGAATAAGAGGCAACTCGACTCCGAGCTTACAGCCTTGCTGGAGGGCAAGCCCGTCCGCCAAAACGTTACCGTTCAGGCTGCCGTCGAGGAGTGGCTGAAATTCAAAGAGCAGAACAGAATCGGGATTAAGAAGGCAAAACTCATGAGCGACAAGCTCGTTGCATGGTGCAAGGAAAACGACGTGATCTTTTTGACTGCCCTCACCCCTGAACGGACAATGAGGTTCCGCACCAGCCTGCCGTATCGCACGGGCGACAGCAGTAGCCTTTCGGTTCATTGGGCAGTCATCACCGGATTCTTCAGTTGGGCGGTTGGTATGGGTTACATCGAAAAGAACCCGAATCCGGACACCCGCATCTTCCCGCAGTTCCGGATCAAATATGAACAGAGGGAAGTCGTTCCACCTACCAAGCAGGAAATGGAAAAGGTGCTTGCGACGGCGACCGGGCGGGTTGGTGTCCTCGTCCGCCTGATGCGTGAATCAGCAATGGCGATTGTGGATGCTCACAAATTCGGCATGTCGCTGAGTGATGGCAAGAAGTACGGCGTTTCGCAGTCGGAACGTCGCCCGGTCGTGCAAGACGGAACGTTGATTCGTGGCAATCGGACGAAGACAAATGAACGCTACCGAGTTCGCATCAGCCAATCTCTGGCTGAACAGCTTGAGGCTTTGGGTTCTCCGGCTTTCCCGGACACGTATGTGAAGTGGCGTGAGGACGTGAATAAGGTGATCCGTCAATCAGGAGTGAAAATGACGCCGCACGGATTCCGCCACTACCGAATTACTGAATTGCTGGCTGCGGGTGTCCGTGTCGAGGACGTGGCTGACATGGTGGGCACGTCTCCCAAGGAGATTCGCAAGACCTATCGCCATTGGATCAAGGAAGCGGAAGACAGGCTTGATGAAGTTCAACGTCAGGCGTGGCTTGCCCAAGGCTTGGACAAGAACGGGAATCCGAAAGCAGATCAGGTTCAGTCAGACGAGAATGGCGATCCCCAGCCGAATCGCCTTCAGTGATACTTGTTCACAGCTTGTGCAATCACGTGCCGAGCATTTGCGAGAGTGTGCGGGAGCGCACGGCTTCCGATGTCCAATCGAAGCGGCAACTCAGTTCACCGTCGCCCCGCCGCAGCACTTCTTGTATTTCTTCCCGGAACCGCAGGGGCACGGGTCGTTCCTACCAACCTTGGAAGCGTTGCGCCGGGGTTCAGGTGCATCGCTTCGAGATCGCCTTCCCGCTCTTTCCGAAAATACTCGTAGGCGTTCATCAACCCCGCTGCCATGAAAGCGATGACCTGCTCGCGCTTGTCAGGCGTAATCGGGTCAGGTCGCATCTCCGGGTCTTCGTCGTGCTCGTGATAGAGCATCATCATCGGGGTCAGGGAGCCGCCATATTTCTCGTCGTTGATAAGCTCAGCCCAACCGTCGTGTCTCATGTGCATCCCCCGCATGAACCCGCGTGCCCAGTCGTTGCCGTGAAGCTCGCCTTTCTCGTCCTCACAGATGAGCGGAACGTGGATTTCGCCCTTGTGGAGCGTTGAGGCAATCTTGTTCCAGTGCCGCATCATCAGATTCAGAATTTCCTGCGCTTCGTCGAGACCGGAGAACTCCACGACTTCTGACATTTCGCCGCCGAAGATTTCCCGGTTGTATTCGGATGGCATCACGGGTTCCGGCCCGGCGATCAGGGCTGCGAAAAATCCGTCGAGTTCTTCCAGATTCATCGCCTTGCCGCCCTTGCACCTTTTCAGGAAGTCTCCGAGGCGGTCGAGTTCGGCGTCGCTCAGCGGTTCGGGTTGGGCGAACGTCTTCATGGATCGGGGCTATCAGCGCCACGAGTTGATGGCTTCCGGTACTACTTCTGAGCAGCCTTGACCTTCGCCCACCGCGCTCGTTGGGCTGCGGCAATCTTCCTTCGAGCGGCGGCTGACATCGTCTTCCTCTTGGGCGCACTGCCCGCGCTCTTGCGCCGTATCTTTGCCCACCGCGCACGCTGGGCAGCCGCGATCCTCGCCCTTCCCGCTGCTGAAATCTTCCGTCGAATCCCCGTCCTTCTCCCGTAGGACGACCTGCCATCCAGCGCGGCGAGAGCCGCATCCAGTTGTTCCACTGTCCTTGCAGCCTGATCCCGCTCTTTCCTTAACCGCTGGACAACGCCACCCAAGTTAGCCATTGAATTCTCCTCGCCGGGGATTCTATCAGGCTACGCAGCGAGCTAACTTGGCGACGGCGATTGCAATAGGCTGGCGAGCAGCCCGGAGTACCTCCGCTGCGGACGGTCATTGCGGACCGCGATTCCCAACGCTTTCTTCTGCCCGATCAGCACGAGCAGCCGCTTGCCCCGCGTGATTCCCGTGTAGATCAGGTTTCGTTGAAGCAGCATGTAGTGCTGCGTGGCGAGCGGGATCACCACTGCCGGGAACTCCGATCCCTGCGACTTGTGGATCGTGATCGCGTAAGCCAGCGAAAGCTCGTCCAGTTCCCCGAAATCGTACTTCACCAGCCGTTCGTCGAAGCGCACCGCGACCTGCTGCTCGATCATATCGACCCGCTCGACGATCCCCACGTCTCCGTTGAACACGTCCTTGTCGTAGTCGTTCTCCGTCTGGATGACTTTGTCGCCTATCTGGAATCGCCATCCGAACCGCTCAACGGCAGGCTGACCGGGTCGGGTTGGGTTCAATACCTTCTGCAAGGCTGTGTTGAGTTCCCGCACGCCGAGCGATCCTCGGTTCATCGGACAAAGAACCTGAACGTCGCGGATCGGGTCTAAACGAAATCGCTCTGGAATCCTCTCCTGCACCAGTTTGACCAGCGTCGCGGCGATCTTTTCCGGCTCGTCCCGCTCGACAAAATGGAAATCGGAATTTGGGTCTGCTCCGCGCATGTCCGGCATCTGTCCCCGGCGAATCCGGTGGGCATTGGTGATGATTCGGCTGTCTGCCGCCTGCCTGAACACTTCCGTGAGGCGCACGGTCGGCAACACGCCGCTCTCGATCAGGTCGTGAAGCACCGTGCCCGGCCCCACGGACGGAAGCTGGTCTATGTCGCCGACCAGAATCAAACCAGAGCGATTCGGAACCGCCCGCACCAGCGAGTACATCAGCGGCACGTCCACCATCGAGGTTTCGTCCACAACCAGAAGACCGCAGGCGAGCGTATTGGACTCGTTGCGGGTGAACCGCCCAGTTCCGGGGTCGATCTCCAGCAGGCGGTGGATGGTCTTCGCTTCCAAGCCCGTGGTCTCGGTGAGCCGCTTCGCCGCCCGTCCGGTTGGGGCGCACAGCAGGCACTTCACGCCCTTGGCTCTTAGGATCATCAGGATCGAGTTCACCAGCGTGGTCTTGCCCACGCCCGGACCTCCGGTGATGACTACGACCCGGTTCTTGAGCACCGTCTTCAGCGCCTCGCGCTGGCTGGGAGCGAGCGTCTTGCCCGTTTGGCGCTCGCACCACGCGACCGCCTTATCGAAGTCGATTGCCGGATAGAGAGGTGCCATCCCCGCCAGAGACTTCACCTTTGCCGCGATGCCCTCTTCCGCCTTTCTCAGGTGAGGCAGGAAGATCAGCGGCTCGCCGTCGATTTCCTCTAGCAGCAGAGACCCACTGGTGAGCATCTGCGATAACGCCTGCTCGACTGTCCCTTCCGGCACCTCCAGCAGCTTCACCGTCGCGAGCTTGAGCTTCTCCAGAGGCAGGGCACAGTGTCCATCCGAAGTCGCTTCCAGCAACACATGGTCGATGCCTGCCCTTGCCCGGTTGAGCGAATCTCTCGGAATCCCAACCTTCTGCGCGATTTGGTCGGCAGTCGCGAAGCCGATGCCGTAGATGTCTTTCGCCAGCACGTAGGGATTGCTCTGCACTTTCTCGATTGCCTGCTCGCCATAGGTCTTGAAGATTCGCACTGCCCGGCTGGTGCTGACACCGTGACTATGGAGGAAGAGCATGATCTCGCGGACTTGCTTTGCTTCTTGCCACGCATGGGCGATTCGCTCGCGGCGCTTGGGGCCGATCCCGTCCACCGATTGCAGTTCTGCGGCTCGGTTCTCGATCACGGCGAGAACCTCGGCTCCGAACCGCCCAACCAGCTTCTTCGCGAGAATCGGTCCGATGCCCTTGACCAAGCCGCTGCCGAGATAACGCTCGATCCCATCGGCGGTGGTCGGCGGCACCGTCTTCATCGTCGTCGCTTTGAATTGCAGCCCGTGTTCCTTATCTCTGACCCACCAGCCCTCCGCGCTCAGCCACTCCCCGGCAGCCACGGAGGGCAGCGATCCGACGACCGTCGTCTCCTCCCGCTGCCCGCGTGCTTTCACCCGTAGGACGCAGAATCCGCTCTCCTCGTTGTGGAAGGTGACGCGCTCGATCAGCCCGGAGATTTCCTCGGTCGCGGGTCTGCGCTCTGGGATTGCGGCGTTCATGTGTGGGCATCATTTTCCCACGGGCGGGCTTGGCATTTCTCGCGAGAAAGCCGATTCTAGGGCGTTTCGGCTGCTCGGAGGGGGTTCGGGTCGGCTGGGGCGTTTCAGAACCGGAAAACAGCCTTTGTGACCACCCTAACAACGACCTCAGGGAGCGATGAGACTGGGCAAGTCAATACTTCCCTGAGAGTCTAGCTCGATTTATCAGGATCGTCTCACTGAGTGGGGAACCCATCGTCCAATACTGCCAGTCGTCAATGTCGAGATATGTACAAGTGGCACGCCCATAGACCTTCCGGTACCCGTGCCGCCGAATGTGCATTACGACGCGCTCGAACAGCGGTTCGTCAGGTGCATTTTGCCGCAGGGTGTACTCGTGCGGGGTCTTAGGCATGGTCTTAGCGTAAGTCCAAGTGGATCGAGCTACAAACGCACGCAGTTCAGGCAGCGTGAGAGATTCCAGTTGCGGATCAGGCACGTCCGCTCCCATCAGGTTTGCCATGAATTTCCCTTCGGCACGCGATTGTATTTGATCGGCTCTGTCTGAGCGGCAGCGGAGTGCAAGTCTGGGAGCAAGATGTTAAATTCAGCAGGTTGATCAGTTCAGTCAAAAACGAAACCGGAACTCTCGCCAAGGCGCGACCCAACCCTGACCTACCACGAGTCCTTCTGGTCGAGGATGAGCAGCCGATTCGGGACATTATCGTCCCGTGGCTGTTCAGGGACGGGTTCGATTGCCGGGAAGCGGCGGACGGTCGAGCGGCAATTGAATTGTTGGCGGCAGGAACTAGGATCAACCTTGTACTCTCAAATTTGCTGCTACCTTTGGTAGACGGGTTCACTCTTCTCCTGCACGTGAAGCAGCATTATCCTCGCATTCCATTCGCTTACGTCACCGCTATAAATGATTCGCAGGTTCGAGAAGAGGTAATGCGCAATGGGGCGGACGGCTACTTGCTGAAGCCATTCACTGAACAGGAATTTCTGGCGCTCGTTCGCCGCACAATCGGAAAACCGCCACGGTGATGAATGTTTCTGATCCTGTCGCCAGTCACCTTGCTGCCTCGTTTGTCGGTGCGACCACCCAGACGTACTCAAGGATTTGTGTTCCGCTGTTCGTAACGTTGTGCCTCGTCGCGGGCGGGATGTAGGCGAGCATTTTTTCCGCGAGCGGCACGTCGGGATGTCCTTCGATGTGCGCAACGCCGCTCCCGTGCAGGATGACCAGAGCTTCCTCGTTCGCCGAAGTCGAGTGCCAGCCCACGCTCTCGCCGGACTTTAGCTTCACGGAACCGCCCCTCATCCCGCTCGTCTGCGGTGCTCCCTTGAGCAACGGGCAGTCGCCCCCGGCGCAGTCCAAGGCAAATGTCATCGGCTCACGCTTCGCCCGTTCCTGTGCCGCGATGACGCCGAGCGCCACGGCAACACAGACCACTACCGATACCAGATTCACCTTCGTCATGGTTCTTCGAGACTAACGTTTGAGAGCCTAGATTTCAAACGATGCGGTTCCAGATCGCCAACCGTGGCGGCTGGCAACCTGTGTCTTGCGGTCCAAAGGGCACTCCCCTTCAATGAAGAGCTAGAATCAATGGAGCGAAACGAAGTTGCGCCGTCGATGGCACCATGCGACCGAGGCTGAATTGGGAAGAGAAATCAAAGACGAGCTAGTGCGGTATTGCGGCGAGAACCAGAGAGTGTGCCCCATGCCTTCACAATGGAATGTGCTGTGGGAGATGCTGCCGAACCGAACCAGAACAGGTTTGAGTTGGCAGCCTGCACCGCCGTTAATCCTAGCGGCTTGGCATGACACCCCGGCAGTGCTGAAGATGCTGCGACTGAAGGAACACATCGACTGGGCTGAACAGCGTGGCGTGCTCGATCAAGTTGACAAGTTCTTGCGCTCCCTGCCGGACTCAGAATGGGCGCACATCGGTGATTAGCAAGTAGATCAAAATGACCTTGGACGATTTCCGCCAATCCATCGCCGCGACCGAGCCGCCTACGGGCCTAAGTCTCGCCCTCGCCGGACTGTGGTGGGATGCCAAGGGCGATTGGAAGCGGGCGCACGAATCCGCTCAGCAGGACGAAGGCATCGAGGGTTCGTGGGTTCATGCCTACCTCCATCGCAAGGAGGGCGATGCGACCAACGCGGCGTACTGGTATCGTCGGGCAGGCAAGCCCGTGTGTCGGGAGCCGCTGGATGTTGAATGGCTCGGCATCGTGAAAGCGTTGCTGGGGCACAACCCCAAAAAGTGACGGCGGGTCCACTGTTCTATAATCTTTTGTTCTCCACAGACCCATGACCAGAGAAGGCGAAACGATCCAGAAAATTCGCGAATTGGTTCGGGTCGGTCGCGTTCGTCAGCCCTTCACGCCTAATGACATCAACGACGCTCTTGGCATTGACTGGGCTGGTACTTTTCTACCAAAGCATCGGGCAGGAAATCCCGGTGGAAATTCCGAGCTTTTCCTACAAGTGGCTCGTGGTCAATATAGGCTTAAATGATTTTCTTTGCTGTTTCGTGAATGATACGCTCGTGGGCTGACTGAGGATTGATAAGCCATGGCATTTCAAACTCCTATCACGATCAAGGAAGCCGTCCACAATATCAACGTGAAGAGGTATCTCCTCCCAGCGATACAGCGCGAGGTGGTCTGGGACGTTGAGCAGATTCAAAAACTGTTTGACTCATTGATGCGAGAGTACCCGATTGGCTCGTTTCTCTTTTGGTCTGTCGAGAAGCTCCGAATCTGGGCACCTATCAGTTCTATGAGTTCGTCAGGGACTATCATGAGCGTGACAATGCACACAATCCAAAAGCCGATGTCAAAGGTCAGAGCAGTATCACACGGGATTCTGGATGGTCAGCAACGTCTTACATCTCTCTACCTTGGCCTGCTTGGATCGTATGCGTACAAGGAACCTCGCAAACGCTGGGACAATCCGCAGGCGTTTCCAAAACGTTTCCTCTATGTCAATCTGCTGGATCACGCTCCGGAAGACCAGAACGGTCTCTTGTATGACTTCCGCTTCCGCGGCGGACGAGGCAAAGAAGACATGAAATATATGGTTTGGGCTGGTGAGATTCTTGACATAGAGAATGAATACGAGGTCAACCAATACCTGATTCGCAAGAAGCTGCTCGCTCTTCCAGAAGACAAGGCAATATTCGCAAACAAGACTCTCTTCGCCTCTGGTACGTCGTCCACAAGGATCGTCCAATCAACTACTTTTTGGAAGAGGACGAGAGCTTGGACAAGGTGCTGAACATTTTTATCCGTGTTAACAGTGCTGGGACACCGCTCAGCTACTCTGACCTCTTGCTCTCGATTGCGGCAGCCCAATGGAAGGAACGGGACGCAAGGGAAGAAATCACGAGTTTCGTCGAACAGCTTAATGGCATCCGTGACAGTTTCAGATTCGACAAAGACTTGATTCTGAAGAGTTGTCTTGTGCTCGAGCGATTTCAAAGACCTCGCATTCGAAGGTGGACAACTTCAACAAGTCAAACATGCTACAGATAGAGCGTGAGTGGGAACACATATCTGACGCAATCAGGCTTGCGGTCACGCTGGTCGCATCGTTCGGCTATGGTGACGACACGCTGACGGCGAAGAATGCGATTATCCCAATAGCCTACTATTTGCTCAAGAAAGGGCTGCCGTCCACCTTTGACCAAGCTTCCAAGTATGCCGAAGACCGGAAGAAAATCAAGAATTGGCTAACATCGTCTCTGCTCAAGAGAGTGTTTGGCGGGCAGCCTGATAACGTTCTGCGGCCGATCCGGGAAATACTTGCGAGCGAAAACACCTCGTTCCCGCTCGACTCCATCAAGAGTCGGTTCCGGGGCACCACAAGATCGCTCAGCTTTAGCGAGGATGAGGTGGATAACCTCTTAACACAGGTACGGCGAAGGCTATACATTCTCGTCTCTGGCGCTCCTTTACCCGTCTTGGACTTGCGGAACAAATTTCATATTGACCACATTTTTCCGAGGAGCATGTTCACGAGAACGAAGCTCTTGAAGAGAGGCGTACCGGAAGACAACATAGACTTCTATCTAGAGCAGGTGGATCGGTTGCCAAACCTTCAGTTGTTAGAAGGCATTCCGAACCAAGAAAAGAGTGACACAGACTTCAAGGACTGGCTCGCAACGAACAACGTTTCCAAGCAGGGCAGAGCCGATTTCATGAGCAAGAACTTCATCCCTGACATTGACCTTTCATTGACAAATTTCCGTGATTTTATCGAGAAACGCCGAGAACTTTTGAAGCAGAAATTCTCTGTTGTTTTGGAACTGCAAGCCGCCGCGGTCGGTAATGCTTAGTGTTCGCACGCGAAGGGAGCCGAGCATGTGGAAAGAGATCCAGCCGGACGAAAAGGGACGCGCTAGATGGGAATGGGCGTGCAAGTGTGGGAACGCTGAGTTTCAGATCGTCAAGGAGCCTGAGAAAAGCAAAAAACATCCGGGGCAGCGTGGGAAGAGAATTGCTGCTGTCTGCACTTACTGCGACGACAAGAAGCCGCACCGCGTGGGTTGGCCTGATAGCAGCGCCCGAAGAGGAATTCACGCGAGGCGATCCGCTAAGGCGTGAAAGTGGGTAGAACCCTGCGGATTAGCACGTCCAAATGGGAGAGCGTTTCCGCGTCCCGAAAAACTATATGGTGCTTTTCGAACTCCTTCTCAGTCATGCCGCCATCCCACCAGCCCACCTGCTTGTAGGGCGTCACGGAGACAACGAACAAATTGGGAATCGCTTTGGGATCGCCGAGGCGCTTCTCTAGGTTCTTGATCGTGTCGTGAAAGCGAATTTTCGGATCGTCTGCGCCGTCCAGATTGCGGATGCCCTTCGGGTCAACGAACGAGACGTATGGCTTGCCGCCGAACAAGCAGCCAAAGGATAAAGTCGGGATAAAAATTGCCCGCCTCAAAAAATCCAATGCCCCGTGCCCCGGCTTAAATTCCGCAGCAGATACAATTCTTTGCCTTCAAAAAAACTCTGTTCGTTTTCATAAAAGTTTTTCAGATCGGTAACAAAATCGCGTTCGCCTTCGTTCAAGCGCAACCGGGCGGACATCCACCAGATTGCTGTTGAGATAAATCAGTGGTTGGTAAAGGTGCGGCCCGAAACAGATGGATCGGAGTTGCCCCATTCGATTTGCTTCAACACCCTGTTGGTCGACGGCTTCCTTGACCTCGTTCAGCTTGGCAATGATTTCCTTGGCCGACTCGTCAATCAGGAAACGGTATTCGGGAACAAAGTTTTCGTCGGCTTTCGTCGAGGATTTCATAACGAAGTTGCGGCGCTTCCCATGCGGCTTTTTTGGTTTTGAAAAACACGTCGCAGTATTTTTTCAGCAGCGACACGGCGATTTCCTGCCAGCGGAACACGCGGTCGAAACCGGCCGATTTCCAATTCCTGCGGCGGGATGTAAAGGACATACCAGCTTGGGTCTTCCAGCAAAGCGCGGCAGGCGTCCGGCGTCAGGTTCAAATTGAACCAGGCCCGCTCATTTTTGAACTCCTGCAATTGGCGGTCAACATCGCGTGCCAGTCGAAAAAGGCCAGATGGTCGCTGGTGTAGTTTGCCTTCATATCGCGGCGCGACGTCCGCCGTGGCCGCGAGGTCGGGCGCGATGCGGCTTTGGATTTTTGGATACCAGTCGAGCGCGATGCGCCGGCCCTGCATATCGGCGTCCGGCGGAGCAAGCACCGGCTTGGGGCCGTCCGTCTTGAAATCCATTTCCGGCGGCAGCCGCAAGATTTTGAGTTTTTGCGTGCCGAGATTTTTGAACGTGGGCAGGACGAACTCGATGCGGTCGTCGTTGGGCGGCAGTCCTTCCTCCTCCAAGTACTCTTTGAACTGCTGCATGAATTGGGCGCGGACGCCAAAAACATTCAGCGTTTCCAACAGATGGATGGCTTCGGCGCCCGATCCCTTGTTCCTGTCCAAGCCCTGCTGCGTTTCAACCCAAAATTGTAGCCCTTCAGCCGGACGCCGCGCCCGAACAACTGGATGATCTGCGAGCCTTCTGTCTGGCCGACATTCATCAGGCCCATCGTGCTGACGCGCCAACTGCTCCAGCCTTCCGTGAATTTCTTGGAGCCAATCAGCAGATTGATCGTCGTGCTGGTCTTGCAGACCTGAAAAAGCGAGCCGGAGAACTCGTTCGGAAACCACAAACTCGGGGTGCTCCTCGCAAAGCTTGCACAGAGTGGAAGTGTCACCCACGTTTATTACACCAAAAGGTTCGTTGTCGCCCAGCTTGAGCGCGATCTCTCCTTCCGAACCCTTGAGGTTTTCCACATGCAAAGCAGCTTGAGCAGGCGCATTGAATAACGCCGCGAGTACGTCGTTAAATATGCTCTCCGCGTTGTCGCCCTTGCTGACTAGATAAGCGAACGCATTCGCAAACACCTCGTGTCCCTTGCTATCCATCAGCCCGCCACTCCCGGAGCAGCCGATCAATCTGAGCACAAACCGCGCCTTCTCCCGAACAAATCCGGCGAGGAACAGCAGGATGTCCACAACATCTGAAACCTTCCTGCCCCGCTCGGTTCGGACGGCGTTGACGCTACTGCCAACGAACACCCAAAGAGGTCGCTCGATCAGATATGGTCTGAACAAATCAACTTGCTCGCGATAAAGACGAAATTGCTGATAAAAGACGAGGAGACATGCCGCCAGATAGAGTTGCCGCACGTCCTCTTCTCCGTCGTCCTCAAGATTGAGAATGTGATAATCCTTGCCGTATCCATCGCGATAGAAGTACTTGTACGAATAATCGACCAGAATGCATTTCGCGTATTCCTGGGCAAGAGTCTCTTTCCTGGCAGCCTTGATAGCCTGCCCGAAAGTCGCGGAGTACTCAAAGGAGAAACCCTTTTCACAGAAGCGGTTGCGTTTGTCCTTCCATTCAAATCCGGCTGCCCCCGATGACCTTCATCCACCAGAACCAGATTGCTTCCTTCAAAGGCATCTATGGCGACGGTCTTTTCGCCCATCTCATCCTTCAGCTTATGGACTTCAATAATCTCCACCGAATGCCCCGCAAAGAGTCCCCTACCTTCTCTGGAAAATAATTCCGCGTCCATCCCGGAGGTTGAAACTCTCGGAGGTGCTGCTGCGACAACCCCTCGTTCGGAGTCAACAGGATGGTGCGATTCAGTTCGCCTTGTCGGTGATGAAAATCCAAATAATGGCGGTACTGAAATGTTCACATGCATCAGCAGAGTCTTGCCCGATCCGGTGGCTTGCCAAAAAGCCAACTTGTTCAAATCATCCAGCTTGTAGGGTCTGACATGATCTGCCGCAGGCTTGTCACTGTTGAACTCTTGTGAGAACGCGTTCAAACCGACTAGCAACTCATTGGTGTCTCGGAAGTATCGATCTAGATAGATTTCCGTGAACAGCAGCGCCAAGTATTGAAAGTACTTTGGAAAGAACTGATCATATTCACGAGTCCGTTTTTCGGTAATTTGCTGCCAATGGCGGACGATGTTCTGGTGGTGGCCAAGAATCATCGTCCACTGACAGTTCTTCTCGCTCGAACGATCGAGCCCGAAGCACATAATGAAATCGTGAAACGTTCTCCTCATCGAATGCTTCTAGAATCGGATCTTTCAGGGTGTCTGCGAGCCTATCGAAGCTCTCAACCTCAAAAAGATGCAACATCCAACGATTCAGAACCAGACGCTTGTCGAATGCAAGTCGCGTCTGATTGTCGCGGCGAGATCGTGTTCGCACCGTTGTCTCAGGCATAATCCGACATTTCTCTATACATCATGAACATCGAACATGAGGCGTTTGAACTCCTCCTCGATGAGTCGCACTTTCCATGTTTCGTCTGGGCGTTTCAGATTTTCAAGGTTGTCTGTCACCGTTCACGTAAATGAGGTCGAATTCCATATCGCGAGTGTTGTATTTCTGCTTCACAAAGAAATCATCCAACTCGGAACTAGATGTTTCACGGACGTTCCGCCAGATAACGAGGGTCTTTTCCCCGGCTGGATTCGTTCCTTGCACCACCGTGAAGCCACGTATCGAGTCGATGTGCTTTACTCGGAGCCCAAGAAGGTAGGTGAACGTTTCAACCAAATCCACCTTCGTCAGTCGGCTCTCGCCTGCACTAGAGGTGGACACTTTCAGCTTGTAGCTAAACGGACCTTCAATTGTTCTGGATCGAGGAGAGCGGCAGATCCTTGACTCTGCAACGTCACATATACCGCAATGAAAGACATCCGTAGCCCAGTTCCTGCGCCAGCAAATCCCCCTGCGCGTGATTCGTCTCATCTCAATGTTGCCTAGGGTATCTTCATACGATTCGAGCCGTAATACCTTCATGATATGGGGACCAAGCTCCGCCTCTTCCTTTGTCGCCGTGCGTTGTGGTTTTCCGTCCTTCCACTCCGGCGTATAGGTCGCTTTTTTAGGCGCGGCAGCAGCACAGTGTCGAAATACTCTCGAACCTCTACGAGAATGAATCTGCGCCTAGTTCCTTCGTCGCGGTTCAACACAATTACTGCGTGTCCATTCGTGCCAGATCCCGCAAAAAAATCCAGCACCGTAGCGTCACCACTTGGTGCAGCCGCGCCTACCAAATCTACATACAACGAAAGGGGGTGGCAGTAAGGGAATTCAAGCCCCAGTTTATCCACATCAGCCTTGCCCCTGTTAGCATCTTGAAGGACAGAGGACACTTGTCGCTGGGACTCCGTCGTCAAGAAAAGCTTGCGACGCGGTTGTACACTCTCGTCTTCTCCGAAGATGATCTCATCGTTGTCCAGAAGCTCCTTTAAAGTTTCCGGTGAGCGGGACCACCCGAACGGCGGCACAGGGCATGGTTTTCCTGTCTTAGGGTGGATGAGCGGCACAAAGAATTTTGGGTCTGTGCGTGGTTCCGGCGCAGACATGCCAGCACTCTGGTAAACACGTCCATGCTTGTCCAAATTCCGATATGCCCGTTCTCCCCCGGACAATCCCGGACAGTTGCTAATCCATTTAGCAAATTCACTCTCGGCAAGTTCTGTCACGCCGCCGTGCTTTTCGATTATCTCTTCGGCGGTCTTAAGGATTAGTCGTTGCTTCGCATTTCTCGATATACGGGTCCCTGTATTTCTGTCCGCCAAAGAACATATTCATGTTGTGTGGCTATCCCCTTGCGACCTAACATCGGGTTTTTCTTATCCCACACAATGGTTCCCGCACTTGGAAGCTGTAGATCATCACAAAGCAACTGCAACCGTTCATTTTCGTTTTCGTCGATGTGACAGAGGAGACTGCCTCTCGAAGAGAGAAGTGTCCGACCCGCCTGAAGGCGGTCTGACATCATCGCGAGCCAGCTAGAATGCTGATAGTCGTTCTTGTACAAAAAGCCGCTGGTCTGTGTGTTGTAAGGGGGGTCGATGTGAATGCACTCGATCTGCTCCCGGTAGCGTGATTGCATAAGGGAGAGAGCCTGAAAGTTCTCACTGTGAATGAAAACACCGTCCGTCTGCTCGTCCAACATTGGAATAGCGGCAAGAAGTCGGCGCGTGAACTCACCCGAAAAATGTCTGGTATCTACAATCAGCGTTTGGTGCGCCTTCAAAAACTCGGTGGTCAGAGGCACGCTATAAGCGGGATCACCCTTGATCTCATCAATAGCGATCAGCCGAACCCATTCTTCCCGTTGTGCATCGTTGGCGGCGACTTCCTTGTATAGCTCCTCCGGGATTCGGTCGAGCGTGACGCAATAGCTCGTTTCGATGACAAACTTCTTTTTGAGCCAAAGCTTTTTCTCAAAGTTTTCAAGCTGAGCTAGGAAGTCGATGAGCTTATGCGCGATGACGCGAATTGCCTTGATCCTCGCTAGATATTGCTCGACGCGAGGTGCCGTTTCAGACTCCACGTCGTCTAGATGCATCACCTCGTTTTTTATAAAGAAATCAAGTTCTCGCCGTAGGAAACTACCCAAGTTCTTGTGGATGAAGTAGTCAAACGTATTGCGAGCAGTGTAGTCGGCGAGGTGTCTTTCCAGCAGCGTGCGATCTGGGTTCTTGTCTGTTGGGGCTGGTGCGGCAAGTCTTGCAAGCCAATCGTGTGTTTGGTCCGCGTTCAGGATCTTCTTTGCTGATTCCGCATTCAAATCAGTTTGCTTGCGTTTGTTTGCATCGGGTCTGTACTCGAAATGAATGATGAGGTCGCCGTTGTCTTCCGTGATCGGGTCTAGCTCACGGAGGATAAACCGCCGTTCCTGCCCAACAGCTTGTCCGTTGTTATTCTGAAGAGTGTCTGCCGCGAACAATTTGAAATGTACGCGCCTGCCATCAGCGACACTGAAAGAGTAGTCGCGAAAGTATTCCGCCGTCTTGATGTAGTACTGGTCAGCATTCGCCCAATAAAGCTTTACTTCCTCTCCCTCGTAAGGAATGGCGTAAACACCTTCCTTGTAGCGGCGGAGTGACAGGAAGTCGCCCTCGCTGTAGTAGCGTCTAAAGAAGACGTACAAATTTGAAAATATCTCGTTTTCGAGAGCCCCAAGATCAGCTTTCTGCGCGATCTGCTGACGCAAATCCTTAACTTTGTGAACCGAGTTCGGGATCTACCCCCAGATCTTTTGCCTTCTCGACAGCTTTCGCCAAATCGGTTACAAGAGCAGCGTGATCCACCGCCTCTAGTTCGCCTAATGCCTTGCGGACTTGTGGCAACAGATCATTCTCCAAGAAAGCTGTGATCTCGTCCCGCTTCGAATTCATGATGCGGTAAATGCCGAAATCCAAGTCTGCGTGATCGAACATGAACAGTTCGCGCAGGAGCCGTTTGAATTTCTCAAAGTTCGTTTCAGCCATGTCTTTAGGAACCTGTCTCCGGGTTGCTATTCGACTGTCCACCGGAGCGTGAACAGCTTCTCAACCGTGCTTCGTTGGCTTAGGCGTTTCTCCAGCGCCGCGATCAGTAGATCTCGCTTGCCAATGATCTCGTCCTCAACATCGAAGATATGCTGCCTTTGCCGACGTTGGAGCCTCTCCAAGTCGCGGATCTTCTCCTGCACAGCATGTTGATCCTCCACACTGGTCGCTAGGCGAGCTTGGCGACCCAGTGCTTTAATCTGCGACTTGGTATCTGCTAACTCCTTCTCGGCTCCAACAACCATATCATCTGCCCAACGCTCAAGTTTTTCGCGTTCCTGAGAGAAAAAGCGGTTGTTTGTTTCGAGCGACCGGGCAATCGTCGCTTCCGTGTGGCGCTGAGCCTGCGGGCTTAAGCGCGTCTCTATGAGTGCCGGGGGCGCAGCTAGTCCCTTCACGATGCCAGAGCAACGAAACAGCTTCTCACATGTTTCTTGATCCAGTGCCCGCCCGTCGTCGCAAACCCCTGAAAAGAGCAGATATTCCTCGCGCTCGAACGAATCGACTGAAAGTCGCTGGAGTAATAACCATCCACTCAAGCCTTCAAAACCTCCACTGCGGCTATGCGTGCTCTGTGTCCAGTCACATCGAAGCTGACCGAACTGGCGGGCGTCGGTAGATGTTTTGCACCCTCAATCACGTGCTCGCCAAGAGGATGCGACAAGCGGTAAAGAAACTCTCCCGGAACATTGGGCTGTGTTTTAGAGATCAGATGATATTTTCCACTGCTGACCTGCGGTACCGGCGGTGTCTGAAGATCAAACGTCAAATCACTGTCATCAAAAGCCGCGTTATCTTTCAGCATGAATTTCGTAACTTCCCAAAATAGCTTCTGGACACGGTCCAATTGTTCACGTGCCGTATCAAGTTGAACCCGAAGCCGCGCATGTACGTCTTCGTCAAAGTGCTCCAACAGCGTGCGCCGAGCCCGCTTCGATTCGCTCCTTGATGGACGCATCCATTTCTTCCCGCAGCCTTGCAAACGCCGCGTCGATCTCCCCCAAGGTCCTGCATTGCTGGTAGATCGCCAAGATGCGCTTTTCGAAATCCACCCCTGATTCGATGGTTCCGAGGACTTCGTCCGAAGCCCGAAGACACCGCTAAAAAGATTGAACTTCTCGGTCAGAAGTTCCATCACGAGGCGATCCGCAGCATTGCGCTCGTTTAGAAAATTGACGACCACGACATCGTGCTTCTGCCCGTAACGGTGACACCGACCGATTCGCTGTTCGATCCGCTGGGGATTCCAAGGCAAGTCGTAGTTAATGACCAACGAACAAAACTGGAGGTTGATACCTTCCGCGCCTGCTTCCGTGGCGATCATAATCGTCGCCCGATCCGGAAGTGCTCAATAAGAGCAGTCCTGAGGTCTATCATTTTCGAACCTGTGGCACGCCCCGTTGTCGTGTTTTCCGTTTTCCACCGTTCGTATATTGCTTGGGACTCCGCATCAGTATTGCTACCACTGAAGAGAACGACTTGACCAGCGTAGCCGTTAGCTTCGAGAAAGGACTTTAAGTACTGCTGAGTCCGGCGAGATTCGGTAAACACAAGGGCTTTGCGATTGGCACCCATCTCCGCCATTCTTGAAAAGCCAGTTTCGAGCGCAGTCAGCAGCGCCTTCGACTTTGTGTCTACGCCCACGCTACGTGCCCAAAGGGTGTAGCGCTCCAATTCTTCAATCTCCTCGCCCAACTTCTTGCGGTCAATTGCAGGCACCTCGGACACTTTGGACTCGACGGAAGCCTGAGGCACTTCGTTCCATCGGCAGAGCTTTCGTCTAGATATTCATAGCCTCCAGTTCTTCAGACAAGATGAGTTGCTCAGCCAGATCTTCCGTTGGCGGCAAGCCGTCACGGAGCTTGATGAGGCAGGGATTCATGGTCTCCAATGTCCCCGCGATGGCGCGGGACGAGGAGGCAAGAGAGTTTTCGAAGGATCAGGGTGGTCATTACTCGTTGTCGAGCGGGATCGAGAATGTGTCCTCTCTCAAGAGAAACTGGGAAAGTGCGTCGTAGAGGCGGTGTTCTTCGTCCACCGGGCGAAACGGCACCGTAATCGCTCGGCGTTCGGTGTATTGGATGTACTCAACCACTTGGTTTCGGAGCGTGCGCTTGCAGAAGTATCGCAGCCGTGCCTGTAGCTCGCTAAGATTCGCGTCCTGATTCATGTACTGGGAGCGAAAGGCGGACACCTCGCCAAAAATGCGGTCGTCAATGACACTGCACAAGCCGTAAAGCTCAAGCAACGAATTCTGAAGAGGTGTGGCGGTCAGGAGGATTTTGCGCCGTTCCGCCAGAGCCTCTCGTAGTCGCTGACCCATCTTGTTGCTTGCACGATACGCGTTCCGCAACTTATGGGCTTCATCAATCACGACAAGATCCCAATTCACAGCACGGACATCAGCTTGCATCGTGCTAGCGAAGTTCAGAGACGTTATTACGATTGCGTCTGCCAAAAACGATTGCGCCCCATCCCGTTGCAATTGCTTGAGGGTGGAGCGTCCAAGACCACGGTGGGGAGGTTGAACTTCTCCTCAAGCTCTAGGCTCCACTGCTTGCGAAGTGATGCTGGGCAGATCACCAGCAAGCGTCGGCGTCTTTCAGCCCAGTATTGGCATAAGACCAGTCCCGCCTCGATGGTCTTTCCGAGTCCGACCTCATCGGCAAGAATGACGCCCTTGCTGAGTGGCGATTTCAAAACAAACATTGCCGCCTCGATCTGATGAGGGTTCAGATCAACTGAGGCGTCAAACAGCGACATAGAGAGTCTATCCGCATCGGCGGATGGTCGTTGCCGAGTCAGTTCATGTGCGAAATAGCGTGCGTGAAACTCCGTGCTCATTGAGGAATTACTGTCTTATCATATAAAAGTGAAGTTCCGCCAACCAGCGGAGGGCTGGTTACGGTTAGCTTGCCTTCGATGAAGGGGAAATGCCAATGCGAGCTATAGGAAGCAGAAAGCTCAGAAGTAGGTTTTCTGCAATCTCTCCAGAAGCATGACCAGAGCCCGTGTGTCCTGCCCGCAGTATTCCAACAGCGCCTTCTTGATGCTGTCACTTTCAGTTTTGTCGAACCTTCCGGTCACGAGCGATTCCCAGGCCAGCCCCGCGTCCTGCCCGTTCGAAACTGTCATGCCATCGTAGGTCATCTCTGGGACTAGTGCGGGCAGCACTGTTTTCAGCGAGTAGAGCCGGCGAACGCGGGATGATACACGTGGTTCCGAACGACCGGAAGCAAATCCCACAGACGGCACTGGATTTTCTCGATGCGCCCAGCAAATTCCGGCAGCCACGCCGCAAGCTCAGAGAGTCGCTGCGACTCAAAGGCGCTATACACCACAATGTTCCCTTTCTCGCCCAATGCTGCACACAACGAGGTGATGAACTCGCTCCGAGGATCGTTCGTATCCATGGCTAGGAACTCGAAGTGTTCAAGCTCCGCACCAGGTTTACACAGCACATGCACCGACCACTGAAAGGGGAGCTGGTCGTAAGGTCGCATCCCAGAGAACCGCGGGATGGCAGGATACACAGTTTCAAAATCCATAAAATAAAGCGGATATTTCAGGCTTCCTTGTTCCTTGCCCAGTTCTTCACTGAACCACGGCTTTCCCTTCTGGACGCAGGTAGCTGCAAGCCGCAAACGCTCGTTCAACGGGAAGTCATTGGGGATTTCGTGTATGGACTCAATACCCATCCCCAGCAGTTCATCAATTTTCTTTGGTTGAATTCTCGGCAGGTACCGAATGTGGTCATCCGGGCGCGGCGGGTTGCAGCGGTCAAAGAGCTCGCAAGGTGACGGGGTCGGTGCAAATGGTGTTTCCCCGCAGGGAGGTCGGCGCTATCGGCATTACGAAGAACGCAAATTGCGACCGCAACTGGGAAGTGAGTCTGGGGTTGCAACCGTTTGATCT
>CAVRNL010000091.1:0-6412 GCA_963722485.1 uncultured Acidobacteriaceae bacterium
ACAGACCGGAAAGGTTACTGCTCGCTTCCCGGTCGGAGCAAAAGAACGGTTCGGGTTAACCCGAGCAGTCCGAGTCGTTCGATCGCAGAACTTTAGGTTAGTTCCAACAACTTATTAAGGACATTGAAACGAAATGGCGAACCCTTCGAATCTCCGTGTAGCTGTGATTGGTGGCGGTCCCGGCGGATATGCCGCCGCATTTCTGGCTGCCGACCTGGGCATGAAAGTTACGCTGATCGATCCGGAAGCGCTTCCCGGCGGCGTCTGCCTGTATCGCGGCTGCATTCCGTCCAAAGCGCTGCTGCATGTGGCCGAGTTGCTCGAAGAAGCCGAGCAGGCAAAGAATTGGGGCATTGAATTCGGCGAGCCCAAAGTTGATCTGAACAAGCTCCGCGGATGGAAAGAGAGTGTAGTCAAAAAACTGACCGGCGGCCTCGGTCAGTTATGCAAACAGCGGTCGGTGCAGTTCGTGCAGGGCAAAGCGTCGTTCGTGAATTCGACCACGCTGAAAGTTACGAAGACCGCGGCCGGCGGCGAAGAGAATCTGACCTTCGACCGCATCATCATCGCGACTGGTTCGCGTCCGACGGTTGTGCCGAGCCTCAAGCTCGACAGCCCGCGCCTCATGGATTCTACCGGCGCTCTCGATCTGCCCGACATTCCGAAGACGCTGCTCGTCATCGGCGGCGGATACATCGGACTGGAACTTGGTTCCGTCTACGCCACGCTCGGCACCAAAGTGACCTGCGTAGAAATGATGCCCGGCCTCCTGCCCGGAGCCGACCGCGACCTGGTTCTGCCTCTGCACAAGCGCCTGGAAAAACTTTTCTCCGCAATCCTGCTGAATACCACCGTCAAATCGCTCAAGGACGAGACGACTGGCATTCGCGTAACGCTCGACGGTCCCAACATAAAAGAAAAGGAGCAGGTGTTCGACCGCGTGCTGATGTCGGTAGGCCGCCGGCTGAATTCCGAAATCCCCGGCCTCGACAAAACAAAAGTAAAAGTCAACCAGAAAGGATTCATAGAAATCAACGAACAGCGCCAGACCGCCGACCCAACAATCTACGCCATCGGCGACGTCGCTGGCGAACCGATGCTGGCCCACAAGGCAATGCACGAGGGCCGCACCGCCGTTGAAGCCATCGCCGGCCACAAGGTCGCATTCGAGCCGAACGCAATTCCAGCAGTCGTGTTCACCGATCCCGAAATCGCATGGGCCGGGCTGACGGAGACGCAGGCCAAAGAACAAGGACGCGAGATCACCGTCGCCAAGTTCCCGTGGGGCGCTTCGGGGCGCGCCATCACGCTCGACCGGCCCGAAGGCCTCACCAAGCTGCTGATCGATCCGAAGACGGAACGCGTGCTCGGGGTCGGCATCGTCGGCGCGGGCGCGGGCGAACTGATCGCTGAAGGAGTGCTGGCCATCGAAATGTGCGCGCTGGCGGCCGATATTGGCATGACCATCCATCCGCACCCAACGCTCTCGGAGACGATGATGGAATCGGCGGAAGTCTTCTACGGACAGGCCACCGACATTTATCGTCCAAAGCGGTAGTGGCGGTCTTGTGGAACTACCGCAAATCCGGAGTTGCTGCGTCCGCCCGGCAACTGCCGAGCTGCGCCCGGCTTGGACGGGCGAGGGCGGCCGTCCCCACACGCCCGGCTCTCCACTTACTGGAACCTCTATGAAAAAACTGGCGTTGTTCGTTCTTCTCGTTTCCGTTTCTCTTCATGGGCTGATGGCCCAGTCCGTAACCAGCCTGCTGCCGGGCGGGGCACAGGCTCCGGCAGCAACTCCCGCGCCCGCCGATGAACTGGGACGTGGAACGCCTTCGGGAACCGTGCTTGGATTCCTGCAAGCCGCGCAAGCCGGAAACTACCAGACCGCCGCCGATTATCTCCAGATGAGCACCGCGCGCCGCCAGTCGCAGGGAGCGGACCTGGCCGAAAAGCTGAAGGTGCTTATGGACCGCAGCTTCGTGGGCCACCTGGGACGGATCAGCACCACTCCCGAAGGCAATCCTGACTATGGTGTCCTCGACCAGCAAACCATCGGAGTTTTTTCCAATGGCGATGCCGATGTTCCCGTTGTTCTCGTCCGCATCGCGGATCCGAATTCCGGAAAAATCTGGCTCTTCTCTTCCGACACGCTCACCAAGGTTCCCGAGTTGTATGACAACCTTGAGGCTCACCAGGTCGAAAGTAAACTCCCGCAAAGCCTGGTGAAAAACGTCTTTCTCGGGATGCCGCTTTGGCAATGGCTGGCGCTTTTTGCCGCGATTCCAGTGGCGCTCGCGATCGGCTGGGCGGTGGTTTTGCTGCTGGCGATTCCGCGCCGGCTTTGGCTCAAGGTAACACATCGCCCCGACCTGCACTCGTACAGCCGCATGTCCATGCCGCTGCTGCTCACCTTCAGCGCGCTGGCTCACCGCGTGATCGGCGGTTACATCGGCCTGCCGTTACTGCCGCGTCTTTATTACTCCCGGACCATCTGGGTTCTCATCAGCATTGGCTTCTTCTGGTTTCTGCTCCGCGCCACCAGCCTCACCATGCAGCGCCTGCGTATCCATGCCATCAGCGTGGGCCGCATCGGCACCGGAACCCTGATGGTCCTCGGCGAGCGGCTGCTGGCAGCGTTGGTGGTGATCCTCGCTGTCCTGGCCACGCTCGCCATCATGGGCTTCAACCTGACCACCGTGCTCGCCGGCCTCGGCATCGGCGGCATTGCCATCGCCTTCGCCGCGCAGAAGACTCTCGAAAATCTTTTCGGCGGAATTTCCGTCCTGGGTGACGAAGTCATCCACGTCGGCGACTACTGCCGCTTCGGCGATCGCGTCGGCACCGTGGAAGACATCAGCCTGCGCTCCACCCGCATTCGCACCGACGCTCGCACTGAGGTCTCCATTCCCAATGGCGCCCTCGCCACCATGAGCATCGAAAATTTCAGCCGTCGTGACAAAATTCTGTTTAATCCCGCGCTCGCCATCCGGTGCGAAACCTCGGCGGACCAGTTGCGCTATCTGCTGGCCGAAATCCGCCGCATGTTATACGAACACCCGAAAGTCGAAAGCGACAGCGCATACATCCGGTTCGCCAATTTCGACAACAGCGCTTTGCGCCTGGAGATTTTCAGCTACGTGCTCTCGCGCGACGCCAACGAATTCGCGGCCATCCGCGAAGACCTGCTGCTGCGCATCATGAAGATCGTCGAGAAATCCGGCAGCGGTTTCGCCTTCCCCTCGCAGACCGTATACTTCTCGCGCGCTTCCGGCCTCGATAAGGAAAAAACCGCCGCAGCCGAACAGCAGGTCCAGCAATGGCGGGATCAACACAAGTTGCCCTTCCCGGATTTTGCGCCCGCCGACAAGTCGGCCTTTCGCGGTTCGATTGTCTATCCTCCGATCGAGTCAGCGAGTGGAAGTGACCAGCCACTTCCCTGAAACTATAGGGAGGCGCCCTAGCTTACCCCGGTAACTTGCGGCATTCGACAGCGGTTTCTAGCATGGGAAGAGCCATGCCCCATGCCTTACTGTTGTCGCCTGATGACCAGGCAGTCAGCGCTATTACTGGCGTTTTAGAAGAGATGTCAGTGACTTGCGAGCGTCCCCTGGACGGAGCGTCCGCTGCCCAAAAGCTCAATTCGCACAGCTTCGACCTGGTGTTGGTCGATTGCGAAAACCTGCCGGCAGCCAAGCTGATCTTTGACGTTTGCCGCCGCGGAAAAGGCGGCAACAACCCTGTCCCCATTGCCATTGTCGATGGCCGCGCCGGTCTGCCCACTGCTTTTCGCCTGGGCGCAGAACTGATTCTTACCAAGCCGGTCGCGAAAGACCAAGCCCGGAGCACCATCCGCACCGCCGTCAGCCGTCTGCGAAAAGATGTCCTGGCAAACGAGAAGGTTCCCCCGCAAACCGCGAGCGCGACCCTGCCCATTCGCGGGCAGGGCCGGCGCAGCCATGACCGAAGAACGCGCGCACGCAGCGGCTGTTTCTTCGCAAGTGACGAACTTTGCGGACTCCGCTCCAAGCTTCGTTTCAAACGCGGCACCGGCCGCTGCTTCAACTGCAACACTCTCCGCGCCAGTCCCCACGGCGAAGATGCATTCCGCCGTGGATGAAATCGATGCCGCACCAGCTTCTCCAAAGTTGAAACCGCAGGCCGCATCTGCTCCGACTTCGCCATTATCGGATTTTTCAGAATCGCTTTCGGCTCGAACCTCTTCGGCAGTTTCGCAACCCGCGCGTCCCGCACTTTCGGACGATCCGGTGCTTGCCGAACTGGAGAGAACGGAACTGGAAGAATCGGAACCTGGAGAGTTCGAAACCGAAAAATTCGGGATTGGAAAAAGCAGCGGCAAATCAACCGGCAGCCGAATCTGAGACCCCGTTCTTTTCGTCCTACCCGCAAGGCCAACGGAAAAGACGCGGTCCGCTGGTCGCGTTGTTCGTGCTCGCGCTCGCCTGCGCCGGTTTCTATGCGGCGTGGACGTATCAGCCGGGGTTCCGGGCCATCGCTCAACCGCAGATTGATCGCGTAATCGCCATCGCCACAGCGGCGCTCCGGCCGCAGAGCGTGCCGTCGGCCCCGTCGCCCAACCCCGCGAAACCTTCGGCTCAACTGGCTCCGGCGGCAAACTCGGCGCCTGCAGCGGTGTCGCCAAGCGATCCGAATCAGACGAGCGCAACCGGCGCGGATTCCGCAGTAAGTTCAGCAACCGGGCCGACGACAGGTTCCGTGGCAACCTCCGCCGGTGCGACTG
Organism: uncultured Acidobacteriaceae bacterium; assembly: GCA_963722485.1. GTDB lineage: Bacteria > Acidobacteriota > Terriglobia > Terriglobales > Acidobacteriaceae > Acidiflorens. The sequence continues at coordinate 4,763 of CAVRNL010000091.1, forward strand.
CTCCGCAACCGCCAACTTCCGCGACCACAACCACCGCCGCGCCGCTTGCCGGCAAGCCTGCGGCTAACCAACCTGGCGACAGCAAGAAAGACGCCGCCGCGGCTTCATCCAACGCCCCACTGCCCGGGGAAAGCGGCTCGATCATTCTCTCCTCCAAGGGTGCGGAAAGACGGCTGGCGCACAGCGTTTCTCCGAAATATCCTGCCGAAGCGCGTTCCGGGGGCGCGCAAGGACAAGGAACGGTTGTCCTCAAAGCGGTCGTCGATCAGAACGGCAAGGTCGGGGGCCTGCGACTGGTCGAGGGAAACCCAATCCTGGCAACCGCCGCCATCGAAGCCGTGAAGCAGTGGCGCTATCGGCCCTATGTCCGCGACGGAAAGGCGCAGCCCTTCCAGACAATCGTGATCGTGGACTTTGAGCGGCCTTGAACGCCGCCGAGTCGGAACATTCGCTAGTCGTTAGTCGTTAGTCGATGGCCGGCGGGTATCCCCGCACTTCGGATAATCCGACAAGCCGCGAACGACGAACGACCATCGACAAACGACCATCGACGCCACGTTTTCAATTACCCCCGTAACTTGCTGGTACCCATCATATTACCTAGGATGACCTCATTATGGGTTACCAAGCTTTACTTTTCTGCCCCGATGAAAAACTGGCTCGCGTCGTAAGTCAGGTGTTCAGTGAACTGGACTTCACCGTAGAGCCGGTTCACGAGCCGTTTGCTGCGGTCAAGAAGTTGATGGCGCAGCGTTACGACGCCATCGTCGTGGACTGCGAGAACGAGCAGAACGCTTCCCTGCTCTTCAAGAGCGCAAGAAATTCCAGCTCCAATCAGAATTCGCTGGCCATCGCTTTGGTCGAAGGACAAGCGGGCGTCGCTAAGGCTTACCGCATCGGCGCCAACCTGGTGCTCACCAAGCCGATCAACGTCGAGCAGGCCAAGGGAACGCTCCGCGTCGCGCGCGGACTCCTGCGCAAAAACTCCGATGCTGCCGGCGCTGCCGCCGTCAGCGCGGCAACACGCTTGATGCCCGCAAAACCAGCTCCGGTCCCCCCCGGCAGTTCATTCCCAACGGCGAGTCGAGACGCGGCACCGATCGCTGCGCCGCCCAGCGCTCCCCAGTTTCCTGAATTTGAAGCGCCGCTGCCGGCGGCGATTCCGCCGGCGACTCCGGCAATGTCAGCGCCGGCAAAAGTCGAAGACAGGCCGGCGCTTGTTCCCGCGTCCGCACCGCAAAGCAAGATTGCGATCACCGAGCCAGGAGTGGAAGCGCCGCAGCCCGAGTCTCCAGCGGTAATCAAGAACGACGCGCCAAGAATCGCCGCCGCGTCCGCACCAGTCCAAAATACCGTTTCCGCTCAAATGTCGGCCCCAGGATCAGCCGCAGCGCCGGCTCCCGCAAAAGAAATAGCGGCGCCAACCGCACCAGCGAAAGAGAAAGAAACAGAAAACAAAACCGTCCCCTCGGAGCCCGCCAAGCCATCGCCCGCCCATTCGTCGCACGCCGCCGCTCCCGCCCCACTTCCAAAGTCAAGTTTGGTGAGCGCTGGCGATGCCCCGACTTTCGGGGGATTGAGCGAAGAAAGTTCCGGCGGATCGGGCGCCAGCAAGAGAATCCTGATCGTAGTTTTGATCGTCCTGGCTCT
>CAVRNL010000092.1:0-21399 GCA_963722485.1 uncultured Acidobacteriaceae bacterium
CCTTCGCCATAATTGCGTTGCCTCGCTAATCAGTCGATAGTGACTTGGTAATCCACTCAGTAATACTGATACAGCTTGTGAAACTTCGCCCGCAGCGCCGGATCGACCTCTTCGATCTTCGAGAGATAAAACTCCCGCACCTGCGCCTGATCCGAAACCGGCAGCGAACCATACAAAGATCGTGCCGTGCCAGCCTTGTCTCCGGTCGCCCGGTCGATTGCATCAGCCGCAAACGCCGCGTCCAGGTTGCGAACTCGAATCTTGCGGCTGTCCAGCTCCTTCAAATACTTCGCGACCCGGTCCGCCGCAAACGCTTTTTCCATCGCGGTTTTCAGGCCGCCGAACTCACGCTCTTTCTCGACCTTGATGACACCTTGCTCGAACATCGCCGATCGCCGTTCACCCTTCCATCCCAAACAGCAAATTCCAAACGCACCATCAAACTCTGGAGCGGGAGACGGGGATCGAACCCGCGACCAACAGCTTGGAAGGCTGTGACTCTACCACTGAGTTACTCCCGCCCTCGAAACCAGGCTGTCAGCTCTCAGCTGTCAGCTCTCAGCAATCTCATGGAGCCGATGATCAGGATTGAACTGATGACCTCTCCCTTACCAAGGGAGTGCTCTACCAACTGAGCTACATCGGCCCACCTAAAACTCATTTGTCATCCCGAGCGAAGCGAAGGACCTGCTTTTTCCCCGCACCGCCCCAGACTTCTAACTCTTCAATCCGGCTTGGCGTTCTCCCGCTCTTCGTCGATCCGCGTCCGCCAATAATGCAGCGCTGTTCTTAAGGCTAGCACTCCCAGAATCACCAGCGTCGCGCTGCGCAGCTTCACGCTGCCATTGAAGATCCGAACCGGCTCGTCCGACAGCGTAGTCCAAGCTAAAACGCCGAACACCGCATACCCGATAAGAGCCAGCACGAACTTCTTCTTGATCGTCAACTGGATTCCATGTTTCAAGGCTTCAGAGTTTCAAACGACCTAAGCGCGCAAGCCTTTACTTTAAAACCTCGAAACTCTGAAACCTTGAAACCATCTTGTCTCTGGTGCACAGGGGAGGATTCGAACCTCCGTACCTCCTGAGAGGGACAGATTTACAGTCTGTTGGCTTTAACCACTCACCCACCTGTGCAAATCCGAAAACTCTTCGCCGCGCAAACAACCACATCGGCACCGCTCATCATTTCTCAGCTCGGGAAACGAAAACGCGAGAACTCCCGCCTGACAACTACACTCACCGGAAATAACCTGAAGGAGTGCTTTAGAGCCGTACCACCAGTGCGCTTCGCCGCGCCAACCTCTTCTGTTTCCGGAATCTTGTTTTTCTGGAGCTGGCGAAGGGAATCGAACCCCCGACCCTCTGATTACAAATCAGATGCTCTACCGACTGAGCTACGCCAGCAGGTGGAAGCAAGTCCAACCAAGCACAATACTTCCCTGATCCCTTCCTGAAGTCCGGGACAATTATTTAAGCTATCACAAGGGCATTTCACGTGCAACCGCAAGCCCCGGCATCAATCCCGCATCAAGTCCTCGCGAAGCTCCTCTAACCCTCCGGCAGACCACCCACCACCAGATCGGGATGCTATCATTATCAGGCTCACCCTCTGTTCACAGCGGATGAGCCGAGTACCCGCCGAAATCGATGCGCATTCGACGCCGCCTCCCCATCCCCCTGGCCGTGTTGCTGATCGTGGCGGCCATAGCGTTGATCGTAACCCTGCGCAAGCACGCTGCGCCCGAACCGGCCCGCCTGCTCCCGGGAGCGGACGGTTTCTTCTACATCAATCTGAATTGGATTCGCGCCTTCAACGCCACCGGCCAACTGCCCCCGGTTTCCCGCGATCCGGAATACCAGAAGTTCGTCGAGGAGACCGGATTCCAGTTCGAGCGCGATCTGGACCAAGCCGCCTTCGCCATCCACTATCCGCAGAACTGGGGAAACGGAACCGCCGGACCGGCTTCAGAGCCGCGCTTCTCGGAGGTTTTCGTCGGCAAGATCGACTCCACCCGCCTGTCTGCGTACCTTAAGAAGCTGTCTTCTTCAATTGAGAACTACCGCGGTTTCGACATCTACAACATTCCCCTCGAAGGACGCACCGTTCGCGTTGTCATTCTTTCGTATGACAGCGTCGCGGTTTCGAACCATCCCAACCCCGATGTGATCCGGGGCGTGATCGACCGCTCCCGCAAACTGGCCTCGCCCTTTGGAGGTCCCTGGCTGCTGCGCAAGTTCTACAAAAAGGTTCCTCTGGCAAGTCTGTCTTTTGCGATTCTGCGCGTGCGGCCCGAAATGAATTCTCTGGGCGGACTCGGCAGTTGGAGCCTCCTGTTTCCCAAGCCCGCGGTAGTCGTCATTTCCGGACGCTATCTGCGCGCTCTACACCTTCGAGCGGAAGCCTTCACCGACAGTGACGCCGACGCGCAGGCCATCACCGAGAAGACCGCAGCATTCCTCAGCCTCTTTCACGCCGCCGAAGGCAGCGTCGGCGCACAGGGCACCGATTCGGATGTAAAGACGTTCTTCGACAGTCTCAAAGTCGAACAGTCCGGAGATCGCGCCATTCTCAGCGCCACCGTGCCGCCAGGATTCATCCGCAAAGTCTTAGCCGAAGCTCCGCTCGACACTGTTACGCCAGCCGCGCCCGCTACTCCGCCCCAGGCTCCCCCCGCCACAAAGCGGCCAAGCAAGCCCGCGCTGCGATAACCACGGTTACTGTATGAAGCGCCGCGCGTCCCCGCCCGGCCCACGGAAATGCTGTAACGATTCCGCCTTGCGCCGCATCTTGTAGACAGTCGGCGAAACTCTGGTTTCGTATCAGGGCACCGCGTCGGCGACGCCTCGGTTCATCGAGATCAGACGCCCCTTCAGGGGCTAGAATGGTGTCGGCTTCCCCCGGGGCCGCTACAATAGCAAAGATATGACGAGTTTGCCATTGCCGCTCGCCGTCTTCGTCGCAGGACTGATCTCGTTCCTGTCTCCCTGCGTGCTCCCGCTCGTACCCGGCTACGTCTCCCTGATCTCCGGCGTGGGCGTCGAGCAATTGAAGCTGAAAGAAGGCGAGCTCTTCCGCAAAGTGATGCTTAATTCCGCCGCGTTCATCGTCGGCTTCAGCATCGTCTTCATCACACTGGGCGCGATCTCGACCGAAGTCGGCCAAGTCCTCGCGCAATATAAATCGCTGCTAGCGCGCATCGCCGGAGTGGTCATCATTCTCTTCGGCCTTCACCTGACTGGTATTTTTCAGATCAAGGCCCTTCTCGCCGACACACGGTTGCACAGCCTCAAAGGCAGTTCTTCCGCCTGGGGCGCGTTTGTAATCGGATTCGCGTTCGCCTTTGGATGGACGCCATGTGTCGGTCCGATCCTCGCGGTCGTGCTCGGATTTGCCGCCGCTCAGGACACCGTCTGGAAGGGCATCTTTCTTCTCGCCATCTACTCGGCCGGACTAGCCGTGCCTTTCCTGCTGACGTCGCTGGGCATCGAGCGCTTTCTAAAGTTCTACAACCGTTTTAAATTTCACATGCACGCCGTGGAAGTCGCGAGCGGAGTCTTGCTGATCGCGTTGGGCATTCTTCTGGTGATGGGCCGCTTCACCCTCATCTCCGGCTATTTCTCGTTCCTAAACAAGTTTGCGCTGTAGACGAATGGTGATACCACCCTCAATGAATTGTCATCCCGAGCGCAGCGAGGGATCTGCAGTTCACCGGCAAAATGCAGATCGGGATGACAAAGTTTTGGAAGATTTGCGCGGTTAGCCGCCGAGGTTACCAGTGAAAAGAAATCCGCTGATTCTGTTCTTCATCGCCGCCGTCGTCGCCGCCATGTTATTCGCCGGCGTTCACATGGCCCGCAAGAGCCGCGCCAACGGCGCCGCCAATGGACAACTGATCGGCAATCTGGCTCCCGGCTTCGAACTGCCGGCGCTCGACGGCAAGAACCTCAAGCTCTCTGACCTGCGCGGCAAAGCCGTTCTGCTCAATTTCTGGGCGACGTATTGCGGCCCCTGCAAGGTCGAGATGCCCTGGTTTGTCGAGCTGCAAAAAGAATACGGGCCCCAAGGTTTCCAGATCGTAGGCGTAGCCATGGACGACGCCAGCACCGAAGAAATCGCCAAATTCGCCAAGGAAATGGGCGTCAACTACCCCATCCTGATCGGCAAAGATTCCGTCGGAGAGAGCTACGGCGGCGTCGGGGTGCTGCCGACCACATTTTTCTTGGACCGCGACGGCAGACTCATCGCCCGCGAATTTGGCTTGCAAAGCCGCAGCGTTTTCGTGGACCACATCAAGAAGGCCCTGAGCCAGGGCCAGGCGGTACAGGCTCAGAAGTAACTACGAACCGCGTCTGCACCTGGAGTACTCTAGAGCCGGAGTAATCTGGAGCCAATGAAAATCCTTCTCGCGAGTGCGCTTCTCCTCTTCTCCGCATGGATTTGGGCGCAAGACGACCTCGGCCCGAAAGGTCCCGTCGTAAAAATGGCGCCCGCGCCGCTCGTGACTGCCGTACAGGGCAAGCCGGCGACCGTCTCACTATCGTTCCGCGTAGCCAGCGGATACCACATCAATTCCAACCAGCCGAAATCCGAGTTCCTCATCCCGACCGTGCTCAAGGTGGAAGCCACCACCGACATCGTCATCGGCAAAACCACCTACCCCGATGGCCAGGATATGAGTTTTGCCTTCGCTCCCGACGAAAAGCTCAATGTCTACACCGGTGACTTCAAAGTGGATGTGCTGGTGCGTCCGCTGCACTCTGTGACAGCTGGCAAGTATGTCGTCCGTGGAACTTTGAAATACCAGGCCTGCGATAACTCGGCCTGTTATCCGCCAAAACAACTGCCGGTCAGCTTTGATGTGAAGATCGCCAAGGCTCCGCCAGCGCCCCGCAAGAATCCCGCCCAAAGTCCGCACGCGCACCAGTAATGCAGCCTCACCGCCTTGGCAATGCCGGCAAGCTCCGTATCAGGCATCGCTTTAGCGATGCCGCAATCACTTCGAAATCGGCTGCCCCTTCAGGGGCCAGGCATCGTCTGAAATCATCGGGCGGGAGCGCCAACCCGGCGCGGAATGCGCAGAACGAATCCAGTGGGCTCGATTGCAGAACGATCACGCTCCCCGAACACCAGCGATGCTCCAGCGCTTTCGAGCACACGACTGGCGATCGCCAGTCTCACCCTGCGCAGCGTTGACACGGATGCCGACGTCGCCCCCACCGGATCGCGCCTGGTCTGCGGGTTCGTTGCGCTCTGTGCCATCTCGCGAGAATTCGGCTCGCAAGAATTCGGCTCACGAAAATCATGTCCCCGTGAGCCGCGTTCGCCTTCCACCCGCAGCACCGCTCCCGCTGGACTCTCGCCGAGCAGAAGCAGCACTCTGCCGCCCGCCGGTTGCGCTTCGACCATTGACGCAATCAAATACTGCAAAGCCAGCCGCAGCCTCGACTCCGGCACCGGCACGGTCGCAGCGCATGTTCCCACCAGGCGCAATCCGACGCCGCGCACCGCGGCAATCGAGGATAGACACTCGACCACGCTCCGCATGGCCGGCGCCAGCGCGGACGGGCAAGCTTCAGGCCCGGGCTGCTCTGCGTCCAGATACTCCCGCATCAACTGGATCATGCCAATAACTTTTTCTGTCTGCTGCAGAGCGATGGCGACGCTCTGCTGCTGCTGCTCCGCAACTTCTTCGATCGATAGTTCGAGCGAGAGTTCGAGCGAACAGCGCAAGCTGGTCAGCGGCTGGCTTAACGAGTGCAGCAATTCGCCGAGCACGTCCGGACTTCGCGGCAATTTCGGAAAAGAATGCGGACTCGTGCTCATGCCAATGCCCCGTCGGGACTCATCTGATAGCCCACCCCCCGAACCGTGTGAATCAAGCAGGGCGAGAAGCCGTCGTCCACCTTGCGCCGCAAATAGTTGATGTAAACATCCACCACGTTGGTGGTGGAATCGAAGGTCAGGTTCCAGACGTGCTCGATGATCATCGCCCGCGTCAGCCGGCGCCCGGCATTGCGCATCAGGTATTCGAGCAACGCGAATTCCTTGGTGGTCAGTTCAATGTGCCGCCCGGCGCGCTCCACTTTGCGTTCCACGCGATCCAAACAGAGATCGCGGACGGTGAGCACCGATTCCGACGGCAGGTGGCTGCGTCGCAACAAGGCCCGCGCCCGCGCCGAAAGTTCGAGATACGAAAATGGCTTTACCAGATAGTCGTCCGCCCCCGAATCCAGGCACTGCACGCGGTCTTCGACCCGACTGCGCGCAGTCAGAATCATCACCGGCAGGTTCGCCTTGCGCTGCCGCAAACTTCTTAGAATCGACAACCCGTCAACCCCCGGCAAATTCAGGTCGAGCACCACCAGATCGTAGTCAAACTCCATCGCCATCGCGCGGCCCTGGTTTCCCTCGCTGGCCACGTCCACCGCATGGTGCTCCGCTTCCAGCCCCTTCCGTATAAAGCTGGAAAGCGCCGTATCGTCTTCCACAATAAGAATTCTCATGAGCTTCTTCTAAGTCGGCTAACTCTGAACCGATTCTCATTCTCGACTTACTCGCGCCAACACACAAGATAACCAGCCCGTACAAAAGGACGTACTTCCGGAAGTGAGACTGAGAGTTGCAAAACGGGTCGGGCTTGTGTGGGGACGGGCCGTTTCCCCGTCCAAGCGGAAGTAGCCCATTAACCTGCTAACGGATCGCAACCAGCAGATTGAATTATTGCCCGGTCAGCATTTCTCGTAGTCTCTTCACATTTTCCGCCAAGTTATGGCTGGCGGTGTCGATTACGATATGCGGGCGATCCCAAGGCTCGTATTTCCGTGAAACCACTTCCTGCCAAGTAGGCAGTCTTAGCCCTTGGACGTTGGAGGCTCGTGTTTCCACTCGCCGTTTATGCTGTTCAGGATCGGAACACACTACTTCGACTTCAACCGCCCTTACCTGAGCACGGTCCGCGACGCCAATCCAGGCATCGCGGGTGATCTTAAGTGGATTGACAGAATCCGCAATCACGGTTCGACCGAAACGGAGATTGTCCGCGGCGACCGCATAACCGGCGCGATACCCCGCGTCGTTGAAAGACTGGCTAACCACTCCTGAATTCCGGATCGCTTGCTCGATCGAGTCAATGCGCAGATACACCGCGTCGAGTTGACGAGCCAACTCCGAGGCGATCGTCGACTTTCCTGTGCCCGGTAGCCCGCCGAAGATGATCAACGTTGGCTGCAATTTGTCTCGTAGTGAATCCCCGCCGCCACACAGATCTACGCCCCCAACTCCGACCGAATCGCCGCGACGATCGTTTCCGCCAGCCGATCCATCTGCTCTTTCGACTCCGCCTCGATCATCACCCGGGCCAGCGCTTCGGTGCCGGAGTAACGTACAACCAGTCGGCCATTGCCATCGAGTTCCCGCTCTGCCGCTGCAATCGCCGATTGTGCCGCCGGAATCTGCGCAAAGGGAGTCTTTTGCCGGACCCGCACATTCCGAATCGTCTGCGGAAACACTTTCAGGTCGCTCACCAGATCCGCCAGCGGCTTGCCCGTCCGGGCCATGACCTCCAGCACCCGCAGCGCGGTCAGCAGTCCGTCGCCCGTGGTCGCCTCCCCATCGCGAAACAGTATGTGGCCGGACTGTTCGCCTCCCAGCGTGGCTCCCACGCGCTGCATTTCCTCGAGCACATACTTGTCGCCGACGTTGGCGCGGAGCATCTGAATGCCCGATCGCTTGAGCGCCAACTCCAATCCCATATTCGACATGGTCGTCGCCACCACGGTGGCATTGGCGAGCGCGCCGCGCGACTGCATTTCACGCGCCGCCAGCAGCAGAACCGCATCCCCGTTTACCACTCGCCCATTGGCATCGCAAAAAAGCGCGCGATCCGCATCGCCGTCAAAAGTGACGCCCACATCGAAACGTCCCTGATTTTCACCGACAAAGTCTTCGGCGGTGACGTTGTCGGCGGCCAGGCTCTCGGAGACAAAGCGCGCCACCGTTTCCGCATGCAGCGCGCCGCAATTCTCGTTGATGTTCCGTCCATTCGGCGCACAGTGCAGAAAGGTCGTGCCGATCTTGAGCGCGCGAAATAACTCCGGAGCTTCCGCGGCCGCCGCGCCATTCGCGCAATCGACCGCCACGCGAAGTCGGCTCAAATCGGTGGAGACACTGCCCGCCAGCCAGCGAACATAAGCGTGGCGCAGGTCCTCTTCGCCGGGCACGCTCGAAACTTCTGGAGTGGAATCCGGCGAAGGAGCCGCATCCGAATCCAGCAGCGCGAAAATCTCCTTTTCAATCGCCAGTTCGCGCGCGTCCGGCAGCTTGTAGCCGTCGCGGGAAAAGACTTTGATCCCATTATCGGTCCATGGATTGTGCGAAGCCGAAATCACAATTCCGGCATCGAACCCCTGCGAGCGCGTCAGGAACGCGATGCCCGGCGTGGTGATCACGCCGGCGCTGCGAGTTTCCACCCCCACCGACGCCAGCCCTTGCAGAAGCCGGTCCGCAATCCACCGGCTGGAAAGGCGCGTGTCCTGTCCAATCACCACCCGCGCCCTGGCATTCACCCGCACCAGGTCATGCCCCAGCGCCCGCCCAATCCAATAAACACTGTCGCGCGTCAGCGGAAATTCCCCCGCCACGCCTCGAATCCCGTCGGTACCGAAAAGTTGTCTGGTTTGCGTCATGAATCAGTCGCTAGTCGTCCGTCGTTGGTCGTTGGTCGAATCGCGTTTCGTCGCCCGGCTAAAATTCGCGAACGACCATCGACAGTTTTATTTTGTTTCGTCTCCCGAGCGTTCCATGATAACCGTCACGCGAATCGGAGTGGGGTGCACAACTTGGATCAGAGGATCGGGAACATACGCCTGTGTTACGAAGGAAGCTCGCGTCAGGGCTCCGCTGACGTCCACCGGATCCGTGATGGCGTCCTCCACCGCGTCGACGCGGCGTTGCGGTCCGGTGATCATGATCGTCGGCGGATCGGCGATTACCTGCGCCACGCGCATGCCGCTCGCAAAAGTTCCGGTCACCCGCGGCCGAATCTCAACCGTGCGCGTCTCGCGATTATCGAAGGAGAGGTGAAACTGGCCGGGTATGATCTGCACCACTTCCAGATCCTGCGGCACATGAACTTGCCGCCCAGTCAAATCGAAAGTCCGCTCCCCCGGGCGCACACTGGCCAGATCGATCTCCGCCCGCACGTCCGCAGTCTGCAGCCGGTGAATCACCCGCTCCGGTCCCCGGACCCGTATCTGCGCTTCAGTGAAGCTGGCGGAATCGACCTCCAGATTATCGGGAAGATTATGGAACTCGATCGGAACCTTCATTTCGACTTCCGCGATGGGATCGCGCGCCACCACCATCCACAAGCCAATGGCGAGCAGCAGGGAAACCAGCTTGAACCCGATATTGTGCCCGATCGTGCGCTGCACCAAGCCCGGCATCGTCAATCCTCCCTTCCGGGGTGCACACGGGCATCCTGCCTGCTCGAGAGATTCGAACTGGGAGGCTCCTCTTCAATAAAGCTTTCCTCCACCGGACTCGGCAGCACGGGCGCGGGAGCGTAGCGGCGCAGCAGAGCGCTCAACCGCTCGCGCAGACGATCCACCGTCAACTCGCGCTCAATGCTCCCCGCCACTGCGATGCTGATCGTCCCCGTCTCTTCGGAAACGATAACGGCGACCGCGTCGGTTTCTTCCGTGATCCCGATCCCCGCGCGGTGCCGCGTCCCCAGTTGGATCGAGAGCACCGGGTTCATCGACAGCGGCAGAAAACAAGCGGCGGCCGCGATGCGGTCCCGCTGCACAATCACGGCGCCATCATGCAAAGGCGCGCTCGGACGAAATATCGTCGCCAGCAAGTCGTACGACAGCCTGGCATCCAACGACACGCCGCTTTCGATGTAGGTGCGCAGCCCAATCTCGCGCTCGATGACAATCAGCGCTCCCGTCTGATTTTGCGAAAATAAATTCGCTGCCAGAACAATGTCGTCGTAAACGTCGGCCACCGAACTCGAAGACCGCATCAGCGAAACGCGGCTCCCGAGATTGGCCAGGGCGTGCCGTATCTCCGACTGGAAAACCACGATCAGCGCGAACACAACATAAGGCAGCAACGTGCTGAGCAGCCAGTTCAGCGTCCGCAATTCTCCCAGGCGGGCAAAATAAAAGGCCAGCGCAAGCGTCGCCACCCCGACCAGCATCGGCGCCGCTCGCGTCCCCCGCACCAGCGCAAGAAACTGGTAGATCAGGATCGCGACCAGCAAAATATCGATGACCGAGACGACCGAGATGTGTGGCCAAGCCAGCGCCGGTGTCACTCTGCCCTCACGTCGAAAGTTGAATTGGCCTTCATTCTAATCCAGCCCCGCCGGATTCCGTTTCGCCGCTCTCGGCAGCAGTCACGCGGGCGCGAACTCGTCCGCAAGCCAGGCGCGCCGACAACTCGTCCCCAACCTTGAATTGCGCCGCATCCTTCACCAATTGACCTTTGGCATCGAACACCAGCGCGTATCCGCGATTCAGAATCGCCACCGGCGAAAGCGCGTCCAAGCTCGCCGTCTGGCGATCCAGCTTCCCGCGACTCTCCAGCAACCGCGTGCGCGTGGCGGCAGCGAGGCTTGCAACTTGCGCCTCCAAACTCTGCCGGATAGCAGCCAGACGCCGTCGCGCGTCGTAGTGCCGCACTGCCGCGGCCGCGCTTTCGCAGCGCCGATGACAGCGCTCCAGAATTTGGCGTTCCGCCTTTTCCAGCCGGAAGCCCTGCTCATCCAGCTTCTGCTGCCGCCGGTGGATGCCGTCCATCATGCGCGCAAACGCCCCGGCCTGCGCCCGTTCCGTCAATTCCTGACGCGCCATCAGCAGCCGGTAGCGCACCGCGCGTTCCAGCCGCCGATACAAATCCTCCGCCTGCCCTTCGATCTCCTGTCGCGATCGGATCACCAGTTCCGCCGCCGCCGACGGCGTAGGCGCGCGCAGATCGGCGACAAAATCCACAATCGTGAAATCCGTCTCGTGCCCAATCGCCGAAATCACCGGAATCTTCGACTCCGCGACCGCCCGCGCCAGCCCCTCATGATTGAACGCGGCCAGGTCCTCGGCCGAGCCTCCGCCGCGCGCAATGATGATGACTTCGACCGCGTTCCTGTGTCGCAAGTTCTGATGAGAGTACTGCTGAAGGCATCGCAGTCCCGCCATCACCTCGCTCGGCGCCGAGTCTCCCTGCACCTGCGCCGGATAAATCAACACATTCACCGAGCGATGCCGCCGCGCCAGGATGTTGAGGATGTCCTGCAGCGCCGCCCCCTGCGGTGAAGTGATAATGCCGATTCGCTGCGGCAAAGGCGGAATCGGCTTCTTACGCGCCGCCTCAAACAAACCTTCCGCGTGCAATCGCGCCTTCAATTGTTCGAACGCCAACTGCAGCGCGCCCGCGCCTTTAGGTTCCATGAATTCAGCGGAGATCTGCAGTTCCCCGCGATCTTCATAAACGGTGATGCGTCCGCGCACCGTGACGTGCAATCCATTCTCCGGACGAAACCGCAGCAATTTAGCCGACGACCGGAACATCACCACTCGAATCTGCGCACTCTCTTCCTTCAAGGTGAAATACAAATGGCCGGAATCCGGAATGCGCAGATTGGAAATTTCGCCCTCCACCCAGCAATCCGAATACTGCCGTTCCACCAACGCCCGCACCGCCGAGACCAAAGCCCGCACCGTCCAGACGCGCCGCTCCGGAGCCCGAAACTGGAACCCGAGTTGATCCGCCATCTCCATGAGGTTTCAGTTTACAAGAGACACACGTAGGGACAGCCGCCCTCGGCTGTCCGGCCGAGCGAAGCTCGGCAGCGCCTTTCGCCAGCGGACGGTTAGCGCTTCAGCCGTCCAATCAAGAAGAAACGATAGAAAGCACGACACTAATCAGGATGCAACTCGCCAGCGGAATATAGAAAGCAGTGTTCTTGCCCCGATACACGATATCCCCCGGCAGTCGTCCCAGCGGCAACCCCGTCCGCGCCAGCAGCATGACAATGCCCCCAATTACCACCAGGGCCACGCCGAGAATCGCCAGCATCCGTCCTGTCTCCGCCATGCTTCGAGTTTAATCCCGCTGATTGCTAAACTACACTCGGACGATACGACAATGACTGACAAACTCCACGTACCTGACGAGAGATCGTTGTCGCGAGAAGAGGTCAGCTTATTGGAATGGTTACTCGGTCATGGTCGGCCCGACGCATCGCAGTACCTACCGCAAATTCCCAAGCTCCGAGTCGTCACCAAATGTGGCTGTGGATGCCCCACCGTCGATTTTGCTCTTGGTGGAGACCGCAAAGACGGTCCGTCTCGAATTATTGCGGACGGGGAGGGGACCTCGCCTGAAGGGGTTCGCGTCGGAGTCTGCGTACATGTCCGAGAAGGAGAAATTTCCGAGTTGGAGGTCTACTCCTGCTATGGCGAGGCAAATTTTCGCTTGCCCGAGATCGCATCCCTCATAATGTGGCCTGATGGTTCGAACGGCTGATATCCAGAGCAGGACTCGCCACATGCATGTTCTCCAAACCCCGCGTCTTCTCCTCCGCGAGTTTACTCCTGCAGACGCCGATGCCCTAGCCCAAGTCCTCTCCGATCCCGAAACCATGCGCTATTACCCCGCTCCCTACGATCGCGCCGGTGTCGAGCAATGGATCGAACGCAACCGTCAACGCTACAAGGATGACGGCGTCGGCCTTTGGGCAATCGAGTTGACTAAGACTCGAGAAATCATCGGCGATTGCGGCATTACCCGCCAGCAGGTCGAGGGCGAGCCCTTCTACGAAATCGGATACCACCTCCGCCGCGACTTCTGGCACCAGGGGCTCGCGACCGAAGCCGCCATGGCCTGTCGCGACTGGGCCTTCGCGCACCGGAAGACTAATCGCCTGATCTCCCTGATTCGTCCCGAGAATCTGCCTTCACGCCGCGTCGCCGAGCGCAACGGGATGATCATCTGGAAAGAAGTGCCCTGGCGCGGTCTCCCACACTACGTCTATTCCATCGAACGTGGGCAATTGCCGGTGCTGTGACCGAGCCGCCGCAGAACATGCTGCCGACCTTTTCGCTACACCAGATCGTCCACCTGCAACTCTCCCGCGCCGCCCTTCCACGCCTTGCGGAATTCCTGCTCCACAAACCATGCATCTGAGTTTCGACCCTGCTCCTTCAGCGCCTGATTCAGACCGAACAGCGACCGGGGATTCCGGGGATTCTTCGCCAGGTCGTCGCGGAACACCTGCTCCGCCCCTTTGGTATCGCCGTTCATCAGCAGCACTCCGCCGAGCGACTCCCGCACCGGGAAGAACCAATCCTGAGGCTCGTCGTACTTCAGAGTATCCTGCACGGCAACGGCATCACGAAGCATGGCCGCCGCGGCAGCGTTGTCTTTTTTCGCCAGTGCCACCTGCGCCCCAAGAACATTCTCCGCAATCTTCAGGATGTCTTTAGTTTTATTGTTGATAGGCATCTGGAAAACCACATCCGGCGAGGTCGCTTGCTCGGCGTCCGCCACGATCCTGTATTCCGCTTCCGCGTCGCTGATCCGGCCCTTGCCTGCCAACGCCATCCCACGCGCAAAGTGCCAGAAGCCAACCGTGGTCTTCATTCCCGCGTCGGGCTGCTTCATCGCCAGAATTGCATCCCACTTGTGGAAACGCACATTCACCGCCATGGGGATCGTCATGAATCCTTCCAGCGGCGGCATGTCCTTTACAGACGGCCCCACATGAGCCGCCAGCATCTCCGCCGCCTTGAGCGATTCCGTGTAGTCTCCTGTC
Organism: uncultured Acidobacteriaceae bacterium; assembly: GCA_963722485.1. GTDB lineage: Bacteria > Acidobacteriota > Terriglobia > Terriglobales > Acidobacteriaceae > Acidiflorens. The sequence goes on from CAVRNL010000092.1 coordinate 13,817, forward strand.
ATGGCCGAGCACATCGCGATGAAGTGCAGGTTGTGGCTGTAATACATCATCGGATAAATGCCTTGCACACCGCTGCTCTGGATGTATGCTCGATCGGCCGCCGCCGCTTGCTCGTTAGTTTTCACTGCGGCTGCATAATCTCCCGTGCGGATGTAAATGTGCGCCGGCATATGTACGATATGTCCCGCCGCGGGCGCCAGCGCCGCCAGTCGATTCGCCGCAGCCAAAGCGCGCTCCGGAGAATTCGACGCCTCGACCGCGTGAATGTAGTAATGCAGCGCGCCCAGGTGATCGGGATCGCGCCTGATCACTGATTCCAGAGTTGCGACAATCTCGCTGGTGCCCTCCGCCGGCGTGCCGTCCTGATGCCACAGGGCCCACGGGTTCAGATCCATCCCCGATTCCGCGAACAACGTCGCCGCATCCAGATCGTCGGGATAGTTCTTTACCACTTCGCGCATCGCGTCGCGATATTCTTCCGCCGCCTTTCGCCGATCAGCCTTCGGATCCGCTGGAAATCGCTTCGCCATCGCGAGAATGTAGGCGCGTTCGGCGTCAGAGGCGTTTGCACTCAGGTCCACTGCTTTCTGAATCGCATCGTGCGCCTGCTTGAAGCGGTCTTCGCTGGCCGGATCGTTGTAGTTCGGACCCACCGCCTCCGCCACCCCCCAATAGGCGATCGCCAGCTTCGGATCGAGCGCCGCCGCTTGCTGGAAGGAGCGCGCCGCCTCGTCATGGTTGAACGCATAAATCAGTCGCAGTCCCTGATCGAAGAATCCCTGCGCTCTCGCGTTCTTCGTCGAAACCGGATGATGCAAATCGCCCAGGCCCGTCATCATCGTGGCCGGCTTCGCGGCTCCCATGGCGTGGTTCTGAGCGTCTGCAGAGATGCTGAAAGTGAGAATTATTGTGAAACACAACGCAATCATCACACGCATACAAAGTTCCTCCTGAAATGAACCAAACGGACTTCAATCGTGGTGAAAAGGGATGTCCCCAAACTTTGCGCGCAAGCATAGTGCAGACTCGGCTGCGGAAGCAACAGCCTGCTAACCTGTCTGCTAACCTCGTACGTGGCCGCTATGCGCCCGCCGATTGGGGCCACGGCGATCCCGCAGAAGGCCAGGTTCGGCATGTGGGAGTGGGGTGTGCGTTAAACTCATAGCAGACCTAGCCGACGCATGAACAAAGCCACCATTCTGTTCAATCCCAACTCCGGCCGCCGCGGAAGAAAGCGCGACGCGGAACTGAACCATGCCATCGGCATCATTCAGTCGGCTGGCGTTCGCACCGAGCTCACGATATGCCGTTCCAGCCAGGAGGCGACCGACAACGCCCGCTGCGCCGTGGCCGCTGGCAGCGACACCGTCTTTGCCTGCGGCGGCGATGGCACCATCCACGACGTCATTCAGGGATTGGCGGGCACGCCCGCAGCTCTCGCCATTCTTCCATTCGGCACCGCCAATGCGCTCGCCCACGACCTCCGAATCCCGTTCCGTCCCGCCGCCGCGGCGCAAGCTGCCATCACTGGAGCCGTTCGCCGCATCCCTCTCGGACGAATTGAGTACGAGGATTTCCACGATAAAATCTCAGCCCGCTACTTCACCGTCGCCGCCGGAATCGGCGTGGACGCGCACCTCTTCTATAAACTGACCGCCGAACTCAAGAATCGCTCGGGGATGACGGCCTACTACCTCAAGGCCTGGCAGTTGTGGGCAACGCATCGCATGAGGAAGTTCGAGGTCGAGTATGCCAACGGAAGCGGCTCGCGTCAGCGCGCCTTGCTGACCGAACTTCTGGCGGTAAGAATCCGTTTTTTCGGAAACGTCCTGCGCGAACTGGTTCCTGGAGCATCGCTCGACTGCCGCGATCTGCGCGCCGTCATGTGCCGCACCGCCAGCCGCAATGCCTATCTGCAGTATGTGGCCGGAGCGCTGCTCGGCCGTCCATGGAGTATCGACGGCATCGATCTAGTCAGTTGCTCGGAGGTCGTCTGTCGCTTGCCGGAGAAAAGCGACGGCCATGATCATAATCGCAGTGGGGACCGCGTCTACGTCGAAGCCGACGGCGAACTGCTAGGCCGCCTGCCCGCCCGCATGACGATGGTTCCCGACGCACTGTCCATCGTGGTACCCGCGTAACCGCGCGTCGCGACGCTTGATCCCATTCGGCGCTGTATCATAAAGCTCACCTATGCCCACCGGCCGCCAAGGATCGATTCGCCTTTTCCGCTTCTCAGGAATCGATGTCTTCCTCCATTGGTCCTGGTTCCTGCTGGCGTATTACGGAATCAATGCGCGTAAAGGGAGCTATTCCTCGATCGGCTGGAACGTCGCGGAATACCTCGCGCTGTTTCTAATCGTGACCATTCACGAATTCGGCCACGCGCTAGCCTGCCGCCAGGTAGGCGGACAAGCCGATCGCATCGTCCTCTGGCCGTTCGGCGGCGTCGCATACGTAAATCCGCCGCAACGCCCCGGTGCCACATTATGGAGCATCGCCGCCGGTCCGCTGGTCAACGTAGTCCTCGTTCCCATCATTATTGTCATCCACCGGATCTGCCTTCGTGCGGGCTGGTATGCGTCCGTACACGATTTGCGGCCATTCCTGCACGCTGTCTTCCTCATCGATGTTTGGCTGTTCGTATTCAACATTCTCCCCATCTATCCGCTCGATGGCGGCCAGATTCTTCGTTCCTTGTTGTGGTTTGTGATGGGCCGCGCTCGCAGTTTGCTGGTCGCGACCGTGCTCGGATTCCTCGGCATCGCCGCATTCATCGGACGCGCGATTTGGACACAAGATCCTTGGCTCGGCGCGATCGCCATCTTCTTGCTCATGAATTGCTGGGGCGGACTCCAGCACGCGCGGGCCTTGCTGCGTTTCGCAAAGTTGCCGCGCCGTGATGGGTTCGCTTGTCCGGCGTGCAACGCCAAGCCGCCCATCGGCGAGTTTTGGAAGTGCGGAAAGTGTGGGCAGGCATTCGACACTTTTCAGACTCACGCCGTCTGCCCCCACTGCGCGACACAGTTTGCGATGACGAAGTGCCTCGATTGTGGCGCAGCGCATCCCGTGACCGAATGGGCCCCGTCCGTAATCAGCGCGAGTTCGACGTTCGCGGACCAGGTCAGAGGTTAAATGAGGTCAGAGGTGAGAGGTCAGATTGCAGAGGTAGCATTGGTCTTCACCTCTGCAATCTGACCTCTCACCTCTAACCTCTAGCCTCTCATGGAACCCGTCACCCATTTTCTTTTCGGCGCCGCCATGGGCCGCGCCGGACTCAATCGCAAAACCGCGCTCGCCACCGCCACGCTCACCCTCGCCGCCGAGGCTCCCGACCTCGACGTCTTCAGCCGCTTCGGCGGCTCCGCGTTCGGCTTGAATCATCACCGCGGATTTACTCATTCCTTCCTCGGCGTGCCGCTGGTAGCCGCCGTAGTCGTCGGATTCATCTATCTCCTCTGGCGGTTGCGCGGCCGTAAGACCCGCAATCCCAACCTTCCCCCGCGCTGGGGATTGCTCTTCGCCTACGCCTACCTGGCCGGCCTCAGTCACATTCTTCTCGACTTCACCACCAGCTACGGAGTGCGTCCCTTGTGGCCGTTCTCCGAACGCTGGGTTTCCTGGGACATCGTCTTCATCGTCGAACCCGTCCTTCTAATCGCTCTAACCCTGGGCCTGATTCTCCCCGCATTGTTTTCGCTGATCAACGAAGAGATCGGCGCCCGCGGCAGAGGCCCGCAAGCCAAGCCATCCGGAAGACTAGCAGCGACTTTAGCCCTGCTCGCGGTCTTCGCCTACTGGGGACTGTGCGACTTCGAACATCGCCGCGCTGCAGCCGCGCTGGAGGCACGCAGTTACCAGGGAGCCGACTCGATTCGGGTTTCCGCGTACCCGTACATGACCAATCCCTTTCGCTGGTACGGAGTAGTAGAAACGCCCGCCTTCTTCGCCACCATGAACGTCGATTCGCTGAACTTCAACTCGATGTCTCCCGAAGTCGATCCCGAAGCGCAAATGCAGATTCGCTACAAGCCCGAAGAGACTCCCGTCACTCTGGCCGCCAAGAAAACCTACCTTGGACGCGTGTATCTGAGTTGGGCCCAATATCCCGTAACCGAAACCGAAAAACTGGAGAGCGATCCGATAGGCAACGGCCGCGCCGCCTACGTAGTCCGCTTCCGCGATCTCCGCTACGACTATCCGGGAAGCGGCGCGCGCGCCGCCCTCGGCGCGATGGTGCTCCTGACCCGCGATCTGCAAGTGTTGGACGAACGCTTCGGAATGAGGAGCATGAGCACGAATACTCGGTGATCTAGAGAATTGCGCGCTCCATCACTGCTGCGAAGGGAGCAGACCAGCCTGCCGCATCACCGTCAGCATGTCGAACACGTTCCACTCTTCACAGATCTTGCCGTCTTTGAAGCGGAAGATGGTCACCCCATCGCTCGCGATCTTCTTGCCCGTTGCCGGAAACCCCATCCCTGCCTGCGTGTTCGTGCCGCTCACCGTAAAATGCACGGCGACCAGATCCTTCTCCGCGACCATCCGGTTCACCCTGAAGCTCATGTCCGGCAGAGCTTTGCGTTCTTCCCGGGCATCGGCCAGATCTTCCTCCAGGGTGGCAGTGCGGACGCCGGCATGGGCCACGAAGTCCTTGGAATGAAACTCCCCGTATTTGTCGAGTTGTCCGCGGCTGAGCACTTCCTCGAAAAAGCTTCGGGCAACCGCCTTGTTCTTTCCCTGCTCGCTGCCTGACTGAGCCAGACCCGGCAGGCTGATCGCCAACAGCAATAGCACCAACGAACCTTTGCGCATATCGTTCTCCTTTGCAGTGAAACCTTTCATGGTTGGGTTTCACATGCGTTCATAATGAACGTAACGTGTGTTACAGTAACATGTGTTACAGTAATTCGTCAAGGAGTTCCCCAATGGCAAGACCTCCCAACCCTGGAATCCGCGAACGGCTCCGCAACCAGGCTGTCGATTATGTGCTCTCTTACGGATTCGGGGACTTGGCCCTTCGCCCCCTGGCGAAAGCCCTGAACACCAACGCTCGGATGCTGGTCTACCACTTCGGCTCGCGGGAAGGATTGATGCGCGAGATCCTCGCGGGCCTGCGGGAACGTGGAGATGCGCACATCGAGGCTTGGTTCCAGGCCGGGAAGAACCCGCGCACGCTATCCGAGTTCCTGCGCTGGTACTGGCAGCGGATGAGCGCGCCTCGGGCCCAGCCCGCAGTACGCCTGGTCTTCGAGCTGTACGCGCTAGCGCTTCGAAACCCGCGCGAGTACCCCGGCATCCTCGAAGCTCCGCTGGCCTACTGGCAGAAGCTCACCAGGAAGGCCGGTCTACGATCGGAATTCGAGACTGCCGAGGCGACTCTGCTCCTGGCCGCCACTCGGGGCTTGCTCCTTGACCTCTGCGCCACCGGAGATCGGGCCCGTGTCGGACGGGCTATGCAACTGCTGGCTCAGTTTGTCGAATCGCGTTACGAGCAAAAACCCGGTGGGACGGCGAAACGGAAAGCCCGATCGATAGTCGAAGGACGGGTATGAACAAGTAGTGGACGAACGCTTCGGATGGGGAACAAAAACACAAACACTCGCTGACAGCAATGTTAGGGCTGCTTAGGCCTCAATGTGCGCGAGTCGAGCCGACTCCTCCCAAAGTCGGCCCGCCATGGCGTCGTCTTGCGCCTCCAGGCTGGGTTTTGCGGGACGGCATTTGTCGAAATATTCACCGCTCACACTGGCCACGTCGGGTGAGGATGCGAGGTAGGTCACGGTTTCCGCGCCCTGTTGTGGAGAAAGCGCGAAGCGCTTGGCAATTCCAATACCAAAAGAAATCAAGCCGCCAGTCTGATCGCCGAAACGAGTCGCGACAAAGCCGGGATGCAGGCAGTTGGCGGTCACTCCCGTTCCCGCAAGCCGCCGGGCGAGTTCGCGCGTGAAAAGAATGTTGCACAGTTTCGAGCGGCCATAGACCTTGAACCCAGGTCCGCCATAGCGCAGCGTTTCCAAGAAGTTGCCGCGATAGGCCTCGGCCGACTGCAAGTCGTTCAAGTCGAGCGTAGCAGCCGCGTGCGCGTCCGAAGCCGTATTCACCACGCGCGCCGGCGCCGAGGCCACCAGTCGCTCCCGCAGGCCGTGGGTCAGGACGAAATAGGCCATGTGATTCAACGCGAACGTAAGTTCCAGGCCATCTTCGGTGAGTTGACGAGAACCGAACATGGCTCCCGCATTGTTGATCAGCACATCGATGCGCGGTTCGGCCTTCGCGATCTCCGACGCTACCCGCTTCATCTCGCTGAGCCGCGAGAGATCCGCGTAGTAAATACTATGAGCGCCATCAGGAGTGCGGTCGTTGAGCCGCTTCAGAGCGTCCTCGCCGCGCCCGCGATCGCGCGCGACTTGGATAATGCGCGCACCCATGCCGGCGAGGTTCTCCGCCGCGACTTGGCCGATGCCCGAAGTGGCGCCCGTGATAACAACGACTTTGTCCTTCATATTCGGAAGCATTTCACTTGATCGTACAACGCCCACCTGAAACTGGAATACCTAAATTCACTCCGCGCTTGACCGGCAGCGTCCGCTCGCGCAACAATCCTAGATAGCTCTCAACGAGGTGATCATGCTGGCTTACCTGTTTGTCATTTTTGCCATCGCGTTTCGCTTTATGCCCCATCCGCTGGCCTTCACTCCAGTAGCGGCCGCGCTGCTCTATTTTGGCGCGCGCGGTTCCAGAAGTCAGCTATGGGTGCCCCTTGCCCTGCTCGCCGCCTCCGACGTCATCCTCACCAAGTTCGTCTACTCATATCCCCTCACCTGGGACCATTTCGTGACTTGGGCCTGGTATGCGGCGATCTTGTGGCTGGGCAGCCAACTGCGCGAAAACACCAACTGGCTGCGGGTAGGCGGGGCCGCGCTGGCTAGTTCCATTTCTTTCTTCGTGGTCAGTAATCTCGCCGTCTGGGCATGCTGGAATATGTATCCCAAGACTCTCTCTGGACTGATGACCTGCTACGCCGCCGGATTGCCGTTCTTCCGCCGGGGAGTCGCCGGCGACGTGCTCTTCACCGCAGTCATGTTCGGATTGCCCGCGCTGGCCGCCGTGGTCGCCCGCTCCCACAAACCCCGCGGAACCGCAGCCGCCTAGTCGATCAGTCGAGTTTCTTCCCCGCGCAGCGCGGAATCCTTCCTCGCTGCGTTCTTGTTTTTCGCACGCCGTTTTGTCCGCCGCCAGATCAGCCATCCCGCCGCCAACACTGCCACTCCCACCAGAATCCCCACGAAGTGGTGAGCAAACAGGCTCCCCGCCAGGGTCACAATCTGCGGACCGAACCAGAGTGTCAGCAGCGCCTCAATCAGAAAGCGCACGAACCGTCCCAGAAAAATTGCCAGCAGAAAATGCGCGAAGTTCATCTCAAACGCTGCCGCGGACAGCACCACGATCTTGAAAGGCGTGGGTGGCGGCAACATCGCCGGAAACATCAAGGCCCAGAATTCGTGCCGCTCGAACGACTCGTGAATCTCCTCAAAGCGGTCCGCCGAAATCCGCTTGCGCAATAGCACCTCGCCGCCGGT
>CAVRNL010000093.1:0-32591 GCA_963722485.1 uncultured Acidobacteriaceae bacterium
CTCATAATCCGTAGGTCGTAGGTTCGAGTCCTACCGCCGCCACCATTACTTTCAGGCACTTGGAGAATGTCCGGCGGAGTCTCCATTTCGCTCGCCAATTCTCTGCGGTGAACGCCATGTCTCGCTCATGACAACATCATGGCACTGTGACCTTTACCGTACCAGCGTTCTTGATCACGCCGTCGGCGCTAGCCTGAACAGTCAGGTTGAACGATGTACCGCCGCCCCCGCCACCGCCGCCTCCGCTACTTCCGCCGCACGAAACCACTAATCCTATGGCAGCCAGCAGCATCAGGCACGCGACGAAAGCTCTGCCTTTGCGAAAAGCAGAAGTCAGGATCACGAAACAGCCAAGGAGCAGCCCCGAAATCGATGCTGATAGAACTGTCCGCCCAGTATCCGAATAGCGCGAATTTTGCGGCGACGGCGTGGCATTCACCGTCACGATCATGGTTGCTGCGGTTCCGTTCGGGGATGGGTTCACAGCGGCCGGACTGATCGCACAGCCTGTGCCGCTGGGTGCGCCACCGCAGGACAACGTAACCAGGTCCGTGAAACCATTCTGCCCAGTTACGTTGATGGTGACGTTGCCAGATTGTCCGACCGCGACCGAAAGAGAATTAGTGGAGAGAGCCGCGTTGAAGTCCCCAACGTTGAGTTGGGCTAACGCGGAACTCGTGGCCACGCCATTCGATACCGTTACCGTAAAGTTGTAGCTTCCCACGGCGAGAGTGTTGGTTTGGACGTTCAGTACGGTTGATCCACCCGTACTAATGGGGCCATTGAAACTGCAGACGGCTGGCGCGGGAATCCCGCTGCAGGTTCCTGTGAGACTGGCTGAAGAATTGCCGATGGATGTCACATTGACCGTGTAGACAGCGGTCGTACCCGCAAGGGCCGTAAGTGTGCTGGGCGTGATGCTGACGCTGTAATCGCCCACATCAAGCTGGGCTGACGCGGAACGCGTCGCCACGCCATTCGATAGCGCCACCGTAAAGTTGTAGCTTCCCACGGCAAGAGTGTTGGTTTGGACATTCAGTGAGGTTGACCCGCCTGGATAAATCGGGCCATTGAAACTGCAGACGGCCGGAGCCGGAATCCCGCTGCAGGTTCCCGTGAGGTAGGCTGAATAGTTGTCGATGGATGTCACATTGACCGTGTAGACAGCGGTCGTACCCGCAAGGGCCGTAAGTGTGCTGGGCGTGATGCTGACGCTGTAATCGCCCACATCAAGCGTTGCTTTCACGGTTGCAACGATTGTCCCGTCCGAGCCCTGAATCGTAAAAGGATATTCGCCCAGGGCCGTGCTGGAGGTCGTGTTTATGACCAGCGATGTCGTCGCATTGCCTCCAGGGGCGACGCTGAGAGGACTCTGGCCGAACTGGCAGGAGGCGCCGGCGGGAAGACCCTGGCAGCTCAAACTCAGAGTCGTGGAATATCCGCTTAAGGAAGTGATTCCGAGCTGGTAATCCGAGGTGGTGAGGCCCGGGAAAACCGACTCGGTGGCGTTGTTAATGTACACCGCAACTCCGTATTGGCCCTGAGCAGTGGCTTGCGTCCCATAGGCAGTGGCAGTGCTGCTGCCAATCGTTCCCTGAATCCAAAACACGTGCGTGGAGTTGAACGAGCTTTTAATGGTGAAGTTAACGTCCTGGGTTAGAGATCCCGCCGGGATGGTGACGCTTGCCGGGATCTCGATCGCGGGATCGCTTGCCGTGAGCGACACTTGCGTGCCGGCGGATGCCAGGGTAGCGAGGGAGATCTGAATCGCTCCATTGCTTCCAATGACCGGATCACTGACCATTTGAACTTGCAGAGCGGAACCGGGAGAACCGGGGATCACCTGAAAAGAGGATGTGTATATGTCGCTCTCGATCAAATCCGCGCGGCCGTCGCCGGTGACGTCGAAAGCCGTTGTGGGCAGCGATCCATACAAGAGGTACGGCTCATACGAAGGAGTAAAGCTGCCATCGCCATTTCCCAGCAGGAACTGCACGTAGAAGACGGGCGTGGGGTACCCGGTTGCTTTCTGGATGGCTGCCAGATCCATATTGCCGTCGCCATTGAAATCACCGAGATAGGTGGGATAACGAGCGCCATTTACGGTCCCCAGGGTGGGTTGGAACGTGGCCTGTCCGGTGTAGGGCATGTAGGTGTTGCTCAGAACGAAACTGCCATCGGGCTGGCAGAGAAAAATTCTGAACTGGGGAACGGTGAAGTTCGGATAGTCTGTGAACTGGTCGCGGTTGTCCACCACATCGGGCAGGCCGTCGTGGTTGAAATCCGCCACCGCCGGGCTGGTCAGATTCTGGAGTACCAGTTTCGCGGGCGCAAAGGTCCCGTCTCCATTACCGAGAAGTTCGTACACATCATTATTCTGCGGAGGATCTACATTGACGTAGAGCCACGCCAGGAGATCCAGTTTCCCGTCGCCATTGAAATCGCCGACCCAGAGGCCCTGTACCCAGTGTCCCGGACTATTGGTGTTAAAGCTGACCGGCTTCTGGGCGGTGAACGTGCCGTCCCCGTGCCCGAGGTAGATGGTTATGGTTATCGTGCCGGTTGGGGAAATCGAAGCCACCGCCAAGTCAAGATTGCCGTCATGATTGAAGTCTCCCGCGGCGAGGGCTCCGCTTTGGGGAATATTGGTGATCCTTGGAGGTCCGAAGCTGCCCGCTCCGGCGTTGGGCGCGAAGACCAACTGCGAATTCGATCCTTCATACGACGCAAGCGTGACGAGATCCAATTGTCCCGTGTTGCGGAAATCTCCCAGCAGATAATCGAAGACGCTGGACGTGCCCTCGGCGACAGGCGAGTGGACAGCAGGACCGAAGTGCCCCGTGCCATCGTTCAGCATGACGGTGGCCTGAAAAGGATTGGGATACCCCGGACCCACTTCCAGCACAACCAGATCCGGCTTCCCGTCTCCGTTCACGTCCGCGGGAGTGTAGCTGGTATAAGGAGCATTGACGGGTCCCGAGGAATTGTTGTCGCTGATGTATCCGATGTACTCGCCGGAAGGCATACCGAATCCGCCCTGGCCGTCGTTTAAGAATATGGTGGCGGAGTCGCTGTCCTGATTGGCGGTGATCACATCCGGGTGACCGTCGCGATTGAAGTCGGCGACGGCTAATGCAAAGGACGTTTGTCCGCCGCGATAGACGTGGGCGGGTCCAAAGTTTCCTTTTCCGTCTCCGAAATGAACGGCAAGCAGGTTTCCGGCGACTTGCCCGTAGCCGGTTTGAGCGCTGATCCCCGAATAGACAAGATCGAGATGGCCGTCGCCGTTTACGTCGACCAAAGTTGACGCCCAACCAAAGTCGCCCTCGCCCACTTCTGTGGACTGAGGCTGGAACGTGCTGTCGCAGTTCCCCAGGTAGACTCTGGCAATACCCAGATTATCGAAGGTGACGGCGTCGGGGCACCCGTCCTCATTCACGTCTCCTGCAGCCACCGTTAAGGGACCAACCCCGGCCAGGATCTGGGTCTCATCTACAGGCTGGGCTTCCTTGAGCAGCCCCGTTCCATCATTTACATAAACGATCGCGCCCACGCTGGGATCCACTACAACAGCATCCGGCTTGCCGTTTTGTTCAAAGTCGGCAACCGCTATGGACTCCGGCGTTTGAACTCCGAAAGTCAGGTACGGCTCGAACAAAGGTGGCGCAAAGCCTCCCGTACCGTCTCCCAGAAGTGTGACTAACGAGCCAACAAGAGAAACATTGAAATCGGGTATCACGCCCGCAACTACGTCGAGGTGGCCATCATGGTTCATGTCCGCGACGGCGAGCGAAATCGGAGCCCCGGGGACGAAGTAGGTTCTCTCTGCCGCGAACGTCCCGTCGCCGTTGCCCAACAATACGCCGATGCTTTCACTGTCCGCTTCGGCCACAATGATGTCGAGTCTGCCAATACCGCGCAGGTCCGCGGCCGCCACCGCCACCGGAGATTGCCCGGTCAGCGGAATGACCGTGGCCTGGCTGAAGGTCCCATCGCCGCGCCCCAAATACACCCAGAGGTTGTTGCTCCCACCATTCGAAACGACCCAGTCCGGTATCCCATCGCCATTGAAGTCGCCAGCCGCGACTCCACTTGGAATAAAGTCAGCCGGCAAAAGCGCGCGCAATCCCAGGCCTGCAGGGGACGGTGTGCCCGAAGGGGATGACGGGCCTATGCTGTTGCCAATCGGCGCCGACAAAGCTGGACTCGGGGAGGGTAATGGCGACTGCGCACGGGGACGCGAGAAAGCTTTCAGATAGTCTTCCCCTCCCCGAGCTGCGTATTTCCATCCGAGAAATCGTGTGGGTGTGGCGGGAGACGCGTTCGAAGGCGATCCAGTCCCGTTAAGCAAGGGATGCTGTTGCAAGTAAAGTGGTGCTTGCGCCTGGGAAAGAATCGTAAAGGTCGCGGCGTTGGAAGTCCCTCCGCCAGGCGCGGCATTGACCACGGTGATTTGAACAGTGCCTGGGTTTTCAATCATAGTGTACGAAATGTCGAGCCACATCTGGTTGGGGTTTCCAGCGCCGCCCTGGTTCAGCAGCGTTCCATTCCAATAGACCGCCGATTGGCTGAACCCTGTTCCGTTGATAATCAAGGAGAAGCTAAAGGATCCGGCCGTAACAGAAGTGGGTGAAATCGACGTTATCGTGGGAACGCCGTTGGATAGCGGGTAGGTTACATTGTTGGACTGTCCCCCTCCGGGCGGCGGATTCTGAACCCAGATGTATGTGCTGGGGGCAACTTCTGGTCCGATAGCATCGGCAGGAATCTCGGCTGTGAGTTTTGTGCTGCTGACGTAAGTCGTCGGACGCTCGTAGAGGTCGAAGTTCACGGCGGAAGTCGGTACAAAGCCGGTGCCATTAACCGTGAGCGTGAAGGCGGGCCCACCCACCGGCACAGTTGGCGGCGATACAGTCGTGATCGTGGGAGTTGGGTTGTTGGGCGGGCTGTTGCTTCCGATCGTCCACAACAGAGCGCTGCCGCTCACGATGACGGGATCGTTCACCGTCCACATGGTTCCGACCGAAGGCGAGACTTGCACTCCGACAGTCGCTTCTGCTCCGGCATCCTGAAAGTAACAGTAATCGCCGAACGTGGTGTCGGCGTATTCGAAAAGAATGTTGCTGCTGGACTCGGAAAAAATCACCTCGAACGTGATCGTGGCAGAAGAATCGCTGTGGCAGACGAAACTTCTTACGTTTCTCCATTCCACGATGAGCTGCCGGTTCGGCGCGCTTCCCATCACGGCCCAATACACGTTCTGCGGGGAACCCGCCACCGGATAAAGATCCTGCCAAAACGGCGCGATGAGAGTCACAGGTACCGGAGCCAGAGTCGGAATCACGTTGTTGCTGACTGGCGAATACGCATCGGTAAAACTGATCGTTCCGTTGCTTCCGATCTGCAGCGTGGTGAAACTCCCACCGCCAAAAGCAATGGCGAATGGTGACGTGATCTGTGCGACGCTGTCGTCTCCCAGGTTGAGGTTCGTTCCCGTGATGCTGACATAGTTGTAAGGAGTGGGCGCGACAACATAATCGTTCAGAACTTCCACCGGTACCACGTCACCTCCCGGAAAGGTGAGGGTATAACTCCCAATGGCGGAAGGTGTCCATTGTCCCGTGTAGATTCCGTCTCCGGAAGCCTGGTCGGCGCCACTTCCATCGTCCACTAAGGTCACGATTGACCCGCTTGGCGACACCGTCACTTGCACACTCCCAGCCGGCTGCGAGCAGTTCACGTTGAGCTCTTCGAGCGTCAAAGGAACGCCCACCGTTCCCGCAACCACGTCGTTGACGGGTTGAAGCCGGCTCTGTGCGCTCTTTCCGGAGCAACTCATCGATCCATTCAGGTTCAACCGGCTTCCGGTAACGGTTTGCGCCAGGGACGATCGCGAATCGCCTCCCGCCAAAACCAGGTTCTTTAACGCACGCCAGTCCAGGTTTGGATTTTGGGCAGCCAACAATGCAACGGCGCCCGCCACATGCGGGGTTGCCATCGACGTTCCTGACAGCACCGCGTAGTTGCTGCCCGGCCACGTGCTGAGAATTTGCTGCCCCGGAGCGCCCATGTGCACGGTGTGTCTTCCCGTGTTGGAGAACGCTGCCAAAGCATCCATGTTCGTGGTAGCCGCTACCGAGATGACATTAGGAAGGAGCGTATTTGCCGGATAAGTCGGGGCTACGTCGTTGTCGCCGAATCCATTCCCCGCGGCAGCAACGAACAGAATGCCCGCCTGTTGTTGAGCCTGGATGGCGTCTGTCAGCGCCTGCGAATATTCTCCTCCGCCCCAACTGTTATTTGTGGCCACGATATTGTAGCCATTACTTTTCATCTGCTGGACGTAGTCGAGGCAAGTTATGGCATCGGAAACCTGCCCGCTCCCCGACGAATCCAGGAACTTACAGGCCAGTACTTGTACGGTCCAGTTGATCCCGGCCACTCCCAGGTTATTGTTGCCCGCTGCGCCGATAATTCCAGCGACATGCGTGCCATGGCCGTTGTCGTCGAATGGATTAGAGTTGTTATATACAGGTGCGATTCCGTAGCAGCCATTCGTGTCATCATTGACGCCATTGCAGACCGCAAGGTTATGGAAAAGATTCGGAATGAGATCGGGGTGGGTGTAATCAATACCCGTATCCAGTGTGGCAACTACAATGCTGTGATCGCCGGTACTCAAATTCCATGCCAGACTGGCGCCCACATCGTCGCCCGGAGTTCCCCCGTTTTGACCGGTATTGAGCAGGTTCCACATTTGGGGAAACAGCGGATCGTTCGGCGTACTGAACGAATGAACGATGAAGTCGGGCTCCGCGTATTCCACCTCGGGTCGCTGCCGGTAAGCGCGCAGCGCCTTACTCAATTCCAAATTCTGGGGCAGCAAGACCACTTCCAGATCTCGTACCGCTGCGTACCGGCGGAGAGTGTAGCTTCCAAGTGCGGCATGCACGGCTTCTCGATCTTCCGCGCTCGCTGTCGCGCGAAACTTCACCAGAACGTGATTCGCAGCATACTTACTCTTGGAAGTGTCCGAAATTACACTGGAGCTGGAGATGCCTTGTGAGAATGTTATTGGAGCAACCAGCAATACGACCGGAAGTAGTGTGACCCTGCAGAGGCGATACAGCTCGTAGGAGAACATTAGAAGGGTCCGACGTTCTCGAAATGGAGGGACAGAAAGTATCCTACGAAAAACTGGGAGGGTCAAGGGCGGTGTAATCGTCAGTTTTGGCGACCGGCAATTGCCTGTGTAATCGGAATAAGTCAAAATGCAAAACGTTTTGACTGCCCGGGTCATTGAGCGCCATCGCGATGTTACGCCAACAAGGTGATCTTTTGCCGTTCGAGCTTTAGGGTTGAGCCGGGGCGTTGTTAGGAACTTTCAAGGTCAGCCTCCGGATGTAAAATTCCTGCAAGACTTTGGTGGCGGCACTTATGCCAGTCCCGATTAGTGCGTTTTCGAACATTAATTCCGCTCCATTGCGATTTTGCGCCGGATAGTAGAGATTCGAGATGCCGCCCGCCGCAAGGCTTCCGATGATACCCGAGTAACTTGGCTGCCAGTGCCCATTGTCGCCCTTGCAGATCACTGAATTGGCAATCGCATACAGAATCCGCGATCGTGTGCCAGCTTACCGCGGAAGTATAACGCCGGTTCGTTTTTAAATTTCAGCCTAAGGCGTTTATTCTTCTTCTACAACGCCGTCATCTTCCCAATGGTGGCCGCATGAATCGCAGGTCCATTCGTATTTTTGCGAATCGTCCGCCGCGATTGCAGGCTCACTGAGCAGACGCTCCAAGACAATTTCCGTGGAATGGCATTTGGGGCAGCGTACCGAAAGATCGCGAAGTTCTTCCCCCGGTCTTGGACCCGGGTCGTTCGCTGGAGAGTAATTCATTAGTACCTGGCGCGCCCAAGGCAGGCCAACCTGCATGATCTGCACGCTGACGCCATTGACGAAACTTGAGGTCACCGTCTCAACACTGGTAGCTTTCTCCGGTCCCATGAAAAACGGAATCCCCGCCCCGTCGAGCAGCGTCTGCAACTGAACTGCATCCGACAAACTCCACACGGTGAGGATCTCGACCAACTTTCTGTCCTCGTCGTAGGAGGGATCGAGCTGCCGAGCGGGGATTGGCGGACCCGGAGGTTCCTCGGGCTGCAGCTTCAACCCGCGCCGGGACATCTCGGACGTCAGAATCTGCTGCGCGGCATCGGTCAACTCGGTGATTTGCCGTGCCAGAGCCAGGAGCTCGTTGTCACTCATCTGGCGATAACGCTCGGAGAGCTGCAGCCATTCCGCTGCCGGATCGAAAGCTTCCATAGTCGTCGGAATCATATACCGGCTGTCGGCTGGAGCCAATCTTCAGACCGACAGATTCAGACCGGCAGATTCAGGCGGACAGAAACTGCAGCGACTTGGCGATCAGCTCCTCGGTCTCCTTGTAAGGGTCGCCGGAGTTGTCGTACTCCATCGAAAGGTATCCGTGGAATCCGGTCCTCTTGAGCATTGCGAAAACATACGCCAAGTCCACCTGCACGTTGGCTCCTTTTTCGGTAGCCTCCGATTGCTTGACATGGCAGATGCCGTAGGCGTGGTTGAACATGGCCTCGAGGCCGGCGTAGGCATCCTCGGGAGGCTTATGCATCAGTGAATTTCCAAAATCAGGCAGGCCACGCAGCCACGGACTGTTCACCTTTTCAATCAGCTTGACCAGAAACACCGGGTCTTCGGTGATGCCATCGTCGTTTTCCAGATGGACGACGACATTGCGCGCGGCGGCGTGTTCCACAATCCTGAGGAGCGTATCAGTGGACCGGTCGAGATCGGGTGGCTGATTATCAGCCGAGGCAACGTGGGTGCGGATGCTGGGAGAGCCGAGGACGGCGGCGGCATCGATCCACTGCTTGTTGTCGGCGACGGCCCGCTCGCGCTCGGCGCGGTCGGCGGCGTAGAAGCTGTGCTGTCCATCGTACGCGATGTCGACGACCAGAGACTTTGCCCGGTCGAACGCCGCGCGGAGATCGTCCAGATACTTCGGTTCGAGCGACCGGAAATGACTGCTCCAGGGCTCGATCTTGTTGAGGTTGAAGCGGGACTTTACGTGCGCGGCGAATTCGATCAGCTCCATCTTGGGCGCAACAGAGACCGAAGCGCTCACATCCTCGGCGGGGAGAATGAAGTCGCGAAAGGGATAGGAGGCCACGGCCAGGCGGTCGCGCGGGTTGGCGGGAAAAGTGATGTTCGGTTGCGTTGGATACGCTGTGGCGTCGAAAGAAGATAGCATCGCGCCGGCGGTCAGCATGGCGGATTGGGTCAGGAATTGTCGGCGTGTTTTCATCATAGGCTTCACCAGTGCCTCACTGTGGCCTTACTCGCGACGTTGTATCGGACCGCAATTTCTTTTTTGACACTTTCTGAAATCGAAAACGGAAGAATTATACGTCCGCATCGCCGCTAGCGTAGTGCGTCGAAGATAGCGACGGTTATGTCTCGTCTTGATCCGATACGAAATTTGGTGTTTGACGAGGAGGTCAAAGGCTTTAACCACGGGGGGACACCAAGGATCACGCGGGAATCATAAACGTCGGACTGTTTGACGCACTACACTCGCTGCGTTGAGTCCTGCCGGGATGGCGAGTCCCCGTGTAGACTGTGGGGCACGGCATATCCTAATAAAAGGAACCCTGTATGATTCAGCCGTTTCGCACTGCCCCAACCACCGTCTTTTTTCGCTTGATTATGATTTCGGCATTTGCTTTCGGAACTACCGCCCTGTCCCAGACGGCAGCCCCTTCCACGCCCCAACCTTCCGCAGAGAAGGCCGCTCCCGTTCCACTCGTCGCCGCCCCCGCGGCAGATCCCGAAATTCATCCCGACGGCACTGCCACCTTCCGCCTCGCGCTGCCCAACGCTCAGAAAGTAGAGCTCGACCTCGAAGGCCGGCATGATCCTCTTCCCATGACGAAGTCAGTGGATGGCGCCTGGACGATCACCGTACCCGGCCTCGCTCCGCAGTATTACAGTTATGTCTTCCTGGTGGACGGCACCGAAGTCCTCGATCCCCACAACACCGACATCAAGACCAGCTTCTTCGTCAACCAGAACATCTTCCTCGTTCCCGGCCAGCCCGCAATGCCCTGGGAGATAGCAGACGTTCCGCACGGCGTCGTGCACCATCATTACTACAAGTCGAAGATTGTCGGCATCGAGAGCCAGTACTACGTCTATACGCCGCCAGGCTTCGATCCGCACAGCAGCCAGAAATATCCCGTGCTCTACCTGCTGCATGGCTTCAGTGACGATCCCAGTGCATGGACAGCTATGGGCAAGGCGAACGTCATCCTCGACAACCTCATCGCTGCCGGAAAGGCGAAGCCGATGATCGTGGTCATGCCCTGGGGCTATGGCGACATGCGAGTCATCGAGCGAGGCTGGGCTTCCTGGGACGATCCGTCGCTAGTCGTCAGCAACTTTACCAAGTTCGGCGAAGCCTTATATCAGGAGCTGATGCCGATGGTGAAGCGGCAGTATCCACTCTCCGGCCAGCGCGAGGAGCACGCCATCGCCGGCCTGTCCATGGGCGGCTCAGAAACCCTGCTCGTCGGCCTCAACCATACCGATGACTTCGCCTGGATCGGCAGCTTCAGCGCCGGCGGCCTCGGCAGCGATCACTTCGAGCCACGCTTCCCGGCAATCACGCCACAATCTGGAGCGCAGATCCAGTCGAAGCTGAGACTGTTCTGGGTAGCCTGCGGCATCGAAGACAGCCTGAATCAGCCGAACCAGGACTTTATTGCCTGGCTCAATAAGAATGGTATGCAACCCACGGCCGTGCACACGCCGGGCATGCACGCCTGGATGGTCTGGCGCGACAACCTCAGCAATTTCGCTCCGCTGCTGTTCCAGACGAAGTAAGGCCGGAAGACAAAGCCGAAAATCGAACCGAGACACGGAAACCGAACAGTGCGGAAAAACTGGAGCCGACGATCAGACTTGAACTGATGACCTGCCGATTACGAATCGGCTGCTCTACCAACTGAGCTACGTCGGCTTCTGGTTCGCTCCCTTTAGTTTACCAAATCGCTCACTCGCAACGGGCTAACGAGGGTGCGTGAGAACTGGGTCGTCCCTCCGGGACTTGGGTCATTTCTTCCACTCTTCCCAGCGCTGAAGCGCTGGGCTAAGCTTGGTCGCCCCTCTGGGGCTGGATTCTCGAACATCAGGTTCCGCCAAGTTGCCCGAAAATGAGTTCTCACGCACACGCTAACGGCCCCCTTTTGTAATTACTTGCGTGGTGGGAGTAGAATTATCGCCATTCTTGGCATCATTGGATGCCATGATTTTGTATTCGGAGAACATTTTCTCCGAGTGGGCTCTGCTTTTCCCTTCCCCTCTCTGCAGCCTGGTGGTGGTGGCGTCAACTGGAAAGTGGCAACAAAAGGGCAACCTATCTTCTATTTCAGGAGGTACCAATGTCCGCGACATCTCTCGATTTCAGTTTCAACATGGAGGGGCTGGACCGCAATGCTCTGCTCAACGAGGCCGCCGACCGGCTGAACGTGCTGAGCCGCGACTTGGGAGAGGAGGTTCTGCAAGGGAACGACTCGCCTCTCGCCGCCCTGGTGAAGGAACTGCAAGGCGATGCGGCGGAGTTTGCCAAGTCGCCGGTCGTGCAGAAAATTACAGAAGAAAAATTCGCCAGCAGCAATCTGAAGATTGGTGACCGCTTCAAGGAACTGACCAAGACCCACAATCTCTATTGCGTGGATTTTCCCGTTTATCTTCATGCCAAGCCCGGGTGGGGATTCAATAAGCTCGAAGCGATTGTCGAATTCAGCCCGGAGAGTGCCGACCCCATGACCCGGCCCAAAGCGATTCGGATTTTGCCGGACAAGCAATTCCAGACTCAACTGCAGGCGGGAACGCATCTGGAATTCGGGCTCGACGAAAATCTGGACTTCAGCGCTCAGAGCGGTGCCCTGGGGGCCCGAGCAGGGGATGCCGAAGTTTCCGCGAGTGCCGGCGCCGGTGCGAAAGCGACTGCCGGGTTCAACGTTCTCGCCGGCCCCTTCGCGTACAAAGTGAAGAAGGCCAAAATCGATCACTCGGCCGTCGGATTGGAGAAGGTCTTCTGGCGGGTGGATGGAGCCGAGTTCTTCCAGGAAGATGACTTCCCTCTGGTGGTCGTCCTGCAGGTTCCCAAGGGAACGAAGGAAGTGAAAGTGGCGGGCGCGATGCAAGCCTCCCGTTCTTTCTCGTTTCTCAGTGCCAACTTGCAGGATGCAGTCAAGGAACTGGCACTGCGGATTCGCAGCTTCTTCGAGGCCGGCACTCCGATCCAGGACCGGCAGTTGTGGGACATTTCCGCGCGCTTGTAAATCTGGCCAAGGGAGGTTGAGCTATGCCATTGGACGATCCCATCAAAGTCTTTCGCGTGAAAGTCGGCAAGGACGGCACGATCAGGGTGGAACGAGAGCAGGGCAGTGGGGATCTTCCCAACTGCACGGTCAAGGTCGACGATTTGCAGCGCCGCACCACCCAGGTTTTGGTTACGATGCTGCGCGAGGGGCGCCTGGCGGGCGAGGAAGAATTCAAGGTTCTGGGAGCAAATTTGTACAGGGTGCTTTTCGAGAACGAGATAGGGGAGGCCGTAACAAAAACTTTCTATCAGCGCATGCGGTTCATGAGAGTCGAACTGGAGTTCGAGAAGGGCCAGGAGACTCTTTCCAGTTGGCCTTGGGAGTACCTTTATTGTCCCGAGGAGGAGGGGCAGGGAGGCACCGGATATTTCCTTGCCGATCAAGTCAAGCTGATCCTGACGCGACGTCTTCGCCTCGATCTTCCTCTGCGCAGCCTGCGCATCGACAAACTGCCCATGAAGGTTCTGTTTGTGGCCTCCAGTCCCAAAGGATTTGACGTTGAATACGAGAACGTCCTGGAACTGCTCGAGAGTTTCGGTCCAGAGATGATCAAGGTGACGCCGCTGTTGCCCTATGAACCTGACGGGATCACTCCGAAGGCAACTTGGCTGAACTTCACTGCCATGGTGGACAATGAAGAGTTCCACGCCATCCACTTTCTGGGCCATGGAAAATGGGACGCCGGGACCAAGGCCGGTACCATCCTCTTCATGAAGAAGGATGGAACCGCCGATCCCCGCTCGGACAACGAAGTGGCTACCACTCTGATGGGTTATTCTTCGCTCCGTCTGGTGTTCCTGCAGGCCTGCGAAAGCGCGCAGAGCGATCCTTACCAGGCCTTCTCCGGGGTTGCGCAACAGCTTGCGCAAAAGGCAATCCCCGCCGTGGTCGGGATGCAGTACAAGATTAACCAGCAGGTCGCCAATCGATTCGCCAGGGCATTTTACGAGGCCTTGGCCCAGAGACATACGGTCGACGCTGCCCTCCAGAACGCACGGAGGACAATCAAAGAAGAGTTCTCGGACCAGACTCAGAAACTGGGGTTTGGTCTTCCCGTGCTTTACCTGCGCGAATCCGACTCCATGTTTGCTCCCGGGGGACCGGCCGCCGCGCAGGAAAAAGCACCTCTTTCCGAATTCGTTCCTTGTCCATGGTGCCAGGCACGCAACAAGATCACGGATAAATTCTGTGGAAACTGCTCGGGGTCGCTCGTCTGCTCCAATTGCAAGACGCGCGTCGATCAGCCGAGGAAGTTTTGTGGAGAGTGCAGCGCCGCTCTCATTCCCGGCGCCTCCGCGGCGAGTGCCACCCAGCCTGCGGCCGCTCCGTCCGCAGGCGATAGCTTTGCGCCCAAGGTTGGGAGTGGGGGCAACAGTAGTGGGAGCAGCATAGGACCGACACCATGAGTATTGCAGCCAGCGTATCGAACTCCGCGAATCTCGAGAGTCTCCGGCCTCTCCGCGAACTCTACTTTGAACTGGGCCTGGCCCTCTTGGCGCACAACCGTTACGCCGATGCCGTGCAGGCGTTCGAACAGGCGCTGAAGGAAGAAGGCGCAAGCCCCGATCGTGACGTCGTGCTTTTCAATTTGGCCGTGGCCTGCGAGCAGGACAACCAGCCCGATCGTGCTTTCAGGAGTTATCTGGAAGCCATCGCAGTGGCGCCGCGGCGCATGGCAGAAATTCTCCCGTCCGTCCACAAAATCCTGACGCCGGAGCTTGCCGTGGCCGAAGGCGAGTGGCTCGACAGCCAGTGGAAAACCCAGATCAGGACCGAAGATCTTACTGCGGGCCTGCGAGCGGACCTGGCGAGATTCCTGGGCCGTGTGAGTTTGTATCGAAGCGACTACGCGGGTGCCGCGAAATTGTTTGGCGAGGCTCTTGCGATTAGTGGCGACGATCCGCGGCTACTGGAGGGCCTCGGGGAAACTCACTGGCGCATCCACAATGTCCAGGAAGCTTTGGAGTTCCTGACCCGCGCGCATGAGATGGCCGGGAAGGGAGACCATAAAGAGCGGCTGATGGCGATTGACGCGAAGCTAGCGCAGGTGCTGGTGGAGGCCGGCGAATACCAGCCCGCCCTGGATCGGATCGCGGAAAGCCTGGCCAAAGGAGACCGGTTCGCCGACGAACTCCTGCTGAGCCGCAGCCAGTGTTATCTCGCGCTGGCGCAACCCGACAAGGCCCTGGAGGCAGCCGAGGCTGCGCAACGGCGAGCGCCAGCTTCTGTCGAAGCGCGAATTTTGCGGACGCAGGCGCTCATCGCGCTGGGCCGCTGTCCGGACGCACTGCAGGTCATTGATGAGGCGCTGCAAAACGATCCGCAGCGGTCGGACCTCCTGCTGTACAAGGCCCAGGCGCTCCTCGAAGGTCAGATCGAAGTGCGCCAAGGCCGGCAGTTGCTGACTCGCTACGCAAAACGCGCCGGCGCCGATGCCGTCTCCCCGAAGACTCTGCCGCTTGCGCTGGCGGCGAGAAAATCCGACGGCAAGGCGTTGTATTTCGTGGCGGAGCTGTATCGTGCGGTCGACCATCCCGACGAGGCCCTGAAGATGGTCGATCAGGCCTTGGCGATCGGCTTGGGCGCGGAAGCTGACTATCGAGAAGCTCCCGCCCAACAACTGAAAGGCGAATTGCTCGAGCAGTCGGGACAGAAAGACCAGGCGGCCACGTTTCTGTACGAGGCCGGACGCCGCTTCTTGTGGCGAAATGACTATGAGACCGCCGTCGAGCAACTGCGCCGCTCGATTGAGCTGGACCCGAAGGGCCAGGCCACTTACTGGTACTGTGCCGATGCCCTGAGAATGCTCAGCTACCAGACGACGCTTCGTCCGGAAGAGAGAAAGGCAGCCGCCAAAGAGAGCGCTCGAATCTGGGACAAAGGCACGGACTTGGGACTTCCGGACCAGCGTAATTCATGGGCTTATATGGTCCGGGCATTGATCAGCGAGCAGCTGGCTAGCTTGGCGGCGACCGATCCGCAACAGCAACGGACGTGGTGGTGGGAAGGCGCCGCGTTTCTCGAGCGGGCGCTTCTGCTGTACGAACCGGACGCGGATGCCTGGGCCGCGCTGGGCCGCGATCACCGGTTCCTGATGAACGAGGCCAATGCTTTGCAGGCCACGGCAAGAGGATTGGAGCTGGTTCCCGACAGTCTTGCGGTCCTGGACGAACGGGCCGCTATCCTTGCCAACGTGGGGGAATTTGATGCTGCGGAAGAGCTGGTCGATAAGCGCCGAGCGGCAGCCGCGAACGTTTGGGCAGACGGGGTGAAGGCATACATTCTCTCGGAGAAGCGTCAGTACAAGGAGGCACTGGAACTGATTCGCCAGGTGGTCCAGGCTGAACCTGAAAATCTCTGGGATCTCGATCTGCGCGCGCGCTGTTTCCGGATGCTGGGCGAGAAGGAACATGCGGAACAGGACTATAAAACAATCTGGAGTCGCTACGACGCAAAAGCCTTCGAGAACCAAAGTACCTTTGGAACGGCGGCTTACTATCTGGGCGATATCGAGCGAGCCATCAAGATCTTCAGCGACTACCCCGGAATCAACGACGATCTTGCGGCGAACTGGTACTTGGGTGCCTGCTACCTGTCGCAGAACAAACTCCCGGACGGGGAACGGCATCTCGCACGGAGCGTAGCCCTGGCAAAGAACGCCCGGGAATTGGACGATACGCTCCGCGAGGATCTGCCGGGCTTGAGCGCGTCTTCCGAAGGCTGGCCCCATAAGGAGCAAACCCGCGAAGTCCTGGAGCGAATTCGGCAACAGCTCGAGGCGCGCCAGGTCGAGCTCAAATCCGTGCGTCCTCCTGAAAATGAGCTCAAGGAAATCCTGGACAAACTGGCCGGCAAGAATGAGCCGGAGGGCTGGCCTTGGATAAGTGTCTATGCGGCACTGGGCCGTTTGCATACCAAAGCTGAGCGCTATGCCGACGCCGCAGCCGCCTATCGCATGTTGTTGAAGTACCGCGAAAAGATTCCTGAGGTTGTCATCGGCATACTACAGGTGGCAGCGGGATTTGAAGCGGAAGGAGACCGGCTGTTGAAATCCAGTGATCTCGCTGGCGCGATCCAACAGTACCGGAATGGGTTGGACATTTTGTCCGATATCGCATCGGAAGGGATGGCGCGGCAAGCGAGCTTGCGCGGCAGCCTTGGGCTCGCCTTTTTTCTCAACTCAGATCTCGACAACGCACGCTCCGAGTTCAGCAAAACGCTTCAGATCCGGCGCCAACTGGGCTCAGACAGTCCCGGCCAAGTCTTGGGACAAATTTGCCGTCAACTGCTCAATGATCCAAAACAATATTGGGCGCTTGAAGATGAATGGAATGCCTTGGCCGGCGCGGTGAACCAGGATGAGGTGCTAAAGAGCGATCTGATGGCGGCCAGGAAATCGCTGGCGGCTTTTGTGATCGATTGGTTGGAGCGTCCAGTTCGCTCCAGCCCCGAATTGCTAGTCCCAATGGTCACTCCCATCGTGATGGAGATCGGGGCGGGACTGGTCCCTGCCGACACGAGTGAGAATTGGCCCTTGCTGAAGACGTATATTCCTCAGATGCGCGAGCGTCTTGAAAATCAAATGGGGGTCCGGCTCCCGGGAGTGCGGGTGCGCGGCAACAATGTGATGTCGGGCGACGGCTATGCTCTCCTGCTGTATGAGCAACCGGTGGCCGGTGGGAACACTAATCTCCAAATGCGCTATTGCCCGGCCGCTCCAGGTGTTCTTCAAGCGCTGGGCATTCCAAACACGGCTTTGAAGAGCGCTGAGAATCCGCTTACAGGTGAGCGCGGTTCCTGGGTGCCGCAGGAACACTGGGATGCCATACAAAGCCATGGCCTCGAATTGTGGGAAGAGCCGCTGGTTTTCATCATCCATCACCTCGAGGCAGTGCTGCGCCAGAACCTCGCGGATTATCTGGGCGTCCAGGAAGTGGAGAACCTGCTGGAAGGCTGGGCAAAGAGTGAGCCGGATTATGCTCTTATCCTGAAGGTTCTTCCCGATGAACAGGCCCATGTGCGCTTCGCCCGCTTGCTGCGCGCACTGGTGAGAGAGCAAGTCCCAATCACGGCATGGCGGGAAATCCTGGCTTCCGCGCAAGCTTCCGGGCTGGAGAACCTGGAGGCTGCCGTTCGTGCCGTTCGTCTCCAGTTGAAGGAGCAACTTCCCGGAAATGATTCTGGAACGCGGCGCTATGAACTTCCCGCGGAGTGGAAACAAGCGCCGGAATCATGGCTTAAACCCAGCCGCGTGGGAAACTCTTTCGCCCCGTCGGCGGAGCAGACCCATCATTTCCTGGTGATGCTCGCAGGTCTGCTGCCATCGGGTGAAACGAAAGCCGCGTTGGTGGTGGACAGCCCAGAGAGCAGACCGTATGTGCGAAGACTGGTCGAGCCGCGGTTTCCGTGGTTAATGCTGCTATCGAGGGAAGAACTTCTTGCGCAAAACGAAGCCGTGTCCTCGGCGGCCTAGAAGGCTGCGGAAAAGCTCGATTTTGCACTTGATTTTGGGTGGCGCAGCGGTTTACCGCTGCGGTAAGAGCATTGTTTTGAATCCGGCTTTAGCCGCTGAGGTCGCGCTTTCTGCTCGGGAACAGCTTTCCCGCAGCCTCCTGGAAGCGGCGAAGAAAGCGAGATTGAAAGAAAGGTTGAAAACCCATGGAGCCTGATCGGACCGGCAAAGAAGTACCACCTTTGACGTTTTCGTTGGAGTTGCAGGTTGATTCGCTTTTGCAGACGGTGGTCACGCTCGGGGATCCGCTGCATGAATCCGTGCAGCAGGCGCTGGTGCAAGCATTGCACGAACTCATGGAAACGCTGGGGATTCCGGGCGCACCGGCGGTCGCGATCACCGCTCTCCAACGCCCCCTGCCCGACGGCCGCTTCCTGAGAATCGCAGTGGAGGACCAAGTTCTGCGCTACTCCGATGAGACTCTGCGGTCGGTTTATTGCTGGTTGAACGGCAGCGTCTTCAGGGCAGACGTATCTCCCTCCGAAGTCCTGGCTTGGCTACTTAGAATCTCTGAGCCTGGAGCATCTGAATCGGATCACCAAATGGTGGCAGCCTTCTTCCGCGAAATAAGCGTGGCGATCGTCAAGACTCAACCCTCCGTTCTGCTGAAACGGCCTCAGCTGCAGGCATACCTGGCCGCGCTGCCGGCTCCGTCGGTCAAACCCGGAAAGTGGCCTCCCGATCAGGAGTGGCTGCTTCCGATCCTGAGCCGGGTGCTCGACCTGAGAATCTCGATTGCCGACACACAGGCAGTGGCCAATCGATTAGCCCAGAGTATTGAAAGATCGTGGTCCGATGCCTGCGAAGACTTGATTGATGTGCTGTACCCCAATACGGTCGAGATTCATTTACCAGAAGAATACCTGCGGCAGTTGACGACCATCGATGCCGACAATCGCGTCGGCTTGCTTGCATTCCTGCGAGAAGGACTGTTTCCGGAACTGGGTGTTGTCTATCCCGACTTCCGCTTAGTCCTGGATACCCGCTTGGCTCCCAAACAGTTCATGTTCAAACTGAATCACCTCACTTGCGTGCCCCAAGTCGGCTTGGGACCGGAGGAATGCCTGGTCGCCGACACACCGGAGAGACTGAAGGTGCTCGACATATCCGCCGTTGCGGCGGGCAATCCCGCGACCGGGCTCCCACAAAGCATCACGAGGCTAGAGCACAAAAACGCGCTGGAGACTCATGGCTTAACGGTCTGGGATGAAATGGGATACCTGATTCTAAGTCTCGCCGCGGCGCTGAGGAAGAACGGCGGTTGTTTCGTTCACCGCCGCTTTACCGAGAACCAACTGCAACAGCTGAACAGTGCCGTCCCGACGTTGGTCAAGACTGTTCAATCGGCAGTTTCGGCCGAGAAAATCACGGCAGTCCTCCGCGACCTGGCCGCGGAAGAGGTGTCGGTGCAAAATCTGAGGCTCATCCTGGAGCGGCTAACCGATTACCAGCTCCGCAACGATGCCGGCAGCCGCCTTGTGCTGGACGATACCGCAACCGCCGTTGAGTCTGGAAACGCCGAATCCGGAAACGCTGCATCCGAGGACGATCTGACGCAGCTTACGGAGTTCGTCAGAGCAGGCATGAAACGCCAGATCAGCGGCAAGTACTCGAGAGAAACCAACACCATCGTGACCTATCTCCTGGACCACGAGATCGAGGAAGTTCTATCGAGGAGTGGTTCGGTGGCATCCGATACGAGATCGAATTCGAACTTTGAAAAGGAACAACAGGACAAGATTCTGGAAGCGATCCGCCGGGAAATTTCGAGTCTGCCACCCACGGCTCAACTGCCATTGATCTTGACAACCAGTGATGTCCGCGTGCCCTTGCGGAAAGCTATCGCTCAAGAGTTCCCCAGATTATCCGTAGTTGCGTACCAGGAACTAATGCCCAGACTGAACGTTATGCCGGTGGCACGAATTTCGTGGGACACCGGGGCAAAGGCTTGATGTACCCAGTTGTTGCAGTAACGATAACTTGGAGTTGAAGGCAAATCGGATTTTTGTGTGCGTCGGAACTCCATCGGAGATTACCCATGGCGTCCTTAGTCGAAGTCGAGCATGGAAGATGTTCCTGCGGCGGTCATTTCGAAAACCGCGAGGTGGAAGTCCGGTTGAACGCTAGCGGCCGGGTCATTGTGCTGCCGAACGTGCCTCAGGGTGTTTGCCCGAGATGTGACTCGCATGTCTACAAAGTGCAGGTACTGGAATACATCGAATCGCTGATGAGAGAACGACCCGTTCCAGACCCGAACTGAAGCGCGGCAGAGGACTGCGTGCGGTCCAATGCGCCCGCGCTACGCGATCTGCGCCAACGCTTTGTACTCGTCATCGGATTGCGTAGGCAGCAGCACCCATAGAGTATAGACGCCGAGCGTGGTACCGAGCGGGACGTTGAGCAACGCCAAAAAGCCCACCACCAGAGCAACGGTTCGCGCCCACTGCTGGCGCTGCAGCAAGCCCCAACCGGCAAGGAAGCAGGCCGCGGCTTTCGCCAGAATCAACCATCCGATGAAACAGAGAAGAGGCCGCAGCCAGACGGTGACTTGGGGCGGCGGGCCGTTGTGAATATGGATCGCGCCGCCGAAAATCGTCTGCGCGACGATGATCAAGACCAAGCCTCCAACCACGTGCAGCGCTGAGTACGCCATCCAGAGAATGCCCACCAGCCGGATATGATCGCGAACCCGGCTGCGTCGAAGCTCGATCAGTCCAAGCACCGCTTTGCCGCAGCGTCCGCAGCGTGGCTCTGCCGGTTGCAACTGCGCTCCGCATTGATCGCAAAACATCGATTCGCCTCCAGCGCCGCACAGATTTTTTCCTGCAGATGATACGGATGCAAGCACTCAAGAGTTTCAGAAGTTAGTTTTCAGTTCTCAGTGAAAACCGAAACCGTTGCCCGCTGACTGAGAACTGGGAACCGAGAACTGTTTTCTAAAACGAAAAGGCCACCCGGCAACTTGGGTAGCCTTTTCTTTCAAGGGAGAATAGTTCCAACGGAGGTTTAATCCATCAGAACTTTCTGCCGGAATCTTATGAGTCTTAAAACCACAGTGTCAAGCAAAATTTGCGACTTAAATAGTCTTATTTTCAACAACTTACAAGATACGTTCACAAGTCGGCAAACGAGATCGAAATCGGGCAAAATCTCCCTTTTTCGACGCTAACGACATTCGATTGAGTCACTTACAGTTCCCGACGCGGCCGTCGAGGGTCGTCTTCCAGGTGCAGCGCGATAAATTCCATCGCCTCTCGCCGGTCAAACACAGTGCCGGGGAAAAACCGTTTCACGGCGATGCGCAAGCCCCCAAATGCGATCCCCGCAACCAGAGCCAGGCCGACCACGATGCCGCAAAGAACAATCGCATTGAACAGGAAGTTTGCCAGATTATCTTTCTTGCTCACGTAAGTGTTTTCATTCCACGTGACATCGGCGTCGTAGCTGATGGACGTGATCAAAGATCGCGCTTCGCTTTTTGACAGCGGGCCGGCCGCGATCACAATGATGGGACCGGTCCGTGTGTCGAAGAACGGGCCTACATCGACAATCGACGCCACTCCCGGCTGCTGCTGCGTAACCTGATGAGAAGCGTCAATCCGCCGCAGCCTGTCCGCCGCAATCTGCGGCGTAGGATATTCGATGAGCATCAACGTGGCATCGCCCGCCGCCGCTGAATACTTGCTCAGGACAACTTCCGCGCCCGATGTGAAATCCACCATCGAACCCGGCAGCGGCGATCCGATCCGATCAAGCGTCACCGGGCCCAGAATGTATTTCGTCGTGTTCTTCTCCAGCGTCGGCGCGGAAAGCCGCTTCGGAAGATGGGTTGGCAGCAAAGGTGGATTGCCCTTGTTGCCCTCAACCAGCGGCAGCAGCCCAGCCAGTTCCCGCAGTTGCGCCGCCGACATCACGCTCATTCTGTCGAACACTGCATCCACCAGCACGTTTCCCTGATAGAAGAGCAAGCGGTTATTCAGAAAAGCCGCCTGCCCGCCAATGGTTTCCTCCCCCATCTCATCGGAATAGTAGAAGGTGAAGGCGCCGTAAGCGCCGCTGGCGTCTTCAAACACGGCGGCTTTGATCGTCACATTGCGGCCATCGTCGCGAGTGTAGGCCGCCTTCTCCAAACGCACGAAGCCATACTCCTTCAAGACCGGAGCATTCGCCGCATCGGCATCCGCGGGATCGGCGCTCTTGGTGACCGTGCCCTTCAGTTGCCATCCGGCAAACTCAGGAGGAAGAACGGTAGCCGGAGAAACGGCGGTCGAAGAGACAGGCGCCGGAGATGCTGCGGCCGGCGCAGGCGGCTCAGCCGCCAGCGCCGTCGCGCAAAAAAGCGCGCACAGAAGAAAGAAGAAGAAGACAACGACGAGCTGTCGCGAGAATTTCATTCGAAAGAAGCGCATCGACGCTATCGGATTAGACTACCGGCAGCCCGCGAAAGTTTCCACCGAGGGCACGGCGGAACATGTTACGGGACAATTGCGTATCTTCCATCGATGGGAACCAAGTTGTTCCAACGACTTATCGTCATCGGCCTTGTGGGGTATCTGGCAATCTCAGCCGTAGCCGGAGTGTTCATGGCCGAGTCGACGCTGCATCCGGCCCGCCGCGTTCTATCTTCCAGGGATGAAATGCAAGCGCAAGAAATGGCGCGCTTCCATCACTCCAATCTGACCGACGTCGCGATTGCTGCGCGCGACGGAGCAACCCTGCGCGCCTGGAGCATTCGCTCCAGCAACGGCAACGGAAACGTTGTGATTCTGCTGCACGGTCTCGGCGATAACCGCTTCGGAATGACCGGCTATGCCGAGTTGCTTCTGAGCCGCGGATTCAGCGTCCTTCTCCCTGACGCACGGGCACACGGAACCAGTGGCGGAAACCTGGCCACTTTTGGGCTGCTGGAGTCGGACGACATCCATCGATGGCTGGATTGGCTGGAACAGAACGACCACCCCGATTGCATTTTTGGCCTGGGCGAGTCCATGGGCGCGGCGCTGCTGCTGCAATCGTTGCGAGCGGAAGCTCGCTTTTGCGCCGTTGGCGCTGAATCACCCTTCGCAACCTTCCGCGAAATCGGCTACGACCGCGTTGGCCAGTCCTTCGGTACTGGCCCATGGCTCGGACGCACCGCGCTGCGCCCAGTTATCGAGTTCGCATTTGCTTACGCTAGATGGAAGTACAAGCTGGACTTCGAACAGGTCTCGCCCGAAGACGCCGTGGCTGCAACCACGATTCCCGTGTTTCTAATTCATGGGCAAAGTGACAGTAACATCCCCGCGCGCCACTCCCGGTTGATCGCAGCCCGCGATCCAGCGGTGTTGCTATGGGAAGTACCCAACACCGATCACTGCGGAGCGATTGCCACCAACCCTGCCGAATTTGATGAGAGGTTGATTGGCTGGTTCGATCGCCATGCGAACATGCAGAGTCTTGCTGTCCAAGTGGCTCACTAATTGCCGCGGGTGGGCGAGCTTCATGGCTGCCGCTTCACTGCCCTTCGCCCTTGTCGAGCTTACTCGCGACCTTCACGCCGCTTAGGCCGTTGACGTATTTGGAGACGCCCCGATACAGCGATTCGGCAATGCGCTGGCGGTGCTCTGAGGTTTCCATTTTGCGCTCGTCGGTCGGATTCGACACGAACGAAATCTCGGCCAGAATCGAAGGCATATTCGCGCCGATCAGCACAATGAACGGCGCTTTCTTGATGCCGCGATTGCGGATGCCGTCGTTGTTCAGCGACAGCCCTCCGTAGAGCGATTCCTGCACGTCGCCGGCAAACTCGCGCGATTCTTCGATTTTTTCTTTCAGCGCAATCTTCTTCACCAGATCCTGCAGTTCGTGGATCGATTTCTCCGAGACCGCGTTTTCTCGCGCGGCAACTTCCAGCGCTTCCGGCGATGAGGTGAAATTCAGGTAATAGGTCTCGACCCCGCGTGCATCGGAATCATGGCTCGAGTTGGCGTGGATCGAGATAAACAAATCCGCCCGCTCCCGGTTCGCAATCGCAGTGCGGGTTTCGAGCGGAATGAAGGTGTCGTCCTTACGCGTGTACACCACTTCGGCGCCGAGCCTGGTTTCAAGCAGACGCCCGAGGCGCTTGGCCACGTCGAGCACCACATCCTTCTCTTGCAGGCCGTTCGGACCAATCGTCCCGGTGTCATGGCCTCCGTGTCCGGCGTCAATGACGATCTTGCCAATCTTCAAGCCCAGCGCGCGCGTCAAAGACCGGTCGCCAGAGGCGGTGGGACGCGCTTCGCGGGCCGAGTCGCGAGCATCGGAACGAAGATCCGCAGTGTCGGGAGCCGCTGCGGCTGCGGAGGAGCGAGACTTTTTCCGGCGCAAGGAAGCAGCCGTGGAAGAAGTGGAAGAAGATGATGATGACAATGACGACGACGAAGGCGAAACCGATTTCGACGGCGTCGCGTCGTCGCCCGAGCTGTTGGCGGCTTCGCCCGGAGTCGCTTCGGCGCGAAGCTTCTCATGTTCCGGAGTCGCGGCGGTCGCCGACGTTCCTTCGTCCGTATCGACAATCGTCTTCGGAATTCTGCGGTTCGATCCTTTGACCGCAACCGTGGTCTTAATCACTCGGTTGCCGTTGGAGGCGGAGTCGGATTTGGAATCCGCGTTGGCGGCTTCGGCGGGTAAGTCGGTTTCGACGGGCCCCGGCTTCGAGGAGCCAACCGAGTCTTTGTCCTTCGTCTTGTCGGACTCCGGCTGAGCTTTTCGTCCCACAGATTTCGTCTCTGCGCGCGGCTCCGGCTCCGCCTCGCTGGAATCGTCGTCCACATCCGCCGAAGCTGCCAAGTCCGCGTCCGCCTTGGCCTTCGCCGCCGCCCTAGTCTGCTTCCCGTGCACGTCCTTCCCGTGAACGTCAATGATCAACCTATACGGGTCGGGCAGCAGGAAAGCGTCATAGCTCGCCAGGTCGTCCACTTCCAGCACAATGCGCGTGCGGCCAGGCTGAAATTCGGCAACGCGAATTTTCTTCAGGAAGCCATCGTCGACGTCGAAAGTCTTGCCAACCAAGGTCGAGGCCAGCTTAGTATCGCGCAGATCGAAAAAAATTCGGTCGGGATGCGAGATGCGCTGCGAACCAAACTTCACTTCCTGCTCAACGTCGATGGCGACGCGAGTGTAGTCGGGCGTGGACCAGTGACGCACTCCTGTGACGCGCGGCAACGCGTTGCGCCGAGCGCTGGCAGCGTTGACAGATTCGTCCGCATCATCAGAACTAGCGCTGACGCTGGTGCCGGCACTCGCGCTGCCGCCAGCGTTACTGCTACCTGCATTCAAAGTCTTCTGCTTGCGTGCCGCCTTCTGCGCCGAGCGTTCCATTTCGTCGGCCTCGGCATCGATTTCCTTCACCGCCGCGCGGGCATCTTCGGCCAGCCGGTTACGCGGATAGCGATGCACAAAATCTGCGAAGGTCATGCGCGCCTCTTCGGGATCATTGAGATCGTCCTTGTAGATCTCGCCGATCGTGAACAGCGCGTCAAAGCGATATTTGCTGCCCGGATACTCCTTGCGCAGAAAGCGATACTGTTCGATGGCGCCACGCAGAATCTTGTTGTCGTCAAAGCGCCGTCCCATCTCGACCATGAGTTCCGCGGTCGCGACCACGCTCGGGTCTGCCTTCGACGATGCGGGAGAGCCGAAGTAAACGCGCCGGTAGGAGTCGATCACCCGCTGATATTCGTGGCGAGTGCGCTCTCCCAGAGGACGGCCATTGAGAGCCTCCCGCATGCGCTCCGCTTTGGCGAATTCCTGGCGGGCCCAGGCGTCGTTGTGGTGGACGCGAGCCGAGGCGGAAGCCAGCGGCAGCAGCACCAGCAACATCGCTGCGCCAAGGCGAAAGGCGCGGCCACCTCGAGTTAGGGTCGTAGAAGCCTGGGTCTTCACGCTATTGAATCATTAAGTCATTGAGGCATTGAGTCATCAGCGCGGGTCAAAAATTCAATGACTCAATCATTCAATGATTCAATGCCTTACTCCGTATTGCTCATGTGCAGCACGCCCTGAGCATCGCGCTGCACCACCACCGGCTCGCGCACCGGGCTGCTGAAAATAGGTTCGCCGCCGTTATACAAGTCCGTGATCCGGCGAACGTAGTTCTGCGTTTCCTTAAAGTGCGGAACCCCCGCGCTCCGCGCCACCGCCCCCGAACCCGCGTTATAGGCTGCCAGACTCAGGCGAACGTTGCCGTTATAACTGTCCAACAGTCTCCTTAGATGTCTAACCCCGGCATCCACGTTTTGTTGCGGGTCAAAAGGATTGGAAACATTGAGCGAACGCGCCGTCGCTGGCATCAGCTGCATCAATCCCATCGCCCCCTTGCGCGACAACGCATTGGGATTGAAATTCGATTCCACCTTGACCACTGACCGCACTAGGCTAGGGTCCACGTGGTGGCGCGCCGCCGCCTCGTCAATCGCGGCGTCGATATCCTGTTGCGTAAAAGCACGGTTAAGAGCCTGATGATTCTGCGCCTTGGCGTCGAGGTAGGTGTTGACTTCCGAAGCCGCCGAGCGCGCCGCCCGCATCACCGCCCCGCTCGTCGGAACCGGCTTAAAGCGGTGTTCGGTCACGCTCCAATAGACCAGCGGAGATCGAGCAGGCGCGGAAGCCTCCGCTCTCGAAGCCGCGGCAGCCCCATTCCCGTCCGCCGTATCTCCGTTAACATAGATCTTGCGCCCGGACTCGTCGGTAATCGAAGTAATAGTCCCACCAGACTGCGCGCCGCTCGACTGCGCGCACGCTGGCCCTGCAGAAAACAGCATGGAAAGAAAGGAGGTCGCGGCTAAGCTGGCCATCAGCGCGATTTGCAGGCGTGTTCGCATACGGGTTTAAGATCGGCCAAAAGACACACTGACTCCAGCGCCTACCTACCCGAACACCTGCCAGAGAATCCAGAACCAGAGTACCGTGATTATAGGGCGAGCCGAGGAGCAGGGCAATCTATCCAAAGGGTGTTGAACCACTGGAGTAATCTACGTAAGTGATTGAAACGAATAGCTTTTGTTAGGGTTGGCCGCCTCGGGAGGCAAGACGCCTCACTCCCCGAGTAAGATTGCAGAGGTAAGCCCGTGCGGAATTTGAACACCGAGTTTGAGCAATACCGATTTTTGGCAATACCGATTTCGAGCAGTTGAGATTCGAGGCCTCCGAGGTCCACATGAATTCCGAAGCCCTGCGCCACCTGTTCGACCAAGTCAAGAAAAAGCGCCTCTCCCCCGACGACGCCGTCGAGCGCCTGCGTCATCTCCCCTTTGAAGACCTGGGATTCGCCAAGCTCGACCATCATCGCGCCCTGCGCCAGGGCATGCCCGAAGTGATTTTTGCGCCGGGCAAAACGCCGCGCCAGGTTGCCGACATCTTCACCCGCCTCGCGGCCCACAGCGGCAACGTGCTGGCGACGCGAGCCACCGAAGAACAATATGCCGCCGTCGCCGCCCGCGTGGATCAGGCCGACTATCGTCCCCTGGCTCGCGCCATCGTCCTCCAGCGCGATCGCAAGAAGCGCGGCAAGGGAGTGATCGTGGTCGTCTCGGCGGGAACCAGCGACATCCCTGTAGCCGAGGAAGCGGTCGTCACCGCCGAATTGATGGGCAACCACGTTCAGCATATTTACGATGTCGGGGTCGCCGGCATTCACCGCCTGCTCGCCCATCGCGACGTCCTGGCGAAAGCCCGCGTAATCGTAGTCTGCGCCGGCATGGAAGGCGCTCTGCCCAGCGTAGTCGGCGGCTTAGTCGGAGTCCCAGTGATCGCCGTCCCAACCAGCGTAGGTTACGGAGCAGCCTTCGAGGGCCTGGCCGCTTTGCTCGGGATGATTAATTCCTGCGCCTCGAACGTCAGCGTAGTCAACATCGATAACGGATTCGGCGCCGGCTGCGTAGCGTCGCTCATCAACCGCCGGTGATTCGGGGGCATCGCTTCACTTTGAAGCTATGAAAATTGATGTTAACCAGTTAGTACTGGTACCCCCCTACCCCCCACCCCCCCTACCCCCCTACCCCCCCACCCCCTTCTTATCGTCTCTGGATTGATGGGGTTAGGGACGCCTACCTCTAAAGATCTGAGAGCAAAGGACTTATTTGCAAAGTATTCCGGAATAAGGACTTAGCTCCTCAAATTGCGCTGAAAATGGGTTTGGGGCAGCTTCGAGGTTCGTCTTGGTTGACGGTCACCTGTTCACTGCCCCAAATCAGATTCCTATTGTCGCCTCGGACGGGTTCGACGTCTGTGATGGCGCTCACTGGGCGTTTGTGATGAAAAAGGGCAGAGGCCTGGGGTAGGCAAAAATCCCCAGAATCCTACCCCACGAAAAGTGCGAACGGAAGGGGGAACTTGGCTAATCCCGTACGCGCTCATCTAGGGTGGCTAGCAGTTTAGGTCCTACATTGATCGCCCATTCAGCGGCTCGATCGTCAACCTCGGCGCCGTGTGCTGCGTTGTTAAGTAGACTCGTCATATCAGACAAGACTGACCTTTGATTCAGCGAAATGGCCTGTGAATCCGAAAGCTTTCTCAACAGTTGGCCCATGCCGAGGCGCTGCGAGTCGATGCCTTTAGTATCGGCGATTCTGCGGAGTCGCTTTTCGATCTCAATGCGTAACCCGGCGAGCGCAAGGTTAGGGTCTCGCTCTGCGATTGCCATGTATGAAGGAGTCGCTGTTTCGGGCGACGAATCGAGTAATCCAGCGCTCTTCGCCTTTTCCTCAGCTTCCTTCAGGTCCCTGTATTTCACCTTCCAACCGCCGGGAAGTTCGAGACTCTCAAACACCGTGCCGAGCCAAGGGAGAATTGCGATGCCGACAAGGACAAGTGTCTTGGCGTCTATGGCCCACGACGGGAAGGCCAAGTGGAAACCGGCCAACACTACGGCCACAGATGAGATCGATATGGAGATTGCTAGCTTACTTTTCATTGCATTTCATCCCAAACACGCAATAGGCCGGGGCATCTCCTCACTCCATTAGCCGAAACCAGTCGCGAACCGTGAGCTGGAGCCTTAACACTTCGTCCTCAGCAAGAGGACTGCAATGCGCGATCGGGCCGCGTAGCGAGTTTAGGCTGGACATTACCTTCTCAACCGCCTTCCTGCTGCTAAACAAGCCACCAAATACATCCCAATTTGACGTGATAATGATGGATAGCTCGCCGAATGTCGTGTAGTCGAGCTCGCTCGATGACCTTCGCGTCATTCCGGTATCCACTTCGCGCTGTATTCTCGCTCCGACTTCCTGTTTGATATTTTGCGGAACTCGGACCGAGGCCCACCAGAGTTCGGTCTTCTCTGCGGTCTCAATCGTATCTGAGACCAGCGCTCGTATAGATTTCTCCAGGCAGTAAAACACCTCGTAGTGTTTGCCCATAACCGCGGCCTCCTTGCGCACGGTCGCTTCAAACTGTGGGTAGTACACTTGTTCGACTTGGGCGCTTGCCGGCGGGATGTGGCCGAGGTCAACCGCATATTGCGATTCGATGCGACTTAGGTCCTCTGTCAGCATCTGCTGAGTCATTCCGAAGGCCTTTATCTTTTCTAAAGTCTTCTTATTCTGCATTCGACAATAGGTGCTCCCTTAGACTACGGAATATTGCATTAAAGACCGCTTGGTCAGAGGTGGCGGGTAGGTTCAGATTGATGGTATATGAGAGATTCATTCCGACCTTGCTGGATTGAATGGCCCCTTCGGACCTGTCCCCTGTCCGGAGAGCGGCGGCCGTCGACGTGTCGTCTCTCGTCTCACCGGCTTCAGCAGCCTCCTCAAAGTCTGCAAAGGCTCTCAACGCTTTCAGCGTCGAAAATGTGAGTTTCGCGACTGGAGCTCCAGCCTCAGTGCCTGCGACCTGAACGATCAGAGCCTGAAGATCCTTGTCATTCAATTCGTAGAAGTACTCGTTCACCTGCGCAAGCTTCTTATATCCAAGTTTGATTGCGCTCGCGATGGCAGCGCTCCCTGTCGTCGAATTTCTGAACTGCTTGTAGATCTCAGTGGGAGTGCCGTCCGAATTAACAAGGCCGATCTTCTTCAGATATGGGATCAGCGCAGCCCCGGTGCCGCCCTTGATGCCGAGCTTTGTGGTCACAAAGTCTCGTGTCACTCTGTCTGGAGTTGCTGCTTGACGAATTCGCTCCAACGCTGTCTTGATAGACCCAGGCGAAGCCAAATACGGCAGTGCACTTTCCATTCGGTTCTCCCTTCCGCTGGTCAACGCGCAGCCACTCCTACGGAATCATCCCCTCAGAATCATTCCCTGTTGGCTAGAGTTCCTTAGCCCGGCAAAACAAAAAGGGGGCACGAGTATTTACCCGTGGCCCCCTCGGTCGGAACCATTTGTACTCTCCCCAACTAATTCTTCATAGACCACTTTGGTGCCACTTACCTCAGCGGCCAAAGCCGTCGAAGTTTGGCTACGGTCGAGGTTTGCCTTTGCCTTGGCATGGCTAAAGCCATAACTGTCCTAGCAGCCACTAACGGAAGCCGCTAGGGCTTACGCCATTTATCCCGGTGTCCTCTGTTAGTATCTCGAACGCGCTCCACAAGTATCGCCGCATTGGGATCGATTTCCCTAGCTCTCTCGATAGCCTCGGATTGTGTTGGCTCGTGACCACTAATTCTTTCGGCATCGGGCCTCCGAATCGAATAATCACCCTCTTCGGGTCGCTGCTCAATAAACAATTTACCGCTCACAAAATACTCCTTTCACTTACCTGCAAAAATCATCCTGAGCTAGCTGCAGCCGCTGGTGCTGCCGCAGCTCATGCACTTGTAGCAACTGCCGTTGCGCACCATGATCGATCCGCAGAGATGGCAACTGGGAGCGTCGCCCATGTCGATCATGCTGGCCAGCGCGTCGGCCGCATGAATAGGGCCGGTCGCTGGTCGTTGGTCGCTGGTCGTTGGGCTCGAACCAATGGAGCCGTTCAGATCGCCGGTGCCTTCCGGAGCGGGCGTGCCCAGCGCGCGCGGACGCAGGTTGTCGAACAGCATCTGCTGCTGTCCGCTGAGGAAGCGCAGATGCAGCCAGCGGAAAATGTAATCCATGATCGACTTGGCATAGCCGATCTCAGGATGGCTCGACCATCCGCTGGGCTCAAAGCGTGTGTGCGCAAATTTCTCGCAGAAAAGTTTCAGCGGCACGCCGTGCTGCAGCGAGATCGAGACCGCCAGCGCAAAGCTGTCCATGAGCCCCGACACCGTCGACCCTTCCTTCGCCATCTTGATAAAGATCTCGCCCGGTTCGCCGTCGGGATACAGGCCGACAATGATGTAACCTTCGTGGCCTCCGATGTTGAACTTGTGCGTGACCGACATGCGCTCTTCTTTCAGACGGTGACGCACGGCGCGCGGCGGAGCGTCGAGGTTATCGTCTTCAGCCAGCGCCAGAGCGGCAGCGTTGCGAGCCGCATCGTCCTTGGTGGAGTTCGCCGTCTTGGTGCCAGCGGCGGAAAGCGGCTGCGACTGCTTGCATCCATCGCGATATACCGCGACCGCTTTCAGGCCTAACTTCCAGGCCTGAATGTAAGCTTCGGAAATATCGTCGACCGTTGCCGCATTCGGAAGGTTCACGGTCTTCGAGATCGCTCCAGAGATAAATGGCTGCGCCGCGGCCATCATCTTCAGATGTCCCATGTAGTGAATGGAGCGAGTGCCCTTCGCCGGCTTGAACGAACAATCGAACACCGCCAGATGCTCGTCTTTAATATGCGGAGCGCCTTCGATGGTGCCGGTTGCGTCCACGTAAGAAACAATCGCGTCGGTCTGCTCGTGCGTGTAACCGAGCTTGAACAACGCTCCGGGGACGGTGTTGTTGACAATCTTAATCATGCCGCCGCCAACCAGCTTCTTGTACTTAATAAGCGCCAAGTCTGGCTCAATGCCGGTCGTATCGCAGTCCATCATGAAACCTATGGTTCCGGTTGGAGCCAGAACGGTTACCTGGGAGTTGCGGTAGCCGTGCTTTTCACCGTGAGACAGGGCTTCGTCCCAGCATTGCTTTGAGGCTTCGTAGAGAGATGATGGAACGTTGGCCTGGTTGATGTTGTTTACGCTGGCGCGGTGCATTCTTATTACGTCCAAGAACGGTTCGCGATTGATGTACCAGCCGGGACAGGCCGCTCCGGGCATACTTTCGGCGGTAGTTACTCCAAGACGGGTTTGGACTGTGTCGGTTATGGGAGTTAGTGGCTCGCATTGCTCGGCTATGCGCGACGATTGCAGATAGGCTTCGCCGCACATGATGGCAGTTACGCAGGCGGCATAGTCGCGTCCGGCATTGGAGTCGTAGGGAAGGCCGGCGGCCATCAAGAGCGCGCCCAGGTTGGCATAGCCTAATCCCAGCGGGCGATAGTCGTGCGAGTTCTTGCCAATCATTTCAGTGGGGTAGCCGGCGTTGTCCACCAGAATTTCTTGGGCGGTAATTACTACGTCTACGGCGTGCCGGTAGGCTTCCACGTCAAACGTGCCGTTGGGCGCGAACTTCAGCAGGTTCAGGCTGGCCAGGTTACAGGCGGAGTCATCCAGGAACATGTACTCGCTGCAGGGGTTGCTGGCATTGATTCGGGCTGTGTTCTTCGAGGTGTGCCAGCGGTTGACGGTCGAGTCGTATTGCATGCCGGGATCGCCGCATTGCCAGGTGGCC
>CAVRNL010000094.1:0-24303 GCA_963722485.1 uncultured Acidobacteriaceae bacterium
GCGACCATCGCGACCATTCTCGCTGACGCTCGGCTATTCGCGGGTGCCCTACGCGGCGGCGCTCGACGGAAATTATTTTCGGGCGTTTGCTCGGGTGCATCCGGTGCACAAGATTCCTTATGTTTCAGTGCTGGCGCTGGCCGGAGTGGCGGCGCTGTTCTGTTTTCTGCGGCTGGCGGATTTGATTGCGGCGCTGGTGGTGATTCGAATTCTTTTGCAGTATCTGGTGCAGGCGGTGGGCGTGATCGTGCTGCGCATACGGCGTCCGGAGATGGCGCGCCCGTTTCGCATGTGGCTTTATCCGGTGCCGGCGTTGGTGGCGGCGGCGAGTTTTCTGTTCATCCTGATTTCACGCACGGGCTTTCTGCGGGAGATTCGCTATGCGGCGGTGATTCTGATCGCCGGGATTGCTGTTTATTGTGTTCGGGCTTGGCGGCGGCGGGAGTGGCCGTTTGGGGGGTTAGCCGGGAGTAACTACCTGGTACCCCCACCCCCCTCCCCCCCTGTCTAGTGGAATCAGGGAGTTAGCAGGAATTTTTCGGTTCGGTCTTTGAATCTAAAGGACTTATATTAAAAGTATTCCGGAATAAGGACTTAGAGGGGCCAGGTCTCAAAGTTTCAGGGTTTCAAGGTTTCAAAGGGTAAATTCTTGCCTAATAAGAAAAGGGTGCGGGGAGTTATCCGCACCCTTGTGCTTTGTCTGTAGTTCTATTATATCAACTTCGACCAGCCTGCCCGCCAACTCTTCCGACTTTATTTTGCTCGCCAATTCAATGACTTACTCGGAAAATCGTCGGAACAGGGGCTTGACAAGATTTGCCAAGATCGAGGAGGAGGTCTCGGAGCTTTGCTGGTGAGGTCGTCCGGCTTGGCCGACGCCAATGTGATCGACGGGATTGGGTGGTTTTGAGCGCTTTGGCGATGTTACGACGGTTACGCGAGCTGTGGCCGTCGTAGGCCGTACACTTGGAACGGCACAATCACCCGAAAATGCATGATTCCCCATCATGTCTTGTTATACCCGCTGCGATCACGGTCGGGATTCTTGATGTGCCGCAGGCGAGAATATGTTTGAGACCTTAGGCGACCCTCTCGATCGAACAATAAATCGTCGATATCCGCTTTCGCTCTACAGCACATGTGCCATCGTAGGTCTTTTTTTTCTAATTCTGGAGGTGCGAGGGCATGGCTTTTCCCAGCCATTCTGGCTTGTCGTCCTGGCCGCCATAGTCTTACTATCTTTGACTTGGCTAGCAACGACCCTCAGATCGACCGTTCCACCGACCTTCCGCGAGGTTGGCTTTCGCCGTATCATCCTGTTCTTCCCTCTGCTCATCTTCGGGCATATGGACACATTCGTGCGGCCTGAAACGGTCACCGAAATTCTTAGAGCGGCAGACAATGACGACTTAGAGAAGACCCGGCTATTACTCAATCACAATCCTAACCTGGTATTCGCTAAGAACAGCGAAGGCTTCACTGCTCTCCATTACGCAGCGCGCCATGGCTACGTGGAAATCGCAAGATTGCTACTAGCCGAGAGGGCCGATGTGAATGCAAAGACTGACAAAGGCTATACTCCTCTCCAATATGCTGTGATGTATGACCACAAGGAAATTGTGCAACTCCTACTGTCGAACAAAGCCGATGTAGATGTCCGAGACGGAATCGGATGCACGCCCTTGTATGTCGCTGCGGAAAACGGTCAGATCGAAGAGGTCGGGATACTTCTGGCCGCCAAGGCCGACGTTAATGCAAGAACTATTCACGGTTCTACGGCACTGAGCGTGGCAGCTTCTGACGGACGTGAGGATGTCGCGCGGTTGCTGATCGACAACGGGGCAAACGTTAACGACGCAGACGTCAATGGCTGTACGGCCCTATACTGGGCGCGGACAAGGGGACACGAGCGGATCGAGGAGTTACTACGCCAGCACGGTGGCTTAGAACCGTGTGCAAAAGCGGAGTCGCACTCTCGTTGATGTTCGCGGTACGGGGACCATCACCGTCAACTGTAGCTAACAGGCGATTGTGTTTTGACCAAGGTGAGCGTAACAGAGATATTTCAGCCAATTGACCTGGGCCAGTCCATTCCAGGACAGAGTTGCGTTGCCACGGGCAGTCACGGACAGGCTCGCAGATCCGGCCACCAGAGCCGAGTTTCGACCGGCCATCACATCGAACGGTGATGGTTGCCACTGCTAAAAAATCAGCAGAAGGAGTAAACTTGTGCCGCGTTCTTCGTTCTTCGCCTCTCCGAAGAGCAGTTCCCGCCCGTTGAGAACAGAGCCCGCATGAGGCGACTGAATCTAAATCCCTAACATCAACATTGGGACGTCACCATTCGTCCCGTGGAGGTTCGACATGATTGACCTGTTTTCAAAGTATAAAGGGCCGGGTTGGATCTGGCCGGTTACGGTCGCCTTACTCGCCACCATGCTGCTGGTCGGGGGACAGGCGTTTGCCCAGGTGGATGTGGTGCAGACGCTTCTACTGTCGCGCGCGCCGGTGTCAAATCCTGCGCCTGCGGTTTTGAGCGAGAGCTTCATTGTGACTGCACC
This sequence comes from uncultured Acidobacteriaceae bacterium, assembly GCA_963722485.1. Classification (GTDB taxonomy): domain Bacteria; phylum Acidobacteriota; class Terriglobia; order Terriglobales; family Acidobacteriaceae; genus Acidiflorens. The sequence goes on from CAVRNL010000094.1 coordinate 2,562, forward strand.
TCCGGCCCCGACGGCGATCGCGATCCTGCTTCCCGGCGGTGGGGGACTCATCGGGCTTGTTCCTAACGGTACCGGTGGTGGCACGCTGGACGTGAATTCCCATAACTTCGTGGTGCGCAGTCGGTCCCTATTCGCGGGCCACAACCTCTACACCATTACCCTCGATGCCGCGACTGATTTTTACCTGCTTCCCAACGGTCTTGCCGGCTATGAAGGCAGCGCCGCCCACGTTTCCGACATCTTGACGGTCATAGCGTGGGCGCGTTCCACCATGCCTGGCCTGCCGGTCTGGATAGTGGGTACGAGCCGGGGAACCGGCGGAGCGTTCGTTGCGGGCTCCTACAGTCCGGCGCAAGGCGGGCCGGACGGCCTGGTCCAGGCTGCATCGGTCAACGATAAGAACGACCCCGATTCCTTGCTTATGGTGAACCTGGCAGGCATCACCGTGCCCGTGTTGCTGATCAATGACGCGGGCAGCACCTGCAGCATTGCAACCACTGCAGGCGAGAAGCCGGTGCTCAAGGCGTTGACGAACTCGCCCAGAAAGGCCATCGAGTCAGTTGCGTCCGGCAAACTCACTGCCTTGACTGGCAGTTGCGATGCGCTTTCGGGTCACGGTTTCTTTGGCAGCGAGGACACTGCAGTCAACGACATCGCGGTCTGGATGGCCAAATGAGTCGCTGAGAGGTTAACAGTTAGCAATCAAAACCCCCTGCCAAGGTCTGTCCGACAATAGCGACCCCATCCGACAGCATGGTGTGCAGGGTCAGGTCTTGGCTCTCATAGATATGGATAAAGATTGAGTCACAGACGGCGGTGCTGCCGAGCTACTCCGCCCAGGTTAGCCTTCGCCCAAGTTAGCGCCCAAAGAACGGGCGCGAGCCTGGGGCGCGCCTTGCAAAGCGCTGGGAGGAATAACTGCCAACAATTGTTATGTGTGCGCTGTAACTGTCGAGACAATGCTACTACTCTGCAACTCTGCATCAAAATTGGCACGGGGACAAGATTGCAATGCGACATCATCGCCACGACGGAGGTCATGCCGCCACGCAAACCAAAGGAACGAGGACTATGCAGCGATTCTCGATATCTCTTTTCATCTTAGGAGTTATTCTGACTGGCACCGCGTGGAGCGCCGACTCCGCGCCGGAAAGCCTGTTGCAGGCAGGCCATTTCAAGCGCCTGCGCGCGTGGGCGGAGCCGCGGGTGGCGGCGAATCCTAACGACGCGCAGGCGGCCTATTACCTGGCCAGCGCAAAAGAAGAATTCGGCGACTTGGATGGGGCAATGCCCCTTGCGGAAAAGGCGCTTGCGCTGGATTCGAACAATGCGCGCTATCACCTGCTGGTGGCCGATATCTGCATCGAGCAGGGCCAGAAGGCGGGCATGTTCAAAGGGCTGAGTCTGGCGCACCGCTTTCGAGAAGAGGCGTCGAAAGCCGCCTCGCTGGATCCGAAATATCTGGCTGCGCGAGAGTCATTGATGGAGTTTTACTTCGAAGCGCCGGGTATAGCTGGCGGCGACAAGAAAAAGGCGTGGGCGCTGGCGGACGAAATCGGAAAGATCGACAGTGTGCGCGGACTTCTGGCGCAAGCCACCCTGGCGGGAAAGGAGAAGAACTTCGTAAAACAGGATACGTTCTACCAGCAGGCCCTGGCGAATGCTCCCCACGATCCACGTGTGTTGCGTGAAGCGGCGGAATTCTATTCTTCGGATTCCGGGAAGAAATACGATCTGGCGGAAAAGGGTGCGCTGGAGGCGATCAAACTCGGCGACGACCGTATTGGTCCTTACGTTGCCCTGGCCGCGGCTTACGCAAACATGGAGCGGTGGAAAGACCTCGACGCGATCATGGCGCAAGCGGAAAGAGTATTTCCGGACGACTTTGGAGCACACTACCAGGCAGCGAAGAGTCTGCTGCTTTCTGGAAAGGACCTGCCCCGGGCAGAACGCTATCTGCGCAAGTACCTAACCATGGAGCCCGAGGGCGGCGAACCGCCTTGGAGCGCAGCGCACTGGCGGCTTGGGCTGGTGCTCGAAAAAGAAGGAAAGAAACAGGAGGCGATCGCGGAATTGCAAGAGGCCGTTCTCTTGCAGCCGGATTTCAAGCAGGCGAAGGAAGATTTGAACCGTATGAAAAAGTAAGTATTCCCGAAGCACCGCTCCAACTTGCAACGCGCCCATTGGGCTATCCTTTTGCGGGTGGGCCGTGATGCTTGCGCCAGTCGGCGCCATCGCGTCCACCGTGGAGAGCGATCTCGGTGAGGATGAGTTCGGCGGTCAGACGACGCTTGGTGAGGTGGGCGGCGATTCTCTGCTTTGCCGTTTTCGGTGAAGCCTTCGGGTCGAGAAACACCAGCACGGACGGGCCGGCTCCGCTGAGGGCGGCACCGAGAATGCCGGAATCTCCGGTGAGCTCCTTGAGCGCGGGCAGTAGCGGACAGAGCGGCGCGCGATAAGGCTGGTGGATGCGGTCTTCGAGAGCCGCGGGAAACAGGTCGCGGCGTTCCTGGGTGAAAGCCGCTAGCAGCAGCATCGAGTTCTGAATGTTGGTGACGGCGTCGGCGCGCGAGTACTGGAAGGGCAGCACGCGGCGGGATTGCTCGGTCAAGAGCGGGGCCTCGGGGACAGCTAAGAGCAGCGGCCACTTCCCTTTCGGCTTCACTTCGACCACCTGCGCCTGCACTTGATTCGCCATGCGCGCCACGGTGAGCGCGCCCATCCAGCAGGCCGAGGCGTTGTCGGGATGGTGCTCGCGCATGGAAGCCTCGCCGACGATGCGGTCATTTTTCCAGCGCAGATGTCCGAAATGCACCGCCAGCGCGATGCCGGCCAGGCGGGCGGCGGCGGACGATCCGCAGCCTCGGCCGATGGGAATTTCGTTTTCGATGTGGATGCGCAGGGGAGCGATCTTGCGGTTCTCCGATTCGAGCACCTCGCAATAGGTGGTGACGATGAGGTGGTTCTCCATACGGGCGCAGATCTGCGCATCTCGGCCCTCGGCGGTAACGAAGAAGTCGGGCGCACGCTCGGCGCGTAAGCGGAGATGGAAATCGAGGGCAAGGGCGGCAGCGTCAAACGCCGGGCCTAGATTGGCGGAGGTCGCCGGAAGCGCCAAGCGCAGCGAGCGGTCTAAAGATGCAGGACGTGATGGCATAGGTTAGAGAACAGTTGCCAGTTGCCGGTTGCCAGTTGTCAGTAACCCCGTTCCGCACTGAGAACTGAGGACTCTCCTCCGGGGCTGCAGCCGGTCCGAAACGATAGAAATAGAAGGTTTTAGCCGGATGCGGCGTCAGCAGAGTCCCTAATTATCGACACTGACGTTGAACTGTGTTTTATACACGAGTTTGGGGCGAACTGCTACGAATTTCTGCGGAAGTATACCTTTGACGAACCCATAAAGGTCTTATTGGTGAACATCAACGAAGAGCTGAACCAGCAAGACAGTTAAGAATATGGCCCACATGCGCTTTTGATTGCTCTCTGGCGTGGCGGATTTTGCTGTCAATAGAAACACCGCAGAAAGCACACCGCCCACGATGTATTCTCCAGTGATGAGTTTGCGATCTGACGAAGCCGGACCTGACCAAAGAAACCGGTCGAGTACCAAGCCGCCTAGAAAAGACGCGAGCAATATGCTGAAACCCACAATCGTCATTCGGTGACTCGGTGGCGTTGGTCGAGGTGGAATCTCTTCGAACCTGTTGCCCCTATTTAACTTTCTTCCGCAGGTTGGTTCTAGGTTCTTTCTCACGGTGGTTTCACCTTGAGCTTCTTCGGATGGGTATGTCAAGTCTGGATTTCTGAATTTCTCTCGGCCGCGTCGAGGGCGGCAATGACGGCCCCCAGATCGGCATCGAGAACTACCGGGGCGCGCTGCAGATATTTTGCTTGCGCGGCCTCGGTCTCTTCGGGCGTCCCAGCAAACAAATCGCCGCGATGGAACTTGATGGTGAAGTCGGGATCTTTTAGAAGATGGCCGGTCAGGATCAGGACGACGGACTCGCCGGGCTTGACGAATCCGCTTCGGCGCAGTTTCTTGAGTCCGGCCAGCGTGACGGCAGAGGCCGGTTCGCAACCGATGCCATCGGCGCCGATTTCGGCTTTGGCGGCGGCGATTTCGACTTCTGTGACCTGTTCGACCTCGCCGCCAGTCGCCTGCAGCACGCGCAGCGCCTTCTTCCACGATGCCGGATTGCCGATGCGTATGGCGGTCGCTAGCGTGTCGGCGGTCATGGGTTCAAGCTTCTTTCCGCCAAACTCGCGCACGCTGCGGTAGAAGGGATTCGCGCCTTGCGCCTGGATAATGGAGAGCTTGGGCAGCCGCGAGATCAGTTTTAGCTCACGCATTTCGACTAGCGCCTTGCCGATCGCCGAACTGTTTCCGAGATTGCCGCCGGGGACGATGATGTGGTCGGGCGGTTCCCACGCGAGTTGCTCCATAAGTTCGATGGCGGCGGTCTTCTGGCCTTCGATGCGATACGGATTCACCGAATTCAGCAAGTAGACCGGCTTTTGGCGTACGAGGTCGTTGAGAATGCGGACGCAGCCGTCAAAATCTGTGCGGAGCTGGCAGGTGAGGGCTCCATAATCGAGCGCTTGCGAGAGCTTGCCCCAGGAAATTTTGCCGTCCGGGATGAGCACCAGGCTGTGCATGTTGCCGCGCGCGGCATAGGCGGCCATGGAGGCTGAAGTGTTGCCGGTGGAAGCGCAGGCCACCCAGCGGAATTTTTGCTGGTGTGCGGATGAGGCGGCGAACGTCATACCCGTGTCTTTGAACGATGCGGTCGGGTTTATGCCCTGGTGCTTGGCGTGGAGGTTCTCGACGCCGGTCGAGCGCGCGCACCGCGGCAGGTGGTAGAGGGGCGTGTTGCCTTCGCGCAGCGTGATGGCATGTTCCGCGGGAATGTGCGGCAGCAGTTCGCGAAAGCGCCAGACGCCGCTCTGGTCGAGGGCATCAATCGAGGTGCGGCGGCTTAGCCAGAAAGACTTCAGGGCTGCCGGGTCAAGGTTCCATCCGGGGAAAAAGAATTCCAGCAGGTCGCCGCAGGCGGTGCAGCGGAAATCCTGAGCCGCGGAATCGGGAGTAGCGCCGCAAGCGATGCAGCGGAGTTTCGCAGTGGTTTCTGTAGTTTGAGCGATCGACACTTTGCCTTATCACCTGCCAGCACAAAGATATAAATACATCATACGAGTTAACCGCGGAGATCGCAGAGCGCGCAGAGATTTTCCTGCTTATTTCTCTGCGATCTCAGCGTCCTCGGCGGTTGAATTTCCTCACCGCAGATAGGCATCGGTTTTATTGATCCAGTCGGCGCGGGGCGGGTTAAAGATGTCGAGACTGACGCTATCCGCGAGGGCCTCGGCCGAGTGCGGCAGGTGGGGCGGAATGGTGAGCACCTCGCCCGCATTCACCACGATCTCTTTGCCGTCGATCCCGAATTTCAGTGCGCCTTCGACGACGTAGCTGATTTGCTCGTTGTGATGGCTGTGTTCGGGCACGATGCATCCCTGCTTGAGCAGGATGCGTGCGAGCATGACGTTCTGTCCGACAATCAAGTGGCGGCCGAGCAACGGGTTCAGCGCTTCGACTTCGACGGAACTCCATGGGATGTGGCGCAGTTCGGCCTTGGGTGGCTTGCCTTTCAGGACGGGAGCTTTAAGCGCGGCTCTGCGCGCGGGGCGCGCGGCCTTCGTCGTTTTCCCGGTCGCGGAGGTCTTGCGGGGCGTCGTTTTCAGCTTCTTCTTTTTCATAAGAGTGGCTCAATGGTCAATGAAAGACGCTCAAGGGAAGATATTACCAACCGCGAGCTGCGTCTGGCAGAACATATTCATCCCCGTCGAGTGTTGCGCCTTGCCCCGGGTGGGCAGCGCGGGTAGTCTTATGGAAGCTCTGATCAAGTGTCAGCAGAAAGCATAAACCACAGGGTACACAGGGGTGCACGGAGGACCCCAGGGACTTAATCAGAACATCCTTATAGAGATTCCAGATAGAGACTCCAGCTTGGTGAAGAACAACATGAACCGCCACTCGTCACCCGCATGGGCTCCTCTGAGAACCGAGAACCGGGAACTGAGAACTGCGATCTGCGATCTACGCCGGGGAGAATGAGTATGAAAAAGCATCAATTCCGCCAGGAAACTGAGGCCGTACGCGGCGGCACCAGCCTCGCCAAAAAGAACGGTCCGCTCTCCACGCCGATCTACCAGACTTCGACCTTCGAAGTCACCGACATGCAGGAGCAGGTGCGCGTCACTCCCACTGACAGCTTCTACACGCGCTACGGCAATCCCACGCATACCGTCGCCGAGAATGCCATCGCCGAACTGGAAGGCACGGATGCGGCGCTGCTCTTCTCATCGGGCATGGCCGCCATCACCACTTCAATCCTGTCGCTGGTGAAGGCGGGCGACCATATCGTGGCGCAGCGCGATATTTACGGTGGCGTGACCAAGTTCCTTTCGCAATGGCTGCCGAAGCTGGGGATTGAAACCACGTTTGTCGATACCAACGATCTGGAGCAGCATGAGCGCGCGATCCAGCCCAACACGAAGCTTCTGCACGTGGAGTCGCCGACGAATCCTACGGTGCGGGTCGTCGATCTGGAAAAGATTGCGGCGCTGGCACGCAAGCGCGGCCTGATCTCGACTATTGATTCGACCTTCGCCACGCCCATCAATTGCCGTCCGGCGGAGTGGGGCATCGATCTGGTGCTGCACTCGGGGACGAAATATTTTGGTGGACACTCCGACCTGATCTGCGGCATCGCCACCGGGCCACACGATTTGATCGAGCAGATCCATCACACGCGCACGACGCTTGGCGGCTGCATCGATCCGCACGCGGCGTTTCTGCTGCTGCGCGGGATCAAGACCTTGGCCGTCCGGGTCGAGCGCCAGAACGAAAGCGCGCTGCGCATTGCCGAGTTTCTGAGGCGGCATCCCAAGGTGACGCGGGTGCACTATCCGCTGCTGAAGGAGCATCCTGACTATGCGATCGCGAAGAAGCAGATGGCGGGCGGGGGCGGTGTCCTGAGCATCGAGGTGGAAGGCAGCGGCGCCGACGCCTGCCGCGTGGCCGAGGCGCTAAATCTATTTACGTTGGCGCCGAGCCTTGGCGGAGTGGATTCGCTGGTGACCATCCCGGTGCTGACCTCGCACGCCATGATCGCTCCCGAGCTGCGGAAAAAGATGGGCGTGACCGAGCAGATGATACGGCTGTCCGTCGGCCTCGAGCACGTCGAGGATCTGATCGCCGATCTGGAAAAGGGGTTGGCCGTGCTCAGCCGCGAACGCGTGGGCGCGGGCGTTGCGGATTGACGATTGGTTGAATACTCGCGGCAAACCCCACTCATCGCAGAGAACGCGATGAGTGGGGCACCCCCAAGCAAAAAAATCCTGGCTCGTGGAGAGCCAGGATTTTTGCTTGCGCAACGCTTCTTGCCTAGAAGATGAACTTCAGGGCTAGTTGCAGGATACGCGGGTTGTGGGCGGCCCCAGGACGCAGGAAGTTGCCGCCGAGGCAACTTGGGTCCCCGGCATTGCCGTTGGTTGGTCCATAGCAACCGATCGAGGAGGTCCCGCCGGTAACCGAACCGTTCCCACCGGCCGAGCCGGCACCACCGGCAATGTAGCCCCACTCGGTATGGTTGAAAACGTTAAACGCTTCCGCTCGGAATTCGAACGCGGCGCTCTCCTTGATGGCGAAATGTTTGAAAACCGCCATATCGAAGTTGATTTGGTGTGGGTTCCGCGCATCATTCCTCGGCGTATTGCCGTAGGTAAGGCCTTGGGGCGCAGCAAAGGCCGCCGGATTCACCAGCAGTGGGCCGGAGTTGTTGGCGGTGTCCCCCGCCGGGATCTTGCCTTGGGGGTTGCCGACGAGATCCGGACGTGAGCCTGTGCCGATTCCATTGGCCACCCCTGCGTTATCGGCGGGAATGCTGCCCTCGCCTCCGTTGGTAACGCTAAAGGGCGCTCCAGTCGCAAACGAAGTAATTCCAGAGTATTGCCAGCCTCCGAGGAGCGAATGCGTCAGGCCGCCCGCTTTGAAGAGCGGCAGGTCGTAGATGTAGCTCAAGCTGAAGACGTGCCGTTGGTCAAAATTGGAACTGGCCCGATTTATCCTGAAGTCGTAAGAGTCGACGAAACTGCCGTCCCCAGCGGACGAAACATCGTCAATGGAGTGGCTATAGGTATAGGAAGCGCTGATTTGAAGCGCGCCCACCGTTTTCCGAGCGGACATCTCAAGCCCGTTATAGGAGGACGAAGCTGCGTTGAACCGGGCATGTATGGTGCCATACCCAGGATACGGACGGAAGAACGCCGCATTGCCGCCGCATGCAATATACATGTTTATGCCGACGCCGCTATATTGGGACGTTACAGGCAAAGACGGGTCTAGATTGGCAGGGGTAGTGTAACCAGGGATGGGAACCCCGCTCGGTGTTGTTCCATTTGTGCAATCATTTGGCCCTATGGCCTCGCCCGGCTTGTAGGGATTCGTAAGCCCCTGCTCCGCCACTGACTTAAGCTGGTTGATGTCGCTTTGCATTCCTAAATCAGTGCCCTTGCTCGCCACATAGGAAACGATGCCCACGATATGCGCTGGTAGTTGGTGCTCGATATCGAAGTGCCACTGCTGCACGTAAGGCCAAATCTGCTTTTGCGGAAGGGATATGATTCCGCTCTCTGGGTAGACGGCGCCAAGGTTGGCGCCAACCTGGGAATAGCCAGAGATCGCAATGCTTCCGTCTGGGTTAAACGTCGCCCCGATTGGACCCTGTGACGGGTTTTGCACGCCTGGCGGCGAGCCTTCCAATTGGGTGACCACCGCCTCGTTTCCGTTGGTGTGCTCGTAGAAAATACCGTATCCGCCGCGGATCGCCGTCTTGCCATCGCCAAAAAGATCGTAGGCGAAGCCAATGCGGGGGGCGGGATTGAACAAATGCCCCGACGCGCAACCGGTTGGGATTCCGCCGGCTCCGCATTTAACCATTCCGTTGAATGAACCGTTCATTCCGGGTAAGGTATTGTAAGGGTTGACATAGGTCCCCCCGACGGTGCCGAACAGTGCGTCATTTGGTATGGAGTCGACGACGGTCGCACCGGGTGTGCGATCATATTTTGCCGGATCGAAGCTATATCCAATACCTGCGCCCGGCCCCAGATCCAACCGGTCGTGCACGGTGCCAAACAAACTGATCCGCAGGCCAAGGTTGAGGGTCAGGTGCGAATTGACGCGCCAGTCGTCCTGGAAGTACGGCTCAAAGATTTTGTACCGCAGATAATACTTAGGCTGGCCGCTCGCCTGTTGAAAGCTGTCAATGTTACTGGACAAAAAATCCGCAAAGGGGTTCCCAGTTGAGCCGGGAAGGCTGATGTCAAACGTGGCCAGCCCACCTACCGATGGGTTAACTTGGGGGATCTCGTTCTTCTGGGAGGCCACGAAATATCCGCCGAAAGTCAAGTTGTGCGGGCCGATGATTTTGGAAATATTGTCACGGTAGGTATAAGCCGGGTTCGAATTCACCTTCCCGTTGGGCACATAGCCGACATCTTCGGCGAGTCCACCGAAAACATTACCTCCATTCAGCGAAACACCCGGCAACCTGCCTCCGCCAAAGCCATTCTGGAAGAGACCCAGCGTGTAGCCGGCGGGCCGCTGCCACGCTCCCTGGTTTTGCATCACAATGTGGTTGGTGGAGTAACCGGCCACAAACTCGTTCAGGAGCGTAGGGGTAATCGTTGCCGTGAGATGGGCTACCAGACTGGTCGTGGGTTGCTGGTAGGCGGTTTGAATCGTGGGATAACTCGTGCCATCGGTCCACAAGGGAGTCGGGCTTATCGAGTTCCAGGAATCGTGAATGTAGCGGACTGAGGCGTGCAATTTTGAATTGATGTTATGGTCGATCCGGAACAGTTCTTCCTTGAAGTTAGTGGGGCTGGGGAAACCCTGGTTGTAATACCAATACCCGCTGCTCGGATCCTGGGCATTGGGGTATGGGAACATCGCCAATAGAGGTACTGAAGTGGAATCGATGGGAACTAGGACGGGATTGGCCAACGGACCCGTTCCCGAGTAGGTTGGGTTCCCGAATGGCTGCCCAGTTACGGGATTGTATGGGCAGTCCGGCTGGCCTGATTGCCCAGGATTTGTCGCGGTCCCACCCGGACAGAGTTCGCTGAAGTCGCCGAAGGCAGCCTGCGTCCCGGTGCAACCCACGCCACCCGAACCAGCCGTCAATCCGCGCTCCGCGCAAGAAGGCACAATGGCGTTAAAAATCTGTCCCGGCACCCGATCGCGCCGCCATTCCTGCGAGTAGAAGAAGAAGGTCTTCTCCTTGCTTTTGTTGTACACACCGGGGATGACGACCGGGCCGCCAACGGTAAAGCCAAAATCGTTCTTCTTGTAGGGTGAAACCGTGGACGAGAAGTAATTGCGGGCATTGAACTTGTCGTTGCGAACATACTCGAACAGATCGCCATGGAACTTGTTGGTGCCGGACTTGGTCTCAACTTCGACGGTGCCGGAACTGTTTCTGCCATACTGCGCGCCATAGTTCGAGGAGAGAACGCGAACCTCGGCAATGGCGTCGATGCTGGGATAGGCCATCAGCGTGGTATTGCTGCCGTCGTCCATGTTGTTGCCGCCGTCGATCTCCCAGTTGTTGTATTCGGTGCGGCCGCCATTCACGCTGTAGGCGACGGTGGACAGACCCTGGCCCGGTTCATCCTGTCCGGACTGGTTGGTGGCACCGGGAGATAGCGCGAGTAGCTGTGTGAAGTTGCGTCCGTTGAGCTGGAGCTGACTGATCTGCCTTCCAGTCACGGTTCCCGAAAGGTCGGACGATTGCGTCTCGACCTGATTCAACAGCTCGCCCTGCACCACAACTTCGGTGGTAACGTTTCCCACGGTGAGGGTTGCGTCCACTCTAGCCTTCTGGCCGACGCGCAATACGACGCCATTGCCTTTGAAGGTGTTGAAACCCTTCGCGGTGATGGCGAGGTTGTAGGTACCGCCCGGCAAACCGGCAGCCAAATAATCGCCATCGGAGTTGGTGGTGGTGGTGCGCTCGATGCCACCCGCGGTGCCGCTGATTTTGACGTCGGCGCCTTGAATCACGGCTCCGGTGTTGTCATGAACGGTACCGGTGATCACGCCGGTGTCCTGGGCCTGGAGGCTCGCTGCCGAGAACATTCCCAACAACAGCACGATTGCGCTAAAGAGACCGATTCTCATAGATAACTTCCTCGCCTTTTTGAGAAGCGCCAAAGCCAGAAGCAATCGGACCGTCCAGCCTGTGATCCGATCCTGTTATCTGGCGGGCTGCTTTTTTGTGGGCCAACCCGGAGCGTTTCAATCTCGTTCAACCGGGCGAATCCCTTTATTAAAACGTGTTAATATTGCTCCAGGCCGGAATGGGCTGTCAAGAAAAATTGAAGCGTTCAATGAAAATTCTTACTGTACGCTGCAGGTCGACTCGCGCACGATTAACTCGGGAACAATGCGGCGGTGAATGGTGCGGGCAGGTTTCTTCTCGAGAGTGGCGTTGATGGCGTCGAGCACGAGGGTGGCCGCCGCCGTTCCCATAACTTCCATGGGCTGGCGCACGGTAGTTAGCGCCGGAGAATAGATGGCGGCAGGCGATACGTCGTCAAAACCCACCACTGAGCATTGCTCGGGAACGCGAATCCCCGCCTTGCCAAGCGCGCGAATCGCCCCGAAAGCCGTCATGTCGTCAAAGGCCATCAACGCGGTGAAAGGACGGTGGCGCTGCAGCAATTCCTCCGTTAATTTGTATCCCTGTTCAAAACTTGAAAACGGATCTCCAGATTCTGGTAGATCGACAATCAGCCGCGCGTCGATTTCCAGGTCGCGTTCGCGGGCCACCGCCCGCACGCCACGCCACCGCGGTTCAGTGTCGGTCAGTTCGTGAGGGCCGCGGATGAAGGCGATTTTGCGATGGCCGAGAGAATGCAGATGTTCGAGCGCAGCACGGGCGCCGGCGGCGTTGTCGACGATCACCGAACTGATCTTGTCGTTCTTGAGATCGCGGCCCACGGTTGCGGTCGGGATGTCGCTTTTCTCCAGATCGGCGAGAACGTTGATATCGACAAACAGCCAGTTCGCGAGGATGACCAGTCCTTCGATGCGGCGGTCGAGCAGCATCTCGAGATAGCGTTCGAAGCGGCTGCGCTCATTGTGCACATCGGTGAGGATGGGAAGATACGACGACTGGAAGAGCGTGTTCTCGATGCCCCGCAGCACCAGCGTGCAGTAAGGGTCGGTCATGTCGAAAACCATGACGCCGACGGTTTGGCTGCGCCGTCCACGGAGCGAGCGTGCAAAGAGGTTGGGACGGTAGCCGAGATGCGAGGCGGCACGCTGAATGCGCCCTTTGGTGGTGTCGGGAATGTAGCGTGCCAGCGGCGCGTTGTTCAGAACGATGGAGACGGTGGCGGAAGAAAACCCGCTGCGCTCGGCGACATCGCGGATGGTGGGCGCGGCCGGCTGCGGCCGTTTGCGGGAGGGCTCGGAGATTGACGCGCGGCGGGATTTCGGCGGCGAGGCTTTTCGCGTAGGCTTCGAATCTGGAGATTCCATGGACTCCTTGAATTTTAGCCTCTTGCTGGCGGACACTACAGGACGATGGATCAACTGTCAAGCATCCGCATGTCGTTCGCGGTTCTCTTACTGTTATTTTTTTCGAGGGGGGTGTGCGCGCAGAGCACCGCGCCGGCGAGGATGGCGGCCGGAACGGCGCAGGCCGCGCGCGATCCGCAGAAGCTGTTTGAGGCGGGAGAAGCGGCGCTCCATGCGGGCAAACTCGATGAAGCCGAGCGCGCCTTCCGGCGGGTGCTGGCGATCAACCCCGGCGTGGCGGGGGCTTACGCCAATCTCGGCGTCATCGATATGCGCCGCAAGCAGTGGCCACAGGCTCTGGAAATGCTGCATAAGGCCGAGAAACTCGCGCCCGGCATTGCTGGAATCCGGCTGAACATCGGCCTCGCGTATTACCGCCAGAACGATTTCGTACGGGCAATCCCTCCTTTTGAGTCGGTGGTGCGGCAGTCGCCCGATTCCTATCAGGCTCGTTATCTGCTGGGCCTTTGCTACTTCTTCAACGATCGCTGGACGGATGCGATCGATATGCTGGAACCGTTGTGGGGACAGGCGTCGACCCAGCTGAATTACCTCTACGTGCTGGAACATGCGGCGGACAAGGCTAAGAACTCCGCGCTGGAGGAAAAAGCCATGGGGCGCCTGGTTGAGATTGGAGAGGGCTCTCCGGAATTTCATTTGCTGCGGGGCAAGGCGCATCTGAATCGCGAAGAGTACGACGACGCGGTGAAGGAACTGGAAGCGGCAGCGCTGGCCGATCCGAAACTGCCCTTCGTACACTTCAATCTGGGCTTGGCCTTTGTGCATGAGCAGAACTATGACCGGGCGCGCGACGAGTTTCATAAGGACATCGCCCTTGAGCCGGACGTGCCCTTCGCCTACGAACAGTTGGGAAGTTTGGAGTCGACGGCCGGGAACGAGGAAGAGGCGGCGAAGAATTATCGCAGCGCGCTGAAACTCGATCCGCGACTGATCAGTTCGCACATGGGCCTGGCGAAGATTGCAGAGCAGCAGCAGCACTACGCGGCGGCTTTATCGGAACTGGATCAGATCCTACGACTGGACAGCAACTACGCCAGCGCCCGCTATCTGCGCGGACAGGTGCTGGTGCGGATGGGACGCGAGAAAGAAGGCCGGGAGGAATTGGCGGCGGCCACCAAAATCATGAACCAGCACCGGGCGGCACGGCACAAGGAACTGGAGGGCGACACAGTGCCGAGTCCAGAACTGGCGCGGGAGCCGGAGTAGAGAGGCTCCGATCAAGTGCCGGCAGAGAGCATAAACCACAGGGTACACAGGGGTGCACGGAGGACCCCAGGGACTTAACCAGAACTCCTTAAGAGATCTGATCTCCCTTAGAAACAGGCCCTGCCGCGTCTCTACGTTTTCTTCTCTTCCTTCGGAGGAATCGTCAGCCCGAACACCGAAAGCTGGCCTGTGCCCGCGACATTCACGCCGCGCGGATCTTGGGGACTGGGCAAGTAGAGTGTCTGGCAAAATTCGCAGCGATAGACTTCGGCTTCTGCTCCCCAGGCTTTTTCCACGCAACCGCATTCGCGTTCAAGCACGTCGGCGGTGTAGAACCAGCGTTTCAAGTGTCCGCCGCAGAACTTTCCCTTTTCGTTTTTCTCGTTGCACGCACGCTGGCCCGGCTTCTTGATCTTGACTTTGTGGTGGGGGAGTTGCGGGATCGTGCTCGTAACGGCGGTTGCCGTTTCACCGGAAGCCATTCAGTCTCCTGTGCGCCTTTGCGAAGGCCGCTTCCCCGCTATTTTACTCAACCCCGGGCTTCCGACCAAGGACGACGGGTTGTTGGTGGTGCAGGGAATTGCCGAGCATCACATCGGTGCCTCGATTTCGCTCGAAGGTGTCATCCTCAAAGAAAAGATTTCGGTTGACACTGCTCGCGGTCGTTTTAGAATCATTCTCATTCGATAATCATGCGCTTCACCCATGAACAGTTCCGTGAGCTGGCCGCGAAGCACGGTTTGGCGGTCACGCACCAGCGTCAGGTGGTCTATGGGGCCGTCATCGCTTCCCACGGGCACCATTCCCCAGAAGACATTTGCGCCGCGGTCCGGCGCCGCATTCCATCCATTTCTCTCGCTACGGTCTACAACAATCTGCGGCTTTTCATCGAGTGCGGGATGCTGCGAGAGGTTACTCCGCACGCGTCTACTTTGCGTGTGGACGGCAATCTCAAACCTCATCACCACCTGGTCTGCTCCCGCTGCAAGTCGGTGCAGGACATCGAAGGAGAGTTCGTCGATTTCAACCGGCTATCCCGGCAACTGCCGGATGGCTTTGATCTGTCGCAGCCGTTGATCGAGGTCTTTGGCCTCTGTCGCCGCTGCCGTGCAAAAACCTAAGCAAAACATCCCGTAACAGGATGGGTTGGTAGTTCGTCACAGTTTTCTCAGAGGAGAGCAATCATGTCAACCGAAGCAAAGTGCCCGTTCACACACACCGCAGCTGGGGCCGCGACGAATGCCGACTGGTGGCCGAATCAGCTGAACCTGAAAATCCTTCACCAGCACTCTCCCCTGTCCGATCCGATGGACAAGGAGTTCAACTACGCAAAAGAGTTCAAGAGCCTCGACCTGAATGCCGTGATCAAGGATTTGCATGCCTTGATGACGGACTCGCAGGATTGGTGGCCGGCCGACTTTGGCCACTATGGACCGCTTTTCATTCGTATGGCGTGGCACAGCGCGGGTACGTACCGCATCGGCGACGGCCGTGGCGGGGCCGGATCTGGTCAGCAGCGCTTCGCTCCGCTCAATAGCTGGCCAGACAATGTGAACCTGGACAAGGCGCGCCGCCTGCTGTGGCCGATCAAACAGAAGTATGGGCGGAAAATTTCCTGGGCCGACCTCATGATTCTCGCCGGCAACGTCGCCCTGGAGTCGATGGGCTTTAAGACGTTCGGTTTTGGCGGCGGGCGCGAGGACACCTGGGAACCCGAAGAGGACATCTACTGGGGCCCTGAAGGCAAGTGGCTGGCGGACGAGCGCTACAGCGGCGACCGTGATCTTCAGAATCCGCTGGCCGCCGTGCAAATGGGTCTGATCTATGTGAATCCGGAAGGACCGAATGGAAAGCCAGATCCCATCGCTGCGGCCAAGGATATTCGAGAGACTTTCGCCCGCATGGCGATGAATGACGAAGAGACGGTTGCGCTCATTGCCGGCGGTCACACCTTCGGCAAGACCCACGGCGCGGCCGATCCGAACCAGTATGTCGGCCCCGTACCCGAGGCCGCTCCCATCGAGGAGCAGGGGCTCGGCTGGAAGAACAAATTCGGCACGGGTAGCGGCGATGACACGATCGGCAGCGGCCTGGAAGTCATCTGGACCACGACGCCCACGAAGTGGGGCAACAACTTCTTCGCGAACCTGTTCAACTACGAATGGGAACTGACCAAGAGCCCGGCCGGTGCCCACCAGTGGAGGCCGAAGAATGGCGCAGGCGCCGGTACGGTGCCGGATGCGCACGATCCGTCAAAGCGTCTCGCTCCATCCATGCTGACCACGGACCTCTCCTTGCGGTTCGACCCCGCTTACGAAAAGATTTCACGGCGCTTCTACGAGCATCCGGATCAGTTCGCAGACGCGTTTGCGCGGGCGTGGTTCAAGCTGACACACCGCGACATGGGGCCGATCTCGCGCTACCTTGGCCCGCTCGTTCCGAAGGAGCACCTGCTTTGGCAAGATCCTGTTCCCGCCGTGGATCATAAATTGATCGGGGAGCAGGACATTGCCGCTCTGAAGGCAAAGATCCTCAAATCCGGACTGTCGATCTCCCAACTGGTCACGACGGCCTGGGCATCGGCGGCGTCGTTCCGCGGCTCCGACAAGCGCGGTGGCGCGAACGGGGCGCGCATTCGTCTCGCGCCGCAAAAAGATTGGGAAGTGAACCAGCCGGCCGAACTGGCGAAGGTTCTCAAGAAGCTGGAGGCGATCCAAAAGGAGTTCAACGGCTCCCAGTCTAACGGAAAGAAGTCCAACGGGAACAAAGGCGGGAACAAAGAAAAGAAGGTCTCGCTCGCTGACCTGATCGTTCTGGGCGGCTGCGCAGCCGTTGAGGAAGCGGCGAAAAGGGCCGGGCACAAAGTGAAGATTCCCTTCTCGCCGGGGCGCACGGATGCTTCCGAGAAGCAGACCGACGTGCACTCATTCGCCATAATGGAGCCGGTCGCGGATGGGTTCCGCAACTATCTCCGCAGCGGACAGACCCTGTCGGCGGAGGAGGTGCTGGTGGATCGAGCGCAGTTGCTGACGCTGACTGCCCCCGAGATGACAGTACTCATCGGTGGCCTGCGCGCCCTGAATGCTAACTTCGGGCATTCCAAACACGGCGTCTTCACCAAGCGGCCCGAGACGCTGACGAATGATTTCTTCGTCAACCTGCTCGACATGAATACGAAGTGGGAGCCTTCCTCTACGTCCGAAGGCGTGTATGAGGGGCGCGATCGCGCGACGGGCAAAATCAAGTGGACCGGCACGCGTGTCGACCTTGTGTTCGGTTCGAACTCGCAGCTGCGGGCAATCGCGGAAGTCTACGCATGTGACGACTCGACGAAGGCGTTTGTAAAGGACTTCGTGGCGGCGTGGAACAAAGTGATGAACCTTGATCGCTACGACCTTGCCTGAGCTCGGCGGAAGCCACAAAAGGCCGGCCCCGGAGCTTCGCGCCGGGGCTGGGTTTTTCGAACGTTTTGGGTGTCGAACATGCCTCACCGAGAAATGAAGCCAAGCCAATAGGGCGGGAGACAAGCGGAAATTGTCTGATGGCTGTGGTAGAAGTTGGTGATGCCACCCGAGGGCGAAATCAGGGTCACCGAAGCATACCGGCACTACACGCCGCCTAAGGGACATAGCCTTCGGCCACGTGCTTTTCCACGAACTTGGACATCACATTCACAGCACAATTCGCCCAGAACATAGTGAAAAGGAGGACGTGGCGGACACGTGGGCGGCAAAGCTTGGCTTCAATTTCGTCAGGAAGACCTACTGGTACGGGGTCCCCTTCCTCAAGATCTACATGTTCATGAGACGCAGGCATTGGATCCCAGATTGACTGGCATTTGCTGGTAAGCCGTGGAGAATTCCCAAACTTTACGAGACAGCGGGCTTATAGAACCTAGTCAAAATTCCTTGCGCGGCGCTGCCTGATCCGCGCCGACGCGGCCCACGCTGATTTCGGCCACGAAATAGTTTTCGCCTTTCATCGGGACTCCGGCCATCCGCCGCAGCATTGCGAGTTGGCCTATGTGGGTGAGCGCGTCGGCGATTGGGCCTTGAAACAATTGTTCGGCGGAAGCCTGCAGCGGCTTTTCCGACGCCAGGTAGTCGTCGAACTTGTTCAAGGCGGCGAAGAAGCGCTCGCATTCTTTTTCCCACGCCAGCGGAGAGGAATCGTGCCATTCGTGGCGGCCTTCGGACATGGCGAGGGCCCAGTCCATCAGGTCGCCCATGTGCGCGAGAATTTTCGCCGGCGTGCGCGAAGTTTCGGGCGAGCCATATTCGGCAAAGTCCGGCCCAGGGTTGCGGACGGCTTTCGCTCCGCGATAGGCGATGGTGGCGAGGGTGTGGCGCAGGAACGTGCGGGAGTCGGTCATGATTCAGGTCTCAGGTGTCAGGTCTTAGGTGTCGGTGTTCGCTGTTCGTCGTTCGCTATTCGTTTTTGGCTCTTCGCTCTCAAGAAATATTTCCCCAGGTTATAACTGGGAACTGAGAACTGGGAACTGATTCTACAATTTTCTCCGCCACAGCGCTCCGGCCGCGCGGGCTCCGGCTTTTAATTTTTCGCGCAGCGGGCGGGCGTATAACAGGTCGAGGAAGTTTTCCATTTCGTTCGCGAATCCACCACCGTAGCCGAACCACCAGATTTTCTTCATGCGCGGAAGCCGGTCGCTGTCGAGATACTTCACGCGCACCATTTCTTCCAAACCCCAGCGCCCATGCGTGCGGCCGAGGCCGCTCAGCTTCACGCCGCCGTGCGGAGCTTCGCTGATGCTAAAGCACGACACGGCGTCGTTCACCACCACCGTGCCGGCATCGATCTGGCGAGCCAGGCGCTCGCCGCGGGCGCGATCGCGCGTCCAAACGCTGGCGGCCAGTCCGTAGTCGGAATCGTTGGCCAGGCGCACCGCCTCGGCATCGTCGGCGAAAGGCGCAATCGGCAGCACCGGGCCGAAGGTTTCTTCCTGCATCACGCGCATGCTGTGATTCACGCCGCCCAGCACGGTGGGCGCAAAAAATGTTGGGCCGAGCTCGCGCAACCGTATGCCTCCGGTGAGCACGCGGGCGCCGCGCTGCCTTGCATCTTCCACATGCGATTCCACCACCCGCACTTGCCGCTCATGAATCATGGGGCCGATTTCGGTGGCCGGATCCATGCCATTGCCGACGCGCAGCTTGCGCGCTTTCTCGCAGCAGGCATCGAGGAACGCGGGATACAAGCTCCGATGCACGTAGCAACGCTCGACCGCCAAGCAGGTCTGCCCCGCGTTCACGAAAGCTCCCCAGACGGCGCCGCTCGATGCCACATCGATGTCGGCGTCTTCGAGCACCAGCATGGGATCTTTGCCGCCCAGTTCCAGCACCACCGGCAGCAGGCGTTCGGCGGCGATCTGCGCGATTCGCCGGCCCGTCGCGACGCTTCCCGTGAAGACCAGCTTATCGATTTCACTTCTCACCAGCGCCGCGCCCGTCTCGCCCTGGCCCGGGAGCACTTGGAAAACGTCGCCGGGCACTCCGGCCTCGCCGAGCAGCGCCTGCAGTTCGAGCGCAATCAGCGGCGTCAACTCAGAGGGCTTGAGCACGACGGCATTGCCCGCAACCAGGGCGGCCATGGCCTCAGTCGCCGGAATCGAGAAAGGATAATTCCAGGGCGAGACGATTCCGACCACGCCATAGGGCTCGCGCAAAATGCGCCCCGACTTGGCTTTGAGCGCGAGATTTCCGTGCGGCAGCTTTTCTTCGCGCAGGATCGCGAAGGCATTGTCGATCAGGAAGCGCGCCGCGTCGAGCACGACCAGAACTTCGGTGACGAGGGCTTCGACCAGGGGCTTGCCCGCCTCCTGCGTGATGCGCCGCGCGATGTCGGTCTTATGGGCGAGAAGAATCTGCTGGAAGCGGCGCAATACCCGGACGCGATTGCGGATTCCCCAGGCGCTCCACTCCGTCTGCGCGGCGCGCGCGCGGGCCACGGCGGCGCGCACTTCGGTGGGACCGGCGCTGTCCAGTTCGCCCAAAACTTCACCCGTCGCCGGGTTCACGGAAGCGATGCGGGAGACTGCGAATTCGACGTCTGCGGCCATCTCGGAAGAAGTGTACGCGGGACGGAACGGGCGCGCCAGAGTTTCCGTCTTCTGGCAGTGTGCGGTTTTGAAATCGTTCAGCGGAAACCCTGGGCAGCCCAAGCCAATGAAAGAGCAATCGCAGGTAAGAGAGTCAAGCTGGCCGAAAAGATTAAGCCCATGCGGAAGACCTTTGGGCGTACTGTCTCTGTCTGGGCAGTATTCCCCCAAGCCCAAAGAAGCTCGGTGACCCATCCGAGGGTGTAGCACAGGTTAGCGGCCACTGCGTAAAGAATCACGGCTATGAACGGGCTGCCAAAATCCGCGTGTGGCCTAAATATATGACTTCCAGCAAGCGCGACGATAAAACCGGATGCCAGCCCGACCACGAGAATGAGTAGATTAAATGGAATCCGCCGAATTTCCCACCACGCGACGGCATCCCACGGGCGTTTCATGCGTACTAAGCTACCGCTGCTTTGGCCTTCTCGTCCAGTAAAGAAACCAATCCCTCTAAACTCCAAATGGATCCGTGAGACCAGCTTCCATCGAGGGCGTCAAGCGAAAACTAAAGTGTTGAAGAGCGGCGTCATTGCCGCCGTAGCGCGCAACTCAGTACTCCACAGCGACCAGATACAGCCCGCTGGCGGGCGCGGTCGGGCCGGCCGCCGTGCGCTCCCGCGCGTCGAGGATGCGGCCGAAATCTTCCAGGCTCACGGTTCCCTTCCCCATCAGCAAGAACGTGCCGACCAGGTTTCGCACCATGTGATGAAGAAATCCGCTGCCGCGAACGGTATAGATCAATTCTTCGCCTTCACGCGTCCAGGCGGAGGAGAAGATGGTGCGAACATTCGTCGTGTGAACATTTTCCTCGGCCGCCATTCGATCCACCCGCTCCGGATCGACGGCCGCGAACGACGTGAAATCGTGCTCGCCGACGACCACGCCAGCGGCCGCGATCATCGCCGGCTCCTCCAGCCGATACGGGTAATGCCAAACATAGCGCGCCAGAAACGGCGGACAGATCGCACCGCGGTAAATGCGATAGCGATAGGTCTTGGCGCGCGCCGACTTGCGCGCGTGAAACTCGGGCGCGGCCTCGGTTACCTCCAGCACCCGAATCGAAGCCGGCAAAATATGGTTCAGAGCTTTCATCCAGTTTTCGAGCGGAATCGCCGATGCGGTCGCAAAACTCGCCACCTGCGCCAGCGCATGCACACCCGCGTCGGTGCGGCCCGAACCCTGGGGCAGTACATTTTCTCCGCTCAACCGTCCAATGGCTGAGGCCAGCGCGCCCTGCACGGTTGTCCGGCCGGGTTGCACCTGCCAGCCCGCGAACTCGGCGCCGTCATAGGAGAGGATCAGTCTGAGATTACGCACGTTGTTTTCGAGTCCGGAGGAAACTCTGATCAAGTGTCAGCAGAAAGAATAAACCACAGGGTACACGGAGGTGCACGGAGGGACCCCAGGGACTTAAGCAGAACTTCCCTGAGCCGCCTGGCCATCATCGTAACCGTTTACAGGAGTTTTGCCGCGTCAGCTATACTATTTCACTTACGGTCATTCACTTACGGTCATTCATTTGCACTTGCGATCAACGGGAAGAACTGCTTTTGCCCAACATCGCAAAGAGAGAGCCGCCGGGAAAGATCGCAAGGAACTCTTGCCTGCCGTTCTACGTATTAGCAGAGTGTCAGCCAAAGTGGGAATTACTGCGTGCGTTACTTTCGAGCTTGATCACTGGAGTCCGATCACTTGAGTGTGGACCAATGGAGATGATGCGAATGCAACGTTCTACCGTGTTGACTGCGTTT
>CAVRNL010000095.1:0-7289 GCA_963722485.1 uncultured Acidobacteriaceae bacterium
AACCCGCAGCGACCGTGAATGAGAACACTCAGGCGAGCAGCCGAAGAAGAAGCCGGGCCATGGACGGAATGGTGCCGACTCCTATCGCGGCGCGCAAAGGGTTGTAATCTCGCACGCGAAGTTACACAGCGGTGATCTCTGCCCCGGTTGCGAGAAGGGCAAGGTGTACGAACAGCGGGAGCCAAACAGTTGGTGCGGATCAGTGGCCAGAGTCCACTGGCCGCAACGGTGTACAAAACCTTTCAGCGTCTGCGCTGCAACCTGTGTGGCGAGGTATATACCGCGCAGGCTCCGAAGGACGTGGGCGAGGAGAAATACGACGAGGCTGCGGCGGCGATGATTGCGCAGATGAAGTACGGCAGTGGTATGGCCTTCCATCGCCTGCAACGTCTGGAAGAGAACCTGGATATCCCCTGCCGGCGGCAACGCAGTGGGAGATCGTAGAAGCCGCGGAACTGCTGCGTCCGGCGTTTGAGGAGCTGATTCGTGAAGCGGCCCAGGGCAAGGTACTGCATAACGACGATACCGGAATGCGCATCCTGCATCTGGCGCGTGAGCCGTCGGACCAGCGCACCGGGGTATTTACTTCCGGCATCGTGTCGATCGCCGAAGGGCGCCGCATCGCGCTCTTCTTTACCGGGCGGCAGCATGCCGGCGAGAACCTGGCGGATGTACTGAAGCGGCGTGCACTGGGCCTGCCGGCAGCTGTCCAGATGTGTGACGCGCTGTCGCGAAACACGCCGAAGTTATCCGAGGGCGCGGAGCTGCTCGTGGCCAACTGCCTGGCGCATGGAAGAAGGCAGTTCGTCGAGATCACGTCGAACTTCCCGGAAGAGTGCCGCCATGTACTGGAGGCGCTGGGCAGTGTATATCGCAATGATGCGATGGCGCGGGAACAAAAGCTGTCGCCGGACGAGAGGCTGCGTTTCCATCAGGAACACAGTCGCCCGATTATGAATAATCTGCATGGCTGGATGGAGTCACAGCTGGCGGAGAAGAAAACGGAGCCGAACTCCGGGCTGGGAAAAGCGCTTCAATATATGCTCCGGCACTGGAAGGCGCTGACGCTGTTCTTGCGATCACCAGGGGTACCGTTGGACAACAATGTATGTGAGAGGGCGCTGAAGAGAGCGATCCTGAACCGCAAAAACTCGCTCTTCTATAAAACGCTGCACGGAGCGCAGGTGGGCGACCTGTACATGAGCTTGCTCCACACCTGCGAGCTCAACAAAGCCAATTCCTTCGACTATCTGACTGAGTTGCAGAGGCACGCAGAGCAAGTCCGGCAGAACCCAGCAGCTTGGATGCCCTGGAACTACCACACCGAATAACTTGCCGCCGATCTCTTAAATCCGACATTTATCGGATCGCCAATGGCCGCTGCCTCTAATTACACAACCCTGCCGAAAGCTCACGACTTCTTAACGACGAATTCCATGGGGGGTGCTCCTAGGTACAAAAGTGAGGATGGGTCGTGTGGCGATCGGGCGGTGCTTACGCGATGAGCGGAAGTTGCTCTGCGGGCTCTTCGCGTCCTGCTGTCGTAGAGTTAGGCATCGGGATGACCGAGTCTCGGCGATACTTGTTTTCGAGCGTGGCCAGCAAGGCGAGCTCGCGCTGTTGAGTGGACCTCGCCGCCGCCTCGTTGACCTTCGCCACGAGGTTAAGCCTGGCGGCTTCACGCTGGATCGCGCGTTCAACGTCGGAAAAGGTGTACCCGGTGTCACCGTGGCACGGCCATTGCATCAAGTGGTTCACAAAGGACGCAATGCTCTCAGGGCTGTCAAACCATGTTTCAGAGAAGCCCTGACGATCAAAGTGAGCAATGTGCCCGTAACACATGGACAACCGCGTGTAGAGTTTCTCGGTGAACCGTCCGGCTAGGAAGCCGGTCAGCATGAAGTAGAGCAGGGTATTGCCGAATTGAGCCTTTTCGTCAGCGGTGCTCCACTTGGTAGGCAGGAAATCGGAAGCGGTGAAAAACGTATACATGAAAGATACCTCGATTGGGTTCAGCCGGTAGCGATCCTGGTGACAGAGGCTAGGCCGATCAGTGGCTCGCGGGGCTTAATGGAGTCCACTAGGCTGCGGCAATGAACTTCTTGAGCTGCTCAATTGCCGTGGACAAATGCACGAGCTCGGAGCCTATGTCCTTGCAGATTGCAGTTGCAGCTCCGCCCTCGGGCAGGGTGAAGTCCAGGGTGGTTGTCGCCATACGCTTGCGGCGGGCAATGATCGTGTCCGGAGACTTGATGAATTGCTGGACGCCCGTGAGGTTGTGCAGGATGCCGAGCAGCATGGAGGTCTGCTTCTTCGTGAGTTTTGCCATGGGAGATGGTTCACAAACAGAGGTCAGCGAAATCGCACACGCGGGGCATTACGAAGGCTCCGTGACGCCTGCGGGCGGAACATCCAGATCATTGTTGAATCCCCCGGCTTGCGATTTGTCGGCGTCATCGAGCGTTGACAGCACCCGTTCGAGGTTCCCAATTGCCCCGGCGATGGCAGCGCGGGCAACTACAAGCTGATCACCGGCGCTCGCTGCTTCATCGTGGATATCGCCAAACTCTCGGATGATGAATGTCACCAGCGTATCGCCGGTGTCAGCATCCTTGCGCAGACGGCCATTGTCGTTAATGAATTGATCCCAGCTCCCGACAGAGCCCTCATAGCCTTTGGCTGCAATCCGGATGATCTGGCGCAGCGTGAGGCCGCGCGAAGGTGTGTGTGAGACGACAGTAGTAGCCATGGTGTTAAAACCTCTTTCGTGAAATCAGGCAGGGGTATGAGAGAAGTGCAGAAGTGCGCGTGAGTCTTGCCTTTCATCTCCGTGTGCATGGCATCGTCTGCATTTGGCGCTCGACGAGGGCAGCGACGTGTGCCAGCCCACCTGGACGGAGAAGGCCGAGAACTGGCGCACCGCCTTCCGGAAGGAGGCGGGTTTTGCGGTTGAGTACGGGTCCAAAAGGCTGCGGGAAAACACCACCAAGATCATCCCTTTTGAGACAGCCGAACCTCAAGCAAACATGGTAGACACTGGCCCAGAAGGCTAGCCGGAACACCTGTTGTAAGCTATTGAAAACAGAAAGTCAGATCAGCGGACCTTGCCCTGTCTCAAAAGGTGTGGGTTATAAAGCGGTTTCTCTTCGCCAGAGCAGTAGCGCAATTTGTTGCGAAGTGCATCGGTTCCGGTGCATTATGGGAGCTCCGCATTCTTAAGGTGTTTGCGCACACTTAGTCGGGAGCTTATCCGAGGGAGCCCGGTTTGCCTGATCTTCAATTGCACGAGATAGCACCACGCGAGCAGGTCGGGGCACAGACAGGGGCCCTCTATGAGTACCAGTATCATCAGGCAGCTGCTGAAGCGTTGTTGCTCCTGACGGACGATGACATAGGCTGTATATATTGCGAATGGCACGACGATTTCGTATCCGAAAGAGCGTGTACTCCGTGCTATGACTTTCACCAAGTAAAGACACGCACTAAGAGCAAGGGGCCATGGCGAGCGACGGAGTTCTTCGGCCTGAAGAAGAAGCTCAAAGGGAAACCCGATCCTGCATCAGATGCTAGTTGTATCTTTGCTTACCTTTGGGATCACACAACCAAGTTTGGCCTTAGTTGTCATAGCTTCGTCTTCGTAACCGATGCGGGCATTGAATCCGACTTTGCGGCTCTGTTGAATGATGTGCATGCTTGCATGTCCCCTGGCAAGTTGTCGGGAGCTTCCGCGACGCTCTTTCAGCGGATTGTGGCGCAGTCCGCGCAGACACTGACGGGTGTGACGGAGAGTTCGCTGTTCTCTTGTCTGTCGATACTCCGCATTGGAGATGCGATCGGGAGTGCACAGGACCTTGATGGAGTGAAGGCTCTTCTTGCAAGTCGGGTGTTCGACTCCTCCGAAGTTGATCTCTTGATGTCCGAAGCTCGCAAAATTGGTGCCGAATTGGTTGATGAGGTGCGGCACCGGTCCCACTTAGTCCTTGTGACTCTACCAGGCACGACGAAGGAGCTACGCAAGGCGAAAGGCCTTGTGATTGATGATGTCCTGAAGGTACTCAGCCTTTCGGTGGAAGGCTATCGTCAACTACGCCAAGAAGGGAAAGATGCCGTCCGAACTCTCTCAAGGCTGCACAGGCTCTGCAGGAAAAGCCAAATTCCTGAGGAACACATTCCACTATTGTGTACGTGTAAGCTCGCATGGGCTTCGTGGTGGCTCGACGAACGAGATAAACTCGATGCAGTAGATGTACTCGCATTGAGGCACGACTGCGCGGAACTGCTCAAGGCGCATGTTGCTGGCTCACTCGGGTTTAGTGATCTGCTGGGGCAGGCAACTGCGCTAGCGGACAGGTATCGCAGTATCTTTACCTCGTTCAAGCCTATTACAAGTCAGGGCGTGTTTGGCCTACTCCTCGAGATTGCAGTGGAATCAGAAGACCACAGATGACCACGCTACAGCAGTTCATTGAAGACGCCCGAATCAAAGACTTGCGGCTGAATGTTGCGTCAGAGCGGCTCGACAATGCTGCACGCTCACGGCACGAGGGATTATTCCACGTTCCCCTTCTTGCTATCTGCATTCTTGTAGTGTCGCACAGACTCACTCCGAAGCTGCGAACTTCAGAGCTGGCGTCGTGGACGGGTGCAACACTGGGGCATTACTTTTACGGTGCGCAAGCAGCTCGCAGGAAGTTGGAATGGTCCCTTGAGCACCGCAGGCGTTGTGCAGATGCTTTGCTGTTCTTGGAGAATCTCGAGCTCGCGACGATAGAAGAGGTCCCCGAACGGCAGATCCGGTGCACGCAGGCGGGCCTTCATTTCCTTAATGAGAGAACGAAGAAACCGGACGAGATCGGAACAATGATTCGGGGACTGGATCGCTCGTGTCGGTCTATTGATCTCGAGGGACTTCAACTGTTATGACCGTCAAGATTGCGTCATTACAATTCAACCCAAGTGCTCCCACCGGGTGGACGACTGGCAGACTGTCGTTCGGCGAGACGATCAATCTCTTCTTGGGGCGGAATGGGAGCGGAAAAACGCCTGCAATGAAGGGCATTCCATTCGCGCTTGGTCACCCGATCGAACTTCCCGGCCAAATCAAAGAACGCTGCGCCTCTGTGACGATAGTTCTAAAGAGCGAAACTCAAGAGCATGTCATTGAGCGGCAGATTTCACCGGGATTCGCGGTGCGAGTCTCATCAAGCGATGGGAAAGCCGCCGAATTCACAAGTGAGAAGACCTTCTCCTCGTGGCTTGCGTCCATCTTTGCCTTTCCAACTCGAACATTCGCAACTAAAGACGGTGGTGTCGCACCTCCTTATGCAAGCGCCTTCATTCCGATGTTCTGGATAGATCAAGATACGGGTTGGAAGGACTTGTACAGTGGTCTGACGACCCGCTCCTTTCTCAAGGATCAGCCGGTGGAGATCCTGCGATGGTTCTTGGGGGTACCCTCGCTGAACAGGGCTGTCGACAAGTCAGATTTCAGCAATGCGAAGGAGCACCTCGAGGCGGCCCTTGAACAGGTCGGGATTTGTCGACTCATGGTTGAGACACAATTAAGGGAGATCGCGGGAGACAGTGCGCCTGGGAGGAGAGAAGCACTTACAGCGCGGCACGACCAAATTATTGCCGAGTTGAAAACACAATCGTCTGTTCTCGATTCTGTCAGCCGAAGTGACGTCACTGAAGACGATGCGATCACAACAGCATCGAGAGAACGAGATGCTGCAGCCTTCGCGTTAAATTCAGCGCAGGAGCGAATGAAGCAACTGGAAATGCTCGGCCAAGAACTAAGAGCCGAAGTCCAAATTCTTGAGACGAACGAGGTGGCGGCCGGAGCTTTTCGGCAGTTGTGCGGGCATGAAGCGTGTCAGTTCTTCCGCAACCCTGAGGAGTCTTATGGGCGCAGAGTCCTATTCCTCAAAGACCAGCTAAAAGACTTTAAGTCGTCGAGTTCCCTCCTGCAAAGGCAGATGGCGGAGCTTCACGACAGTGTCAAAGACTCGGAGCGTCGCCTATCGACATTGACACAATCGAAGAAAGACCGACTCTCTTCCACCCTCGGCGCTGGCATCGTGTCTAAGATCAACGCGCTGAGTGGCGATTTATCCGATGTAAATGTTCGACTCGAAAGACTGAATCGACTAGAGGCTGAACAGAAGCGTCTGTCAGCAGCAGTGGGCAAGGCACTTGCCGCCGAACAGGAAGTGGAGAGGTTGCGACCGCGCCGCGGCGGCGGGACAGACAACAGCCGACTAATCGAGGTTCGGGGAGAGTTGACTAAACTATTTCAGGGTTGGCTAGAAATACTGAATGCGGAGAATATCCCGCAGCCCGTCTACTTCGACGACGAGCTAAACCTGATTCTGGGGAAGGAGAAGTTCACGGAGGACTCCTCGACGAGCGGCAGCACGAGGACCCGGGTTGTCCTTGCATTCCATGCTGCTGTCCTGGAGACCTCCTTGCGTATCCAAGGTTCTCACCCCCGAATACTGATCATGGATACCCCCAAGCAAAACGAGCTGCACGACGATGATCTCAAGCGTTACGTCGAACAATTTCAGCGCCTTCCAGAACGTTATGGTCTGCCGCTTCAACTATTTATTGCAGCGACCGAAGAGTCGTTTGCGTCGTCTTCTGAGTTGGAAAACGTAGAAAGATTCAGGCCTCCCTTCGAGCACGCCGGAAAGCCTCGGTTCCTCGGTTCTTAGGAACACGTTCTTCTCCCGAAGACCACGGTGTGTGGAAACCGCTTCATAACCCACTCCTTTTGGGACGGGGCAAAGCTCGCTGATCTGACTTTCTGTTTTCAATAGCTTGCGACAGGACATCCTGAAATGCCTTTTGATACAGTCGCTGAGATCTACCTGTGCGCCTACGCGGCCCGCTGTGATGCATCGAGATCGGCAACATACGGGAGGACGGCGGACAGAATGCGTTCCGAGACATGCCCATCGCTTGTCTGAAACACTCGTACCAGCCGTTCTGAGGCGTCGGTCACGATGTAGCCATGAACGATCTTGCGTTCCAGTTTGTGAAAGCCAATGTGGTGCCGGATCTCGGAAACGACGACCGTGCGGTTCATGGCGCGGATCGCCGCCACAACATATGGAGGCATCATCGTGAAGGCCTTCATGTCGAATTCGAACAATTCGCCGGTGGGAACCGTGCCACCGTTGCACTCGGTTTCGGAAATCGGGCGGACGAACGTGCTGAATTGGCAGTTGCCCCAGTGATTTCCGCTAGTGAGATGCGAGCACTGACTGTCGAAGGCTGAGCAGCCT
>CAVRNL010000096.1:0-76264 GCA_963722485.1 uncultured Acidobacteriaceae bacterium
CCGCCCACGGCACAGACTGATAGGTGTGCCGATCCTTCATGTGCGTGTGGTACGACAGCATCTGCGGTTGGACGGCCAGGAATCGCGCCATCCATGTCCCATCGCGAAATACTGCGCATAGGAGGCGACATACACCGCCGCGGGCATGACAGCCAGGGCGAAAAAAGCCGCCAGAAGGTCGCCAAAGGAGAACTTCCGCAGACGGAGGATCCAGGAGATCAGGATATCCATTCCCAGCAGCGCCAGCAGGTAGACGCCGGTCCACTTCGTCGCGAGCATCATTCCAGCCGCCAGACCGGCGGCGGCCAGCCACCAGGGCGACCGTCCCGGGTGTTTCCGCCAGAGGGCGTAGAACAGCAACGAGGCCAGCAGGAACGTTACCAGGTGCGAATCCACCGTGGCGATGCGCGACTGGACAAAGGCCAGACCCTCCACGCTATACAGCGCCGCCGCGATCAGCCCCGCCGGAGAGGAAAAAAGAGCGATCGACAGAAGAAATACCAGCACGATTCCAAGCACACCCATGAAGACGGAACTGACCCTCAGGCCGTAAGAATTGTCGCCGGCAAGGGCCATGCCTGCCGCAATGATCAGTTTGCCCAGAGGCGGGTGCGTCCACTCGATGAAGACCTTCTCGGGATGCGGGGCGTAGGGGTCGTAGGCGTCGTGGCTTCCCACCAGGCACCTCTGGGCCGTGTACCCAAAATACACCTCGTCAAAGTAAAAATTCTCGGGCACACCCAAACGATAAAGCCGCACGCTGCTGGCCACCAGCAGGATGCATAACAGAATGAGCCAATGGCCGCCCGTGATCTTCGGTGCGGCCGTTGGCTCAGTGGTGCAGTGGCTTGTGCTCGTGTTCAGTGACACAACCAACCTAATCGACGCAGCCAAGCCCCGTCATGTCCGCTTCTGCTCCGCGACCTGGTTCTTGAGCACTCACTTCTTAATGGTCGGAGTTGCGGAGGGGGTCGGCGTCGGCGTGGGGGTTGCGGTCGGCGTCGGCAGCGGGATGGGCGTCCCTGTCGGCTTGGGCGGCGGCGGAACGGGCGTCCCGGTCGGAGTCGGCAGCGGAGTCGGCGTTCCGGTCGGGGTCGGCAGCGGAGTCGGTGTTCCGGTCGGAGTTGGCAGCGGGGTCGGCGTTCCAGTCGGGGTCGGCAGCGGAGTAGGTGTTCCGGTCGGGGTTGGCAGCGGAGTCGGCGTCCCAGTCGGGGTCGGCAGCGGAGTAGGTGTTCCGGTCGGGGTTGGCAGCGGAGTCGGCGTCCCAGTCGGGGTCGGCAGCGGAGTAGGCGTCCCTGTCGGCTTGGGCGGCGGAACGGGTGTCCCAGTTGGAGTCGGCAGCGGGGTCGGCGTTCCGGTCGGAGTCGGCAACGGGGTCGGCGTTCCAGTCGGAGTTGGCAGCGGAGTCGGCGTCCCTGTCGGCGTCGGCGGCGGAGTGGGCGTCCCGGTCGGCGTGGGCAACGGCTTAGGCGTCCCTGTCGGCGTGGGCAGCGGCGTAGGCGCCACTGTTGGCGTCGGGCTTGCCTTCGCCGTCGGCGCCGGACTTGCAGCAGGCTTTACTGTAACTGTGGGCTTCACAGTAACTGTAGTTTTAGCCTGAGCTTGCATGAAGGAAAAAGTCCACACAGCCACAACAGCCAGTCCAACGACAACGCACCAAAGCGTCTTACTCTTCACGGCGTTCTCCTTAGAATGAACACATGGTTGTCATTAACTTTGCCCGATTGCGCTGGTCCCAAGCCCCGCACCGCCGTATTATTCCGAGCACACCGCCGAACTGACACTATTGTATCGCTATTATTGTCAACGTCGAGTTGCCCCTGAATTCTACAGCGAATATGAAAATTTCGAAATGTTTTTTCATGGCCCGTTAGACCGTAAGACCCCGTTGGTGACGGTGGCGCCGTATGGTCAAAAACGACTTTAAATGATGTAATTACAGTTAGTTACAGTCCACTCTCGTGGCACCGCTTGTACTTTTTGCCGCTGCCGCAGGGACAGATGTGGTTGGGGGCAACCTTGGGCTTGCCGCGCCGGACCGTTTCGATCTTCTGCGGCGCGGCGGCAACCGCACCGTTATTAACGGTGGAAAACGGCGGCCGGTGTGTCGAGATTCCGCGACACGTAAACCGACTCGCCGAGGGTCGCGATCCTGACGTGGTGCGGGGGTCGGGAAATTTAGCCAGCGGCGCGAGCCAAGGTCTGTTCGAATGGCCAAATAACTATGGTAGCTGTCCCTTTTTCCCCAAAGCTCTTTTGTCAAGCCCTACCATCCGTACTCTTGTCGAGTAGAATCAGTATCCGGTTCCCTGTAAGCCTTTGCAGGGCTGTTTTTGATGGGTGCCGCGCTGGCGGAACCATCGGCTGCCGGCGCGAAGGCGGGTGGCCTGCAGTCTGAAGTGATGAAATAAAGGTCACTAAGATCGACCCGTAAGCGCCTGCTGGACCGCCGCTGTGATCTGCGCATCCGTCATCACCTCGTCGGCCTCCTGTTGGACAGCTACATCATCGAGTGGGTAGGGAGAGACGTGCTTGATTCTCGCATTGACACATGACTCGTCCCCAGTCCCCGCAGGGATGCGCCGCCCGAGGATCACGTTTTCCTTCAGGCCACGGAGGTCGTCAACTGCCCCGGCAACGGCCGCCCCCATCAGCGACTGCGCCGTCCGCTCAAAGCTCGCAGCCGACAGGAAACTCCTGCTGGCTTGGCAATCTCCGAAATGCCGAGGAGAAGCTGCCTGGCTTTCGGCAGCTTGACGCTAACATGGTGCACGTTGCCGGGAGCACCTACCTCCTTCTCCGCTTGCTTGAGTTGCTGCACACTGACCACCTCGCCATCCATTAGCGTGGTCTCGCCGCCATCGAGGACTTTTCGGAAACTCTCTATCCGAAGACGCTCATGCAGGTATGTACGCCTCGGCATGAGTTGCCCGACAAGGAACTGCGTATCCCCTGGAAACGTTACGTCGACCCAGTTGAGCATCTGCGCCAAGACCAGCTCAACGTTCTTTTCGTCCAGACGGTGCCAAGAAGCCGAAGCAGCCGCATGGTTCCGGCAATAAATGTGTCAGCCAGATCATCTTCCCCTTGGCAACTCAGCATGTCTTGTAGGCAGACAATCCCTTTGGTCAAACGATCCCCAACCTGTACCTGTTGGCCATCTTCTACCGCCGCCATTTCCGGCCGGCATACCGGGCAGCTTTGAGTTGGCCCCGCGATGCCATCAACGTGG
Source organism: uncultured Acidobacteriaceae bacterium (assembly GCA_963722485.1). GTDB lineage: Bacteria > Acidobacteriota > Terriglobia > Terriglobales > Acidobacteriaceae > Acidiflorens. The sequence continues at coordinate 3,233 of CAVRNL010000096.1, forward strand.
ATCTTGACCTGCGATCGATACTTCTCCACGCGAACGCGGCCGGCGCATAAGGCAAGCCTGCCGCGCGTAGCAGATTTTCGCACTTCAAATTGACGCTCAAGTCGGCCGATGATCTGCACAAGGTCACCCGCATCATCAAGCCCGTCGGCATGTGGCAGTTCGCCCCCCGTATGCACGGATTTCAGGATCGCCTGTGCCGCAGGCTCTCCGATCGCGTGCGAAGCCAGGATACCTACAGGCAATCCGCGTTCGGCCAAAGCCCGACGTGACCGGTCCCATCCGTAACAGGCGGAACAGGGACCGTCAACGGCATCGCAGGTCAGGACGCTACGAACATGCACTTCCTCCACGCCAGCTTGCTCCAATCTGATGGCGTCTGCTTCTGTTATGGCGTGGTTGCGTCCCAGCAGTTCCTGGCCGTTCGATGGACACAACACCTCGCTCGCCGTTAGACGACCGATAATACGTTCACTCAGTGGAACAACGAGCTTGTCGCCGCTACGAAATGGTCGCTTCATGATGCCGAAGGTGCTGCAGCAGTCGTCGGATCTGATTACCACATCATGGACGCAATCGATCAGCTTGCGGGTCAGGTAGCCCGCCTTTGAGGACCTCAGTCTGAATGTCGGTCTTGCCCCGACGCGTGCGGTGACACGACCGGAAGTAATCCAATGGCCGATGTCCTTCCCGCAAGTTCGAGAGGATTGGCTCCGTATGGGCGCCGACCCGACATGTCTCTTACCTGTCCGTGAATGCCTGCGAGCTTGCCCAGTTGTGGGCGGACCTGCCTGGCACCCGAGTTGATTAGCAACCCAATGAGATTTGTCTTCGTCGCCAATCGGATGAACTCAGCCTGGACCTCCGCATCGACGGCGCTGGTCGCTTTCGCCCATGTTCGACGCACAGCCACAGTGTCATCCGCCGTAAAGCAAGCAGATGCCCGGGCCTGCCTGACTTGCGATGCCTTGAAATCAGCCACGCCTGCGAAATCCCCGATGGCCAGACTCATGCCGCTTCGCGTTGCTTCCTGCACGCCCAGCCGCATGAGCGTCTCAAGCAGCGTGTCGGCCGCGCCGGTACCCGGAACTCTGATACGCTGTTCCAGCATCTCGGACAAGGATTCTGCACTCATCGACTTATTGATGAATGGCATGGACTGCCCCAAAGCCTCGTTAAACAGCAACCGGCCTACCGTCGTATGCAGAATCCGGCTAACGTTCGAACCCGATTCAGGCCGCCCCAACCATGATTCCGGCAGTCGCACGTCAATTGGCTCTCGCATTGCCACGCAGCGGTGCTCATAGGCGAGGATTGCCTCGGTCGGCGAGGCAAATCGCCAGGGTCGTCGGGTCCTTTCAGCCGGCGCCTCTGACGTCAGGTAATACAGGCCGAGTACCATCTCCTGCGAAAGAGGGTAGACCAGGTGTCCATCCGCCGCGCTCAGGAGGTTAGCCGATGGACTTAGCAAAACGTATGCCTCGGACACAGCCTGTATGGAAAGCGGCAGATGTACCGACATCTGGTCGCCATCGAAGTCCGCGCCGAAGCTCCTGCACACCAGTGGGTGGAGATGGATCGCGTGGTCGTTCATTAGAACAGGTTCAAAAGCCTGGATACCGTGTCGGTGGAGCGTCGGCTGACGGTTCAGCAGCACCGGGTGCTGGCAGATCACCTCTTCGAGGATGTCCCAGATCTCGCGGTCCTTGCGCTCCAGCATCTTTTTGGCCGACTTGATCGTGTCGGCCAGGCCGCGGTCCTTGAGCCTGCGGATGATGAACGGCTGGTAGAGTTCCAAGGCGATCTTCTTGGGCAGTCCGCACTGGTTGAGCCGGAGTTCCGGGCCGACGATGATCACCGAGCGGGCGGAGTAGTCCACCCGCTTGCCCAGCAGGTTCGCGCGGAAACGTCCGTGTTTGCCCTTGATCATGTCGGTCAGCGACTTCAGCGGACGGTTGGCCGTGCCACAAACAGGCCGTCTGGTGCGGGCATTGTCAAACAGCGAGTCCACCGCCTGCTGGAGCATGCGCTTTTCATTACGGATGTAGACCTCGCGCGCGTTGAGGTCCATGAGCTTCTTGAGCCGGTTGTTGCGGTTGATGATGCGCCGGTACAGGTCGTTGAGGTCGCTGGTGGCGAAGTTGCCGCTTTCCAGCAAGACCAGCGGGCGAAGGTCTGGCGGGATCACCGGGATGACTTCCATCACCAGCCACTCCGCGCGGTTGCCCGAGGTCCGGATCGACTCCACCAGCTTGAGCCGCTTGGTGATATCCTTGATCTTCTTGCTTGGACGCCGTTTTCTTGAGGTCCTCGCGAAGATCGTTGGCCAGCTTGGGCAGGTCCAGCTTCTCGAGCAGCACCCGGATCGCCTCGGCGCCCATCTCGGCGCGGAAGTCGTCGCGGTACATCTCGTAGGCAGAGCGATAGTCGTTCTCATCAAGGACCTGTTTATAGAACAGCGGGGTCTGCCCTGCGTCGGTGACGACGTAGTTCTGGAAGAAGATGATCTTCTCGAGGTCCGCCGTCTTCATGTCCAGCAGCGTGCCCAGAACTCCGGGGAGCGCTTTATAATACCAGACGTGCATGATGGGCGCAGCCAGATTGATGTGGCCCATACGCTCGCGGCGGACGCGGCTGTGCGTGACCTTCACGCCGCAACGGTCGCAGGTGACACCCTTATGCTTCGTGCCCTTGTATTTACCGCAGGCGCACTCCCAGTCGCGCTCCGGGCCGAAGATGCGCTCGCAGAAGAGCCCGTCCTTCTCCGGCCGGTACGTGCGGTAGCTGATCATGTCGGGTTTCTTCACCTCACCGAATGACCAGCTTCGAATATCGTTGGGGCTGGCCAACCCGATCTTCACCGAGTCGTAGTCATTGATGCTGTCGAATCCGACTGCGGACACGTATCTCTCCCGGTATTGCAGCTTAAGTCGTTGAAAATGGAGGTGCGTAGCCGGATAGTATAGGCATGACGCCTTACCACTGCAAGTACTGGGCCCATGCTCTTACCATGAAGGGCTTGGCAGGCACTATGGACTCGATTGGCCATTCTCTGGCCAACGCGCGAGTCGATCTGAATCCGCACCAAGTCGAGGCAGCGATTTTTGCGATCAACGCACTGCGCAACGGTGGAGCGCTGCTTGCAGACGAGGTCGGACTGGGCAAGACCATCGAAGCCGGAATGGTGTTGCTGCAGAGATGGGCGGAGCGCAGGCGTCGCATGCTGCTGATCGTCCCAGCGACCTTGCGCCGCCAGTGGCAGCAGGAGGTCGCCGAAAAATTCGACCTGCCAACGGAGATCCTGGATTCGACCGCCTGGCATCGCCTCGAATCGTCGTCTGCTGGTAATCCACTGGATCAGACAGACCGGATCTTAATCTGCTCCTACCACTTCGCCTGGAACCACGAGAACGACGTTCGCAACGTACCGTGGGACTTGGTGGTCGTGGACGAAGCGCATCGCCTGCGGAACGTCTATCAGTGGGGGAAGAAGATTGCCAGTAGCATTGCCGCGTCCGTGGGCCACTGCCCAAAGCTCCTTCTCACGGCCACGCCTATCCAGAATTCCCTAATGGAGCTCGATGGCCTAGCCAGCATCCTCGACACCCACATTTTCGGCAGCGTCGAGAGCTTCCGTTACCAGTTCATGACCGGTCGCCCCGCCATCGAGCGCGACCAGGAGCTACGCCAACGACTCCAGCCAATTTGCGTGCGCACCCTGCGCCAGCAGGTCGCCGAATATGTGTCCTTCACCGAGCGAATTCCACTGACGCAGTTGTTCCGGCCGCTGCCGTCCGAGCAGGAACTGTACGAACGGGTACTTGCCTATCTTCGGTGGCCACAGCGACAGGCAATCCGCCGCTCCAATAAGCTGATGGAACTGGTGTTGCTCAAGCTGCTAGCCTCTTCAACCTTTGCCACTGCCGGTACTCTACGGAACCTGCAGCGGCGTCTGGAAAATCTTGACAGCATGGAGGAAAAACCGGCCTCGGATGACTACGAGGATCTGGACGAACTTGAGGAAGAGTGGGATGAATCCGACGCGACTGCGGATGCCCATGAGGCGGAGACTGATTGTCGGCACGAGATTGAGTATCTCCGGCAGTGTGCAGAACTCGCGGAGTCGATCCACGACAACGCAAAGGGTCAGGCCCTCGTGACTGCCTTAGAAGAGGCGTTGCGTCGGATCCAGACGTTGGGGGCAGCCCGCAAAGCGGTCATCTTTACAGAATCCCGCCGAACGCAGCAATACCTGCTCGATCTCCTTTCGGCCAACGGATTCGCAGGCGAGGTCGTCACGCTCAACGGCACTAACGAGGACCTCAGGTCAACAGCGATCTTTGGACTATGGGTCAAGAGCCACCCACTCTTCACGTCGGCCACATCATCAAGGACGGTGGACGTCAAGACCGCCATCGTGGAGGAGTTCCGTGATCGTGCGACCATTATGGTGGCGACCGAGGCGGCTGCGGAGGGCGTGAACCTGCAATTCTGCTCTCTTGTGATCAACTACGACCTGCCGTGGAACCCTCAGCGCGTCGAGCAGCGGATTGGCCGGTGCCACCGTTACGGGCAAAAATATGACGTAGTCGTCCTCAACTTCCTCAATGAGACGAACCTCGCTGACCAGAAGGTCTACGAGTTACTGTCGAGCAAGTTCCGGCTATTCCAAGGCGTGTTCGGATGCACAGACGAGATCCTGGCGCGATTGAGTCGGGCGTGGATATCGAACGTCGCATCGCGGAACTGTACCGGACGTGCCGCACGGAGCGCGAGATCCGGCAGGCATTCGACGCCCTTCAAGAGCGCTGGAAGAACAGATTCAAGTGCGCATGGACCAGACCCGCCGCGCCGTGCTGGAGCAATTTGACGAGGAGGTGGCGAGACGGCTCAGAACTATGTCACGACCAGGCCCGCGTCGTCCTTTCGCAGGCCGAGCAATGGCTCCTGGGCTTGACCAAGGCGCAGCTCGGAGCGGAAGTTGTGTTCGATCACGAGGCACTTCGCTTCCGATATGATGGACCGTTGGCGCCAGCCGGATACTACAGCCTTCAGTGGAAGCAAGCTCAGGAACGCGGCGATATGTTCTATGGCAGCGGCCACCCGCTGGCGATGCGATTGATCCAAGATGCGATAGAAACTCCTCTAACCGCCGGCTGTCTCAAGCTCGACTACTGTTCGCACGGGTCGGTGATTAGCATGCTGGAGCCGTTGCGGGGCCAAGTTGGTGTCCTGGAACTAGCCAAGCTGTCCGTGCAGTCGATGGGGCAGCACGAGGTGCTCGTTTTCGCTGGGTGCAGTCGTAGCGGAGAGCCTCTGGACGACGAACAGTGTCGCAAGCTGATGCAGCTACCGGCGACGTGGGAGCCGGCTGACGCCTGCCCGGAAGTGACGCCTGGACTGGAGAAACTGCGACAGGTCCAGACCGACCAATGGTGCCAGAAGATAGCGGCGAGGAATGACGCACTGCTTGAGGAAAAATCGGCCAAACTGCACCGTTGGTCGGAGGACCTGAAGATCGGACTAGAGAGCAAGCTCAAGGACCTTGACCAGGAAATCCGCACCCTCTGGCAGCAGAGCCGCAAGGCTGAGAGCCTGCAGGCCAAGCTCGCCATTCAGACCGAGATTAAGAACTTGGACAAGAAACGTAAGCAGATGCGGCAGCAGTCGTTCGCTGAACAGGACCGGATTGATCTCCATCGCGAGGCACTGATTGATGGGATGCAGCAGCAGTTGAGCCAAACCAGGAATGTTGAGATTGTGTTCCGTGTGGCGTGGGAACTGGTCTAACGGACTCAGAAAGGGGGTCAGGTACCTTTTCGCCTGCTTGCGCGCCATCGCGCACCCGCAACCATCGTCTTGTGTCCTCGGCTCAGTCACCCGTCGTACGCGGCCCTGGGTTGTCTCTTTTGATTGCGGCGGCAATATTCGCTAGCATTTCGTGAGCGCCGCCGATGAAGGTCATCAGTTCTTGCGCTGGTGAGCTCGAGCCACCACGAGCGGCCGTGAGCAATGCAATTTCGTACCGCCTCCGCCTTCTTCCAGAAACCCTCCAGTACTTGCTTAGACATGCTCGGAATCGCCTTGGTCTTTCGCAATACTGTACATTTGTCGATAAAGCTGGTCATCTGCAATGCCAATTCAATAGGAGCGCCCGCTTGCTCACAGTCTTGGTCCATCCTTTTTTCGGTCTCCTCCGGAAAGAGCCACAAGTTCAACGCCGTTTTCAACGGCAGGGTGCGGATCCCAGTTGCCCTGATGTGCCGCGCTCCCTTCAAGAACTCATCTGTGGCTCGCTCCGCAGCTAGCGTCCTTCGGCCCTCTGAAAGCGTCTGCCAGCATTCGCGAGGCTTGATCTCCATCCACTGGAGCACGGCTTCCTCCAACTCCAAGATTAGGCCAAACAGCGGCAAGGTAAACGCAGCCTGCTGGAGAGATTCGAACGTAATGAAACCGGTCAGCGTACCGCCCTCTTGGATCAGCAATACCTTTTCCTCGATCTCGCCCAGGCGTGTCGCTACATCGAATGCAGCGGTGGTAATGTCGGTCGTGGGAAGAAACTCTATCGGAATGGCTATCTCAGATAGAGGCTTCTTCCACTCTTCAGAGACAAGCTGTTCAAGATCGTCTTGGAAGACAAGGTTTACATATCGATTAGCGATGATCACCATATCGATGACCTTGGTCGCCTCCCCATTTTGCGACTCAACAAGGGTCAGCGAGGATGGCGCATGACCCGGAGATTGGGACCACGGGCGGCGGGTGGGCATCGTTCGCAGCCTGTGTTCCGTGGCCACAGATTCGAAAGCCGCCATCGCGTCGGCGACTGGCAGATGGCCCGGAAGCCGCCCGCAAAGGGTTGTCTGGAGTTCGCGTGCGGTCAATGCTGCGGCGAGCCGGCTTAAGACGGACATTGGGGCCCTTCCACGGTTGAAAACTGAAAATTAAAAACTAAAAACTAGGGACAGTCACTGAGACAGTCACTGAGACAGTTATTGGGACAATTACCATGTTTTCAGTCCTGGATGACGTTGTGTTTTCGAGGCCGCCCGCCGGGCAGGGGTCGGAGTCGGCGGCAGAGGGCCACTTCCAGTTTCGCCAGCCACGAGTCGCCGGCGAGCGGACGGTGAGCGTGCAATGTCCCGATGCCAGCTAGATTATCTTACTGAGTTCGATCACAATCAACTATCTTGTCGAATCGCAATGCCACACGAATCGCCGACTCGCTTCCCTTTGGGTCGCGGCTAAACAGGGGCAGTGATTACGTGAATCGCAATGCCATACGAACCTCGGACGCGCTCCCCTTCGGGTCGCGGCTGTTGGCTGGTCCGCCACAGGCGTCATTGGCTTCGCAGGGGCGGGCGGTACGGAGGCGGGTGGAACGGAGGCGGGCCATGCGGAAACGGGTCGAACTGAGGGCCGGACGGAAGCGGGTTGATCACGGGTATCGTGATGACGGTCACTCCCTTTGTCGCCATTCCTCGCACCTCGGCGGCCCCTGTGCTCCGGCAGTCCCGCCAGGTAAAAAACGCGCCGATGCCGAGCAGGACCAGCAGGATTGTCGGTAACCATCGTATCATTGTCCCTGTCCTTTCGTTTGTCCTGCCGCCGTCCGCGAGCGGATGGCCTTGATGGCCCGTTCCACCTCGCCCTTGCACGGAAACTTGTCGTCCCGTGACAACTCATCGCACGCCGCTTCGATCGGCGCGATGCTCTGCTCCGTGCCGATCCTCCCCAGCATGCGGATCATGTCCCGCGTAAAGTCCATCCACCCACACGACAGCAGCGGCCAGAGCTCCTTTTCGCACGAATGCGCCCATGGTCTCCATCGCGCACTCCGCATGGCACCTGAACAAAAATTCCCGCATGTGCTTGAGCACGAGTTGTCGCGCCGTCTTGGGATCCGCACGGAACAGCACCTTGACCGCCCGTTCACAGTCCTGGGTCGGCTGGCCGTCGCGGACGGCCATCGTCACCAGGTCCGCGGAATCCGCCGCTGTCGCGTATCCTATGAACAGGTCCGCCGCCTGGTCGTGGTTGGGCGACTTTTCATCCATGGCGATTGCCTTGAGGGCGTCGTGCACGCTTGCGATGTCGGCGGCTGCGGAGGGCGGGTTGGCCTTGAGGTATCGGGTCGCGTTCATCCGCCCTGTCTTGTCGGTCGCTCTCAATGCCGCCAGGGCTTTGGCCACGCTGTCGATCCCGTCGCTGTTCGTTGGGTCTACAACCTGCTGCCTGACGACCTCGGCCAGGGCCTTGGCGCGGTCGGCCACCTTTGGGTCAATCGACGCACAGAAGACCTCTCCGAACAGCGTTTGTTGGAATTCCCGGTCGTGCTTGCTTTGGCGAATCCATTTTTCGAGCGAATCCGGCGCGATGGTCAGCAGGGCAAGATAATCTCGTGGCGAGCCACTTCCGCGTTTGCGTCGAGCATCGCGATCATATCCGGGGCCTGCTCCGGCCCCGCCCACCTGCAATACACCTTGGCTGCCAGAGACTGAAATGGGATTGCGGTTCTCAAGGATCAAATTCTTCATCGCCGCACGCACCTTTGCCCGCGTCTGGCCGTCGGCGGGATTTCCGACGATGCGGTGCGATTGCGCCTCGAGATAGCGCACCGCCGTCTCCTGCGCCTCCAGAACGTGGGGCCCGCCCGCCTCCGCCAGCTTGATCGCGTCGTCCACGTTTTCGGGTCGGGCAAGGGCCTGTTCGCGCGGTCAGCGCCGGCCCTGTTGTGGGATGTTCGGCAACGAGCTCGCCCGCGAGTTGATCCCCTCGATCACCTGCTTTACGCTGTACTTCAGATTCACCTTCTCGCTGTCCGGCGCACGGTCGTACGCCGCCTGGATCGGCGCGATGCTTTGAGGGGTGCCGATCTCGCCCAGCACGTTGATCAGGCTCTGTGTGAAATCGGCGTTGCCGCACGATAGCAGTGGCCAGACTTCCTTTTCGAGCGAGGGATCCAGTTTTCTGATGATATCGATGGCGCAGCTCCGATAGGCCCCGTCGGCGAGGTGTCTGGTGATCAGGCCGCGGGCGGCGGCCCCGTCCGTGCGGAAGAGGGCGGCGAGGACCTTCTGGTAGTTGCCCGCGGCATAGAACTCGCGGTTGGCTATGGCAACCATGTCGGCGGAGTCTGCGGCGGTGGCGTAGTCGTCCAGGAACGTTTCCAGGGCTTGTTGCCCCTGCGACTCCTTCTGGTCCTTGGCCATCGCTTTTAGAGCGTCGTGTATCATGGCCAGGTCCGCCGGGGCCGTCGGCCGATGCTCGCTGGCGTATTTGATTCCCTGGCCCCGTCTTTTGGCGTCGCTCGACTTCGCCGCCTCCACGGCCGCCGAGGGACTGTTGACTTGCAGCCGGCCCTCCAGGACATCGAGAGCTTCTTTGGCTTTTGCGCTTAGCTCGTCGGCGCCGGAAGTCATTGCGTAAAGGTCCCTGTGCAGGAGCATATAAAACCCCCGGTCATAGGGCTTGCCGCGGATCCAGTTTTCGAAAGCCTCCGGCGCCACTGTCAGCAGCCGCTTGAGGAGTCTCTCGTGTTGCCGGGTAAAATCCCGCTTCGTCTTCATCATCTCGATCATCGCGATCATGTCCGGCGCCTGCTCCGGCCCCGCCCACCGCAGGTAGGTCTCCATCGCCAGGTCGAACTTTGTGGACTTCTGGTCCAGCATGACCGCTTTGATCGTCGCGCACGCCTTGGCCTGCACCCGTGCGTCCACCGGCTGGCGATTGAGGTACTCCACCGCCAGGATCCCGGCGTCTTCCCCCGCCTGGGCCAGCTCGAAGGCGTCCTCAGCGCCGTGAAGCTCCGCGAGAATCTCCTCGTGCGTCGGCACCGCGCCTGCGCGCTGGGCCACATCCGAGGGGCCCGGCTTGTAGGGGGTGTAGCGCAGCACGAATGGCCCTCCGGAAAAATTCGCCGGCCAGTCCACTTCGATGCTGACATGCGCGAAGCCCTGGCTCCGGAACAGACGGCGGAATTCCCGGTCCTGCTCATCCGTGAGGATGGCCCTTGCGTTCCTGCCCGCCAACTCCAGACTTTTGTCCTCGTATGTTTGCGGGGAGTTGCCCCACACCGTCTTGACGCTCCCCCAGAATCCCGCCTCCACCATCATCATCCGGGCCCGCTGGGCGGGGGTGAGCTTGAGATCGTCGAAGAGGGCGCGGGCAAGAAAGATCGTGGTGTAGTCGGAATTGTTCGGGTCGCGAGCGATCACCAGGAAGTACAGGGGCATGCCCACCAGGAGAATCGCGGCAACGGCAATCGCCACCCGCGTCTCCAGGCGTGCGAACCAGTTGACTTTGGGCGGGGCGGGCTCGTCATAGGCCGCGGCGGGCAATTCCTCCAGCACGGCCAGCGAATCCTCCTCCGCCGCGCCCGCTCGCACCGGCGGTTGCACCTGCTGGATCAGGGGCGGCGCCTGAGCCGGCCCGATCGGTCGCGGGGGAGGCGCGGACCTTTGAGCCTGCCTGCATTACGGACCTGGCGTACTCCTCGGGCGCGGGCATCGCAGCGACCCGCGGCGGGCGTCGTTTTCGTCCGCGTCGCCGGCCACGTGCGTGGTCATGTGCTTGAGCACGCGATCCTGGATCGCCTTGAGCGCCGCCGCGACCTGGTCGGGCGGGAGCGGAGACAAGCGCTTTTTGACCTGGATCAGGTACTGCCGGATGGGCTCCGCCGCCGCCTTGCTCAGACGCATGAAAGGTCTCCAGCACGTCCCTGGAAACAATAACCGAACTTGCGAAGGCGACCATCGCCAGCTTTTGTAAGTTCGATAACAGCAATATTACAACCGCAAAAGCGAAAGTCCACGAATTGCACGAGCTTCCACGAAGGCGCGGCCGTTACTGCCCACCGTCCACCGCCCATTGTCCACCGTCTACCGCTCACCGCCCGCCGTCCACGGCCCCACACCCACCGCCCCTTGCCCCTCGCTCTTGGCCCTTGGCGTTGTTCCGTTGACAGTGGCCCGCGCGGAACCTACCATCGCGCAGGTGCGATTGACGCCAGCGACAATTGAACTCGGGTGCCATGCTTCTGGCCCAGTGGCGGACGGAAGCATGGCCGCTTATTCTCTCGCTTCTCGCCCTTCGCCCTTCGCTCCTCGCTCCTCGCCCTCCGCTCTTCTGGTGACCTGCCTCGCCCTGGCGGCACTTGCAGCCGGCCCCGCGGGCTGTCGAAAAGCCGCGCCGCCGGCGGGGGTGCCTCCGCGGATCGTCACATTTTCGCCGGCGCTGACGGAGATGGCCTTTCAGATAGGCATGGGCAACCACGTGGTGGGCGTGACCACGCAGTGCCCGCTGCCGCCGGGCGTCGAGCGTCCGCGAGTGGGGGACAGCCTCACCGTCGGTGCGGAGCCGATCCTGGCGGTCCAGCCGGACATCGTGCTGATCCAGCAGAAGCCGGATGACTTCGCCGCGATCCGGCGCATCCGGCCCGAGGTGAAGATCGAGCATTTCGACCTGGAGCGCATGGCGGATATTCCGGCGGCGATGGTGCGGATCGGGGGGCTCTGCGGGAATCCGGTTGCGGGGCGGCATGCTGCCAACAATTTCATCGCCGCGCTCAACGCGTTGGCTTGCCGCACTGCCAGCCTGCCCCATCCGCGCGTGCTGTTTGTGATCGGCTACGACAGCCCGGGCGCCAGCGGGCGCGACAGCTTCGTTCACGACATGATCGTCGCCGCCGGCGGGACCGACGCGGCCGAAAAATACACTGCGCTGGGCGACCCTGGACATGGAGAGCATGCTGTCGCTGAATCCCGAGGTGCTGGTCTGCTGGGTTTCGCCGTCGCAGGAATCCGCCGCCCGCGCGCGATGGGGGTCCTTCACCTCGCTGCCCGCCGTCGCCGCCGGCAGGGTCTTTATCGTGACCGATCCCGACTGGACCATTCCGTCGGCCCGCACCGCCGAGCTGGCCGGGAAGCTCGCCGACATGATCCACCCGCAGCCGGCCAGTCAGGTGCGACCATGACAAATGTTCAGAACTCCGCCGAGGGCGGTTCGACCGCGAACTCACCGCCGAGCGGCGGAGCCACAGGCGGCGGCGCCACACAGAACGGCAGAGCCACAAAGAAACACCTCACCGCCGGCGGCCTTATCACATGGCTTGTCGTTGGTTTGGGCGTTACGCTCGCCGTGGCGATTGCCTGCTCGCTCGTCGGGTATTTCCGGCTCGATTGGGACATCTGCGCAATCGCATCGGGCGTCAGGAGGCGGCCGCCATCATCGGTGCCGGGCTTGCCGTCTCGGGATTGGCGCTTCAGGGCCTGCTGCGAAACCCGCTGGCCGAGCCGTACATTCTGGGCATCTCCAGCGGCGCGGGCGTGGGCGTGGGGCTGGGGCCGATTCTGGCGGGGGCCCTGGGCCTTGCCAGCGGCTTCGCGACGCCCGCTGCGGCGATCGCGGCGCGCTGGCGACGTGCGCGGTGGTGTACGGCATTGCACAGTGTCGCGGCCGACTGGATCCGTACGTGCTGCTTTTGTCGGGTGTGATCGTCAACGTCTTCAACGGGGCGATCATGCTGACGATCATGGAGCTTGGCCCGCGAAACCAGGTGCTCGAACTGGTGGGGTGGGGCATGGGGAAAATCCCGGAGAGTCGCGAAGGTCTGGAACTGGCCGCATGGGGGCTGGTGGTCGCGGCGGGATGCGTCTTTTTGTTCGCCCGCTCCGCCGCGTTCAACGCGCTGGGCCTGGGTGACGCGGTGGCCTCTTCGCTGGGCGTTTCCGTCCACCGGCTGCGAATCGAGACCTTCGTTGCCGTGGCCATCGTCACCTCGGCGTGCGTGGCGCTGGCCGGGCCGGTTGGTTTTGTCGGCCTGATCGTGCCGCACGTCTGCCGGATGATCTTCGGGCCGGACCATCGCAAGCTGGCGATCGTCAGCGCGTTCGCCGGCGCGATCTTCCTGATGCTCGCCGACCTGCTCTGCCGCACGGTCGGACCGATGCTCGGCGGCGGCGAGCTTCGCGTGGGCGTGCTGACCGCGCTTTGCGGCGGGCCGTTCTTTGTCATCCTGCTCCGCCGCCGCTCCGGGAGGGTCGCGCGATGAGCGAGACTTCCCACGCCCTGGAGGCCCGCCAGGTCCAGTTCGCTTATCCGCAGGGCGAGCCGGTGCTGCGCGGCGTGACCTTTACCGCCGCCACGGGCAAGCTCCTGTGCATTCTTGGGCCAAACGGATCGGGCAAAACGACGCTGCTGCGATGCATGCTCGGCCAGCTCAAAATCGGCGGCGGGCAACTGCTCCTGGACGGTCGCGACATCCACCGGTATTCGGCAAAGGGCCTGGCGCGGATGCTCGCGTACGTGCCGCAGACGCCGCAGTCGGCGTTTGCCTTCAACGTGCTGGACCTGGTGCTTATGGGCCGCTTCGCGCACGGCGGCGCTGGGCCTGGCCAGCGAGGAGGACCTTGCCGTCGCGCAGTTGGCGATGGAAATGACCCACACGCAGCCCTTTGCCTCGCGGACGCTGGAGGAGCTTTCGGGCGGCGAGTCCCAGTGCGTGATGATCGCCCGCGCGCTGGCGCAGCAGCCCTCGGTCATGCTGCTGGACGAACCGACCAGCCACCTGGACCTCAAGAACCAGCTCATGATCCACCGCATGATGCAGCGGCTGGCGCACGACTGGGGCATGGCGGTGGTGTGCGTCTCGCACGACATCAACCAGGCCGCCCACTTCGCCGACCAGCTTGTCCTGATGCGGGGCGGCCAGGTCGTCGCCGACGGTCCGCCGCGAGAGGTCATCCATCGCCAAACCCTCGAGCAGGTGTATGATGTCCGCATCGACCTGATTCCTGTGCCGGACGAGGAAGTGCCGCTGGTGCGAGGGATCGCGTGAGGAGCGAAGAGCGAGGGGCGAAGAGCGAAGGGCGTAACAGCGACGACAAGAAACAGCGAACCGAGAAACATTCGATTGTTGATTGAATCAGTGAAATCAGTGTAATCAGTGGACTGCTTCTGTTGCTTCCATCTGCGAAATCTGCGTTAATCTGCGGATAGCTGTTGTTGTTTGAATCAGTGAAATCAGTGTAATCAGTGGACTGTTGTTCTTCGTTTTTGCCGTTCTTCGTGGTCTTTGTGTTCTTCGTGGTCTTGGTGATCTGAAATGACGAAGGTATGCGTAAAAGGTCTGGAGTCGCTCCCGCCGGAAGCCCGCGGCGGTGTGGTGACGATCGGCAATTTTGACGGCGTGCACATCGGCCACCAGCGGATTCTGCTTCAGAGCCGAACGCTGGCGGTGGGGGCGGGTCGCGGCGGGGTATCCGCCGGCCATGCCCCCTCGGCCGTCACCGCCATCACGTTCGAGCCGCTGCCGGAGGCGGTGCTTCACCCCGAGGCGGCCGTGCCGCCGCTGGTCTATCCCGTGCGGCACAATTGCCAGCGCCTGCTGGACGGCGGGGCCGACGTGGTCGTGGTCGTCCACACCACGGGCGAGCTGCTGGCCCTGTCGCCACGAGAGTTCGTGGAGCTGATGGTCCGGCACGCCCAGCCGCAACACGTGGTCGAGGGCGCGGACTTCTTCTTCGGCCGCGGCAGGACCGGCGACGTCGCCACGCTGGGAAGGATGGGGGCGGAGATGGGGTTTTCCGTTGCGGTGGTCGATCCGGTGGTCCTGAACCTGCCCGAGGGTCAGCGGCGCGTTTCGTCCACGCTCATTCGCCAGATGCTTGCGGAGGGGCGGGTCGAGGACGCCAATTATTGTCTCGGACGCGAATTCGCGCTTTACGGCCTGGTTGTCGCGGGCGAGGGACGCGGGCGGAGCCTGGATTTTCCCACGGCGAACCTCCGCCTTTTCGGCCAGGTGGTTCCCGGCGACGGCGTCTACGCGGGCAAGGCCGATATCGAGGGCCGGACCTTCCTCGCCGCGGTCAGCATCGGCAATAAGCCGACCTTCCCAAACGCCCCGCGCACGATTGAGGCGTTCCTGATCGACGCGCATGGCGACTTTTACAACCGGCCGATGTCGGTCTCGCTGCTGCACCGCCTGCGCGAACAGCGGAAGTTCGAGAACATCGATTCCCTCCGCAACCAGATCGCCCGCAACGTCGAGAATGTGCGGAAGCTGCTGGAATAACGTAGCATGGGCGTCTCGCCCATGAGTCGCACGGGCATCTTGCCCGTGCCTGTGCTGCTGGCTGAAATGAAGGCAAGCATGGTGACTGGGCGGGCAAAATGGGCGCGTTGGGTGCTTGGGCTGGCGATGATCGTCGGCGTGGTCGCCCTTGGGGTCCGTTTCATTCCGCCGTGGCTGGAGCACCGCCGCGTCGAGCGGATGCTGGCCGGATTCCGGGCCAATCCGTGCCAGGCCACGGTAAATCCGCTGCTCCGGGCGTTATTCGACGGGGAGCCGTCGCAAGAGGACGGCGATGCGGTGCTCGCGGAGTTGCTCAAGCCGACGAGCGTCAAGTGCGATGTCGACGCCTCCGGATATGTTTCCGGCCTTAAAGAGCCGGCCCCCGGCAGGACCGTGTGGCTTGACGCCGGCCTGGCCCATCCGGAAATCGGCCTTTTGCGGGATCCCACGCTTAGCGCCTGGTCCATGTGTGCCGGTTTCTATTCGACCCAACTGGCGGGAGATTACAACCTCACGTTGACCGTCGAAGGTCCCGACAACGGCGCAACGAACAAGCCGCGCCCGGTCGGTTTCCCCGAGCACGGCGAGGTGCTTATGGGCTTTGGGACAGTGAGCGGAACGGCGCCGATACAAGGCAACCCCAATTTTCACATCGGCAGTTTCTGGGTCTTCGGGTCGGGAGTCTATCGGGGGACCGTCAACGCTCGGTTCCGGTTGCACCGCGATGTGCCTCCGTTGGCCCGTAAGGTCCCGTGGTACGAACCTCTGCTGAAGCGACTGGGACTGAAGGCCCGGTCGGAGACGGCGTTCGAAAAGTTACAAATGCGCCTACACGCTGCCGTTTGAGGTTCGCGTCAGTGAACGAAGTTTCCATCGATAATCGGTTACGGAAAGTCCGAAAATCGAATTTCCTCGATCTGCCCAATTCGCGAAGTTCGCTGTTGTTTGCACCTGCGAAATCTGCGTTAATCTGCGGATTGCTGTTGTTGTTTGAATCAGTGAAATCAGTGTAATCAGTGGAAAATCACATGCCCGACAAATGGCAGTTCGCCCAGGTGCTCGACCGCCTTCGGAAGGCGGCGAGGCTTTTGTTCCTCACTCACGCCCGGCCGGACGGGGACGGACTTGCGCAATCGCGGCCCTTTCCGCCGCCGCTCGGGCCGCGGGCAAGGAGGCGGTCGCTCTGGTTCCCGACAAGATCCCGGCAAGGTATGCGTTTCTCATGCCCCAGCCGCCCGCCGGCGCGGACCGGTTCGAATCCCTGGCCCAGTGGGCCGACACGATTGTCGTGGCCGACACCTCCGCCACCGCCCAACTGGAAGGCCTCGGCGCGGTGCTCGCGCGATACCGCGACAAGCTCTTGGTGATCGACCATCACGCGACCACCGAGGATCTCGGCGCCGTCCAATTCGTGGACGTCTCCGCCGCCGCCGCGGGCGTGCTGGCCTGCGAGATCATCGAGGCCCTCGGCTGGCCGCTGGAAACGGCTGCCGCTGAGGCGATGCTGGTGGCGATCACCTCCGACACCGGCTGGCTGCACTTCGCCAATACCGACGCCCGCTGTTTGCTCGCGGTCGCGCGGCTGGTGGAGTCCTGCGCCGGAGCTTCGCCTGGACAAGCTCTACATGAAGCTCTTCCAGTGCGATCGGCCGGAACGGCTCAAGCTCATGACGATCATGCTCCAAAGCCTGGAGCTGCACTTCGGGGGCCGTATGGCGACGATGATGATCCGCCGGCGCGACTTTGAGGCCTCCGGCGCGCTGCCGGAGGAGACCGAGAACCTCGTCAACGAGGCGCTGCGGATGGGCTGCGTCGAGACGGCGATCCTGCTGGTCGAGACGCCCGGCGGCGGCGAGCCGCCCGTGGTTCGAGTGAGCCTGCGCCTCGCGGGATGCGGTCGACGTGGCCGCCGTCGCCGCGAAGTTCGGCGGCGGCGGCCACGCCCGCGCCGCCGGAGTCCGCGCCGCCACGCCGATTGAGAAGCTGAAGGATGAACTCGTTCGCGCCTGCGCCGAGGTCCTGACGTCATAGCCATCGCCTGCGGCACCCAAAGCCGTCGCTTTTCGCAGAAAGAGCAACCGCACAAGCGCAAAGATCGCAAAGATAAAGTCAATAAATACTTATACTCTCTGCGTCCTTTGCGATCTCTGCGGCTGATTAGTGATCCTGGTGGTCTTGGTGGTGGAGCGGCCCGTGTTACGCGACGACGGATTGGGCGGGGGCCATGAGTTCGGCGTCGGAGAGCGGTTCATCGGCGAGGTATCGGCGGAAGAAGGCGATGGTCCGCTGGGCGTACTGGCGCGGCTGGAGGCGGACGGCCTGGTTGTGCTTGGCGCCTTCGACGATCCAGAGGAACTTGGGATCGGCGGCCTGGGCGTAGAGGAGGCGGGTGTGCTCCTCGCGGATGTAGCTGTCCTTCTGGCCGTAGATGAAGAAGATCGGGCGGGCCGTCATATCGCGCACGCGCGTGGCGCACCGAGGGGAAGGTGCAGCCGAGCTTGGGCTGGGCAAAACGGATGATCAGCCAGAGCAGGGTGTGCCAGAACCCAGTCGGGGTGGTTCTCGTACACGAGCTTGACGCGGGCGAAGATGTAGGCCCATCGCTTCATGAGCCAGATGAGGGTGGTTCGGGTGCTGAAGACGCCGTCGCAGATGACGGCCTTGACGTTGGGATTGCTGGCGGCGGCCAGCAGGGCGGCGCCGGCGCCGCGGCTGACTCCGAAAAGGCCGATTTCGGGGGTGCGGCCGTCGGCGAGGAGCTGGTTTTCGACGTAGGCACAGGCGCCGAGGACGTCCTCGAGCTCCTTGTTGGTGGGCCACTGGAGCGGGCGGTAGCGTCCGCCCAGGCTGCTCTGGCCGTGGCCGCGGAAGTCGAAGGTAAACACGTCGAAGCCGGCATCGACAAGCGGTCGGGCGTAGCGGGCGAACTGTACATGTCGCTGCCGTACTCGTGGCAGAAGATGATGGTCCCGCGGACGGCGGCGCGGTTGGGCGTATTGAGGTGCATGCCGCGGAGGCTGCTGCCGTCGAAGCTGCGGAAGCGGACGACCTCGCCGTGGAGCGGCTGGAAATCCAGCGGGCCCATCGAAAGCGGCGGGGGAGTGTCGATGAAGATGTTCAGGCCGATTCGGACGTACTTGGCCGTCAGGAGCACCACGAAGACCATCAGGCTCAAACAGGTCAGCGCAATGGCCCAGGCGGCCCAGGGAAGGGACGACCAATCGGCGAGCACCTGCAATGACGCGAGCGAAACGGTCATTTGTCCTCAAATGCGAGCAAAGCAACGACAACAGAAAGAGAAACCGCCAAGGGCGCGGAGGACGCAGAGCTAAGAGGCCGGATCACCTGTATTCTCTGCGCTCTTTGCGGCCTCTGCGGTTACTCTTGCCGTCAGACGTTACATGTGGAAAGATATGCAAGCAAGGGCGAGGTGTCAATATTTGGATTCATTTGAGATTGGCGGAGGGGCTGATAGAATATTCGCCTTTGGCACAATGACCAATGCCGGAGTTGCGAGGACTGCGCCGTTTGGTCATTGCGTCATTGGGCATTTTGCCCCGTCATTGGTCAGTTCGAGGAAAGCATTATGACTAAACGGCAGGTGGTAATCAACGCGCTGAAGTTCCGCACTCCTGCGTATGTGCCGTGGGAATGGGGTCCCACGATCGACTGCGGCGCGCGGCTGCGCGAGTATCTCGGCACGGACGATCTCGGCCCGTTCCTGGACGGGCATTTCGTGGGCGCGAGCATCGATCTTGGGTCGTGGGAGGACCTTGGCAACGGATGTCTGAAGGACCCATTCGGCGTGGTGTGGGACCGGACGGTGGACAAGGACATCGGCACACCCTGCGACTGGCCGATCAAGCAGCCCCAAGACCTGGATCGGTATGAGTTCCCGGATGTGGACGCGGCCAAGTGCTACCAGTGGATCGCCCCGCACTTGGCGCGGCATCCGGACAAGTTCAGCCTGTACGACATCGGTTTTTCGCTCTACGAGCGGGCCTGGACGATGCGCGGCATGGCGGACCTGCTGATGGATATGATCGAGCGGCCGGAGTTCGTGGAGGAACTGCTCGACGCGATCTGCGAGCGGAACCTGGTGCAGATTCGCCACGCGTTGGCGCTGGGCGTGGACTGCGTGCACTTCGGCGACGACTACGGGATGCAGACGGGCCTGATCATGGGCATTAAGAGCTGGCGGCGGTTCATCAAGCCGCGGCTGGCCCGGCAGTTCGAACTGGTCAAGCAGGCGGGCAAGTTCTGCTCGATGCACTCCTGCGGGCGGGTGGACAGCCTCTTTGACGATCTCACCGAGATCGGGCTGAACCTGTTCAACCCGTTCCAGCCGGAGGTGATGGACACGTTTGCGCTGATGAAGAAGTATCACGGGCGCCTGGCGTTCCACGGTGGGCTGAGCATTCAGAAGACGCTGCCGTTCGGAACGGTGCAGGACGTGCGCGACATGACCAGGCGGCTGATCGATGCGGGGGCCAATGGCGGGTACGTCCTCGCGCCGTCGCATGGGGTGCCGCGGGATGTGCCGCCGGAGAATCTGGTGGCGATGGTCGAGGTGCTCAAGTCGCAGCCGGGATACGCGGCCTCCGCCGCCGGGAGCGAGTAATGAAGATTTCGTTGAACTGGCTGACGGACTACGTGGACGTGTCGATGAGCGCCGACGAGCTGGCGGAGCTTTTCACGCGGATCGGCCTGAACTGCAACGGCGTCGCGCAGCACGGAGTCGGATGTCGTGTTCGATCTGGACGTGACCTCCAATCGGCCGGACTGCCTGGGCCATTTGGGCGTGGCGCGCAAGCTGGCGGCGGTGACCGGTGCGGCCATGCGTCGCCCGGCCGTCGGCAAGTTCCCCGTAAGCGGCAAGGCGGCGGAACTCACCAGCGTGCGCGTGGACGCGCCGGATCTGTGCCCGCGGTACATCGCCCGCGTGATTCGCGGCGTGAAGGTGGCCGCCAGCCCCAGTTGGCTGGTCGAGCGTCTGGCCGCGGTGGGAATGCGGAGCGTCAACAACGTGGTCGACGTGACCAATTTCGTGCTGATGGAGTATTCGCAGCCGCTGCACAGTTTCGATTACGACAAGCTCTCCGAACATCGCATCGTGGTGCGGCGGGCGAAGGACGGGGAAATCCTCCAGGCGATCGACGGCAGCAAGTGCCATCTCAAAGGCGACATGCTGGTGATCGCCGACGCGGCACATCCGGTGGCGGTCGCGGGCGTGATGGGCGGTCTGGACAGCGAGGTCACCACGGCGACCAGGAACATCCTGCTGGAAGAGCGCGCAGTTCGATCCTCTGTCGATCCGGCGGACGTCGCGGGCACTGGCGCTGATGAGCGAAAGCAACTACCGGTTCGAGCGCGGCGTGGATCCGGTCGCCGTCGAGGAGGCCAGCCTGCGGGCCTGCCAGTTGATCGTGGAACTTGCCGGCGGGCAGGTGGCGGAGGGCTCTGCCGACGTGTGGGCAAAGCCGCTTGCGCCGTGGCAGGTGACGCTGCGGCCCCAGCGCACGACGAAGCTGCTTGGCCTGGAGATTCCGCCCCAGCGGCAGGCTGAGATCCTGACGCATTTGGGCCTGCAGCCCAGGCTCCAGGCGGATGCGATTGTCTGCACGATTCCGACCTCGCGGGCGGACCTGACGCGCGAGGTGGACCTGATCGAGGAGATTGCGCGGCTGGAGGGCTACGACAAAATTCCCGTGGCCAGCCGGGTGACGCACGCGGTGTCGGCGGAGGGGGTGGCTCAGCGCGTGCGGCGCGAGCTTGGGGCGGTGCTGGTGGCGGCGGGGTTCGACGAGGCGCTGACGCCGACGTTCGTGGACGCCGGCGAGAACGAGCTTTTCGGTCTGCGTGAGCCGGTCGCGGTCGATGCTCGCGTGCGGCGGTCGAACAATGTGCTTCGCGGCACGCTGACGATGAGCCTGCTGCGATGCTGCAAGACCAATCAGGACGCGGGCATTGACGACCTGAGCCTGTTTGAACTGGCAAAGGTTTTTCCTCGCCAGAGCGAGCCGCGCCCGGAAGGAAGCGGTTTTGCGACCGGGGACAGTCCCTCGTTTTCGCAAACGGCCGCGAAAACGGGGACAGTCCCTTTCGCCACCTTGCCGCAGGAGTTCACGGAGCTTGGGCTGGTGACGACGCGGGAGCTGCGCGACCTGCGTGGCGCGATCGAGGCGCTGGTGGAGCGATTGGCGCGGCAGGCGAAGCTGGAATTCTGCCAGCAGGACGTCGCGGGCTTCGTGCCCGGAGCGGCGGCCGGGATCTTGCTGGACGGCGAGCACGTCGGCGACCTGGGCATGGTGGACGCGACGGTGCTGGCCCATTACGGCCTGGAGAAGCCGCTGGCGGCGGGGCGGCTGAACTTCGAGAGCCTTCTGGCCCGCGCCGGCGCGGTGCGGACCTACCAGCCGCTGCCGCGGTTCCCGTCGGTCGAGCGCGACTTGTCGATTATCGTCCCCGACGCGGCGACCTGGCGGCAGATCGAGCAGGCGGTGGTCGCGGTGCCGCAGCCGATGCGATCGGGCATGGAGTACGTGACGACCTACCGCGGCAAGCCGATCCCCGCGGGATCCAAAAGCGTGACGGTTCGCCTGACGTACCGGTCCGGCGAGGGCACGCTTCGAAGCGTGCAGGTGGACGAGCAGGTCCAGCAAGTTGTGGATTCGCTCAAATCGCACCTGGGCGCGGAAATACGGAAGTAGAGCGAATAGCGAATAGCGAGCAGCGAATAGGCGACTCGCGGTTGTTCGCTTGCGGTTTTGCAAAGATTTTCTGCACTCCAAATTTCTCCGATTCGGCAGGTTAGAGAAAATCCTGCGCGGCGGGGAGATGAAACTCTCAAGTTTTTAACCGTCACAACCGATGAGTTAGATGGTACAATTCAGTTAGAAATTTGGCCCCTGCGGTGTTCGACAGCAGGCCCGTGTGAAAAGAACCGATACACCCATTATGGGAGGCCTTGTCCGAGTCGCTCCGGCGACTGGCAGCCACCCACGTAACAAGTAATGGGTTCTTCTTCCTGGGCCTCACCGGCACATGTGGAGGCAGATTTTTTCGGGCACAGCTTGCTGTGCCCATTTTTTTTGTAACGTGTCGCGGGCATCTTGCCCGCGTGGGTCAGGCCGTCCCGGCCGCGTTCCTATTTCTTGTCTTTCAGCGCGTCGAAACAAGTCTTCATCGCCTGTGCCATCGGTGGTGTCCAGGGTGTCCTCCTTGGAGATGCGCGGCAAGCGAAAAATGGCCTGACGTGCGGCGAAACGAGGGCGGGACGCCCTCGGGACACGCGGGCAAGATGCCCGCGATACGGGAATTTTCTTGAAATTTGGGGTTTGGGGCCTGCATAATCCTCGTCCGTCATGGAGGACGCCACGCCGCGGCCGAGGAGCCTTCGCGAAAACCAGTGAAGCGCGAGCTATGATTGCCGGTGCCGCGGGGCGGCGAGGGTTGCATGGCGCGGGGCATGGATTCTTTGTTGTAGCGTTTTACCGCAATATCGCAGTTGCGGGCGAGAAGTCGCAGGCAGCAAGACAGCAGTCGCACCAGAGGAGTTGAAGTGACAATGGCTTGCTTTATCGGCATGGACATCGGAGCGGTGGCCGCAACGGCGGCGGTGATCGCGCCCGCGGAACTCGCGGGCAAGCTGGAAGACAAGGGTTTTTCTCGCCAGAAACGGCTGCGGCATGGCGGCAGGCGCGGTGCTTTGCCTCAGCGTGTACCGGCGGACGCGCGGTAGACCGTTGTGGGCGGCAACGGAACTGCTGGAGGCGATCACCTCGGCGGTGGGCGAGGGGAACGTCAAGGGGATTTCGCTGACGGGCGGGGCGTCCAAGTTGGCGGCGGCGCAGCTTGGGGCGGGGACGGTGAACGAATTCAAGGCGATCGCGGCCGGCCTGGCCGCGCTGGGGATCGAAGCGCGGACAGTTTTTGAGATGGGCGGCGAGTCGTCAAAGTATCTGCGACTGGCGAAGGACTCCGGCGGTGCGTACGGGATCGTCGATTACGACCGCTCGGGCGAATGCGCGGCCGGCACCGGGTCGTTCCTCGACCAGCAGGCGCTGCGCATGCAGTATTCGGTGGAGGAAGTCGGCGCAGGTCGTGTCTGACGGCCAGTTGCGCGGCGCGCATCGCCGGGCGCTGCTCGGTGTTCGCCAAGAGCGACATGATCCACGCGCAGCAGAAGGGATACTCGCCGGCCGAGATTCTGCGCGGCCTGTGCGACGCCGTGGCGCGCAATTTCAAGGGCTCCATCGTCAAGGGCCGCCCGGTGGAAGCGCCGGTGGCGCTGATCGGCGCGGTGTCGCAAAACGCCGGCGTCAC
Organism: uncultured Acidobacteriaceae bacterium; assembly: GCA_963722485.1. GTDB lineage: Bacteria > Acidobacteriota > Terriglobia > Terriglobales > Acidobacteriaceae > Acidiflorens. The sequence continues at coordinate 26,628 of CAVRNL010000096.1, forward strand.
CGGCGCGCTGCGCGAAGCGTTCGCGCTGGCGAGAAGGCGCTGTTCGTGCCGCCGAGCATTACGCCTGGTGCGGGGCCATCGGCGCGGCCATCCTGGAGGCCGAGGAGCCGCGCAAGCGTTCGATCCTGGAGATTCACCGCCTGCGCCAGCACGATGCCGAAGACGACGGTGCCGGACACCCGAGCCGCTCTCCACCGAAAACGTGGTGCAGTTGCGCGACCGCGTGGGGCTTACGTGGCGCCGCCCGATGGCAGGGCCCATCCCCGCCTATCTGGGCCTGGATATCGGCTCGGTCTCGACCAACGTGGTGGCGATCGACGAATTCGGCGCGGTCATCCACGACGTCTATCTGCGCACCGCCGGGCGGCCGATCGAGGCCGTGCAGCAGGGCCTGGCCGAGGTCGAGCGGCTGTGGGGCAGCCGCCTGGAGATTCGCGGCGTGGGCACCACCGGCTCGGGGCGCGAGCTGATCGCCGAGTTCGTGGGCGCCGACGCGGTCAACGACGAGATCACCGCGCACAAGACCGGCGCCATGCACATCAGCAGCACGCTCGGCGGCGAGCCGGTGGACACGATCTTCGAGATCGGCGGGCAGGATTCCAAGTTCATCTCGCATCGAGAACGGCGTGGTGGTGGATTTCGCCATGAACGAGGCCTGCGCCGCCGGCACCGGCTCGTTCCTGGAGGAGCAGGCCGAAAAGCTGGGCATCAGCATCAAGGGCGAGTTCGCCAAGCTGGCGCTGGCCGCGCCGGACCCACGCGCCTGGGCGAGCGCTGCACGGTCTTCATGGAGCGCGACGTCACCGGCTGGCTGCACAAGGGCGAGACCGTGCCCAACCTGGTGGCCGGGCTGGCCTATTCCATCGCGCTCAATTATCTGAACCGCGTGGTGCGCGGCCGCAAGATCGGCAAGGTGATTTACTTCCAGGGCGGCACGGCTTATAACGACGCGGTCACCGCGGCCTTCGCCAGCCTGCTGGGCAAGAAGATCACCGTGCCGCCGTACAACGGCGTGATGGGCGCCATCGGGATGGCGCTGATCGCGCGGGACAAGATGGCACCAGCATTGCGGATTGCGGATTTCGGATTTCGGATTGAACAGCAACGGCAACGGCAGCGGCGACGGCGGCAAGCTGCTGGGTACGTACGTTGCTGAAATCTCAAAGAAATCTGCTAGTGCGGGCAATCCGAAATCCGAAATCCGAAATCCGAAATCGCGGTTTCGCGGCTACGACACCTCCAAGGTGGATTACAAGCTCCGCGAGTTCACCTGCCAGGGCTGCTCAAACGTCTGCCAGATGCAGGAATTCGACGTCGAGGGCGAAAAGACCTACTGGGGCGACAAGTGCTCCGATCGGTTCCGCAAACGGGCCAAGGCGGCGACCAAGCCGGTGATCGAGGACCTCTTCGCGCTGCGGCGGAAGATGCTCCTGGACGACAGCTCGCTGCCGCCGCGCTGCCGGTCGGGCGCGGCTGACGGTGGGGATTCCGATGGCCATGTGTCGGCGCTGGACAGTCTGCCGTTCTGGCGGACGTGCTTGTGCGCATCTGGGCTGATGAGACGGTCCTGAGCGACCCGACGAACAAGAAGATCGTGCAGGCCGGGCTGGAAACGTCGTCGCCGAGCCGTGCTTCCCGATCATCGTGGCGCACGGGCACGTGGCGGAACCTGGTGGCCAAGGGGCGGACTACATCCTCGCTGCCCAACATCGTCTCGATGCAGACGCCGTGGATGGAGCAACGAGTCGCACCTGTGCCCGTGGCACCAGACGCTGCCGTTCGTGGTGATGCGCTGGCGGCGGGAATCGGCCGCACAAGGACAAGTTCCTCACGCCGACGATGCAGTTCCGCCTGGGCCGGAGCTGGTCACGAGGGAACTGGCGCGAGTACTGGCGCCGCTGGGCGTACGGGAAGCGGGCGGTGGCGACGGCGCGTGGCGGAGGCCGACGAGGCCAGCGAGAGTTTCACCGGGAGACGGTCGCCGCAGGCGGGCGGGCGGTCGCTGGCGATGCTGGAGCGGAGCGGGCGCACGGGCATCGTGCTGGCTGGGCCGGCCGTACAATATCCACGACCGGGCGTGAATCTGTCGATGGCCAGCAAGCTGCGCGAATATCTACGGCGTCAACTGCATTCCGCTGGACTTGCTGGTGACCGGCCGAGGACGTCGATATCCGCGACGTCAACGACAACATGTACTGGGACCTCGGCCGCAAGATTCTTGGCCGCGCCCGCAGTCGTCAGCCGCCAGGCGAACCTGCACATGATCTACATCACGAATTTCAAGTGCGGGCCGGATTCGTACATCAAGCATTTCGTCCGCGCCGGCGTCTGGCAAGCCGTTCCTGACCCTGCAGTTCGACGGCCACAGCAACGACGCCGGCATGATGACCCGCTGCGAGGCGTACCTCGACAGCAAAGGCATCCTCCGGCCGTGGAGGCAGGAAGAGCCGCAGTTCACCACGGCGGATGCGGGGCGGACGGCGTAGGGTGTTGAGCGTCAGGGGGCGTTGCACCTTTAGCACTGCCCCGAGGCAATCCTTTCCAAACGCGGGAATCGAGTCCCCTGTCACTTCTTGCAGCAGGCTCGAATGGTGGTGATGAGCGTTTGTCAGTCGCTTTTGCTGACGTACCCAACAGCCCCGGCTTCGCACATCTCGTCGGCACAATGTGGTTCATGGTACATCGAAGGCGATGACCAAGCCTCGGGCCACTGGGCATGAATGGCCCCTGTGGCCTCCACGCCCGCATCGCGGGCATGTTCACATCCATGATCACCAGATCCGGGGCGCGGCATTTCCCGGCCATTTTCACGGCCGTCCTGCCGTCAGCAGCCTCCGAACAACCTCGATCTCCAGAACTTCGAGAGCAATTGCGCCACTCCCTGCCGGACGATGGGGTGGTCGTCCACCAGGAGCACCCGGACGATCTTGGAAGCCGGATCGGTTCCGCTCCGGCCTGCGGCCCCGCCGGTCCGGATTTCCGGTTGGCACATCGGGAGAGTCACAGCCGGTTCGACCAGAGGGGTAAGGGGCGCGGTCAGCGTGATTCGGCTTCCCTTGCCCGGGCGGCTTTCGATCGCCATTCTCCCCCCGAGCGACTCCAGCCGTTCGCGGATGGCCAAGAGGCCCAGACCGCTTTCGGCCTCATTCGCCGCCCCGGTGACTTTGCGGGCAAGAAATCCGGATCCTCGATCACTCACGACGATGCGAACCTGGTGACCGGGCAGCGTCGACATCTCGACCTTGGCGGATTTCACGTTGGCGTGCTTGAGGACGTTATCTGAGCAACAACTCCCGCACCGCGTTGAAAAGCACGATGCGGAATTCCTGGTCGATGTGGCTGCGGTCGTCCTGTGTTTCCACCTTAACCGTCATATCATGCGTTTCCGTGGCATCCTCTGCCCCAAAGACTGCAGGGCAAGGGCCAAGCCTCCCTCGCTACAGGATCAGGGGGATTCGACTCTATCGCCAGCGACCTGGATTGCGAATCGCCTCGTCCATCGCGGCCGTCGCTTTGCGGGCGAAGTTCCGCTGTTCTTCATCCAGCTCGCCCTGCTCCATGACCGCCACGTTCACCTTGGCCGCCACCAGAAATTGCTGGAGGTGATACGTGAAGAAGTTCCGCCAGCCGCCGTCGCTCCTGGTGCTCCACTCGCGTCACTTCCAACGCCAATGCCCGAAGCCTGGATGAACTGCTTTCCAGGCTGCGGTTGGCTTCCTTCAATTTCGCCTCGGCCTGCTTGCATTTGGTGATGTCCAAGGTTGTGCCCAGGATGCCGGCGCCCCGTCCACGTTCACCGGCAGGGCGTTGATCAACAGGTGAACGATCCTGCCGGACTTATGACGGTACTGCATCTCGAGGTTCTCGTTGAGTCCGTCTCTTTTCAGAATCTCGATCGATCAGCTTTCGGTCGTCGGGATTTACGAATATGCCCAGTTCGCGGGTGGTTCTGCCGATCATCTCCTCGGGCGAGTATCCCAGAATGTGCTGGTAGGCATCGTTCACTTCCAGAAGCAGATCCGTCCTCCGACCGAGAGAAAGATGCCGGCGGGGCTTGCCGGAAAAGGGTGGAAAGCCTCTCCCGGCTCTTTGAAAGTTCGGCCGTTCGCTCGGTAACGCGCTGCTCCAGTTCGTGGTGCGATTTTTGCAGGGCCTTCTCCACCTGCTTGCGGTCGGTGATGTCGCGGCAGAGCGTCAAAATCTGGACCCTGTCAGCGGTCCGGAGGACAGTGGCGTTGACCTCAATGGGTATGAGCCGTCCATCGGGCGCGACGTAGTCGACTTCGAGACCTCGCACCAAACCTCGTGCAAGGCAGTCCCTCACCTCGCGATCGTTGCGCTCAAGGTCGTGCGGGGCGGTCCACTCCAGCGCGCTGTGGCCCAGAATTTCTTCGAGCCGTTGACGGCCGGTCATCCGCACGTATTCCGGGTTGGCGTCGGCGACCCGGCCCTAATCGTCCAGGATCACGTACCCCGTGCCGGTCGTCTCGATCAACCGTTTGAATTTTTCCTCGCTCCGGCGCAACGCTTCGGCGGCTTGCTTGCGGTGCACCAGACGCCACATTCCATCCATCAGCAACTGCAACTGCCGCACGTCGGAATCGTCGTAGGCTTCCTGCTTGTTGCCGACCCCCGCCACCACCACGATCTTCTGCCCGTCGAAGACCGGAACGTTCATGTGACGCGTGATGGATATGTGCCCGGAAGGGTAACCTTTCTTTGAGGCATTCGGGCCCTGATAGTCGTTGGTGACGACCGGCTTTCGCCGGCGCACCGCCTCGCCCCAGAGGCCTACCGTCTCCATCGGATACACGATGGGCTTGTCCGCAATCTGACACTCCGCCATGGCGACTCTGGACCAGGAGTGCATGGTAAGCACGGTTTCGTCTTCGTTCATGAAGGCCAGGTATCCGATGCGGCTGCCGGTCGGGCACCCCTTCCTCCATGGCGAAGCGGGTGATGTCCGGCAGAGGAGCATCAGCCATTTCATCGAGTTTGAGCAACGCCTCCAGGCGGCTCTCGTCCAGGCGCAGGGATTCCTCGACGTCGTTTCTTCTGCCAGAAGGGTCACCGGACTTCTTCTTCATCTTCGCTACTTCCGTTTGTCCCAAACCGAATCGATTGTACCACGGTCATGCTGGATGTGGGAAATGCGCCCGGCGGGACTCGAACCCACAACCCACAGCTTAGAAGGCTGTTGCTCTATCCAATTGAGCTACGGCACAACATTCAAGCGCCAATGTATCCGTGGTGAATTGCGGGGTCAAGGATTGACGATTGCCGGTTGTCGATTGACGATTGGCGATTGGCCCGCGTGCAACGCGTCCCTAAGGGACTAAGTTGCACGCCCTACAATCTGGCTTTGGCGATGGCCTGGAGGTTGGCCAGCGGGGTGCGGAGGGGGATGGGGCTCGGGGCCAACGATGTCGATGCCCGACTGGGCGGCTACTTTGGCGGCGGCGGTGAGCTCGTCGGGCTTGCCGTTGAGGAGCATGTGGTTGCTGACTCCGCCCATGAGCGAGAGCTTGCCGCCGGCCAGTCCGCGCACGGTGGCGGGGTGGCCGGTCTTGGTGTCCCAGTGGAAGCAGGCCAGTTCGGTGCGGGCGATCTCGTCGATGCGGTCGCTGGTGTTGCCGCAGATGTGCAGGATCAGCGGGGCCTTGATCGTCCGCGCCAGTTGCGCGTGAAGCGGGGCGAGGAACTCGCGGTAGGCCGCGGGGCTGCACAGGTCGCGCGTGGCGTGGTCGGCCAGCAGCAGGCAGTCGGCGCCGGCGTCGAGCTGGGCGTTGGCGAAGGCGATGGTCGCCGGCAGGAGCCTTTCGAGAATCCGGCGGGTCTGGCCGGGGTCGTCCAGCGTGCCGATCAGGAAATTCTCGACGCCGAAGAGGTGGTAGGCCAGGCTCCAGCTTCCAAAGACCTTGCCGCAGACGGCGGCGTCCTGGCCCAGACGCTTTTTGAGCAGCGAGACAGCCTTCAGCGGCACCTGGCAGGCGGGGTGCTGGAGGAAGCCGGCTGGGATGCGGATGTCCTCGGCGGTGCGGCAGATGGGCTTGCCGCAGTCGGGCATGGCGTCGGGCGAGCCCCAGTCGACGTTGCAGCCCAGGGCGGCGGCGTCGTGAGAGACGGAGAACAGCGGCGTGACCACGTCCAGACCCAGCACGGTGTGGCCGGCGATGGCCAGGCGGGCCATTGTCTCAACGTCCAGGTGGGCTTGCGGGAAGTAGGCGCCGGTCTGCCGCATGAGGTCCTGGCAGGCGACGGACGTGCCGGTGCCAGCGCGAAAATGCCGGGCGGGTTGTCGCGGGTCAAGGCATCGAGGAACGTGCGCCGGCTCATGGGTTATGCTCCGAGTTCGATATCGGGAATGATACCGGGAGGCGCAACAAAAGAGCAGACCCAATCCTAGGCGTCTCGTAGGTTTTTTTCCTAGTTCTAAGAGCCGATTTGGGCTCTTTTGTCACGCCTTGGATTTGCCTGCTCTGTACTATCCATAATCATTATACCACGCATGGTGAAGCTTCGCACGACGAAATGAGCCAAGAGCAACAGCGAAGACACGAACCGCAGAGTACGCAAAGATCGCAGAAAACGGAATTGATTCATTCATAAATCTCTGCGACCTCTGCGTTCTCTGCGGTTTCTCTTCTTTGCATGTGTTCTTCGTGCTCTTGGTGCTCTTGGTGGTTCATGTCGTTTCGGCGCGGAACAAAGTCGTTGTCCTTCGAACACGATCAGCGCGTGACAATGCCTTCCATCTTGACCACCTCGAAATCGCGGCCTTTGACCTTCTTGAGCGTATTGAGCACGTCGTCGTCCCACCGCTGGTCGGGCGCGCCGGTGATGAACCAGTCGCTGCCGTTGTCGGCCAGGATCATGCCGTATTTCTGCAAGGCCCTGAGGATCACCTGGGCTTCCGGGGCGAAGCCGCTGATGTCGTAGGAGGCCTTGAGGCGGACGCGCATGCCCATCGGCGGCAGGTCCGCCTCGCGATGGCTGCTGGCGTAGTGTGTCGCCGGCGGCAGGTACGCGCGGCGGCTCTTGCGGACGGTGAAGCGGATGGCGTGCGTGATCTCCTTGGCGGCAACCTCGTCGTATCGCACCAGGCCCGGCAGGATCGGCAGTCCCGCGGCGTCGGCGGAGGTCCAGCCTGCGGGGCGGAGCTTGTTGGACTTGAGATCGAAGATCGCGCCGCTGCCGGCCTTCCAGCTCTTGCCGTCGTCAAGGGGTGTGGCGGAGTAGATCTCGTAGAGCTTCCAGTGGTCGCGGTCGAGCACCAGCACGTGGCGGTCGCCCTTGGAGTCGGCGCCGCCCTCGATCGGCGCATCGGGCGGGATCGGGTAGGGGCCGGGGTCGCTCTCATCTTTGTACTCGAACTCCACCGGCACGCGGCGCTGCTTGCCGGTTACGACCACGTAGGGGATTCCGTACTTGGTCCCGAAATCCGGGTGCAGCGGACGAGCGGCGCCGATCTCGGCGATGACCTTGTCGGAATCCGGATCAACCGGGTCCTTGGAAACGTCGCGGTTCCACGGGTTGTCGGCCGGGAAGAGGCGGTGGTCATTGAGCGAGGCGCAAACGCCTAAATCCGCGGGTTTGCTGGTCGGTTCCTTAGGCGCCTTGGACGGCCCGGCGAGGTAGACGACCGCCACGGCCAAGATCGCGGTCATGAGAATGGATCGTTTCATTGGGCACCGCCTTTCATAGGAATTGTAACCCCGTTTGGGCAACGCGGCAACGAACCACCGCGTGGCTAATACTAGAACGCCACTTCGTTGCGTCCGAGCAACGAAACGCTCCAATGAAGGTGCTGCCATTCCGCCGTCGGTCAGATCAAGGCGCGTGGCACGCCTGGCTCTCCGGCGGCAGATTGGAGTGACGGTCCCGGGGGCTTGCTCGAAGACTCGCTGCGCCCCCGGCTATCTTCTTTTGCCCCGTTGGGGCTGGTCGCGTCGCGACTGTGGCAATTGCCGCAAGACTCTGGGAGATCACGTATTTTAGGCCTCAAGAAACAGCAAATGGCGTTGTAGTACTAACCGTGCTAACCTTGGCCGTTGCGGATTGTCTTTTGTTACGGCGGCGGCTATGATGTCGCCGACTGGCTATAAAAGAGATAGAAGCAAGGAGTCAAGCATGAAGGTAGTGGCGATTGTTGTGTTGGGTCTGGCTGTAACAGGCGTGTTGGCGATGGTGGGATGCGAGCATCACCACCATCACGTGGAGGTTGTCGTGGAACGCCCGGCGTCGCCGCCGCCGACGGTCGTGGTGGCGCAGGCACCTGTGGAACAGCCGCCGGAGGTTGCGGTCGTGCAGCAGCCGCCGCCGCCGGTGGTTGTCGAGACCTACGGTCCGCCGCCGCAGGTGGGCGTGGTCTGGATCGGCGGGTACTACACCTTCTGCGGTGGCCATTACGTCTGGGTCCACGGCTACTGGGCCCATGGCCCCCATCCGGGCGCAGGCGATGGGAGCCCGGCTGCTGGGCGCACGACCGCGGCGGATACCATTTCCACCCCGGACATTGGCGCTGAAACGGATGACCGCGAAACCGGATGGCCGTGAGACCGGATGACGATAATCCGGTCGCACGGTTTCGCGGTATTCCGGGAAGTGCGCGTGTGCAAACGCTGACTCCGCGTTGGACGGATCTTGTCAGACTTGTGAAGCCAATCGCTGACCGGGGCGGTGTTGCCTCAAAGGCGTTTGCACACCCTACGCACTGCCGGGAAGACTCGGCGGTGGCACCCATTACGTGCGGATGAATTCGCGGAAGGCCTTGAGGAGTTTCTGCGTGGTGGGGCCGGCCTTGCCCCCGCCGATCGCCTTGCCGTCGACCTTAGTCACGGAGATGATCTCCGCGCCGGAGCCCGTGAGGAATATTTCGTCGGCGGACATCAGTTCCGCCGGCTTGAAGTCCCGCTCGATCACTTCCAGGCCCGCCTGTTTGGCCAGGCGAATGACCACGGCGCGAGTGACGCCCATGAGGATTCCGGCGGAGCCGGGCGGCGTAAGGATTTTGCCGTCCTTGACGAGGAAGATGTTGTCGCCCGTGCCCTCGGCGACGTTGCCCTTATCGTTGAGCATGATCGCCTCGGCCACGCCCGCGTCGTTGCACTCGATCTTGCCCAGGATGTTGTTGAGATAATTGAGGCTTTTCACGGATGGGTCGACCATCGACGGCGAGGTGCGGACCGTCTTGGCGATAATCACCGGCATTCCCGTCTCGTAGAGACTCCTTGGGGAACAGTTCGATTCCGTCGGCGATCACGAACACGTTCGGCCGAGCGCATTTGTTGGGGTTCAGGCCCAGCCCGCCCTCGCCTCGCGTGACCACCAGGCGAATGTACGCGTCCTTGCAGCCGTTAGCCTTGATCGTGTCGTACTGGGCCTGCACGAGTTGCTCGGGCGTGTAGGGAATTTCCAGGCGGATCTTGCTGGCGGAGGCGTAGAGGCGGTCCATGTGAGCCTGGCACTCGAAGATCTTCCCGCCGTAGACTCGAATCCCCTCGAATACTCCATCGCCGTACAGGATGCCGTGATCGTACACCGAGATCTTCGCATCCTGCTTGTCAACCAGTTGACCGTTTAGCCAGATCTTCATAAACCGTCCTTATTGTTATTACAACGAGCGAAGTTTCGTTGTAGTATTGCTAAGCGTAGTATGGGGTTCGCGGAATGAGATTTCAACGCCTTTGCTTGAGCGGACGACGATCTTTTCGCGCCGCTGGCGCAAAGGCCGCCGCCGTCGCGCATAATCCCTCGGGCGTGCCCACGTCCCATGCCCGACCCGCGATCAAACGCAGGTAATACCGCTGGGGGTATTTCGCCAGCATCATGCTCTGGGCATCGGCGAGCGATAGCTCGGCGGCGGCATTGCCCGCCGCGTCCGCCGCCTCCCGCAGGCAATCGAAGATCGCCGGCGAAAATGCGTACAGGCCGCAATGGGCGAGGTATTGCCCTTTGGCCAGTCCCTTCGTCACCAGTTGCCTGCGAGCCGTCGCGGCGGAGGGCTTTTCGACGAAGGCGGTGCACCGGTAGACGCCGCGATCAATTTTGTCTCCCCTGGCCACGCCGACGCGCGTCAACTCCGCCGCGCCGACCGCCTGCATGCCAACGGCCGCGGCGGGCTTGAGCCGATCGAACGTCTCGACCACCTGCCGCACGCACGCGCCGATGCCCGCCGGCGACCGGTAAACGTGGTCGCCCAGCATCAGCAGGAAATCCCGCCCGCCGGCGAACTCTTCCGCGCGGGCCACCGCCTCGCCGAATCCCAGCGGTCGGTCCTGCACGATCATCTCGATCCGCGCCGGAAGAGCCGGTTCGACTCCCGCCGCCGCCGAAAAGTACCGCTCCAACATTTCCCGCTGCCAGGGCGAGACGACCACCGCCAACTCCGAAATGCCCGCCGCCGCCGCCTCCGCGCCGATCCAGTGAATCACCGGCCGGCAAAGGCCCTGAGCGTCCACAAGCGGCACGAGCGCCTTGGGCACTGCCGCCGTCAAAGGCGCCAGACGCGAACCCATTCCCGCCACCGGCACGACCGCTCGAGTAATCACATTTTTCCTTTTGCTGGACGCGTTCACCATAGCACTGCGGTCAGCCATTGGCAACCGCCCCGGCCAGCGGGCGACACGGGAAATTAACCATAAATTTATCATGCAAGTCTTTTCTTTTGTCCCGCTGCCGTTATAATACCCTGCATCGGTGATCTCGCTCATACGGCAGAAAAAGCAGGACACTCTTATGGCTCGTAACTCGCTCGTATTGCTGTTGCTTGTGATCGCCCTCGCCGCCCCCGCCGCATGGGCGTCTGTTCCCCAACTCCAGTTGCTTCAAACTGTCTCGCTGAATGCGACCTACGGCAATCTGTACGGCCTGACGTACTATGACGGCATGCTGTGGACCGCCTCCTCGTACGATTACCCGCTCTGGGAAATTCTGGGCGTGGCGCCCGCCACTGGCACGGTGACCACCGAGATTCCCGTGTCCGGGATCTCTTCTTCCGCAAGCATCGGCGGGCTGGCGACCGTTGAGAGTTTTCTGCCGGCGACAGTCTCAACCGGGTCCATCACCAGCATCAGCTACCCCAGCGGTTCGACCGCCAGCATCCCCTCCGCGGGGAGTGCTGCGCCACCGGGCTGGCGTACGACGGCCAATACTTGTGGGAGGGTACCGCTGCCAGCGTGAACAATCTCTACAGGATCGATCCTGCCTCGGGCGCTGTGGTCGGCGTCTACACCGTCGCCGGCGGCGTGCAGGGGCTTGCATGGGACGGACGCAGCTTGTGGGTGTCCTCCGTATCGAGCGGCACTCCAGCGGACATCTATCGCTATGACCGTTCCGGCACGCTTATCGAGACCTTTTCCCGCCCAGTTCACTGACGCACCTGGGCGACCTGGAATACGACGGTACATACCTCTGGGCGGTCGATTCGCAGAGCGACAACCTTTACAAGTTCGCCAAGCCCGCGGCCCAGGTCGCCCCGCCGAGCCTGCCGGCCGGCGTGTTGTCCATTTCCTACCTCGCCCAGACGCAGATCATCTACGGCTCGCTCAATTGTACCGACAGCCAGTCTGCCGCCTCGTACAGCCAGCTTCCGGCCGCCAGCGGCCTGACCTACGGCAGCGTCTCAAGCGGCACATGCTCCAGCGGCACTGCACGCGCCTATTACGATTCCACCGGGGCCATCCACCATGTCATCGCCGCGCTCGCCGAAAACAACGGCGCCTCCGCCGCCACGGGCGCCAGCCAGATCACGCTTACCCAGACCGACCTGATCACCTCCGCGATGGCCGGCGGCGTGGCCAACGGCACCAGCGTCGACGCCAGCGGCAGCCTGTCGCTGGGCGGCACGTGGCAGGCGACAAGGCTGGGCAGCAGCACGGCTATCGGCGCGATGTCTTCCTCCCTCGAACTGACGCTTAAGCTCCAGAACGGCAGCAGTTGGACCACGATCTTCGATGGCACGATTGCCCTCCAGGCGCCGACCGTCGGCAGCGAGTGGGTCACTACGGTCCTGGGCGGCGGCATGGCCAGCGTCTCCGGTGTCCAGAGCGGTCGCAAGCGGTTTTACGCTCGCCAGTACGCAGGCGGAACTGACCCTCGCGAACGTCGCTATCCCCTACACGCTTCCCATCAAGATCAGCCAGAAACTTACGTTCGAGCTGGAGATGAGTACCTACGCCTACGTGCCAGCCAACGTTGTCGGCGGGGCCGAGGCCGAGATGGGCCAGCCGCCGCAACTCGATCCATCCTACCTCAGTTCGAGCAGTTCATCGCCCAGCGACGTGCCCGAGCCCGCCACACTCTGCCTGCTGGCCCTGGGCGCCTTCGCCGTCATCCGCAGACGCACGCGACAATAATGGCGCTGCAGCAGCGAATCGTGATTTTCCGCGGCAACGTGCAGGGGGTCGGCTTTCGCTATACCGCCATCCGCATCGCCGAAAATTACGACGTTACCGGCTACGTCCGCAACTTGCCCAACGGCGACGTGGAACTGGTCGCCGAAGGCGACCAAGGGCACATCGACCTGCTGGTGGAGGAGCTTGCCCGCCGATTCGAGGGGTACATCCGCTCGCAGGCCGCGCAAATCGCCGCCTATAGCGGAGCGTTCAAGGCATTCGGCGTGAGGCACTGACTCTTCCGTTGAATTCGGCCGCTTGCATCGGATAAATTACGTTGACGCAGACCACTGGGAGACACCATGCGAGCGATTGCGGCAATTCTGATTCTCTCATCAGCCGTGGTGCTCCTCGCCGCCGCTGATGCGCCCGCAACGGCGCCGACAACCGCGCCAGCGACTCGGCCGGCGGTAACACTGGGCAAGGACACCACACGCATCACCCGGCCGCTCAAGCCAAACGGCCTGCCCGATTACGCCGCCGCCATTGAGGAGCAGTGCTCCAGGGGCGTTACCCCCGAGAACAACGCCGCTGTCCTTGTTGCCCAGGCCATCGGCCCGGAGATGTTCAACCAGAGCGTCCGGGCGGCGGGGTTTCAGAAACTTGGCATCGAACTGCCCAAGGGACCGTTCCCCAACGTCTCATTCAAGGATAGCAAGGAAGAGAATGCCTGCATGAAGGTCGGGCATCTGAAACCTTCGGAACACAAAGCGATATCGGCGTGGGTGGAGGCCAACCGAAAAACGCTGGACTTGATCGTGGCGGCTGGGTGTCGCAGCCGCTGGTATGTCCCGATACCAACGATCAGCCCCGGCGAGCCAATGAAAAAGGCGATGCTGCCCAATCTCTTGCCGATGATGGGGCTTTCGCGCATGCTCTCGATCCGCGCAAGTTTGCCGCCGCCGAGGGACGGATGGACGCTTGCCGCAAAGACTTGCTCGCGTTGGAGAGGCTTGGCGCACTGATGGACCAAGACCCGTCGTTGATCGCTCGCATGGTCGGGTTCGGGCTGAGCGGCATGGCCTATGAATGTTATGTGACGCTCGCGACCAGCGGCGATCTCGACGCGAAAACGGCCGAGGCCATGCTCGCGGAGGCGCAGTCGGTCTTGTCGCCTTCGGTGATATCGTCTATCGATCAATTCGAGCGGTTTATGAACCTGGACATGATCTGCTGGTTCTCGGCGGCACCCGCCAAGGAATTGGCCGCTGAATGGGCGGACACAATCGATATACGAATGGGCATGCTGGACGGCCCGCGTCACGATCCAAAGCTGACCGAAAAGGATATCCAAGCCATGGCTGCCGGCGCGAGAGCGACCGACTGGAACGCGACGCTGCGTCGATGCAATTCGTATTTCGATCACATGGTTGCGGCGATGCGAGGCGAGTTACGGGGCTGGAACCCCGACAAAGACAAACCGCCCCCGCCAGCCACGCGCCCGTCCGTGCACTTTAGCGACGACGGAACGCGGAACCTGGACCTTTCGGCGGACACACTGCTGTGGCTTTTTCTGCCCGATCTGCGGCGAGCGGAGGGGTTCCATCTCAAGGCCCTGGAGCTAAGGGATCTGACCGTCCTTGCCCTGGGGATAGCCGCTTTCAAGGCGGACCACAACCGGTATCCCAAGGAACTCTCCGAGCTCGCGCCGGATTATGTGAAGTCCATCCCCAAGGACCGCTTTGGTGGAAGAGATCTGGTCTACAAGCCGCGATCTAACGGCTACCTTCTCTACAGCGTCGGCGATGACCTCAAGGATCATGGGGGCGACCCCAAGAAAAACATAGTCATCGAGGCTGGCGACAAGGACGACCTCAGACAAGATTTCTGATGCGGGATCGGCCCGTTACGGCCGCGCGGGCACAGCGGTTTGCCGTCGAGGTCTGCGGGCACCGGTCGGCCGAGGAGCGAGAGGATCGTCGGCGTCATGTTCACGGTGCGGGAATAGGGAATTTCCTCGTGCTTCACGCCCGGGCCGGCCAGAAGCAGCACGGTGGTCATGTCCTCGCGGACGATGCCGCCGTGGCCGGAGTGGTTCTCATCGCCAAAATCCCACGTGCCACCGGCGAAGGCCAGGAAGTCGCACGCCCGCGGCGCGCGGAAATAGGCCAGGATCTGGACCGCCAGGTCGGGGTAGGGGCTTTCGCGGGTCAGTTCGAACCAGCGGTCGGGCGGCAGCGGCTTTCCGCCGGCGGCGTCGGGGCCGATCATCGCGTTCCAGCCCAGCGGGTCGCTGCCGGAAACCACGCGACAGGTGATCGGCCCGCCGCAACCCTCCTGCGCGAATTCCACCTCGCCACCGGCGCGGGCAACGCGCACGCGGTGGTTGCCCGCGTTGTACGCCACCGCGTCCACCGGCTCCTGCGAGGTCGCCAGTTTCACCAGGTCCAGCACGCCTTTTTTCGTCGGGTAGTGGTGGATGTCGTAGACGTCGGGGTGTACCAGCCAGTTGGCGAAGCCGTCCTTGAGGCTGCCGGGCGTGACGGGCTTTCGCAGGTAAAGCCCCCGATAGCGGTCGCCCGTGCCGCAAAACACTGTCGCGTGTTCGTCATACTCCTCGAGACGGCATCGAACGGCACGCTGTCGCCGAACTGCCGCTTGTTGAGGTCCATGCCCGCCTGGCGGAGGAAGGCTCCGAGCTTGAAATGCCTCGTCACATTCGCCATGCCGTGGTCGCTGGTCAGGGCGATGTTGACCTTGTCCAGCAGCCCGGCGCGCTGGAGATCGCCCAGCACGCGGCCGATCTGATAGTCGTTGTGGCGGAGGGCGTTTCGGTAGGCCTCGGTCGTGATTCCCGAGTGGTAGGCCCGGAAGTCCGTCGCCAGCAGGTAGCACCACGTGACCGCCGGGAACTGGTGATAGTCACGTGCGATCTTCATCGCGTCGTGCAGCCGCCAGAGCGTCAGGCGGTCGACGTACTCGTAGTAACCCAGGGCATAGGGCGGCCCGGCGGAGACCCGGTCCTCGTAGAATTTCGTCGCGCCGCGATGTGGCTGGAAGAACAGGCTGAAGGTCAGCCGGTCTGGGAAGTATTCGTAGACCTCCGGCACGACGAAATCGCTGTCGACCGTGTTCTTCTGTGCGAGGGTGGCGTAGTTTCGCCAGATCAGCGAGTCGCGGTCGAACCAGTTCACGCCGTTGATATTGGTGTGGCCGGGGAATTTGCCGGTGGCCAGGCTGGTGAGGTTGGCAATGGTCACCGAGGGGATGCTCGCCACCGCGTGCCGCACACGCAGGCCGCGATCGACGAAATATTTTTTGATCGCCGGCAACTCGCCCGCGTCCATCATCCGGTTGAACACGTCAGAGGCTGACGCCGTCGAGCATGAATACGATCACGCCGCTGGTCTGCGATCCCGCCGGCAGCGAAAAATCGATGCCATACGTGTCCGCTGGGCCGGTGGCAGACGGGACCGAGCATCCTGCAGGCCAAGAGCACCCAAAGCAGCAGCAGGAATAAGGGGACTGAGGCGAACCGCCTGTCCGCACGGAATCTCTTGTGCAACCAACTGTGCATTCGCTTTTTCCTCTGTTGTTGCATCGGAGGCTCTGCCTCGCCGTCCGTCTATGAAAAAAGGCCCCGACCCGGGTCGGAGCCTTTTTGGGCTATTCCAACTACTGCGGTTCCGTCATGCCGTTGGCCTGCGGCAGGAAGTCTTCCTTCGCCAGGCCGACGTTGAATTTCACATCGCGATACACGTAGCGGCAGACCAGCTTCTTGTCCCAGCCGTAACCCTCGATCATGATCGGCAGCAGGTATTCCAGGTCGATGTAGGTCTTCGTGAGGTAGGCCGGGTACTGCACTTGGCCGGCAGGTAGCGGACCAGCACCAGCGTGTTGCGACCGTCCACCTGGGCGTAGCCGCCGAACTCCTCCTTGAGGTCGCCGGATTTACACGCCTGCTTGTACACGTCGATCAGGCTGCAGATTCCGCGTTGGAAGCCGAAAAGGTTCACCGGTCGCAGCGTGGCCTTCATCGCCTCGGGCCCGTCCGGCGGGCGGAACTGCGGGCCGACGAACGACAGCAGCCCCGACGGGCGCACGATCATCTGGTTGTTCCACTTGCCCTCGACGTACAGCACCCGGTCGGCCATGCTGGGCTGGTTCTTCACCCAGTGCAGCGAGACGCTGAAGGGGGGCTGCATGAACTTGGCGTCGATCTCCTGCACCTTGCCCAGGATGCCGTTCATTCGCTCCTGCTTCTGGAACTTGCAGGTGTAGTCGTGGTAGCTCGCGCAGTAGTGGTCCAGGCAGAATTGCAGCAGCGCCACGTGGTCGGTTTTGGCCAGCTTCTCCATCCTGGCCAGCACCGCGGGCGAATTTTTCCCCACCATCTTGCCCGCAATCGCCGTGGCGAACTGCTGGTCCTTGCCCGCCTCACTGGTGGTGCACTGGATGCAGAACAGGCCGGCCAGGAACAGCCCCACGACGATTCTTATTTTGCGATTCGTCACGTGCAACAATGGCGTTAAAGACATCTTCTGTCCTTTTCCCAGCGGCCTCCAAATCCAACCGCCGGTTTCTTGCCGCTTCACGTGCATCTGGGCGGCATTTAACTCATCGGCCAATCCATTGGCCTGATATTACCTTTTCAAGCGCAATGACAATCTCGCAACTTGGAAGGAGTATAACAATCCCTTGGAACCCGTCAAAGCTAATTATAGGCACGAGCCTTTTTTTGGCCGGATTTTTGACTCTTCTTCATTTTTGCACATCACTTGCGCAGGGTTTGCCCGTCAACGCCGTGCGCTGGGGCCATCTGCATTTTTTGAATCTCCTCTCTGTGTTCTCTGTGATCTCTGTGGTAGGCTGTTGAAATTATGAATCTTGTTACCGGTGCAACTGGATTATTGGGCAGTCATATCGTCGAAAAGCTCCTGGCGGGCGGTCAGGCCGTGCGCGTCCTGGTCCGAAAGGACAGCGACACGCGACTGCTGGATTCCTGGAAGGTGGAGAAGGCCTGCGGCGATGTGACCGACGCCCAGAGCCTCCAGGCCGCCATGAAGGGCGTGCAGACGGTGTACCACGCCGCCGCCCAGGTCGGCGACTGGGGCAAGTGGGAGCGGTTTGTGGCCGTGAGCATCGAGGGCACGCGGAATATGCTCGCCGCCGCCCGCGAGGCAAAGGTGAGGCGATTCCTCCAGATCGGCAGTATTTCCACCTACGGCCATCCCGACGGCGAGGGGCTGGTCCTGGACGAGACCGCTCCGCTCGGCGCCAACCTGCACAAGTGGAGCTACTACAGCCGCGCCAAGGTCCAGGCCGTCCAGCTTGCCTGGGAGGCCCACAAGCGCGGCGAGGTGCCGGTGACCGTGGTCAACCCCTCGTGGCTGTACGGCCCGCGTGACCGCGCGTCCATGCCGCGACTGATCCGCGCGATCCGCGCGGGCAAGGGCAAGATCGTCGGCGACGGGACCAACCGCCTCAACCTGACCTACGCCGGTAACGAGGCCGAAGGCTGCATCCTCGCCGCCACCGCTGACAAGGCCCTGGGACAGACCTACAACCTCTCCAACGACGGCGTCATCACGCAATCCGAATACTTCAACGCCGTCGCCGCCTGCATCGGCGCCAAGCCCGTCACGAAAAAAGTCCCCTACAAGGTCGCCTACAACGCCGCGTTCCTCATGGAATTTTTCGGCCACATGTTCGGACGCAAGACCCCGCCCCTGGTCACGCGCTACGCCGTCTGGCTCATGGGCCGGCGATGCTTCTTCTCTTCCGACAAGGCCCGCAAGGGACTCAACTGGCAGCCGACCGTCCCGTACCAGCAGGGCATCGAGATGTCGGTTAAGTGGTGCGTGGACAACGTGCATTGCTGATGGATTGCCGATTTGCGATTGTCGATTGACGATTAACAGCCGACGTTTGCACGTAATCACTGCTAGCGCAAGTTGCTCGGTGCGTGGAGCGCAAATGGCGAGAAAGAAGAAGATTCTGATTGCTGTCGTGGCCGTGGCTGCTCTTGCGCTGGCTGGCGGCATTGTGATAAAAACAAGTTGGCCGCGGAACGTTTTTGCCGCGTCAAGCTCCGATCAGTTATGTGGGATTGCTGTTGACCCGAACCATGACTTAAGCGTGCGTCGTGGGGCTGCACGCGAATTAGTTACGCGAGCCGATGCGGCTGATACAGTTCCACAGGCTTGAACCGGCTGCGGACGACTGCGACCGGTTGCGACCCTATGGCACGTAACGGTGATCTTGTTGTTGCTTCCCTGCTGCTTCTTAAGGCTGGCAGTGGCGAGAAGGCTCTCTGGGCCGCAACGAAATGGCTTGACGAGACCGAGAGCGGCCAATTTTCTGAGGAGCGACGAGTTTATCTGATCATTCCGGAGGATATGTTTTTCGTTACCAACCCCCTTAGGGAATGCGACAGGCAGATGCTGGTGAGAAATCTCGGTGTGACTACGTCTACGATCTTGCGAAGTGGCGGGGTCAAATCGTTCTGCGTTACGGGCACGCGGATGGACGTGTTGACACTGCGCCGTCGAATTAGGAAACATCGACGGGCAACCCTAAAGGCCCCTGAATTGAGAGACTGATGAAGGAACCCACTACTACTGCACATCTTTCCGACCACTTCCGGGGCGACATTTTGGACCTGCGCATGGTCGATTCCTCACCTTCGCCGCAGCGCGATGATGTCGATATGGTCGCGATGGCGCGGGCGGGATTGAATTACCTGCGCGGCAATCCCGACCCGGCCCGCGGGTACGAGTGCAAGTTCGCGCTGGGGCCGCTGGGGATTCCGTGTCACGTGCCGATTTCGCCGCCCAATAAACAGGGCTACAACGTCGTCTCGCTGGGCGACACGGATGCGCGGATGGACAACCAGTACTCGCGAATGCGCGAGATGGTCGGCGAGGCGGACGCGTGCGAGGTCGAGCGCGGCGTGCGGGCGCGGCTGATGAGCTACCTGCGGGATGACGGTTTTTCGTGGGTCAATCCCGGGGCCTGCATCGGCGAGACGATCGAGGGCGAATGGGTGTTGTCCTGGACGACCGCCAAGACGTTGACTGGCCTGGCAGAGACGTACGCGCGGACGGGCGAGCCGGCGCTGGGCAAGCAATGCCGCAAGCTGTTCGAGGCCCTGCGGTCGCTGGCTTTGTGGGACGGGCCGCGGGCGTACATTCCGGGCATCGCGCCGTGGAAGGACGGCCAGTGGCTCACGGCGCGGCTGGTGCCGCGAGACGCACGCGCAGAAACTACCCCTTCATCGTCGAGCCGCTGGTGCGGTACTGGGAATGCACCGGCGACGCCGAGGCGATGGACCTTGCCGCGTGTTCGCCGACGGTCACCTCGCCGGCTCGCAGAAGGACCAGGCCGAGTTGGGCATCGATCCCGCGAACGGCACTTTTGGGAACCACGTTCACCTGCATACGCACATGAGTTACGGCGTGGCCCATCTGGCGCGGTCACCGGCGAGCGACGATATTCGAATTGGGTGGACAAGGCCTTCCGCTTCGTCGTCTCACAAGGGACTGACTTCGGCTGGTATCCGGAGTTCATCCCGCAGGGCGAGTGGCGCACGGAAATCTGCGTGGTGGGCGACATGATGGCCAACGCCGCGTGGCTCGCCCGCGCGGGCAGGCCGGAATACTGGGACCACCTGGAGCGCATGCTCCGCAACCAGCTCCCGCCGCTCGCAATTCCGCCTGCGAGAGGACTTCCTGTCCCTCTTTGTCGGCCTGCACGAGGACAAGCCCGCCGCCGTGGTCGATGAGGCGATCGCGGCGACTCCGCAAGATCGAGGGCGGCTTTGTGGCGCGAGCACGTTCAACGATTGGGTCGGCTACCCGGATACGCCGGGCAAGGCCGCGGCGACGTGGCCCGTCTCGTCGGAATTTCTCCATCGGCAATCCGCGGATGGGAAACCGTGGGACTTACGCGCCCCCATCGCAGCCAGGGCCGGTATCGTCTTTACACCAACGACGACGTGCGCCTGCTGAAAAAAGCGCGCTATCTGCGCCAGGTCCGCGGACTCAACGCGGCCGCCATCGTGCAGATGCTGAAACGCGAGGGCGCCATCAAACCCGCGGCCAGCAATGGCGCCGCGGCCATTGGCCCCCGCTTGCGCCGCTTGCGCACCCAGCGCAGCCTCGGCCTGGCCGAGGTCGCCTCCGCGGTGGGAATCTCGGTGGGCTTCCTGAGCGCACTCGAACGCATGCAGATGAGCGCTTCCATCGGCACACTGCGCAGGCTAGCACGCTACTATCGCATCAACATCCTTGATTTTTTCGATGCGACGGAATTGAATACCCGATTGGTGCGCCCGCCCAAACGCAAGGTGCTGGAGGCCGGTCCCGGTGTGCGCATGGAGTTGCTCGCCTGGGGTGACAAAGTCATGGAACCCCATCTGTTTCGCATCGCGCCCAAGGCTGGCAGCGGCGAGTCGTACGCTCACGAAGGCGAGGAGTTCCTGTTCGTGCTGCGCGGAGAACTGAAGATCGCTCTTGACGGCGAGGAGTACCATCTGAAGCGCGGCGACAGCTTTTATTTCGAGAGCGCTACGCCGCATCACTGGAAAAATCCCGGACGGGGCGAGGCCTGGTTGTTGTGGGTCAACACTCCACCGACATTCTGAAGCCCCGGAGGGGCGACCCGACTTAGCCCAGCGCTTCAGCGCTGGGAAAAGTAGATGATAGGAACCAAGTCCCGGAGGGACGACCGAGTCCTCACCCAGACCCTTATGCGGGAAGGTCGAGGTGGGACAAATCGTCCGTAGCGTCTTCGTTTCCGATTCACGAGGGAGAGTAAGTAATGTTGCGCAAATCGACGTTCGCCCTGTTCGCCTTGCTAGTCGTCGTATTCGCCGGATCCTGCGCCAGAAAAACTCCCACGCTGAACCTGCTGGTGTGGGAAGGCTATGCCGATCCGTCTTACGTCAAGGCTTTCGAAGAGCAGAACCACTGCAAAGTGTCGGCTTCCTACATGGGATCGAGCGACGAACTCGTCGCCAAACTGCGCGGTGGCAGCGCGGGTAACTACGACGTGATTTCTCCCTCGAGCGATGTGGCGACCATGATTGCGACCTCCGGTCTCGCGGCGCCGCTCGATCTCGGCAAACTGCCCAGCTACAACCAGCTTTCGCCGCAACTCACCGCGCTGTCGCTGGTCCGCGTAAAGGGCGACGTCTACGGCGTGCCCTTCATGTGGGGGCCCGATCCCATGATTTACGACACCACCGCGTTCCCGCAGCCTCCCGAAAGCTGGAACGTCATGTGGGATCCGAAACTCAAAGGCAAAGTTTCCGTTTGGGACGATCTTTCCACCGTCTACATGGCGGCGCAGGTGCTCGGCTACGATAAGCCCGATTCCGGTCATCTTTATAACTTGAGCGACCAGGAACTGGACGCAGTTAGAAGGAAGTTAGTGGAGCTGAAGCCGAACATTCGCAAGATGTGGTCCACGGGCGGAGAACTCACCAACCTTTTTCAGAATCACGAAGTGGTGATTGCCATGGGCTGGCCGTTGATGACCAATCAGTTGCGCAAAAGCAATTTCCCGGTGGGCGAAACTATTCCCATCGAAAACACCACCGGATGGATCGATCACCTCATGATCACCGCCGGCAGCGAGAACCAAGATCTAGCCTACAAGTTTCTCGAGTTCATGATCCAGGCGCAAACGCAGAAGAAAGTCACCGACGTTACGGGTTACACGCCAGCGAACCCAAGGGCCGCACAATACATGACGCCCGAAGAGGTAAAGAACCTGCACCTCGACGACGTGGATAATTACCAGAAGCGTCTTTATTTCTGGCAGAATGTTCCGCGCCGCGCCAAGTACAACGAGATCTGGAACGAAGTAAAAGCCACGCAGTAGCCTGTGTGGTCGCGGGCGACCTCGCCCGCGAAAATGTAAGCAGCGTCAAAACGGCAACCATGGCAACGACATTAGAACCCGGAGTTACGAGCAGCAGTCAGCCAAGTTCCGCCTCGCTGCTTTCCATCCGTTCCGTAGCCAAGGACTTCGGCAAGAACGTCGTGCTGCGCGACGTCTCGCTCGAAATCGCCGAAGGCGAATTCCTGACGATCCTCGGCGAAAGCGGCTCGGGCAAAACCACGCTGCTCCGAATTCTCGCCGGCTTCGAGCAATCCACTTCCGGAGAAGTCTGGATGTCGGGCGAGCGCCTCGACACAGAACCTCCCTATCGCCGCCGCGTGAACACTGTCTTCCAGAGTTACGCGCTTTTCCCGCACATGACCGTCGAACAAAACGTTGGCTACGGTTTGTCCATCGCCAAACGTCCCGCCGCGGAAATTCAGTCACGCGTGGCGGAAGCGCTGGCCAAGGTCAAGATGTCTGCCTACGCCAAGTCAAAGCCCTCGAAGATCAGCGGCGGACAGCAGCAGCGCATCGCGCTAGCCCGCGCGCTGGTGAATCGGCCGCGCCTGCTGCTGCTCGATGAGCCGCTCTCTGCGCTCGACGCCAACCTGCGCCGCCAGATGCAGGTCGAACTCAAAGCGCTGCAGCGCGAAGTGGGCATCACTTTTATTTTTGTCACCCACGACCAGGAAGAAGCGATGGTGATGTCCGATCGCATAGCGTTGTTGCGCGCTGGAGAACTCGAACAGGTCGCCAGCCCGCGCGAAATTTACAACCGCCCCGCAACCTCGTACACCGCGCAGTTCATCGGACACACAAATTTGCTGCGCGCCGGCATTCGCCACGGTACGGCCACGTGCGACACGTTGAAGTGGCCCACCACGCTGCCCGATGGCGCGGTTCTGTTCTCGCTGCGTCCAGAGTGCATTCGACCGGCGACGATTGCTTCTTCGGCGAGCAACGCGCCTCTCTCAAGCAACGCGACGGTTCGTTTCACCGCCAAACTTCGCGACCAGGCTTTCCACGGCGCCACCGATCTTCTACGCGTCGAATCCGATGGCGGACTGATTCTCACCATCCGCACCGCCAGCCGCGACCTGCCTAATTGCGAAGCCCCGCTGGAGTTCGAATTCTCTGCCGCCGATGCCATCCCTGTCCGCGCCTCCAATTCCAATTTCGAGGACGGCGTCTGATGTTTTCCCGCGCCTACCGCACCGCCGTCACCGTCCCGCCGCTGGTGTGGGTCGCCGTGTTTCTGCTCGTGCCCTACCTGCTGATGTTTTGCTACAGTTTCTGGTCGGTTTCCGAGTCGGGCACCATCGTTCATTCCTGGAACCTCGATAACTACCACGAACTCCTGACCAAGCCGGTTTACTGGCAGACGCTGCTGCGTTCCATGTGGATCGCCGCCCGCGTTATGTTCTTCTCCATGTTGCTAGGCTATCCGCTCGCTTACTTCCTCTCGTTTCACGCCGGAGGCAGAAAAGATCTCTACTATCAGTTAGTCATCATCCCGCTGTGGGTGAGTTACTTAGTCCGCGCCTACGCCTGGAAGACGATTCTCGGCACTGACGGCGTTCTGAACACGCTGCTGCAATATGTGCATCTCACCCGTCATCCGCTGGATTTCCTGCTCTACAGCCCATTTGCCGTCGTGCTTACATTGACGCATATCTATACGCCCTTCACATTCCTGCCGATCTACGCATCGCTAGAACATATTCCGCGCAACTTAGTCGAGGCCTCGCACGATCTAGGAGCCACGCCCGCGCAAACTTTCTGGCGCGTGATCTTTCCGCTCTCCATTCCCGGAGTGCTAGCTGGTGCGACCTTCGCTTTTGTCCTTAGCCTGGGCGACTTTCTGGCACCGCTCTTACTGGGCGGTCCCAGCGGCATCATGATTTCAAACATAGTAGTAAGTCTCTTCGGAGCCGCCTATAACTGGCCGCTCGGCTCCGCCATCTCGCTCTGCATGTTGGCGCTGGTGCTCGGCCTGCTTTTTTTCTCCGAGCGGCTGGAGAAGAAGTGGAGTTTTTCATGAGCGCGTCTTCTTCAGGCCAAGGCTCGCTAGTCAAAGGTCCGCGCTGGCTGACTGCTCACGCCCTGGCCGTCTTCGCCTTCCTCTATCTGCCGATTGCCATCCTCATCCTCTATTCCTTCAACGGACAGGGAGTAGGCGGTTTTCCGCCGCGCGACCTTACGCTCAACTGGTATCGCATTCTATTCAACGACGGCTCTATCTGGGATTCGGTCCTCAACAGCCTGCTCGTGGCCGCCTCGGCCATGGTCATTGCCCTACTCTTCGGAATCCCCGCCGCGTTAGCGTTAGATCGCGCTGAATTTCCCGGCAAAGCTCTGTTCCGCCGTCTGGTGCTTTTGCCGCTGATTCTGCCCGGCATCATCACCGGCCTCTCGCTGCTGATGCTGTTCCGAGTAGCTGACGTAAAACTAAGCCTGCTAACCATTGTCTTAGGACACGGCACCGCGCTAATCTCCGTAGCCACCACCGAAGTCTTTGCCGGACTGCAGAAACTCAACCGCGCGCAGGAGGAAGCCTCGCTCGATCTTGGCGCTAACTACTGGCAGACCTTCTGGCGCATCACCGTTCCCAATCTCAAGCTCTCCATCATCGGAGCGGCGCTCTTGATCTTCACCCTTTCCATGGACGAAATCGCTGTCAGCTTTTTCCTGATCGGCCGCGACAACACGCTGCCGCTCGAAATCTGGGGAAGGTTGCGGCGCGGAATTACTCCGGAGATCAACGCCATCTCGACCATCATTTTTGTGTTTTCGCTGATTGCGATTGTGGTCTGGTATCGTCTGCGAACGCGGGCGGAAGTAACTCCGGAAATCGGCGCGGAGTTGGTGGAAGGGGCGTAAATCAAACTCTAAATTGTCATTCTGAGCGGAGCGAAGGAGCTGCTTTCCGAGCGGGTGGCCCAATTTTTCGACCTCGTCAAATCAGTCGGCCGTGCAACCTTCAGAAAAAACCTAAACTCGCGGCGTTCGTGGAATCCCACCCTTCGCAAAGTGCGCGAAGGGTGGGGCACCCCTTGTGTTGCTGGCGCCGCAGTTCAGACCACAGATCGCCTTCGCTGCTGGCAGGCTTGGATGGTTCCGGGCGGCAGACGATCAGGGTCATCTGACGACGTGGCGGCGGAATCGTCCTGGCCAGTTGGAGGAGTATCTGAGGATGCTGGGCCGGAGGAAGACGCCTGTGGGAGATTCGCCGAATTGCTTTTTCCATTTTTCTTCTGATTTCTCTCTTCATTCAAGTGACTTAGATTCGAGGACGCGACCTGCAGGGCGTAGAGCAGCATTCCGGCTTTTTTCGGCTCAAGGCGGCGGTGCAGCAAATGTTCGCAAACCACGGAGATGGTCGCCTGGATCGAGGTGGCGTCATCCAAGAGGGGCAGGTGGAACTGGACCTGAGGGATAACTAAGGGGTTGCTGACATCTTTCGGCGGCGGCCCGCAGTGCAGGTGGTAGTAGCAGAACTTTTTGCCGCGAAGGGCGGCAGCCCGGCAGGGCTCGCCGTCGAGTTTTATTTGTTGGCAGGCTTCGTCGGAATATCTATCGGCATATTTATTGGAAAATGAATCGGAAGATGAGTCGGAAGATGATGACATTATGATGGCTCCTGAAATCAGATATTAGCTGGGAGGGGCACCCCCCCTACCCCCCCACCCCCCCTTTAAGCCTATTAGAATGTTTCGGTTGGCGGGGAGAGGCTGTAAAGATTTCTAAATAAAGCACTTATGGGTAAAGATTTCAAAATATGGGACTTAAGTACAAAATTAGGGGATTGATCCACTTTTTCGGGCGGTCCGCGCTGTCACGCCCGTTGACGCCTCAGGTTGTCAAAGAGTGCCGAAAAAGCGATTTTGCGGCAGTTTGCGGAGCCGTCTCTGGAGACGGGCGGAGTTTCGGAATGGTGCACTCTCGGAGGATGATTGCAGGCTTTGCGGGCGGGTGTCTGTGATGGGCGTACATAAAATTGGTGATGAAAAAAGCGCGGACGTGCGGCACGGCGAAGTGTATCGGTTGAACTCGACCTTGCGGACGGGGCTGGCAAAACTCCACGCAGTCGGGCGCGGCCCGGTATCCAATTTGGGGGATTTTGAGTGTAATCGAGTCGTTAGAACTCAAAACCGCTGAATGAGCGTTATGGCGATTTCGCAACAGCTAGCCGCGCTTCTGCATGTACTGGCTGTTGAAAGCGTCGTGCGTCCACCAGCGTTTGGATCGGATACCTTCGGCTTCTGCGAGGACTTGATCCATCGCCTTTCGGAGCGCGTCAATACGCTCCCGTGCATCAACCCTCTTGAAGAATCTCCAGACGTAAGGTTTGTGCGGCTCGATGAAGCAAAGAAATCCGTCGTCGTATTCCTGGTAGTGACCGCAGCCGATCCATAGACGAAATGACTTGTTGACCACAGGAACGACCCAGCCCCAATCCTCCGCGATGGGTTCATTCGTTTCAAATCCCTGCTTGCGCAAGCCTTCCCGAAGAAAATCAGCCAATCGCTTGCCCCACAAGTCAGGATTCACGAGTTTTTCCTCCCCCTCGAATGGCGGGAACTTGTCGGAACGAAATTCAACGTGTGTTTCCATCTGGGAATCGCGAAGACTTAGGTCCATCGCGAGCCGTATTCCTAAGCGCCTGCCTAAAGCAAGCCACGGCCATGAGCCCACATAACCCAGCCAAGACATAGAACACCAGCGGCGCTCCTGAAGGTGCAATCTGTCCCGAATAGAAGAACATCGCGGCAAAAAGCAGGGCGAAGGAACCCAAAACCCATAGAGCACCACGACTGGCCCTTGCGCCCGTGGAGCCGTCCGGGTAAGTCACCACCTCGGACTGTGGGTCATAGACTGCGAGGCCGTGTTTGCGGGCTAAATCTTGAACTACTTGATGTATATATGTTGCCTTGGACCACACGCAAGACACGATTACGTGACCGGGTGAACGGTCCAGTTTGCAACTCCATGGGCAGTAATCGTGATCGTCGATTCTCTCTTCGGGAATTGTGTCGATCTCAGGGTGCTTGGCGGTCAACTCCGCATAAAATGCATCGATAGCGGGATGTGGTACGACGCCGCTAGTATCGCTGCCACAGACACGGACATACAATTCCCTTGCCTGTTCGCTGCCGATTCGCTTTTGTGGATACCACACACCAAGATCAAAACTCATTGGTCCCCGTGCGCCTGCACGCTCAAGTGGGTAGCAACGAAAAAGCAGAACATTGAGACTGCACAAATATATCAGGACAGATTACGAAAACAGGCATTAGCGCAACTTTGCGCCGTCGGTTCGCCCTTTAGCCATTACGCTCAAAACCCCTGCTATGGTCCGATGGCGGCGACCCCGTCCGACAGCTTGGATGTGCGAGGTCAAGTCATGGCTATCACGACTGAAGAGGCTGCGGAAAAGGTCCTTTCCAACCAAGAACTGTGACCTCAGCGGCTGAAGCCGCATTCAAAACGTTGCAGCTATCGCAGCGGTAAACCGCTGTGCCACCCAAAATCGAGTGCAGCGCCGAGTTTTTCCGCAAGCTGTGAAGCCGTGCCCTTCGTGTTTGTGGAGAAGGTTGGGTCTCTCCGCAGCGCTGAAGAGTGCGCGCGAGAACTTGGTCGTCCCTCCGGGGCTTGATTCACTTGTTCCACTTTCCCAGCGCTGAAGCGCTGGGCTAAGTTTGGTCGCCCCTCTGGGGCTGAATTCTCGCTAACGTTGCACCAGGGCTTTGCCGATCTGATCAATAGCGGGTGGTCGCGCATGTCGGAACTGGCGAGCGTGGTGGAGTCGTGAACGAAAATCTCTCCTGTGGACGCTGCGACGACCACGCACGGGAAGCGCAACTCATCCAGGCTTCGCTGCTGCCCCCGAACGAGCTCTGCTACGAGTCGGTCGAGATCGTGTCCCGCTTCATACCTTTTTCCGAGGTCGGCGGCGACTTTGCCGACTTCTTTCTTTTGCCGGACGGTTTCCTCGGCATTTACCTCGGGGACGTAGTCGGGAAGGGGTTGCCGGCGGCCATGTACGGCGCTCTGGTGATGGGAACTCTGCGCGGGATTCACAAGTGCGGAACCGATACCGCGAAAGTCCTTGCCCTGTTGAATGCGCGCCTGTTGCAGCGACCCATCCGAGGCCGCTTTTGCTCGACTTTGTACGCTCTTTTCAATCCCGCCACGCGCGAACTCATCTTCTCCAATGCCGGAATGCCACTGCCGCTGCTGGTCTCGGGAAGCACTTGCCGGAAGCTCGGCGAAGGCGGATTCCCCTCGGGAATGCTCCCGGACGCCACGTATGGACGGCACGTCGTGCAGCTCGGCCCGGGAGACTGCGTTCTGTTCGCCACCGACGGCCTTCATGAATTGCGCAACGGCGAGGGAGTCGAATTCTGCTCCGACTTGGAGGAGCTTTGGGCGCAGTGCGGGCACACATCGGCAAGCGAGACGTTGGACTTCGTCTTCGGCCGCCAGCTGGCGTTCTCCGATGGCAGCCTGCCGCATGACGACATTACCGCGGTCGTGATGAAAATGCTGCCGTAGCGCCGTGACCGCGAGATGGTTACAACGGTTGATTTGAGATTGCCGGAACGCAGCACTGGACTCGGTTTCGTCCCTTGTTCTTCGCTTCGTACAGGGCGGAATCGGCTGTCTGCAAGGCGAGGTTCACATCCGGAACGGCTCCCCTTGCAGCTCCTTTCACGGTGCTGACACCGACGCTGATGGTAACTGGGATGGCCAACTGGCCGATGACGAACTGGTCCTTCGCAATACATAGACGTACCCGCTCCGCGACTACCGCGGCCTCGCTGAGAGCGCAGTTCGGGACGAGGATGAGAAACTCTTCCCCGCCAAACCGGCCGACCGAATCATACGGCCGCAACGCCGCCACCATTTTCAGAGCGAGTTGCTGAATTACCTGGTCGCCCACCATGTGTCCATGGGTATCGTTGATGGCCTTAAAATGATCGATATCCGCGATCAGGACGCCCAGTTCCTGCCGCGTGCGTTCACAACGCGAAGCCTCCCGCTTCAGCAACTCCATGATCGCTACCCGGTTGTGGATGCCGCTGAGAAAATCATGGGTCGCACGATACTCGGCCTTCTCCAGATCGCGCACCAGCCGGCGTTCCCGATCGAGCTGCTTCGCCAGCGTTTGGTTGGCCTGCGATAGATCGGCTACGTTTCGCGCCTCCGATTTGTAGATGGAAAACATGCTGATGAAGAGTCCGGCCAGCACCGCGATGTGTCCCAGGATGTTCAGCGCATGAGCGGCGAAAAATTGAGTGTCAAACTGCCGGCTGTAAAAGGACATGTATCCCGCGTGGCCCGCCCCGTACAGAATCAGGGAAAAGACCAGCCAGTATTCAAATGCGTCGGTTTTCCAGGAGCCCTTCCGCAAGTATCCGGCGGCCGCCAAAGCGAAGAAAAGAGCCGGTACGAAGTCCGCGGGGCGATGAATCAGGTGATTGGGATGGAAAGGAGGAGGCACTCGCACCAGCGCAAAGAAAATAAAAGTGACGACCACCCAGGTTCCGACGAGCAAGTAGACAAGGCTCTCTTTGATTCTGTTCTCTGTCGAGCGGAGCATCTCTTTTTTCCATGCCACAACGCTCGCGCACATAAGCAAGGACATGAACACGCGTGACATGATCCCGCTCCAGGGGGTGAGAGCGGAAAGCGCAGAGGGAGTGTGCCCGGCCAAGAGCGACGACGTGATTACCGCATGATAGCCATTGAGGAGAGCCCCTCCCAGAAAGCCGGTGCCGAGAAGTAAGAACATGCCGCTTCTCTTCGTGTAATAGCGCACCAAGGCCATTGCACCTGTTACAAATCCCAGTAGGGTGGCAATCGTCTCGAACAAAGTATGCAGGCCGGCGGTACCTTGCCAGGCGGAGCGGTGGGCAGGGAAGCTGCTGAGAAGCAGCGCCACCGTGAGCAGGACGTAGACCAGGCCGCGTCCTCGGGCGCGTTTTGGGGGCAGACCTTCCATCCTACCGTCTTATCGGCAAAAGAAAGGGTTTTGTTTAGGAGTCGTCACTCAAAGCGGGGGCACTCTCGGATGGTCAAAAGTGGAAGATCAGATCGCTGGCCGCCGTGAGCTGATTGTGGCGGCGTCCGTTGTCGTAGGCCTTCTCATCCCAGGCGCGCTCGAAACGCAGTTCCGGACGCAACTGGACGGTGGTGCCGATCCAATGACACCAGGTGATCGTGTTCTCTGAGTATTTGGTGGCGTAGCCGGTACGCTGGCCTTTTTTGTCGTCGAGAAAGTCGCTGCGAAGCGACAGGAAATTATGGGCGGAGAGTTCCTTCTGCAGAAAGTTGACTACGGCGTATTCGGGAGCGGTGCAACGCTGTTCTCCCGCGAGACAGTACGCGGCGTTGGCGCCGGTTTCCGGCTGAATCGTTCCTCCTAGCGCGGGCACGTTGCGCTCGTACATGTACCAGGATTCGGTTGCCATATGAACCGTCTTGGAGAACCGGTGATACCAGGTGGCGTCATACTGCTGCAGATTGTTGTAGGCGTACTTGGCGTTATTGATTCCGTTGGCGCAGACGTAGAGATTGTCATTCACCGACTTGGTTGTGTAGCTCAGGCAGAGTGTGCCGGAGGGTTTTGCGTCGGGCGTCCACAGGGCAACGTCGTGGCCGTCGGTAATGCCTAGCTGCACCAACCACTGGTCGTTCAGCTTGACCGTTGCGATCAGGCCGGTGTCGGTAAATGGGTCGATCGCATAGAGCAGCGAGTGGCTGAAAATATAGTTGTTGGGCGCCAATTGGGCTTCGATGCCGGGGACGGAGATGAAGCGGCCGAGCCTCAGATTCATGCCCTGCGCAACTTGCGGAATGTAGACATCGACATATTCGAGCGTAGGATCGAAGCCGTATTGACGATGGTCGTTCAGCAACTGTCCGCTCAGGTAGCCCTTTCCGGTCGTGTAGTGGTAATCGGTGCCGTAGAGAGCGGTAAGGTGGTAGCCCCAGTCGATGTGGTCGCGCTGCACGGAATCGGGCAGGCGCTCGGCGTAGAGAACGAATTGGTTCATCTCAAAACGATTGGAGTAGTCGTCGTTGGCCTCGGGCGCATTGCTGTGTGTGGAGTTGCTGAAGTTTAGCGTCGGCTCGACCCATCCATAGAGCTTCGTGCGGCTGCGGGCCTGGTTGATGGCGGTCATTAGAGGATAACTGTTGGTGTCGGGCTCGCCGATTACCGGCGAGCCGCCGTAGGACCAATCGGAATTGGGAAATGGCGGCGAATCGAGCGGCGACGGAAGACCGCGGCGGGCTGGCGTGGGAGCGGAGGTCGAAGCGGGCGGCGGCGACCAGTCCTGGCGGTAGAACTCGGCCCAGCGGGCGAAGAAGCCCTTCGGCTCGGCAGTGCTTGGTTTGGGAGCGTCAGGTGGGGGAGCGGTCTCTTTAGCTGGCGGCTGCGCCAGAGAAAGATTGCACGATACGAATACGACGCAGATGAATAAAAGGAAGAATTGGCAGCGGAATTTTCCTGGACGCATAAATGTGGTGACAGATGAGTTTACAAGCTTCGCTGCGATCCTTGCTCTGCGACGTACTTAGAGCGTGTTTCATAAATCGAATTTCGAGGGATGCCGCCATTTCCCTCAGCGGCTAAAGCCGGATTCAAAACAATGCACTTGCCGCAGCGGTGAACCGCTGCGCCACCCAAAATCAAACGCACAATCGAGTTTTTCAGCAGCCTGTGAAAGCGCTGCCCTTTCAAAGCCAATCTATGAAACACGCTCTAGGGAAACTCTGATCAAGTGTCAGCAGAAAGCATAAACCACAGGGTACACGGGGGTGCACGGAGGACCCCAGGGACTTAATCAGAACTTCCCTAGTCTTTCAACCTGCCTACGAATCTGCCAGACATAGTAAAGTAGTAGTAAGCCCCAATCTGTGGTCCCGAGGAGTTTTCGCTCTGAATCCAAGTATTCGCAACATCGCCATTATTGCCCACGTGGATCACGGCAAGACCACGCTGGTTGACGCCATGCTGCGGCAGAGCGGCACCTTCCGCGACAACGAGACTGTGGCCGAGCGCGTCATGGATTCGAACGATCTGGAACGCGAGCGCGGCATCACCATTCTCGCCAAGAATACGGCGGTGTTCTACGCCGGCGTGAAGATCAATATTGTGGACACGCCCGGGCACTCCGATTTTGGCGGCGAAGTGGAGCGCGCGCTCAAGATGGTGGATGGCGTTATGCTGCTGGTCGACGCCAGCGAAGGACCGCTGCCGCAGACTCGCTACGTGCTGAGCAAGGCGCTTGAAGCGAACCTGAAGCCGATTCTTGTCGTCAACAAGATCGACCGGCCGGATGCTCGTCCGCAGGAAGTTCTTAACGAGGTTTACGACCTGTTTATCGATCTCGACGCCAAGGAAGAGCAACTCGATTTCCCCGTTCTTTATACCAATGCCAAGGCGGGAACGGCTGCCGTCCATCAGGGAGCGGCGGGCGAGGATCTGCGTCCGCTGTTTGACGCGATCATTGACACCATTCCCGCGCCGCAAGGGGATGCTGACGGGCCGCTTCAGATCCTGGTTGCGAACCTCGATTACAGCGACTACCTGGGACGGCTTGCCATAGCCCGTGTTTTTTCCGGGACCATGAAGACTGGAGAAGACGTTGCTATCGCCAAGCGCGACGGCTCATTCCACAAGACAAAAATCACCAAGCTCTTCAGCTTCTCGGGCCTGAAGCGCACCGACATTACGGAAACTTCGCTGGGTGACATTATTGCCGTGGCTGGCGTCGAAGGCATCACGATTGGAGAAACCATTACCAGCGCGGAGAATCCCGCGCCGCTGCCGCCTATCGTTATCGACGAACCTACGATTGCGATGCTGTTCACCATCAACACTTCTCCGTTTTGCGGGCGCGAAGGCAACTACGTTACTTCTCGCAACCTGCGCGAGCGGCTGGATAAAGAACTGCTCACCAATGTCTCGCTGCGCATGGAAGAAACGGGGAGCATGGACTCGTTCAAGGTTCTGGGGCGCGGCGAGTTGCAGCTTTCGATTTTGATCGAGATGATGCGCCGTGAAGGTTACGAACTGATGGTTGGCAAACCCGAGATCGTCACCAAGCACGACAAAGAAACTGGCAAGCTGATGGAACCGGTCGAACACCTCACCGTCGATATTCCCGAAGAGTTTGTCGGCGTGGTTATGGAGCATGTGGGGTCGCGTAAAGGCGAAGTCGCCAACATGCACAATCACGGGTATGGGCGCGTGCGCATCGAATTCCGCGTGCCCAGCCGCGGGCTCATTGGGTTGCGCAGCACGCTGCTCACCGACACGCGCGGCACCATCGTCATGAACGCGCTTTTTGCCGGATACATCGAGTGGCAGGGAGAGATTCCACATCGCCTGACGGGAGCGCTGGTCGCCGACCGGCCTGGGATTACGACCTCCTACGCTCTCTACAACCTGCAGGAGCGCGGCGTGCTTTTCGCTGGCCCCGGCGTGGATGTTTACGAAGGCATGATTATTGGCGAGAACGCTAAGGACACGGATCTCGATGTCAACATTGTGCGCGAGAAAAAGCTGACCAACATGCGCGCGTCGACTTCCGACGAAGCGATCCGGCTGGTGCCTTACCGCAATCTCAATCTTGAACAGGCGATTGAATTCATCGCCGACGATGAGTTCGTCGAGGTCACGCCGAAGTCGCTGCGGCTGCGGAAGAAGATTCTGCAATCGAACAAGCGGAAAAGAGGTTCGATGGCGGCGGTGGAAGGCTGATCTGCCGTTGTTACCGCAGCGGCCGCCGAGCTGCGCTCGGCTTGAACGGGCGAGGGGCCCGTCCCTACGCGAGCATTTCTGGATTTGCCATGAAGCGAGGCACAACCAAGGATGAAGCGGCGAACGAGAAAAAATTTCGCATGTTCCTCATCCCGTGCAGTTGCGGCGCCAGCTTCGCCGTTACCGAGGATTATGACCGCAAGGGGATGCACATCCGCAGCTTTATTCCGTGTCCTAACTGCGGCAAGCGGCACGATCCGCGCAATCGGCTCTTGACGCTCGATTACCAGGAGGAACGCTTCTGGAAAGTCGGCGGCTGCTAAGAGCATCGGGTGATCTGGCGATCGGGTCATCGGGTGATCGAAATTCAAAGGCGGGGCAGTTTGTAATTCAGATGGCCCGATGGCCCGATCACCAGATGGCCCGATCTGGCGACGATCCCATTTGAAGGCAATCAGGGAAGGTTGTAAACTCAACGTACCGCAGTGCGCCCGTAGCTCAGCTGGATAGAGCGGCAGCCTCCGGAGCTGTAGGTCGGGAGTTCGAATCTCTCCGGGCGCGCCAGTTTTCCTGTTCCGCCCATCCCTGGCAGGCGGTGGTGAATCTCAAACGCCTAGATTCGGCGCCTAAAGGCGCGGCAATACTAATGCGCTTGCGGCAGTGGTCAGCGGCTGCCCAGCACGATTACCGTTTCTGTCGCAACATCGCCGCGCAGAATGCCGATGCGGACTTTCCCGGACTTGTCCGACAGCTCCGCCAGCAGTTCCATCGGCGTCTTTACCGCTCTGCCGTCCACTGAACGGATCAGATCGCCCACGTGCAAGGATGCCATTTCCGCGACGCCTCCGGGCACGATCTCCAGAATTTTCGCTCCGTCGAATTCCTGGGGTCCAAGCACCACGCCGAGCGAAGGGATCTGCATTCCGTGAGCCGTAACACTGCCCAATGGCTGAACTGGCTGGGCAGGCTGACGGCTGGCCGTAGCTGGGGGTTGACTCTCGGCAGGAGCAGTCCTGTTCCTATGCCAGCGTCGGCTCGAAGACTCACCCTTGGACTTGGGCGAGGGCTCACTCTCAGGAAGATGGCCGCCAAATCGAAAAACGATTCCGCCAGCCGCGCTGACGCTGCCTTGGGTGGGAACGGCGTCGCTGTTCAGGTGACGGGTGTAGACGTAATCGACCGGCCCCGCCTGGATTCCTACGTGACGAAAGAGCCAATAATCGATGCCACCGCCCCCAGCGAACGCTATGGACTGATCGGATGTGGAGCCGTAGACGTCATAAAGATCCGCCCGGTCCCGGCCAACCAGGCCGTGAACAAAGTAGGTGATCCGGCTGGAGCGATTGCCGATGGTGAAGCGTGGCCCTCCCATGTAGGAGAAATTGCTGCAGTTGAAACCCGTACCGCCGCAACTGCTAAGCGTGTGGCCGCTGATGTCCCCCTCGATCGAAAGATGATGGACCAGGCCGACGTTGAGGGACACGTTCCAGCCTTGCAGATTCAGCCGCTGAGAGGACGTTTGCGAGCTCGCCGGCAAGTCAAAGTTGAGGTAGGAGTAACCGCCGAACACATCGACCGCTGGAACGTTCTGAGCGGAAGCGATGCCGAGAAGTAAGAGAGCTGCCAGAGCGTAGTGAACGAGTCTTTCCATTTTCCTTACTGCGCCTCCAGGGAATGCAAAAAAATCGCACGGCTAACCCCATACAGGATTGGACTGGCCACTAGCGTCTGACCGTCGCCATCCTCGTCAGGAACGATGCACTCTCCTGGTCCGGGGGTTGTCCTACGTCGAATCTTGGACGGTACTACGGCGAATGGCGATTATAGTTGCGGAGCCGAAAAAAGGAAAATGGGATCGAACGTGGCTGCGGCGTGCGTCCGCCGAAACTGCGCGGGAGGGAACTGCCAATTCCTCTCTGCGGCCGCCGAAACTGGCAGACTTGGGGGTCCGAAGAGGTGGAATCGCTTCCCGTTTTGGAACGATTTCACCAAGAATCGTCACAGCGGCTTCGTCCAACCATCACTGCAAAACCCGCAACTACGCTGTACGCTGCCTTTCGATCCCGCAGACAGGGCCAGACAGAAGTCTCGCGGAACCAAATTCAAAATTCAGAGAACGAAAGGAGACTCTCCCATGTACGCACGCATCCTTGAGTTCGTTCCTCTCATGGAGAAGAAAGACGAATTCGTCCGCGTCGTAAAAAAAGAAGTCCTTCCCATTCTGAAGAGGCAGAATGGCTTCCTCGAGATCCTTCCGCTTGTGCCCGAGAACAAGACCGAGAAAGTGCTGGCGGTCACTCTCTGGACCGACAAGAAGGAGCTCGAGCGCAGTGAGCAAGAGTGGGTCCCCAAGGTCGAGCAGATCCTGAAACCCTATATGACGACGCCCTCGACACGCAAGCTGTATACGCTGGAAACCGCGCTCTGCGAGCACTTCGAAAAGACGCTGATCGCCTAAGTCGAATTGACCGTCGCGTGACTCGGGCCGGAGCAACCATCTGCCCCGGCCTTTTCACCTGTGCAACTGAAAACGGCCGAATGTTAGTAACTCTCCCCTTTCCTCTAAAGTCATTCCGCGTACAACCGATGAATCTGTGGGGCGGCAATTAGGCCCAGGTCGCGAGTTCTAACTACATCGCGCCATCGGGAGAAAACTAAATGTCAACAGCGGCAGTTTCCAACTCATCGCTTTTTCAAGAGGTCCAAAGCTTCTACCAGACCCGCCAGGCCGATCTTAAGCAGCTCGGCAGCGCCCTTCAAAGTGGAGATCTGAACGGCGCTCAGCAAGCCTACAAGGCCTTGGCTGTGCTCGGTGAGGATGGGCCCTTCGCCAATTCCGAGCCTTTTTCCAAATCCAGCCGCGTCCAGGCCTTCAACGCCATCGGCGAGGCCTTGCAAGCCGGCGACTTGACGCGCGCGCAGGCAGCCTTTGCCACGCTTACCAGCAAATCAAGCGACGCGGCAACTTCATCGCAGGCCACTTCGGGAGCGGTTGCAAACCTCAGCAGCGCGCAGCCGGGCAGCGCCTCCACGACCAGCAGCGCAGCCGCCAGTGCATCTTCGATCTACCAGCAACTGCAAGCCTACCGGCAGCAGCGGCAAGCCGATCTCACCCAACTGGGAAAGGATCTGCAAGCGGGCGACCTGAACTCGGCGCAGCAGGACTTCAACACCCTGAGCGCTCTTGGCCAGAGCGGCCCCTATAAAAGTGGGCAACCATTTGCGAAAGCCGATCGCGACCAGGATTTCGAGGCCATTGGCCAAGCGCTGCAAAACGGCGATCTGGCTGGAGCCCAGTCGGCGTTCGCCAACCTGGAGAGCACTTTCGGCAAGCAAAGCCAGCAGTCGCAGTCGGCCATCTCAGCCTACACTACCAACTCCGGCACGGGGGAGATCGTCATCAACGTAGGCAGCGCGTCCAGCACCAGCGCTTCGAGTGCATCGGCAACACCGGAACTCGTTATCAACCTCGGGCAGGGAAGCAGTTCTTCGCCCAGCACTTCTTCGTCCGCTTCTCCCGAAGAGGTCACGATCAATCTCGGCAGCGGCAGTTCAGGAGGGCAGGTTTTGATTGACGCCGCTCAGGGACAAAACAACAGCTCCTCCGAGCCCGTCACCATCAACCTCAACCCACAGAGTAACTACGAGATCATCTTGAACCTGCTCAATCCCAGCTCGACGAGCAGCAGCAATGCCCTGAGTGTGAGCGCATAGCTCTGCAGGAATAGGTGCGCGGGAATAGGTCCGTGGGGATGGTCTGTGCGTTGCCGCCCGGCACGAAGCCGCAAACTGCGGGAGCGTTTTGGAAGCTTCTCCACCCGAAACGCCCCCGCACGCGGGCTTCCTTCTTGTTGCCGCTCCTTGCGTGTCACTTGCTCCGTGGCGCTTGGCGGCGGCGTGATCTTGCGCGGCATCTGTTCTCCGTCCTAAACGGAACTCTCAAAAAAAACGTAACTTTAACTTGACACACCTTGAGTTGCTAGGGTAAGTTACGCGACACAAAGCTGTGCCACTTCCCTTGTCGTTGCTCAAGTCCGTTGTATTCCATCGGTAAAGGCTGAATCACTTCAGCTTTTGGGGTCCCGGGCCAAAAAACTTAATTTGGAAGCAGGTGCCTTATGGCGTCGCCTACTTATCCTGGTGTTTACATCACCGAGCAGATCAGCTCTTCCCATCCCATCACCGGCGTGGCTACATCGATCACGGCATTTGTCGGCTACACGGCAACGGGAATAGACGGCCGCGCCGAACTGCTCAATAGTTTCTCCGACTATGAACGTCTTTTCGGCGGGCTCGCCGCCGACAGCGAATTGAGCTACGCCGTGCAGCAGTTCTTTCAGAATGGCGGAAGCCAGGCTTATGTGGTGCGAGTGCCGCGGCACGGCGCCTCGAAGGCCCAGGTGGTTTTCGGCGGGCTCACGTTCAATGCCCTCAGCAGCGGCGCATGGGCCAATGGCGAGATCATCATCGATATCGACTTTGCCAATGTAGGTCAGCAACTGAGCGGCACCTTGACCGTGACCAACGGCTCGCCTAACGTAACCGGCAATTTAGCCGGATTCAAGACGAATCTTGCGCCTAACGACTGGCTGGTGTTCTCTGTAGATTCTAACCAAATCCCTTATCAGATCTTGTCGATCACCGACGACAACGATCTGGTTCTCGGCGCGGGTGGCGTCGCGCAGAACTACACCGGGACCGGTGGCACAGGCACAGCGATTTACTATGTGGATCCAACCGCGTTCAATTTGACGGTGACGAATCTGGCTGACGGCACGGTTGAGCCTTTCCCGCTGCTGTCGATGAACTCCAACCGGGCAAATTTCGTCGCCTCGATCGTCAACGATCCCGACAACGGCTCAGAGCTAGTCAGTGTATCGGTTGGCTCTCCCTCGCCTACCGTGGCACCCGCGCAAACCGGCCTGGTCGGCAACCCGATCAGCATCGCGGCGGTCAATGCAGCGCTTGCTTCCAAAGCTCTCGCGGGCACGGTGAATGTTTCCGCCTCCACCACCGTCACCGGTACGGGCACCACTTTTACGACCTCGGTTCAGGCCGGTCAGCAGTTGGTATTCGGGGCCGACAACACGAATACCCAATACACGATCGCATCCGTTCAATCCGACACACAGCTCACGTTGGCTAAGAGTTACACCGGGACTGCGTCTCCCACCAGCTCCGCTACCGTGATTGGATCGACAGCAACCGCCGCATTCACGGTGCCATTCAGCGTGATTCAGCCGACTACCCCTCCTTCGCCGCTGCCCATTGCCGCGGTGACCGTATTTGGCCAGGGCGCGCCCATTCCCCAGACGGTTGCCGGTCTGGCATCACAACTCCAGAAGGCGCTGAATTCGGCGCTGGCCGTGCAGTTGCCAGGCGCCTCGGTGTCATGCTCGGTGGCTGGCACGGGCGCCGGGCAAGCGATACGGGTCAACGCCACGCTCCCGCAGTATCCAGACGCGATTATTACTTTCGACTCGCCAGCGCCCACGATTGATCCCTTGGGAATTTCGACCACTCCCACCGCCAACATGAACGTCGCTCATTATGCGCTGGGCACCGGCAACGGCACCGCCGACCACTGGTATTCGGCTGCCACCAGCGCCTATCTCACCAGCGCGAACCAGGGCACGAACGGCTCAGGTTTGCCGTGGACGCAAGACCTCATCGGCGATCCCAGCCTGAACACGGGCATTTACGCGCTCACCAACGTCGACATCTTCAACCTGCTGAGCATTCCCGACGCCACGCGCGCGCTTCCCGGAAACCCGAATGCGCACGACCCCAACGTGGATTCGAACAGCGTTTACAGCGCGGCCATTGCGCTTTGCGACAGCAAGCGGGCTTTGCTGTTGATCGATCCTCCGCCGGAAGTTAACAACATTCTGTCGGCCGTGGATTGGAAGACCAGCGGCTTGAACGTGAGCGACGAAAACGGGGCTTGTTTCTTCCCGCGACTGCGCTTGCTCGATCCGCTAAACCCCGGAATGCTGCGCACCTTCGCTCCCTCTGGAGTGGTTGCGGGCGTCTACGCCACCACCGACTCGAAGCGCGGAGTGTGGAAGGCGCCCGCCGGTACGCAGGCCACCCTGAACGGCGTGCAGTCGCTCGTTTATAAAATGACCGACGCCGAAAACGGTGAGCTAAATCCCTTGGGCGTGAACTGCTTCCGCACCTTTCCTATCTACGGTTCCATATTGTGGGGCGCGCGGACGCTGGTGGGCGCCGACGCCGACGCCAATCAATGGAAGTATGTGCCGGTGCGGCGCACGGCGCTGTTCCTGGAGCAAAGTCTGTACCAGGGAACGCAGTGGGTTGTGTTCGAGCCGAACGACGAGCCTCTGTGGGCTTCGATTCGGCTCAATGTCGGATCGTTTATGCAGAACCTGTTTTTGCAGGGAGCATTTCAGGGATCGACACCGGCCGCGGCGTATTTCGTAAAGTGCGACAGCGAAACGACGACGCAGACTGACATCGACCTTGGCATCGTCAACATTCTGGTCGGATTTGCGCCGCTGAAACCGGCGGAGTTTGTGGTGATTCAGATCCAGCAGATGGCTGGCGCACAACCCTCTTAGGCAAATCGAGCTTCGGCGAATCGAGAAAGGAAGTAACCCATGGCGCAATTCACAGTGAACACGCAACGCTTCGATCCGTACAAGAATTTCAATTTCCGCGTCAAGTGGGACGGCAAGTACGTGGCGGGCGTCAGCAAAGTCACAGGGCTGAAGCGGACCACGGAAGTGGTGAAGCACCGCGAAGGTGGCGATCCCAGCACCAGCCGAAAGTCTCCGGGACGCACCGAGTTCGATGCGATCACGCTGGAGCGCGGCGTCACGCATGACACCGACTTCGAGCAGTGGGCGGCCAAGGTGTGGCAGCTTGGCGCCGGACTCGGTTCGGAGGTTTCGCTGAAGGATTTCCGCAAGGACGTGATCATCGAGGTCTACAACGAGGCCGGACAAAAAGTAATCGCTTATTTTGTCTACCGCGCCTGGGTTTCGGAATTTCAGGCCCTGCCCGATCTCGATGCCAACGCAAACGCGGTGGCGATTCAGCACTTGAAGCTGGAAAACGAAGGTTGGGAACGCGATCTGTCGGTGGTCGAGCCCACGGAACCTAGCTTCGTTTCGAACAATGCTTAGGTCGACCGGAGCGATCCGGCGGGGCACGGCGCCGTCAACGAACTTGTCTTCGAACTTGTCCTCATGGGGTGGACGTTATGCATGCGCTGGTTGGCGAGCAGTTGCTTGCCGCTTGGGATCGAGGTTCCCACGAAAGCGACCTGACTCGCCCGCTGATACTGCT
Organism: uncultured Acidobacteriaceae bacterium; assembly: GCA_963722485.1. GTDB lineage: Bacteria > Acidobacteriota > Terriglobia > Terriglobales > Acidobacteriaceae > Acidiflorens. The sequence continues at coordinate 67,935 of CAVRNL010000096.1, forward strand.
GACGGTTTCGTCTCCGGAGCGAACCCGCGAGAGCGTGGCTGCCCTGGGCATGGCAGAGCGGGATCTTGAACTCTGGCGCTTGCGGCAAAGGACGTTCGGCGAGTGGCTGCGTGCAACGCTTCCCTGTGGCGAATGCTCCGCTCAGATGGAATTCACGCTTGACCTCACCAGTGTGATCGAGCCGCTGGAGCGTTTGCGGCTTGCAGCGCCGGTTGAAAGACAAGTGCAGGGATGGCGCGTCGATGTCGCCCCTGCGACTACGCGCGACCTCGAAGCTGCGCTCCGAATGCCAGATCAAGCCTCGTCCAGGCAGACGCTGCTCGAACGTTGCACTTCGCTGGTGGATCCAGTTGGCGCCGCCGTCGGTTGGAGCGAAGCGCCAGACGCGGTCCGCGACTATGCCATGGAAGTATTCGAAGAGATTCATGAAGGCGCCGAATTTACCTGCGCCGCCGCGTGCCCGCAATGCGGAGCGGTCGAGATGGCCGACCTCGACATTGGACGATTTCTCTGGTTTGAGGTGCGCAACGCAGCCCAGCGCTTGCTCCGCGAAATACACGAACTGGCGTACGCCTATGGCTGGAGTGAGTCGGCGATCCTCGCCATGAGCTCCCAGCGCAGGCAAAACTATCTCGCCCTGGTGCGAGCATGAAGGTGCGGGCATGAACACGCGGCTGGATCGCATCCTTCAACGCGCCCGTGCACCGCTCTCGGCGCTGCGGCCTGTGGTGCGATCGGCCTACGCAACGGAACAGCCATTTCGCGAAGATGTGGAGGAAAGATGGGGTGAGCAGGGCGAATCCCGGGAAGAGCGCGCAGGCGCACCGCCCTCGGCGCCGGGGCCGGTGGCGCCATCGGCCTATGCAACGGAACAGCCATTGCGAGAGGATGCGCAGGTCAACGGCGGAATTCCAACCCCGTCGCGCTCGGAACGAGAAAATGCAGCCGGCTCTACTCAGCGAATCCGAGGCAGCGATCAGCGAGTCCAAGATCAGCCAGGCAACGATCAGCAAGTCAGCGATCAGCGAGTGCACGAGGCGTTGCTACTTCCCCAGATGGAACCTCCGCGGCTGAGACCTGCATTGCTCGCCGAGAACGGAGCACGATCTTCGCGGGATGAGGCGAAGCTCCCGGTGGAAAAATCGCGTGCGCCTCAGCCGGCGGAACAGACTCGGGCCGGCGCATCCAAAAGGTCTGTTCCCGATGATATCCCGACCGTTGCGGGTGCCGCTTCGCCACTCGCCCCGGTATCCACGCCGAGAAGCGAGTCGAGAGAGAGCCGTGCAACGCGAGTACCGAATGAATTTGCAGCGTTCTGGCCGCACGCGAAACCAGCAGACGCAAGACCACCGCATGCATGGTCGATCGAATCCAGGACCGAATCCCCAGTCGAATCTCTGGAATCGCCGATCGAGATCAATGTTTCCATCGGCAGTATTGACTTCCGCTCCGCGCGGCCGGCACCGGCGAGAAAGCGCTCCGAAGCACATCCCCGCGTGACGTTGGAGAACTATCTGCAGCGCGGAAAGCGGGATGGTCGATGAGCGACTACCTGGCGGTCGCGGGCGTAAGTGTGGTGCTGAAGTGGTTTCTGACGAATGCCATGGCAGCCTCCGCAGGAGGACCGGCTACGATTTACGGCAATACAGCGAGCGTCAGCGTGCTGCCGCCCGATGTTGTGCTCGCAACTGGAGAGGAACCGGTACGGTTGAACCTCTTTATGTATTACTCGAGCCTGGATCCCGCGTTTCGCAATTCGCGGCTGCCGGCCTACGACAGTCAGGGGAATCGTCTGACCAATCCTCCGCTGGCGCTCGACCTGCATTACTTAATGAGCGCGTACGGGCCGGGTGAATTCGATTCCGAAATCCTTCTGGGCTGGGCGATGCAGCAATTCCATGAGACGCCCATTTTTTCGCAAGCCGCGATTCAAACCTGGCTTTCGGCTGCGGCGAACAGCCCCAGTCCGACGGTCGAGGTGCAGGCGGTTGCGGGAACCACTTTGCCCTTCCAGTTCGAGTCAATCAAGATTACGCCCGACGCGCTTACGAACGACGAGATTTCACGCCTGTGGATGGCCTTCTCCACCCACTATCGCGCCACGACCGCGTACCGTGTGTCGGTGGTGCTGATCGAAGAGACGCAGCCCTTGAAGTCCAATCTGCCGGTGCAGCAGCGCACGCTTAAAGTCGTTCCCCTGCAGAGTCCCACCATCGCCGCGGTGACGCCGCCAATGGCCGGCGTGAACCAACCGATCACCATCACCGGCACGAACTTTATCGGAGACACCGCGACGGATACTCTCGTCGCCTTCAACGAGGGCACGCCCTTTCCACCCGATGCGGTGGGATCGCAAAGCATTGGCGTGACTGTGCCCGCTTCGTTGCAGGCGGGTGTAACGACCGTGCGCGTCGTAACCCGCGTGAGCTTTGGAGTGCCCAGCGATCCACACGCTGGCGCTTCTTCCAACGCCATGCCGTTCATGGTTCAGCCTTTGATTACTACCGCTGCTCCGATCACAGTCGCTGCGGGTGGCACGCTTACACTTGCGCTCAACCCGAGCGTTGGGCAGTACCAATCCGCCTCCGTCTTTCTTGGCGATTTCGCCATCTCAATTCCGCCGCGGACCAGCGGGCCCGCGGTGTCGCCCACACTCGATTTTCCCATCCCCGATGCTGCGAGTCTGCCCTTTACGCTTCCCGCAACCGTGCCGCTCCGGGTTGAGATTGGTGGCGCGCAAAGCCCGTTAAATTTGGATACAAACCCGGCCAGTCCAACCTATGGGAAATTCCTCCCCCTGGTGCAGATCACATGAGCACTGTTCTCCATCAGCCGGGTACCGGAATCTCGCAAGCGCTGGCGCCTGTGTATTCGGCCCTCGCACAGTATGCCGGACTGCCCGGCGAGTCACCGGATGCATTCGGTAGCGAGACCGGTCATGCGCCCTTGGAGAGGCTCGCGGAGTCCTTTGGCCTGAGCGGTTTTGAGCGTGACTTGCTCTTGCTTTGCGCCGGCGTGGAGATCGATGCGCGCTTTGCTGGGGCTCTGGCGGCGCTGCCGCCAAACACGGTGCCGCAGTGCCGGCCCACTTTCGGTCTCGCGCTCGCATGTCTGAGAAATCCGCACTGGAGTGCGATCAGTCCTTACAGTCCGCTGCGACGCTGGTTGCTTCTGGAAGTCGAGTCCGGGGACTCGCTCGTGACCGGCGCGCTGCGCATCGATCCGCGAGTTCTTCTTTACCTGCTGGAAGTCCCGACCGCCGACGAAGCGCTGGCGCCGGTGATCCGGCCAGTGGCGCCGAGACGGAGTTCGGCTTCGCCCTTGCAGCGGACCAACGCCATGGAACTGGGTGTTCGCTATTGGCTCGGCGGTGTCCATAACGGCGCCCCGCCCATGCCTCTGTTGCTGGTTGCGAGGACCGAGCAGACACGCATGGCGATGGCACAGGAGATCGCAGACGCCTGTGGTTTCGGGCTCGCCCAACTGCGCGCATCAGAAATTCCACCCGGTGCTGTCGAACGCGACCGCCTGGCTCGACGCTGGGTGCGCGAAGCGGTGCTCACCGCGTCGGCGCTCTACATAGAGACCGGTAACGGAGAGCGCGCCGACGAAATTGAAGCCCTGACGGCGTTCTGCGCACGGCTTCAGGTGCCGGTCGCAGTGGGCATACCGCAGGAGTTGACGCTGGAGCATCTCCCCGGTCTGCGCATTCCTCAGCCCACTTTATCGGTCGAGCAGCGGCGCACTTTGTGGAGCGAAAGCCTGGGTCCGCTGGCGCACCAGATGAACGGCACGTTCGACCGCATCGTCGAGCAATTCGATCTGCCTCCGGCCGAGATTGCGTTTGCTGGAGCGCTCGCGAACCTCGCCAGCGGCCCTCGCGACGGCGGCGAGAAAACGTGGCAGATCTGCCGCCAGCGGTCGCGCCGCTCGCTCGACCAACTGGCGCGCCGCATCGAGACCCGCGCGCAGTGGGACGACCTCATCCTGCCGGAGCCGCAAAAGCAGACGCTGCGGCAGATCGTTACGCACGTTCGCGAGCGTGCGCTCGTTTACCGGCAATGGGGATTTGAAGAGCGCTCCGCGCGCGGACTCGCTGTGACCGCGCTGTTCAGCGGCACCAGCGGCACGGGTAAAACCATGGCCGCCGAAGTGATTGCCGGCACTCTCGACCTCGACCTGTTTCACGTGGATCTCTCGACCGTGGTCAGCAAGTACATCGGCGAGACGGAAAAGAATCTGCGGCGCATTTTCGACGCCGCGGAAGAGAGCAGCGCCGTTCTGCTTTTCGATGAAGCGGACGCACTCTTCGGCAAGCGCACCGACGTGCGCGACAGTCATGATCGCTACGCCAATCTCGAAGTCAGCTACCTGTTGCAGCGCATGGAGGCATATCAGGGAGTCGCCATCCTTACGACCAATATGAAGCAGGTGATCGATCCCGCCTTCGTGCGCCGTATTCGCTTTATCGTGCAGTTCCAGTATCCCGATGCGGCGCGGCGCGCGGTGATATGGCAGCGTATTTTCCCGGCGCGAACTCCAGTGGAGCGGCTCGACTACGAGCGCCTGGCGCAGCTCAACGTACCCGGCGGAGTGATCCGTAACATTGCGTTGCAAGCCGCTTTCCTGGCGGCCGAAGAAAGACAACCGATCGGTATGAAACACATTCTTGAAGGCGCGCGCTGCGAATACGGCAAACTCGAGCGTTCGCTTACCCCGGCTGAGACGCGAGGCTGGATATGATTCTGCGGCCTGTCAAAACCCAGCTTGCCGCCGCGCCATCCTCGACGCGCGACGACGTGGCGCAGAAGTTGGACGGGCCGGGCGAAGCGAATTCACCCACGCGCTTGAACCCTCAGCGTTTGAACTTGCACGTCAAGCGTCTGAACATGGAAGGCCTTGCCCCCAGCGAACAGGGCATATTCATTGTGGCGTTCCAGGCTCGGATTGACACTTTGATGCAAGCTGCAGCTCAAGGCGAGCCCTGGTCGCGCTTCATTCGCGGGCCGCGGACCGCAACCATTCGTCGCATCGACGGCGGAATGCTGCCTTCGGGGTTGGATGCTAGAGGAATGGGTGAGCGCGCGGCAAGCGCCATCTTCCGTGAATTGCTTCGCGGATTTCCTCCCGGATCCGCTCCGAAGACCGGCACTCGAAGCCAGGCCGGAAACCTAGTCAAGCTCCAGCCGAATCTTGGAGGCAAGGACGATCATGCCTAACGTTTCGCCACGCCTGGTCAAAGGCGCCATCCTCGCGGTCGACCCGAACACGGGCGCATTGCAGCAGACCATTGCTCTGCAATACAACCCCGAGTCGATCACGCGCTCCCTGAAGCCGCAGAGCGTGAGCGAGGAGCCGGATCGCTCGGAGGTTCTGCGCTTGAAAGGACCGCCGATCGAGACCATCAAGTGCACGGCGGAGATCGACGCCAGCGACTTGCTCGCCGCCGGAGACTCCAACACGATGGCCTATGGCATTCAGCCACAACTGGCAGTGCTGGAGCTGCTGGTCTATCCATCGACCTCGGAGCTCAACACGAACGAAGCTCTTACTTATGCCGGCACGCTGGAGATTCTGCCGATGGAGTCCTCGCTCACGCTCTTTGTGTGGAGCAAGAGCCGTGTCACGCCGGTGCGTATCACCGACCTCGACATTACTGAAGAGTTTTTCGATCCACAGCTGAACCCCATTCACGCCAAAGTGTCGATTGGCATGCGCGTGCTCAACGTAAACGACGTGGGCTTCCAGAATCCGGCCGGCTCGCTCTACATGACCTATCAGGCAACGAAGGAGGCGCTGGCGGCGCTTGCGCCGTGACGGGGTTATGAGCAGCGCGATTCAATCTCTGGTGTTGGCCGCTGCCGGCAACGGCGGTCCGACAAACCCCAACAGCCGCTACTACGGAGCGGTGGTTGAGAGCCTGGTGCTTCCCAACGGCACCATGGTGCAGTATTTGCAGCGGCGAATCATTCCGTCCGCGAGTATCTACAAGTCGCTGCAGAATTACACGGTGGCGGATGGCGACCGGATCGACAATCTTGCGGCCAAGTATCTCGGCGATCCGACGCTCTACTGGCTGATCTGCGACTCGAACACGTCGATGGATCCCGACGAGCTCGATTTCGCAGCCCGGCTCCACGATTCAGATACCTCTAGGCTCCGGCATTCCGGCGGGAGCGCGCAATGGCTAGTCCGCTCTATCTCACCATCCTCATCGGCCCCATGGTCGCGGTGCCGGCGCCAAAGCCGTTGATCGATGCCCTGGTGTCGGCGGAAGTGACGGTATCGGCGATGGGCAAGAGCGGTTTTTCGTTGACTTTCACTCTGGCGAATAACTCTCCTGCAGACGCTTTTCTGCTTGCGGGCGGCGCGCCCATTCCGCTGTTGCGCGTCATCTTGTGGTCACGCTCGGCGGGCTTCCGCAGTCATCATGGACGGCATGATCAAGCACCACGAGATGGCGCCCGACGCGATGAGCGGCTCGTCGAAGCTGGTCGTTACGGCAAGATCTGACCGCAGTCATGGACCTGATGGATTTTTCCGGCCTGCCTTATCCCGGCATGACGCCCGATCTTCGCGTGCTGACCATCCTCTCCAAGTATGCCGGTCTTCGGCATCATTCCCGAAGTGTCTCCCGTGGTCACGCCCGATATTCCCATGCCCGTCGAGCAGACTCCCTCGCAGAAGATACGGATCTCAGTTACATTCAGCAGCTCGCGAACGATGCCGGCTACGTTTTCTACATCGAGCCCGGGCCCGCGCCTGGCACCAATACCGCCTACTGGGGTCCGCAAGTGCGCATCGGCATTCCGCAGCCGGCGCTCAACGTGAATATGGATACCTGGACCAACGTGGAGAGTCTGAACTTCCGCTATCAGCCGCAGCGTCGGTGACGCCGCATGGTCTACATTCAGGAACCGATCACCAAGACCACCATACCGATACCGATGCCTTCGCTCAATCCGCTCGACCCTCCCCTCGGCGCTCTGATTCCGCTGCCGCAGAAGATCGAGCAGATTAAGGACACGGCGAAGTTGACTCCCGCCGACGCGCTGATGGCCGCGCTCAGCCGCAGTTCGCAGACCTCCGACGTAGTTTCGGGCGATGGCACGCTCGACGTGCTGCGTTATGGGCAGCCGCTGAAAGCGCGCGGACTGGTGGGCGTGCGCGGCGCGGGAACGGCATTCGATGGCTTGCATTACGTCGAAAGCACAACCCATCGCATCAAGCTCGGGCAGTACAAGCAAAGTTTTACGCTGAAGCGCAACGGCCTGGTCTCCACCGTGCCGGTGGTTCCGGCAGTGGCTTTTTAGGAGAAGACGGGGTCGCTTTTTAGCTTTCTGGGATAGGGGAGGACTTGGATGGACAAGCTTTTCGGTAAGTATCGAGCCACGGTGCTGGATAACACCGATCCCATGCAGATGGGCCGGCTCATGGTGCAGGTGGCGGACGTGTCCAACGTCATTCCCAGTTCGTGGGCGATGCCGTGTCTGCCGTTCGCGGGCATTCAGAACGGCTTCTATGCCACGCCCGCGGTCGGCTCCGGCGTGTGGGTCGAGTTCGAGCAAGGGAACCCGGACTATCCCATATGGGTGGGCTGTTACTGGGGTTCCGCGGACGAAGTGCCGGCGCTGGCGCTGGCCGCGCCGCCGGATACGCAGCAAGTTGTGCTGCAAACCGTGGAGATGAATACGGTCGTCATCAGCGATGTGCCCGGTCCTACCGGAGGAATCATTCTCACCTCGACCTCCGGAGCGTTCATCGCCATCAACGACACGGGGATCACCATCGACAACGGGCAGGGCGCGTCCATAGTCATGACCGGACCGAGTATCACCGTCAATGAGGGCGCATTGCAGGTGACTTAGGGAAACTCTGATCATGTGTCAGCAGAAAGCATAAACCACAGGGTACACAGGGGTGCACGGGGGACCCCAGGGACTTAATCAGAACGTCCCTGGATCGAGGGAACTAGAGCGCGAGGGAATTACAGCAGGGAAGAAGAGAGGGGAGAAGATCATGCCGGGATTTTTGCTGCATGTCGGCGCCACGGTGATGTGCTCGCACGGCGGTCAAGCAACGCCCGTTGTGCCTAATCCGCAGGTTATGGTTAGCGGTCAGCCTACTGCGTTGCTGGCCGATCCATGGCTGGTTGCCGGTTGTCCTGGAATTCCGCCCGCCATTCCGCCGTGTGTAACCGGCCAATGGATTGTAGGCTCCGTCCGCGTGACCTCGAATGGCATGCCCCTGGTCATTGATGGCGGCGAGGGAATCGGAGTGCCACCGAGCACGCCGCTAATCCCCGTAGTTATGCAGACGCGCGTGACTGT
>CAVRNL010000097.1:0-5026 GCA_963722485.1 uncultured Acidobacteriaceae bacterium
CCGATTTTGAGATAGACTTTGCCGTCGCTCGACATGATTTCCGAATGTGCCTGCTGGCCGCGCCGTGGGGGTGTATTTTTTCCGCTTGACAGAAAGCTGCGGAATCTCTAACCTTACGCGATTATAGCAAGGTTTGGATCGCAAGCAAGCCGAATCGGGTCTCATCAAAAAAATGTCCCCAACATCTGGAGGATCTGTTCCATGCGGTCGTTAAACCCGTCCCGGTTGTGTTGCCGACTTGTTGTCCTGAGCCTGTGCCTGATCGGTTCCACGCTCCTGTCCGCGCAGGGCACGGGCGGCCGGATCCTCGGCCGCGTCTCCGATTCGAGCGGCGCCGTGCTTTCTAACGTGCAGGTCACGCTCACCAACGAAGCCACGGGCGTGAGCAGCGAAAGCACGACCAACGCTAGCGGCGAATACGGCTTTCCCCAGGTTCCGGTTGGCACCTATCGCCTGGAGTTCGACCTTGCCGGCTTCAAGAAGAACGTGCAGCGCGGCGTGAACGTCGATCTCAACCAGGTCGTGACCGTCAACTCAGTCTTGCAGATCGGCGGAACGAAAGAGATCGTCGAAGTGACCTCCGAAGCGCCGCTCGTCGATACCACCAGCACGCAACTGGGCGCCGTCATGGACGCGCGGCAAGTCTCGAACTTGCCGCTCAACACTCGCGACACTTATCAGCTTCTGCAACTGCAGCCCGGAGTGATGTCCACCGTCGGCTCCAGCAACACGCTCATTTATGGAAGCGACAACAGTGGTGCGGTGTCGGTGAATGGTGGCCGCGGACGCTCCAACAATTTCAGCGTCAATGGCGGCGACGCCAACGATCTCTTCGCTAATCTCCCGACGGTTCAACCTTCGCCCGACAGCATTGAGGAGTTCCGCGTTCTCACAAATACTTTCGACGCGGAATATGGGCGCAACTCGGGTTCGGTCATCAATGTGGTCACTAAGTCGGGGACCAACCAACTGCATGGTAATGTCTACGAGTTCTTCCGCAATAAGGTGCTCAATGCCAATAATTACTGTCTTACGGCCGCAGAGGGACTAACTTGCGATAAGCCCCAGTTCAATCAAAACCAGTTTGGCGGTACTTTGGGCGGACCCATTAAGAAGGATCAGACGTTCTTCTTTGCGTCCTACGAAGGGCGCCGCATCCGTCAAGGGCTGCAATCGCCGGCTGTCACCGTGCCCAGTGCTCAGGAAACCCCATCTCCGACCAACCTGGTGAACGGGCAGATTGTCGCCAATTTCACCGATGTTAACCCGAGTCTACCCACGCCGTTCACCGGGTCGCTGGCTAACTCCGCGCTCCTGACGAACCGTTCTGGCTGCCAGGCGGCCACGACCGCGATCGGTGGCGGAACGATTTCGGATGGTGCAGCATACTCCGGCATTTTCCCCAACGGCCAGATTCCGCTCGCTTGCATGGATCCTACCGCGGTTGATCTGCTGCAGTTTATTCCCAGTGCTCCTGCCGGCTTTAATCTGATCAGCACCGTCCCCACCGAGGCCATTCGCGGCGACCAGTTCACGGTTAAAATTGACCATCGGATCAATGACAAGCAAAACCTGAGCATCTATTACTACTTCAATGACGACCATACGCATCAGCCCTTCTCCAATTTCGAACTGGCGGGCTCCAACGTCCCCGGCTTTGGCAGCATTCTGGCGGAACGCTTCCAGCAGTGGAACATTACTCACACCTGGACCCTCAGCAGCAGCACGGTGAATGAGTTCCGTTTCAATTACAACCGCGAGGGCCAGGAGACGTTTCAGCATCCCGCAAGTACTGCACTGGTGCAACAGTCCTGCCCCACAGCTCCCACTTGGCTTAGCACAGTTACCGGCGCCGTGCCTTGTTTTTATGGCGACGGTTCCAGTGATCCGAACGGCAGTCTCTACGGCATACATCCGTCTCTTGGCGCAGGTCGCGAGGGCCTTCCCTTCATCTCCGTTTCGGGGGGATTCTCCATGGGCAACGATTCGGAAGGCGAACTTCCTCAGGTGGGGAATTCTTTTCAGTGGTCGGATGACCTGACCAAGGTTTCGGGCAACCATACCTTCAAGTTTGGCGCGGACTTTCGGCGCCAGCAGTTTAACCAATTCTATTACTACAACGTGAACGGAACCTTCGATTTTTACGGCGGTGGGCCCAACGACCCTGGGGCCTACGCGGCGGACGGCGTCACTGAGAATCTTTATCCCATCTATCTTCTTGGCCTGCCCGATTCATTCAATGAAGGTTCGGCTCAAGTCGAATACGTCCGCAACAACGGTCTCTACCTGTTTGCGCAGGATAGCTGGAAGATAAAGCCTAATCTAACTTTGAACTACGGGATCCGATGGGAGTTAAACACTCCGCTGGCGGATAAGGCCCAGCACGTCGAGACTTTTCGCCCCGGCCAATCCTCTACGGTCTACCCTTGTGATACAACCGTTCTGGACCAGAATAGTAACCCGATGTGCGACTCGCAAAATGCGGTTGGGTTAGTCGTTCCGGGCGACTCGGGCGTTCCCGCGGGCATGACACAAACCTATTACAAGGCGTTTGCTCCGCGCATCGGCATTGCCTGGAGCCCGGGCAGTTCCGGCAAGACCAGCATTCGCGCTGGCTGGGGGCTCTTCTATAACCCCATCGAACAGCTTGTGCTGGCACAATTCGGCGCTGAGCCGCCGTTTGGCGGGAGCACCACTGTCAATGAGACACAGCTCAACCTGCCTTTCTTGGGCCAGGACGGTGCGACCACTTATCTGAATCCCTTTAATGGAGTCATCAGTCCCAAACGAGGGACGGCTCAGAATTGGGCACAGTTCGAACCTATCGATCTGTTCGGCGATTTCCAGCCGCACATGCGAACCCAGTATTCCGCTCAGTACAACTTGACCATCCAGCGCGAGTTGGCCAAAGACATGAAGTTGGAGGTCGGCTACGTGGGATCGCAAGGGCACCGCCTGCTGGCAACGCATGACATCAATTACTCGAACCCGCAGACTTGCGTGGATATCACTGCCATCGCAACGGCGAATCCTAACAACGTTACAGATGGCATCGGCGATCTGGTCAGTTGCGGCCAATTCGGAGAAGACGCACCGTACGTGGTCACAGTCCCGAGCGGATTCACCAGTTCCGCAGGCGGGGGCTTCCATATGCCAAATGGCACGGTTGTCGCGGGATCAGGCCAAACGTTGAACTTTGTGGGGCTGCGTCCATACTCCTCGCCCCAGTGCAATCCCGTGACCGGCGCCGGCTGTCCTGCCAGCGGCATTCCGGTGTTTACCAGCATCTTCGCTCAGGACACGATTGCCAGTTCAGCCTATAACTCTTTGCAGGTTTCGTTGGAGAAACGTTTTGCACGCGGGCTTCAATTTACCGCAGCCTATACCTGGAGTAAGTCCATCGACGAAGCGTCGAGCTTCGAAGGGATATTGGATCCGCTGCCTGGCGCTCGCAACTATTCGCCTTCGCTTTTCGACGCGCGTCACCGCTTTGTCGTCAGTTATTACTGGGAACCGCCGATTAGAAAGTACAGCGGCGTCGCCGGGAAACTGCTCGATAGCTGGGCAGTGTCGGGGGTCACGACTTACCAGACAGGATTTCCGATCCGCATTACGTCATCCTCCGACAATGAACTGATGAACAGCGCGGACTTTGAGTATCCGGGCGAGCCCGACCAGATCGCGCCCTTCTCATGGCAAAGGCCGCAAAGCAACAGCAATTACTATTTCAATAACAGCTCGATTTTCAGTAATTCTGTGACCCTCGGCACTGTCGGCAACGCGCCGCGCACGATCTGCTGCGGGCCGGGCATCAGCGAAACTGATTTTGCCGTCATGAAGAACATTCCAGTCAACGAGCGCACGCGCTTCGAATTTCGAGCCGAGCTGTTCAATGTTTTCAATCACACGCAGTTCTATAACCCGGACGGCAATATCACCGACGGTTCGCAGTTTGGCCAGGTCACTCAGGTCAAAGACCCGCGTCTGGCGCAGTTTGCATTGAAGTTTTACTTCTAGTCCGAGAGAAGAGGACAAGGAACGAATCCGTGGGCGGTTTCGGCCGCCCCGGTCTAATCTGATGGCCGATCCGGCCTGAGTCTTAATGGAGATCACGATGTACCCCGCATTGCAAGAAGAGCTCGACACGTTCGAGCGCCGTACTCCGAAATCCGCCGCAGCGCATAAGAAAAACTTGAAGCGTCTGCCCTTGGGCGTGGCTAGTAACTACCGCGCTTACGATCCGTATCCGATTTTTGTGTCTGAGGCATCGGGCAGCAAGTTCCGCGATCTCGATGGCAACGAATATATCGACCACAATCTATGTTTTGGAACGCTCATGGCGGGGCATTCGCATCCGGCCGTGATCAAAGCAGTGGAGGGGCGACTGCACAAGGGTACCGCTTATGGGATGCCACACAACATGGAGTGGGAACTGGCAGAAGAAATCTGCACGCGTTTTCCGGTGGAGATGTGCCGCTTCGGCAACAGCGGTACGGAAGCCACGATGCACACTATTCGTCTTGCCCGTGCCGCTACTGGGCGCGACAAGATCATCAAGTTTGAAGGCGGCTACCACGGGCTGCACGATGCGGCGCTGGTGAGCGTGAAGCCGCATCCGCCAGCCGATGACTTCGGCGATATCAAGAATCCGAAGCCTGTGTCCGGCGGGGCGGGCGTGCCGAAGGCGAGCATCGCGAACGTACTGATTGCTACGTTCAATGATCTGGAAACGGTGGAACGCCGGTTCCGCGAAAATCCCAATGAAGTGGCCGCTATCATTCTTGAGCCGATCATGATGAACGTTGGCCTCTGCATGCCGGAGAAAGGATTTTTGGAAGGACTGCGGGCGCTCTGCGATAAGTATGGAGCGCTGCTGATCTTCGACGAAGTCAAGACGGGCGCGAAGCTCTGCTGGGGCGGCGCTTCGGAATACTTTGGCGTGGCGCCGGATATGATTTGCCTGGCGAAATCGATTGGCGGGGGATTTCCGCTGGCGGCGTTCGGTGCGCACAAGCGGGTCATGAGT
>CAVRNL010000098.1:0-17684 GCA_963722485.1 uncultured Acidobacteriaceae bacterium
CAGCTAGACAGTAGCCGAGAACCTCGCGCTTGATGAGGCTTTAGCAAAATCGGCTTGGACTACGGGGCGGCGTCTGCTCCGCTTCTGGTGGGGAGGCCCTGCCGCCGTAGTGATGGGCTCTAGTGAGCGTTCGGAACAGGTAGTGGATGCTGCTGCATGCGCAAGGCATAGAGTCGACGTGCTCAAGCGATGTACCGGAGGCATCATGCTCCAGACCGGCGGCGTGCTGAACTATTCGCTGACGGTGCCCGCGCCCGATCGCCTCAACTTGAAGGCCGGTTTTCAGCAAGGCACGGATGTTGTCTGTGCAATCCTCGCGACATTCGGGGTCGTTGGGAAACTCGAAGGTACGTCGGATGTGGCGGTTGGAGATCGGAAGATCTCCGGCAATGCGCAGGCTTGGCGATGGAAGTCGCTACTCGTCCACGGCACCCTACTGGTGGACTTCGACTTTGATCTCGCGGAAACCGTGTTGCTTCATCCTTTGCGCGAGCCTGAGTACCGCCGGAAGCGCAATCATCGTGAATTTCTGGTGAGCCTAAGCGCACTGAGCGTCCACGCAGATCGCAATGAGCTCGAGAAGGCCGCCGCCGAGGCCGCTCAGCAGGTCTTCGGGCGAGTAAATGCCATCCGCGACCCCGCATCCTTCAATTTGCCGGGTCAATGTTCGGTTGGGCCCTCGCAATGTCAACGTACTCCGGTGCTGCTAACTACCACGCACCACTTGTGGAGACCACGCGCGCGGATGTGCGGATTAGAAGGCAGAAATTAATTGAGTAACCGCAGACATGCCAGATGGAAAGACTTCCTCGGCGCAAGGCAGCATCACCCTTGGACGGTTGTTGGTGAACTTTTTGAAACTTGGAAGCATCGGTTTTGGCGGTGGCATGGCCGTGATTGCCCTGATGGAAGAGGAATTCGTGCGGAAGCGCCGGATCATCGAAGCGGAGGAATTTGTCCATGGCGTAGGGCTGGCACAGATTCTGGGACCATTTGCCGTGAACACGTCATTCTTCATTGGCTACCGCTTGTTCGGCGCCATAGGTGGCCTCCTCTCGGCTGGCGCATTCCTGGCGCCGTCCGTGGCCCTGGTAATCCTCCTATCTCGTCTGTATTTTCGTTATCACTCGATCCCGGCATTACAGGGCGCTGTCGCCCGGACTCGGCCCGGTTGTCATCGCCCTGATCCTGACGGCCGGGTGGTCCATTGGTCGAAAAGTCGTGCGATCATGGCCGGAAGCATTGATCGCGATTGGGGCGCTTATCGCTGGCGCTGCCAAACTGAATACGGTCTGGGTGTTAGCCGCTGCAGCAGCGGCTGGCTTTCTTTTCATGCGACAGTTGCCACCCTCAACAAAGGCGAAACCGCCGCAGCAATCAAATACTGCTCTGCTTGTGATCCCCGCCGCTTCTTCCCTAACAGCTTTATTAGGAACAATTGCAACCACGTTTCTGAAAATCGGGCTTGTGTTTTTTGGAGGCGGATTCGTACTCATACCCATCTTGCATGACCGCTTGGTAACACAGCTTGGCTGGTTGAGTTCACGGTTATTTCTTCGACGGGGTTGCCATTAGCAATCTGACTCCGGGGCCAATCGCGGTTCTTGCCACGTTTGCTGGGTATCACGTCGCCGGCGTGAGCGACGCCGCTGGCGGCTACCGCTGCGCTATTCGCACCGGCGATGGTTCTCATGCTGGTTATCAGCCACGGATACGAGCGCTTCCGCGAGGATCGTCAAGTGAAGCAGTTTCTTTCGGGAGTTAATCCGGCCGTCGCCGGCCTTATCGTGAGTGCTGCTCTGCTGCTCGGCAGGAGTGCTTTGGTCGTATGGCCCGGGTACCTGCTGTTGGGCCTGTCCGTGTTCCTGCTGGCAAGGCTTCGCTGGCATCCGGCATTTGTACTGGCGATCGGCGCGGTCGCTGGATATTTGGGACTACTTACTCATTAACCACTGCAAACAACTCGGGGATGAGATCCATGACCGACAGACATCGTGGTGAGCTAGAGATGACGATAGGCTTGCAGCTTTGGGCAGTGACTGGCCGCGGCGTTTTGATTCCTGGTACCGGGCATGTTGGCTGCGCTTTCTCTGGCGGCGTTGCCCTGATTGCAGACACAGTTCACGCAACAAGTTCATCAATGGGGTATAAAGGCCCCGTAAAAATAGAGAGGAAACATCGCAATGATAAACGCAAAGGACTTTCTCGAAGCGGGACGGCAGTTTCACGGCCATAACTGCCCGGCCATGCCCCTCGGATTAAGAGCGGGAGCTGCGGCCATGAACATTCTTGGGGTGAAACGTTCTCAAGATAAGGAACTGGTGATTCTTGTAGAGACTGGAGACGATCATGCAGCCGGCTGTTTTGTCGATGGCCTGATGACCGTTACCGGCTGTACTTACGGAAAAAGTAACATAAAAAAGACTTATTACGGCAAGATGGCATTTACCTTGATTGACACGAACCGGAAAAAAGCGATCCGGGTCCAACTCAAGCGAGACTTTTTCGGAAAGATGCTCCAGTCACCGTTTGTGCAGCAGCGCAAGCAAGGTGTACTGCCCCAGGATGTGCCCGCAAACCTAACCGATCCGTTGGTCGAAGGTGTTATGAACCGGGCAGAAGAAGAGTTTCTCGACATAGGTCCGGTGACGGATTATCACTTCCAAAAGACCAAGGGAACTTTTGATACCGACTTGTGCGAAGTATGCGGCGAAAGAGTGTTCGTGCACAAGCTGCAAAACGTAAAGGGCAAACGGGTATGTGTCCCCTGTTCCGAAAAGGCCTAGCCAACTCAAGGGCGCGCGTCAGTGAGGATGCCACGTCTGACAGGTTTGCTCCGCGCCCTTTTCTTTCGGCCCGTGCCAGTTGGTGGCGTGGGCCGAGAGCGATAAGATTCCTGACAGGGTCCACGGTCAGTTTGGTAGGCTCATTTTGTTTCGCCGGTTCCGTTCAGTGGCGTTCAAAGCAGCTCTGGTGCGATGCCGTGATGGCATATCGCGGACTGGATATAAATCACGCAGTTCAGGCTGCTCTTTGTTCGGCTTATTTCACGAACCGCGAAACTAGTGGGGAGGCACCATCGGTATCGAAGCGATGCAGAGACAATAAGTAAACCTGCTGATGTTGGCGGAGTGCTAGAGGCGACCTGAAAAGAGGACGTTCATGACGAGATACATGTGAGCCGTGGCTGGATTTCCACCGAAGAGTTGTGCCGGATTCGCAGCAATTGAATGGAGAGAAATCTGTCAATGTCACATACACACCATCACTTGGAAGACAGCAGCGGCCTCGATCGCCGCCTGTGGATTAGTATGGGTCTGAACCTCACGGTGGTCGTTGTCGAGGTCATCGGCGGCGTCCTTTCAGGAAGTCTGGGCTTGCTCGCAGATGCCGTGCACAACCTCAGCGATGTTGCAGCATTAGGCCTCGCGATCGTGGCGCGCACGTTGGGGCGGCGTCCGGCCACATACCGCTTCACCTATGGCCTGAAGCGGACTTGAGATTCTCGCAGCAGTTTTGAACGCACTGGTTCTAGGCGCGGTCACGATCTTCATTGCACACGAAGCCATCAGACGGTTACTGCATCCTCTGTCGCTGTCGTCCAGAGTCATTCTGCCCGTTGCGCTCGTGGCTCTACTAGCCAATCTCGGTTCTGTCTTCCTCTTGCGTAAACATGACGGAGAGGATCTGAACGTCCGGAGCGCGTTTCTGCATCTGGTGCAGGATGCCTTGTCTTCTCTGGTCGTCGTGTTGGCGGCGCTGTTTGTGAATACACGCTTTGGCCGCTATCTGGATCCGATCGCCGCTTTGGTCATCGGGCTCAGCGTAGCCTGGAGCGCAGTATCCATCATCTGGCAAGCCACGGGAACGCTGATTGAAGCAACTCCCAACGGCTTCGACCTGGAAAAAATGGTTCAGGGGATCGAGCAACAGTTCGATCCCGTGCGTATGCATCACGTACACGTTTGGGAGGTCGGGCCGGGACAAACAGCACTCACGGCGCACCTCTCAGTGCCGGAGATGGGCGTCACAGAAGCGGAGGTTCTGGCAAAATAGCATTCGCATCTTCCTTAAAGAGCACTGGCGTATCCAACACGCCACTCTGGAGCCAGAGGTAAATGGCTGTGGATACGAGAAAACGCTTGGAGCGTGGACTAGGTCTGCGCGGTAGAGGACTTTAGCTTCGACCCAGGCCGCTCGTAATCGTGGGTCCTCGTCTGAGTACGTCCCTTCTTCATGTGCAAGCCGGGCTGGGTACGGTCCATTCTGACTAGCCGGGCTGCCGCATGCCGCCATCGCCAACTCGGTCCAGCCGCCTTGTAGTGTCAACGCGGCTGAGCCGTTGTACCGTAGCGGCTATTGTCGCAAGCCGTACGCCGCATTGTGTGAAAGCCATCCACTACTTCGCACTGATGTCGGCATCGCTACCTACCACCAATGATAAGGAAGCGCATGGCTTCGTCCTCTCAGGCGTCAGTTCGCGTCCACGAAAGCGTTTATCTTTGTCGTGATCTGGTCGAAGGATTTCTGGCTTCGGTATTCGGTAACTGTTACCGGTGCAGATAAAGAGTACGGACCGCTTCGCAATTACGGGCATTTTTCGTAATTCTCAATGGTCCGAATTCCATCTGTGCATGGACGTATGTGGATAGGGTAGCATCCATACCGATGATGGCATTGCTGTTTTGGCGCATTTTCTCCGCTTCGAACGGCGATAACGTTTCTCTCGGTGATTATTGCGGTAAGAGGACGACAGAAGCGGCCGGATGAAGATATCCGGTCGCTTCTCCCATGTGAGGATGTCTGAATGAAAAAGATTGTTCACGCGGCCTGCCCACACGATTGTCCAGATGCCTGTGGAGTGTTGATCACCGTCGAGGATGGACGTGCGACACGCATACAGGGCGATCCAGATCATCCGGTGACTCGCGGCTTTTTATGCGAGCTTACGCGAACATTGTTCTGCCGGCGACAACCTTCTTCGAACACTCCGACTTGCAGACCTCCTACGGTCATTACCATCTGCAACTTTCCGAGCAGGCGATTGCGCCGCTTGGTGAAGCGCGTTCGAACTCCGACCTGTTCCGCGCGTTGGCTGAGCGCATGGCTTTTGATGAAGAGTGTCTCCGCGCCAGCGATCGGGGAGATGATTGCCGAAGCGCTTACCAGCGATGATCCGTGGCTTCAGGACGTCACGCCCGAAAGTCTGGCGCGCGAGCACCACCAGCGATTGCACTTCGTAAAGAATCCTGAAGTGCCCTTCCTGCCATTCTCCGAGGGCGGTTTTGCTACGTCGAGCGGCAAGGCCGAACATTATAGCGAAGCGCTTGCAGCGAGGCCTTGATCCGGTTGCCAGCTTTATTCCTCCCCGAGGAGTCGCGGCACGGAGCCGATGCCGGACGTTACCCCCTGGAATTGTTGGCGCGCAAACATGACAATTTCATGAACACGACATTTGCGAATCTTGAAGGCCATCGGCGCATGGAGCGCACCGGCGAGCTTGACCTGAATCCCACTGACGCTGGAGCACGGGATATCCACGATGGCGACAAAGTACGAGTTTTCAATACCCGAGGTAAACTTCTGCTGTTACCGCGGCGGCAACACTACTGTTTCGCTGGCTCGTGCCAAGCCTGCAGAAAGAATCCGCTTCCGTAGTGGTCCCATATGCGCTTGACACCGGTTTTGGCAGATCGACGGGGCACCCACGGTGGGCCACTGTGAATATCGAAATGTTCTCAGACCATGCCCACGAATGTGCGAAACCCTTCCACATCAATGATCCCGATGGCCACGTTTGGTGCATAGCTGTGGGTGAATCGCTTGATCTGATCAGAAACCGCGTCCGAGATTCGTGCGGCGGCCACGGGATTAGAAGATCTCTGAACTCGTCTTTTTCACTTTGAACCGGAATATGAACACCGTGGCCAAGATATATATCATGGCCGAGATATTTACCGTGGCCGTTGTATCACGAATGGCAACCATCTCTGAGCGGATCCGTTGCCGAAGAGAGCTTGCTACGAGCTCGATCTGGTAGCCTACCGGGTATGACACACTTTGCGGCACACCCAAAAATCATCAACTCTGTAAGTGATTGAAAAAATAGGCAGCAGTCGGAATAAACACGTACACCTAACTAACCAGAAATCAGTAGGCCTAATTATCAGTTCTGTAAGCGATTGAAAATAATGGTGGGCCTGGTAGGATTCGAACCTACAACCAAAGGATTATGAGTCAACAGGGTATTAGGGTCGATCCATATCTAAGCTCGTATCAAATCAGTAACTTACGCTAGCCCAAGCCCGCACGGAAGCACTTTTTGTTCGGACTGAAAAGGCTCGACTTAGAGCACAAAGGCGCGAAGCGTATGGCATACTTACGGCATACCTCTGATCTAAAATTCTGCTCAAATTTCTCTTCCCTGCTAGCCTCATTTGGGCTGGCCAGCCTCTCTTCCCTGTGCGCACAACCCAATCACACCAGTTCCCGTGGCGACGCCAATGAGGTGCTGGAATGCCAATGAAACTCGTGGTGGCAAACCAGCGCGGTGGAGTCGGCAAAACAGTCACGTCAATGGTCCTGGGCCACTCGCTTTCGCTCAAGGGAAGAAAACCTTGCTGATCGATGCTGATTCGCAAGGATCCCTGAGCATGATCCTTCGCCTGCGGCCCAAGCACTACCTCGCAGACTTCATCATCCGGCGCTTCGATCTCGAACTCTGCGTCGAAGTCGTCTCGCCCACGCTACACGTCCTGTGCAGCAATCGTCAAACAGCCGATGCGGAGCGGCATATCGGGAACGAACTTGCACGCGAGCGGGTGCTGGAGGATCTGCTCGCTCGCTACGACTCGGCCTATGACGCGATTGTGATCGATGCAGGGCCCTCGATCGGACAGATGCAGACCTGCGCAATGGTTTATGCCCAGCAGGTGCTGATTCCCTGCAACATGGACTTGGTTTCGGTTTCTGGCGCGGCGGCGTGCATGCAGTTTTGTGAGGTGTTGTCGCGCGCGGTACGTACCCCGATCCGCTCCGTCGCAATACTTCCGACGATGGTGGACCGGCGTATCGGACTGACGCGCATTTCCAGAAGCTTGCTCGCCGAGTTGGAGGCGCGATATTCCGTCCCCCTCCTGAACGAGATACGAACCGACGCCTCGGTGGGAAAGGCAACTCAGGCGCGGCAGTTCCTCTCCGATTTTGACCCACGCTGCAAAGCGATGCAGGACTACACAACTGCCTTTGAGCAGTTAATGGAGATTTTGTCCCATGGCGCAAGCAACACAAAAGCATCATCGGCCGACACATCAGCGTAGGGCCGTTGCATTCGATCCCAAGGCAGAGATTGATGCGCTGATCATTGAGCCGTCATTGGTACCCGACCTATCGTTCCTGGGGTCGATGGAGCGGCCATGTTCAGTGGAGTCTCCGGTAGCCGCTGAGACCGGCAACAATGCAGCCGACAATACTGCGCCCGCGACAGTTGCCCCAGACGTGGACACAGTGCTCACGTCTGCGACGGACAGAGTGCCCAAGTTACCGATGAACAGCGTGATGGTTCCTGACCTGAACACACAGCTCAAGTCTGAAGCGACCACGGTGCTCAGGTCTGAGGCGGACATAGTGCCCAGGTCTGAAGCAGACACAGTGCTCAGGTCTGAATTGAATACAGTGCACATGTCTCCGCCGACCACTGTGACGCCTGAGATGAATACAGTGCTCAGGTTGCCGTTGAACACTGTGGCCGGACCAGACGAGAACACAGTGCTCAGGTCTGACTCGGATACAGTGCCCAAGTCTATGCGTACGATTCCTGTTTCGTCTGAGATGGGAACAGTGCTCAGGTTACCGCTGAACACCGTGGTCACTCCAGACAAGAACACAGTGCTCAGGTCTGGAATGGACACAGTGGCCACTCCGAGGTTGAGCGCGGTCAGTGCCGCCGATTCGACTGACGAAAAATTCAGAGACCTGCATGTGTACACGCAGAGGCCAAGCAAAAGTGGACCGGCGCGAGTGGGAGTCTGGGTTACCGAAGCAGGCGAGATGGTCGTCGAGGGGCGGGTGCAGCGAATTGACAATGCCAAGGACATGCTGACGGGGAACGAGGCACTTGTCTATGAGCTTCTCTGGAAGGAGTCAAAGCGAAAAGCCGAGAAGAGGAAATATGAGAAAGGCCCAACGCTCCTCATGGACGGAGAGATGGAGAAGCTGGTGCAGGCGGGACACAATGACCTGAGGAAGACCGGACTCTCGCAAAGCACAATTAGAAGGGTGCGGCAGAATCTGCTGGACAAGGACTTCGTCGCGATAGAGCAGGCTCCTGACATCCTGCGGCGAACCCCGACTATCTTCAGGGTTTTCAGCTTCGAAGCCACGCTGAAGAGGCAGCAATCAAAAGGCAGGTTCTACCAGGCGAAGATTGGGCCCGGTCATTCGTTCGTCTGGCCACTGCAAGCTGCCCAATACAAGCGGGGTTCAACAGGTGGGGGTACTGTGGTCAATCCTTACGTGAGCACAGTAGCCAACTCTGACGTGAACACTGTGGTCAACCCTGACATGGACACTCCTTCCAAGGAGAGCACACTCAGCATGGTCAGTTCGGACATGAGCACTGTGTTCGAGGAGAACACGCGGTTTAAAGACAAAGATCTGTTGTTGGAAAGAACAACAGCAACAGAGGCGTTGTTGTTGGATTCGGCTGAAATTCGTCGTGAATTCGCCCGCTACGCTCTGGTCCCGGATCAAAGGGCTCTCGCCGCAATGATAGCGGCGTGCCAAGCTCAAGTTCCGGATTTGACCACGGAGGAGCTGATCTTCTTCCTGCGCGAGAAGGGGAGCGTTGTTCGCTCATCGAGTTCGGTCGAAAACCCGACCGGCTTCTTGCTGAAGGTTGTTCCTCGCTGTTTTGAAGGCGATCTCTTCAGCGAGTGGCGGAAACAACGGCAGATGGAGGAGCGTGCAGCCGCCGTGGAGTTTGGTAAGCAGGCGGCCGCTGCAGCGATCCATGAAGAACTCGATGCGGCTCCAGCCAACAATTTCTGGACGCAGATCAAGAGTTCACTCAGGCAGATCGTCAATCCGCACACGTTCGATTGGCTTGTTCCACTGCGCTATCTGCGGCTCGAAGCCGGGAAGCTTTTGGTCTGGATGCCAGGCGAAGAGTGGCGGTACCCGGCGCTCAGACTTCGGGAACAAATCTTTACCGCCATTCATGACTTGGCTCTGCCCATTACGCAGGTTCATTTTGTCACTGACGAACAGGTGCCAGAACTCTGCGCAACGCTAAATGACTGATCCAAGCCTCGATGATTCATTGGTTGGCGGATTCAGGCAAGCACGAACATACTTGACATATATGTAAAGTATGATTATTGTGACAAGTGAGGCTAGAATGTCTAAGGTTCCACCGTTTGAGCAGGACGGGCTTCTTCCCCCGGGAGATTACGAGGTTTCCTTTGATCAGCTCCGCAGCTCCGTCCTGGTTGCGGGACCAGGCAATCCGCAGATGTATCCGTCTTGGGATGCACCGTGGCGCAGACGACTGGTCGACAATCTTGAGCTCCTGACTCAACAGCTCTGGAAGGTCGGTGTACGCGATGTTTTTGCGGACGGATCATTTGCCGAGGACAAGGATCATCCAAATGACATTGACGGATATTTTGTGTGCGATCTTGATCGGCTCCGGACTGGAGAGCTGACGCGGGAACTCAATTTACTTGATCCGTACAAGGTATGGACTTGGGACCCAGCGTCACGAAAACCATATCGCGGCTATCCGAAGAAACAGCTGCCGATGTGGCATCGTTATCGCGTCGAACTCTATCCGCATTTCCCCGGCATGGGCTGCGGTATTCGGGATAAATACGGCCATGAACTTGAGTTTCCTGCTGCATTTCGCCAATCCCGCCGCGATGGGAAACCACGGGGCATAGTCAAGATCGAGTATGGAGGCAAGTAATGATTCGGAGTGAGTCAGAATATCAAGAAGCGGTGAAGCGTCTGTCTGAGGAGCAAAAGCGACTTGGTGAACATCGTGCCCGCCTGAAAGAGACTGGCCTCACTGACGAGGAAATCAAACGCGTTATCGACCCGATGGAATCCTTCTACCTCCAATTTAAGGAGGAGGTTGAGAGCTACGAGCGCTTGAAGCGCGGTGAGTTTGAAGAACTAGACAATTTGCGCGGTCTCGGGCATCTGCTGATAGCTCTTCGCATTGCTCAGGGTGTTTCACAAAGAGAGCTTGCGAAGCGGTTGGAGGTGCATGAGTCGCAAGTGTCACGCGATGAGCGCAATGAATACTTTGGAGTCACTCTCGAACGCGCCGGCAGAATTCTTGAGGCGCTCAATGTGCGACTTCGGACCAGAGTTGAGGTCGAGCCATCGAAGGAATTGATTTCTGCTTGACACACAGTTATTGGCGGCGGCAATAAGCAGTGCATGATTATGCTGCCAGCGATATTAATTCCGTGGCAGTGTAATCCTGCAGCCGCTGCAGTGAGAGTGTCAACTGACGGATATCGAATGCCTCCAACATGATCGCCTTGTTCTTTTCCGCATTTGAACTGTTCATGGATTTCCTCTCTTCCAAATCAGCGTTCGTGTTCAGGACGACACTTCGATTGCATCGACCCAGGTGGGATAGAACGCCAATCCGCGCCTTGCAACTACGGGCTGACGTCCGTCAGCTAAGTGACTCCGTCTCAAAATCGGTGGAGACACTGAGTTCCTTCCATATTCGTGCTTCCTCTAATCGCGCAAGATCGTTCTTCTCCACCGCGGCGTACGCATCGCTGCCGAGCAACAGTCGCAACGGAGGGTTTCGCTCCTGCGTCAGCTGAATGATCGCCTGAGCCGCCTTTTTCGGATCACCAGGCTGCTTCCCGTTGTAGTTGCGCTGAAATCTTGCGGTAGCTCCAACAGTCGAGTCGTATGCGGGATGACCTTCGCTCAGTTCGGTGGAACTCCCCGCGAAGTCCGTACGGAACCCACCAGGTTCAACAATTGTGACCTTGATGCCGAGTGGTGCTACTTCGCGCGATAGCGCTTCAGAGAAGCCTTCGACACCCCATTTCGCCGCCGAATAAGGCCCACGTCCCGGAGGACCAATCCTTCCGCCCACCGATGAAAACTGAATGAAGTGGCCTGTTTTCTTTTCGCGAAAATACGTAAGAGCTGCCTTGGTCACAATGATCGTTCCGAAGAGATTCGTTTCGATCTGTGCGCGGAATTCCGATAGAGGCGTGTCTTCGACGGACGAAAGATTGCCATATCCCGCATTGTTGATGACCACATCCAACAAGCCAAACACATCGATCGCCGTCTGTACCGCGTTTGCTGCTGCTGCTCGTCGGTGACATCCAACGCGAAGAGCTTGACCTGATCTCCATATCGCTCCGACAGCTCAGTCAGCGATTCAATGTCCCGAGCTGTCGCCAACACCTTATTGCCCGCAGCAAGGCCAGCTTCAACAATTGCGCGACCCAGACCACGAGAGCTGCCGGTGACTAACCATACCTGTGCCATTCATCCTCCTGTATCAAAGCCAACCACTCGGATATTCTGGAGAAGCTTCTCAAACTGAGGATTGGATGCGCGATGGGTATTCTCTAACCTCATAGTCAATGCTGCCGATGCGCTGGAGAAATCGGGTGACAAGCTCAGTATCCACGTCATCTCGTCCTTCGACCGATCAACCTTGACCTGAGCACAGTAGCCAACTCTGACGTGGACACTGTGGTCAACCCTGACGTGGGCACTCCTTCCAAGGAGACCACACTCAGATGGTCAGTTCGGACCTGAGCACTGTGTTCGAGGATAACATGCGGTTTAAAGACAAAGATCTGTTGTTGGAAAGAACAACAGCAACGGAAACGTTGTTGTTGGATTCGCGCCGGTCGGCCGGAGTGTTCGTTCTCCAATGTCAGTCCATTGGACTGGGTGGCACGATTCCATTGGAAACAGGTGGTTTCAAACAGCTAGATTGGTTGCGTCAGGACGGCAATAAGGTTTTCATTAACTGGTGCGAACGTTCGATCTCCTGTGCTACTTGTTGCCGTGCATCTCGCTCAATGGGGCTGTCTGCCACTAGGAATTCTTCGTAGACCAACATTCCGGGCGAGATGTTTCTTCCAAAATATTCGTCAAGAACCTGCAACACGTGCCGGCCAAGCGCCCGATCAGCTTCGAACTGGCGCTCAAACCCTTCCTTGAAATGTGAGAGATTCGTTTGCGCTGAGACTATGGCTACAATGTCAGCCGCATGAGTGCGCGCCTCTTCCCGATCATGCCGGGATTCTGCAGGGCCTCGGACGTTGCGGTATCGGTCATCGAGCGCCAACAGCTTCAACATGACCAAAGCGTGTGGCTTGGTGACCCGAAGCTGAGCGGTGAAATCTGAGCCGTCTGGCAGTCTGCCTGTGAGTTGATGGATTTCCGATTCGGCCACCGCGATGGTACCGCCGGTGCACGCGCGCGCATGGACACCCTTCTGAATATCCACTCGGAAATCCCGCTCTGCGCGCTTGAATTCCTCTGGTGCCATGAATTCGATTCGCATGGTTTCGCGGCTGTTGGGAATCGGCTTTTCGAACTGAAAGTTACGGGAGCCGTCGACCACCGCATATCCGAGTTTCTCCAGTTGGGCACCCAGCAATTGCGGCTCGCTACGCAGTCTTACTACGTCGAGAACGAAATCAATATCTTTCGTCGCGCGCGCACGCTCCATCATGAACTTCATTGCCTGTGCGCCAGCAACCACAAACTCGTCGGCGGTTGTTCCCAGGGCATACAGGAGTTCCAGTACGTACGTTTTCTGTGGTTCTGGAATCACGCGCTTCTCCACTTCGGCTGAATCACATTGTTCAGCAAATACTCGGCTTGCTTCAGGTCACGTCCGCCGCGCGCGTAAAGATCCAAATAGGCTTGGATTGGCGAGACGACCAGCGCTGCGCCGACCGGCTTGGAATACATGAACACACCGGCATCGTAGGGCGTGATGAAACGAAGCTTAGGCCCAGTGTTCAGCCGCGAGTTAAGATCACGAAGCTCAGCTCCGAGCTGGCCATTCAAGACGAAAATATCAACCAAGTCGATATCGACGAACGGGGCATCGGAAGCTGCCGCAATCGCCCCGCTAAATGCATATGGTCCCTGAATCGTGCGCCCGATCCCATCCGCGATTTCAGCCAAGTCACTTCCGAACGGGTTACCTGTCTGAAAAGAACTCCGCAGACGCCAGCGGTATCGTTCCTTGTACTTCTCTCCCCACTGCTGGAGAAGGCGGACAGGTTCGGCAACGATCACCGCGGTTCCACGCCGACGTACCCCAAGCTGCTCCTCCAAGCCGGCCACCACTTTAGAGACGGATCCGAGGCTGATCCCGAAATCAACCGCTGCATTCGGGAACCGCTCACTGAATCGCATGCTCTCGGCCTCAAGTTCGCGGGCAATCTCGGTAACCGTCCACGATTTTGGATTTTCTAGCAGCACACGGAGGACTCGCGAAAAGCGTCCAGAGAACACATTCGCGCTTCGCACGTTTTCAGTTGGTGTGCCCGACCGTTCGCTTGCGCGCACACCGCTGCGCTGTAGGGTGAACTTCCCCGGAACATTGATGAACAAATTGCCCGCCAAATCCAGGAAATCAATTCCGTTCTGAATGCAGAATGCTTGGGCCTGGGGCGACAGCATCGGCGCAAGCACGGCAACTGAGATGTCCGCACGCAGCGATTTCAGTCTCCGAATCCAAGGACCGATCTCTTCGAGAAGCCGGGGCGAGAAAGACGGTTTGATTTCTCCCAAGACCTGCACCTGATTGGGGCCAGAGCGAAGCTCGAAGCTGATGTCAAAGGGCTGCTCAGGCTGCTCGCATACATTTTGAATAGACACTCCCGGCAGCCCTTTGACGGGTACTTGGCTGCGCAGCGCCTCGGCTACGATACGCTCTGTCGAGTTGAGAATAGGAGCATCCATGGATTTAGTTTCTCAATTGGGAATCAAGTTGTAAAGGAAATATTTCCTATACGAATAAAATCGCTATTGGGAAAGTACCGCTCGAGAAGCAGTTGGGTACGCTGCAAGGAGCGTAGCGGGAACGCGGCAGATGATCGAGCTTCTATCGCACGGTTCACGCGAGGGCTGGGACCGGCTGCGGTCTGCGGTGGAAGAAGCACTCTCGTTAGGTTGTCAGGATGTCGCGGCGTTCCGCCACCTTCTTCTGGCCGGACGAATGACCAAACCTAACTTCTCAGGCACGGCGGATTGCTGAACAGACAATCCTTCGTCATCACCTCATTGAGCGCATGTTGTCTGAGATTTTAATCGTTAGGAATGGACGTGCTCCATCTTCCAAGCAGGGCGACTCCGAAAGCAGGTACAAGGCGTTGGTGACAGACTCCAGCGGATTGTTACTTTCGTGTGCAACTGTGGCTCGGCTTGGCCATTTGAGATAACCCTTCGCCTTGTTCTTTGTTCCTGCCGTCCTCTATCCTGCTGACATCATTGGAATTGATGTGATCACCGACAGACCGCCGTCCTCTTCGGCTATAGGAGAACCTCGGCCTTTCGTAGATTGCACATTCTAAGCAACTTTCGTGAGGTTTTCCGTGGTAACCATCCTCATATTCGACCGCCAATCGGTATGCCAGGCGTCGATATCAACCCGGCTTAGCCGGCTTCTTCCAGAATCCACACAGGTAGTTGACTGTGCCACCGAGGCCGAGCTTGCACGCCGCATTGCAAACAATCCAGGGGCTACTCTTTTTCTCGGTCAGCTATCTCTGCGCTCAAGAATAATGAAGCTCGCACAGGAGTTGTCTTGCCCGGTGGTCTGGATTGCCGAGCGCAAAGATGAATACCTGCCCTTAGTCAATCAACCTGCGATTCGCGGAATCATGTTTCGCACGGCAACAGCAGCTGATTTGGAGGAGTGCCTTAACGCACTATGGGAGCGGCGGACGTGGATACAGTCGGTGAACAATCCCGACATCGCCACATCATCCAGGCAAGCGAAGTGGGGTCTACTGACGCAAAAGCAAAAACAGATAACGAGCTTGCTGCTGGACGGTGTGCAGTGTAAGGAAGTTGCGACTCAACTCGGTACAACGTGCCAAGTCATCAAGAACAGCGTCGTTCTGATCTACGACAAGCTCGGTGTAGGAAGTCGTTACGATCTGCTCAAAGCTTTTCTGGAGTTCCCGACGACCTGCGAAAGTGCTTCCATGGAACTACGCGGACCGAAGATGTAGCCACGTAAAACCTGATTGCAACGGTCGATCATCCCCCACTCGACCTGCGCACAGCGCTGTTACATTTGTGATTTCGTAGTGGTCCGTGGTGCTAACAACGCAGAGCCCCTCTTCGACTGCCGTTCGCACATATGGCCTCCGGCGTCATTGCCTGGGGCGTCTGTGACATTAGCGCATTTCTTGCTGCTCCGTGCTCGCACCGAATGATCCGATTCGCCGCATTCGGTCGAGGATCGTTCCAAGGCGACCTTGACTGGCGGCATCCGGGTGAAGGTGTCCGGGCAAGGCATCCACAAATGCCTCGGTATCAAGCAGCGTTCCGACCTCCGATGCGATGTACGCACGGACATCCAGCGGCGCAGATTGGATTTCTCGAACGAGTTCTCGACGCCCATCAATCACGGAGAGCAAATCTTAGAGATCATGACTTGCCATATAGTCGCCTTTGCCGCTACTCTTCGAGGTCATCTTCACTCACCAGGTAATGCGCCATTTCCAGCCGGCGGGCGCTCAGCCCTGGAGCGCTGTTCGGTAGCTCTCACCGGCTCAACCGTTCTTCCATTGCTTCCCTGCATCCGGCCGCTCGTGTTTGTTGTTGACTAGCAATCATAGTTACTCTATGTTCGTTATGTTATGTTTAACAACACTGACGACACCCTTGCATCGCTAGAGGAAGTTGGCTACTTCACCACACGCGAAATTGCCAACACAATCTATCTCGCCGGGGAGCTCAATCGACCGATTCTCCTCGAAGGCCCCGCAGGCGCCGGCAAGACAGAGATGGCCCTCGCAATTAATCGCGCAACGGGCATGAAGCTCATACGTCTGCAGTGCTACGAAGGCCTCACTGACAAAGAGGCAATCGGCAGTTTCAGTGATGAACTGCGTCAACTGTATGTGCGTTTTCATGATGGAACTTTTGACGAAGCCGCAAAGAAGGGTCTCAGACCGCGCCTTCTATTTAGGCGGGGCCGCTCCTAAGCGCGCTCGAGACGCCAGCTCGATGCATCCTGCTGGTCGACGAAATCGACAAGATCAGCCATGCCTTTGAGGCTCAACTGCTTGAGTTTCTCGGCGAATGGCAGCTAACAATCCCGGGCCTAGGCGAGATCAAGGCAATACATCCGCCGTTCACGATCGTCACGGCCAACGACGAACGGCAACTCGGCTATCCTCTTTTACGGCGCTGTGCCCGCATCTACATCAATCATCCCACACCTGAACAGGAAGCGGCTATTGTCGCAAGCCGCACGCCGCATTGTCAAAAGCCATCCACTACTTCATCGCGGGTTTCGCGAAGACGTTGCGGGCCTTCAAGATGGAAAAACCCCCTTCGATTTCCGAGATGATCACACTCGCTCTCGCGCTCGACAAATTGAATCTGAAAGAAATTAGGGACGACCATAAGGCCGTCATGCTGCCGTTCATTGCCAAGACTGAGAAGGATCGGGCCAGCCTGTTAGTCCCTGGGCGATTCGAGAGCTTCATGGACAATGCGCGCATCATTGCGGACGAAATGTGTCGGTACGACATTCAGACTTGGCGGCTCAGACGGCCAATCACAGGCTGCGGAACGACAACACTCAGAGGACACCGGAAGCACCGGCATTCCGATGGCCGGATGAAACCACCCAGCCGCTCGCTGCGACGCCGTTGGGGGCTGTCACTCAATGAATCGACTCTGCACCGGGGTGCTCCTATTGGCTGGCGTTTTCCGCTCTCTGCGGCTGGCAGGATTGTCCAGAGACTGGCCACGATAAAGTGGTCTACTACGCCGACGCGTACGCCGCTCACTATCAGATTCCAAAAGAGCTGGTCCACGCGATCATCACCCAGGAGTCCGGCTGGAATCCAAGGGCGGTGTCCGCAAAGGGCGCCATGGGACTGATGCAGCTCATGCCGGCTACCGCGCAGAGTATGGCGTGCACAATCCCTTTCGACATTTCAGAAAATCTCTCCGGCGGGGTTCGATACCTCGCCGATTTGATGCAGCAGTTCGGCGGAGACTTCCGTCTGGTATTGGCGGCATATTACCGAGGCAGCCGCCCAATCCTACGTCGTGGTCTCCACTACTCCGGCGCCGATGTGTATGCGTACGTTGCTTCCGTTCGACGTCTCTACCTTGCGGAGCTCGCTCTCCACAAAACCCCAACTAATCTCGTCCTTGGAGGCGATCAATAATGAAGCTATTTGTCCTCTCTCTTGCTCTTTCTATGACCGCAGTGGCCGTATCAGCTCAGTCGGCATCGCCAACTTCACCTGTCGACCGCGCCTCCATCTGCCACCGCCGGTACCACCGCGAACATACCTAAAGTTGCAGTCCTCGCGCCAAATCCAGCAACCGCGCCTGCAAGACAGCAGATCCAGGCGGGAGCGCCGCCTCTATCAATTGACGCTCGCATTGAAAGCCGCCCGGTCGACAGTTCCATCGTC
>CAVRNL010000099.1:0-142904 GCA_963722485.1 uncultured Acidobacteriaceae bacterium
CATAATGTCTCCCGAGCGCAGCGCGGAAAAAACGCGTTGCACTTGTTGCGAGGTTGAATCGAGCGATCCGGAGTTGTCGATTACGAAATCGGCGGCTTTGGTTTTTTCTTCGTCAGGGATCTGCGCGGCCATGCGGCGAGTTACTTCGGCGCGGGCCACGTCTTCGGAAATTCCGAGGCGGCGGGCGAAACGCAGAACGCGCTGTTCGGGATCGCAGGTCACGACGATTAGACGGTCGAAACGGCTGGCGGCGCCCGATTCCAGGATCAGGGCCGCTTCGACGATGGCGATGGCGTTCGGATCGCGCCGGCCGATGTCTTCCATCCATTCGTTTTCGTGCGCGATCACGGCGGGATGAACAATTTCGTTGAGTTCCTTGACGCGCGGGGGCGCTCCGCCGGGGGCGCCAAACGCGGCTTCGGCCAGGCGGGGACGATTGATGCTGGCGTCGGGATTCAGGATTTCTCGGCCAAAGCGGCGGACGACTTCCTCATAGACAGGGCGGCCGGGACCCATGAGCCAGTGGGCGACGGCATCGGCTTGGATCAGGTGCGCGCCGAGTTTGACAAACATCTCGCCGACGACGGACTTGCCGCTCGCGATACTGCCGGTGAGGCCGAGTTTTAGCAAGGGGTGCTCACGGTGAAATCTGTCGCTGGTCGTCGGTCATTGGTCGTTCGCGAAGCTACCGCTGTTCGTCGTTCGCTGTTCGCCCTAAACTTGGCTCAACTCGAGATGCCTTAGCCCGCGCCTCAGCATGGCGGCTTTCACCGTATTGGCCATGAGCATGGCGATAGTCAGCAGGCCTACGCCTCCGGGAACTGGCGTAATGGCTCCGGCGATTTCGGCCACCTCAGGGTGAACATCGCCAACCAGGGTTGAGCCCTTCGCCAAAAAAGTTTCTTCGCGCTTCTTGTTTCCTGCGAAGAAGCGGTCGAATTCTTTTCGGTCGGTGATCCTATTGATGCCGACGTCGATCACGGTGGCTCCGGGCTTTACGTAGTCGCCCGTAACCATGCCGGCGCGGCCAATCGCCGCCACCAGAATGTCGGCGCGGCGGCACACTCCGGGCAGATCGCGCGTCTTCGAGTGGCAGACGGTGACGGTGGCGTTCTGATTCAGCAGCAACATGGCTACCGGCTTGCCGACAATGTCGCTGCGTCCGACAACCACGGCTTCCTGCCCGGCAATCGGAATCTGGCTGCGCTGCAAAATTTGCATGACGCCCGCTGGCGTGCAGGGCACCAGGCCGGGACGCTGAGTGGACAGGTAGCCCACGTTCATGGGATGAAATCCGTCGACATCTTTCGCGGGATCGACGGCCAGCAGAATCTTCTTGGCATCGACGTGCGCGGGCAGCGGCAACTGCACCAGGATGCCGTCGATTTCGTCGCGGCAGTTCAGGCTGGCGATCAGCGTGAGCAGCTCTTCGGTAATCGCGCTTTCGGCGGGCGTGTGTTGTTCGCTGTAGAGGCCGATTTCCTCGCAGCTCTTCACCTTGCCGCGAACGTAGACTTCCGACGCCGGGTTGTGCCCGACCAGCACCACGGCTAGTCCGGGACGCACGCCCGATAAGGCCAGCGCTTTCGCCTGGGCAGCGACTTCCGCGCGGATTTCACCCGCTATCCTGGTACCGTCGAGAATCCTGGCTGCCATTCCACCTCGCGGCTGCGTGCAGTGAATTGAAAAGCGATTCTATCGCATCGCGATTCCGGCAGATGTGCAATTTCCGAGAAATGGACATCCACTCCGCAGCGCTTTCACTCGCGCTACAATAAACCCGCCATGATTTCTCAGGAACTGCTTGACGTGCTGGTCTGCCCGGTTTGCAAGAAGGCGGTGGTCCTAGCTGCGAACGGGGAAAGTCTGAAATGCGGCGAATGCCGCCGTGTGTTTCCCATTCAGGATGACATCCCGATCATGCTGGTGGACGCCGCCAAAATTGACGCTGGCTGAAGCCAGAGCCAAGCCAAGTATCCGACAAAGTTCGGTTCTCTCGTGTCTCGAAACGACATTTAGTGTCAGTCTGGCGACGGTCGCCGTTGTTATGTCTTTCGCCTGCCCGCCGATGATATCCTCGCAACCTTTTGTAGAGTCGTGGGTTCTAAGAACTTGAGGGGCCGGGAAAGCGTATCTGGCGGGGTACCAAAGTTACGGCAATTCGATTGCATGTAACGAGGTAGATTGCCGATGAATCTAACATGGGCAACGGCAGGGGGGTCGAAGGTGCGAATGGCGATGAAAGAGAGATTTACGGTGACCGAGCTGTGCGCCCTGCGAAACGACCTGATTCAGGGTGGCATGGTGGATTCCCGGGAAGCGGCGGAACTGCTGCAGGTTTTCCTGGCGGGGCGCGGCTATGGCGTTTCACAGACCGCTGCCATCGACGCCGCCGGGCGGGTGGAAATGGCGGGCTGTTCGCTGCCGGTGCTGGAGCGTGAACTGGAAGGGCTTGCGCTGGTAATGTGATTATTCTTGCTAGATGATTAAGAGATTTTGCGCCACAGTTGAAACGGGGTTAATGGGAAACTGATCTAGCTCAACTCAGCGATCGACAGTTTCTCAGTACGAAGCGCCGGGCCCAATCGCCCGGCCTTTTGTATTTCTGGGACGGCGCAAACGGAGACGGGCAAGCCGCGTCTATACGGCCTAAATCTAGCGGTGTTGAAATTCCGGCGAGCCAATCACGAGGGCGGTCATGGTGTTTAGGGTGCGCTTGGGATCGTCGAGTTCTTGCGCCGCAACCTGCGGATCGTCGAGCTGCTGGCGGATGGCTTTCTGTGTGGCGGCGGAAACCTCGCCGTTCAGCAGCGCGTTTTCGAGCAGGAGCAGCGCGATCTCTGGTCCGTGGCCGGGGCCGGAATCGGCGGAATTCGTATGCGGGAAACCGCGGCTGGTAAGTGTGCCGAGGGCGAGCACGCGGCCGGAGTCGAAATTCGTCCCGCCTACTTGTCCGTTGCCGAGCGCGAGGGCGTAGTTCATGCGGTCGATCAGCGCCTCCGAATTCATCCAGGTGGATTCGGTCATGGAATAGCCGGTTGGCGGCACCATCTGGTAGAGCGGCATTCCCATCTTGTTCAGGACGCCGAGCACGGCGCCTGGATTGTTAAGGTCGGTGCCGGTGGCGCGCAGCGAGGAGACGACGAATTCGAAAGGCGTCTTGACCTTCGTGCGGTAGGCTTTAGCGGACCAGAATTCGGGCGACTTGAACAGTGTGCGGAGGACTTCGCGGATGTCGCCGTCAGTGGAGAGGAATTTCTGCGCCATGCGGTCGACGAGCGCGGGCGGCGGATCGTCGGCCACGAAGCGAATGGCGAGTTTTCTCGCAATGAACTTTGCGGTATTCGGATGGTGCGCCAGCAGGTCGAGAACCTGCATTCCTTCGTTGAGCCCATTTTCGGGAATCGTCTGGCCGAGGACGATCTTGTCCCCGGGATCGTGCTTCTTCGGCTCGAACTGAAACGCCGCTCCCTGTTCGAGAGGTTGGATGGTCCATCCGGTGAGGACGCGCGCCAGTTCGGTGACGTCGTGCTGGGTGTAGCCGCCGTTGACGCTCAGGGTGTGCAGCTCCATCAGTTCGCGGCCGTAGTTCTCATTCAGTCCGGCTGCCTGGCCGGGCTTGCCTTTGTTGGCTGCGACGGCGGCGGGTGATTTTGGCCCCATGCTCAGCCAGTTGTCGAGGTAGAAAAGCATGGCGGGACTCTGCGCGGTCGCGAGCAGCAGATCTTTGAACTTGCCGAGCGCGTGGGCGCGGATGACATCGCGTTCGTAAGCCGTGACCAGATATTGGTCGGCGTCTTTGTTGAGATAGATGTTGAAGTGATTGAACCAGAAGTCGGTCATCACCTCCTGCAACTGGCGCTCGCTGTAGAGAGCGCGCAGCAGTTTCGCCTGCTGCAGTTCGCCGATGACAACGTTGACCGGCCCATTCATGGCGAGGAACGCTTCGCGCTGGTCGGGCGGCAGATCGGCGAGCAGACGGTCGCGTTGCGAGCCGCGAATGTTGACCACGAAGATGCGGCGCTCGTCGGGTGGCAAGGCGAGAATCGCATCCATCCGCTTTTCTTTCGGAAGCGCGAGAATGCCGTCGGCCTGAGCGGCGACGGCGTCCTGATTCTGCTTGTCGATTTTTGCCTTTTCGTCGGCGTCGGGAGCTTTGCCGTCGCGGGCTAACTGGTCCTGCTTCTGGCGCTCGGCCAGGATGCTGATTTGCACTTCATAGATCGACCGCTTCAGCGGATCGGTGGGCAGAGGAATTTTTCCCTCGGCTGCGGCCTTGATCAGATTGTGATTGGGGAAAGTCTGCACCAGGTCCCGCGTCGACATGCGCAGGGTGCGGAGCGGGCCGAGCTTTCCGTCGAGCACGCTGTCGCTGATCTCTTCGGGATGCAGTTGCTGCTCGATCCAGTCGTTGACATCGGTGTCCATGAGCTTCTGCAGATCGCCGGGACGCGGGCCGAAGGTGAGGCGGTTCAAGGCATGAAGGGCGCGCTGCTCTTCACTAAGGCTGGCAAGGCTAGGCGCCCGTTTGGCCGGAGTGGCGCGATTGGAGCTTGCCGCAGGCTTGGCCGCGACCGCAGTGCGGGGCGATTGCTGGGCGAAAGCAGGAGCTGCAGCGTCCAGGTTTGCCGCAGGCAGGAAAGTCACAGCGACGAAAGTCGCGGAGAGCGTTGCGAAAAAGATCGCGAGCTGGCAGCGGGACCGCGTGGCTCGCGTCGCCGCATTCATCATTCTGACTTCCATGGCAGGCAGGGCTTCTCCAGTAGTTCTAACACGGCTGGAGCGCAAAGGTCGTGGTCAACTCGCTGGTGGCCGATACCCTTGTTTCCGCCGATTCCTGCGGACCCGCCCTCGGAGGTGCTGCCGTACGCGTTGACGCTCAGAAATCCTGTCGTGGGTGTAAGGGCGATGTTGCAACAGGCGTGGCTTCTTGGCGCTTCCCGCACATTAGATGTGACCCAAGTCACTGACATGACGCGCTCATCCGCGCAGCATTTGATGCGTCTCTCGAATAAGCCTTCTTTCTCCCCGAGGAGCACAGATGGCAATCTTACGTATTTTCATCGCTGACGACCAAATTCCCCCTAGTGACGTCCCCGAAGAAGAGTTCCGGAAGAGCTTAATCGCCAAGTATGGCGACACGGAGAACAGGGCCTTCGTGGAGCAGTGCCAGTTCATGCGAGAAATTGTTCAAGATCTTCGCGACCGTGGATATCAAGTCACAGTAGCCCGGAAGTATCGCGATGCTGAGAAGGAGATCTCACGAGGCGAGTTCGATTTGGCCATCATAGACCTTGGATGGTACATGGATTCCTCTCTCCGTCAGGACGAAATGGGGAGCGCCGGCTGGTCACTGTGTAAACGACTCGATGAAAAGGACGCACAAAGCGGAAAGCGAACTCCGCAGATTATTTTTTCCACTCGCTTCCCTAAGCACCCCGAACTCAGTCTCATGGCGGCACAGCGCCAGAAGCTGCCCCTCTTCAAGGAAGCGACTGACAACGTGCTCAATTCCCTGATGGCGGCGATCGGTTTCGTTGAAGCCACGCTCGCGGCTCAACAGTCGGCTAGTTCAGCAAGCTCGAGTCATTTCGACCAGGAATTGCAGAACATCGCGTTGAGCCTTTTCAAAGAACCGCTTCAGAACTACCGCCAATGGGCATCCCTCACCCTGTTTTTTGTTGCCATCAGCCTTGCGCTGGTAGTGGCCGGCGTTGCGTACGGATATGCACATTCACAACGAGCCGCCTACGTGGGTGCGTTCAGCAGTCTACTAGGCAGCGCAATCTCTGCCCTCTTATTCAAACAATTGCGTTCTGCACAAGCGGCCCTGGAAAGTCTCCGGCGTGAAGTCTTGAAACAGCTTAAGGAGCACGCCAGCCAGGTTAGTAATGCAGCACCTCGCGACCCAACAATTGGACATAGCTAGCGGTAGGCTTCACCGTCCGCAAGTCATGCGGAAAGGTGCGAGCGCGACCCGCTTGTGGTTTCCTTCCGGATCGCTGGCTGCTTGGGAATAATCCACCAGGACGAATACAAGCTGGTCGGAGAAGAGAGTTGATTGTTGACGTAATCAGCAATAGCGCTCACGATCCACTCAATGAACGAGAAACGTTCGGGACATCCCACTGATGCAGCAGGACGACAACCGATGTCCTGCGGCGGTACACTGCCAGAGAATCGCATCTTTTCAGGAGAGAACTCGCATGGCGCATCACATCGCAAAACAAGTGCATGACAAGTTCAAAATCTTCAGCGGCGAACTCGCGGCCGACGGCAGCATTGGCAAGCTGGCCGACGAGGTGGCGGCTTTTGCCAACAAGTCGAAGATTGCCGCGAAGAGCATCGGCGTGGCTTATCTGGAGCCGGACAAGCGGCTGGTGATTACCTTGGGCTATCGCGACGATGAAGATCCCTACCCGGTGAAGCTGCACTGCATTCCGTTAGGGAAAGTCGACGTGAAGGCAGGCGATTTCCACGCGCTCGAAGCCAGCATGGCGAAGGCTACGAGCAAACATCGCAACATCATCTGCCACGAACTCTATGTGACGGGCGGACACGATTTCACAATCGTGCTGATGACGCACGGAGCGGCCTAGTGCTTGGGCTGGCTAGAATGGGTGGCCCGTCCTATCGCGAAGCGAAGGGCGGGGCTTTTGACTTTTTTCATCACAGACGCCTTACAGGTTCTCAACCGCCTTCTGTAAGGCGCGCGCAATTTCCTCGGGGTCGGATTCTGGGGCGAAGTGCACGGGCTTGCCGATGCGCACTTGAATTTTTCCCGGCGCGGCAAACTTTTTTCCGACCCGCTTGATGGCAAACAAGCCATCGAGCCGCATCGGAAGAATCGGAATGCGGAGATTGTTGGCCAGCAGCCCGACTCCGGTGCGGAACTGACAGAGCCTACCGTCTTCGGTGTGCTTTCCCTCCGGGAAGACGAGCACGCTGTAGCCGCGATCGACGGCCTCTCCGGCGTAGGCAAAGCTCTTGCGGAAGCCGGACTGGCGCGGCAGCGGGAACAGGTTCAGCAGGGCGACGGCGAGCGTCCACTGCACGCGGTCGTAGATCCGGAGGAGCCACGGGCGATCCGAACCCGGCGAGCGCAACACTTCCAGCGCTTCGCCACGGGTTGCGGTCGCCAGTTTGTGGCGGATGCGCACGGGGAGCGCAAACTGGATGAGGCCTACATCGACATCGGCGATGTGATTTGAGATGACCAGCAGTGGTCCGCGGATGCCGCGCAGGTTTTCACTCCCGGTCACGCGGGGCCATCCCAGAAGAAACACCGCCGGGCGTGCCAGCAGATAGTGGGACGCCAGGCGCAGCCATGTCGCCGGCCAGCGCAGCGTCCATCTTGGATAGTGAAAAGCCGGATAGTGAAAAGCCGAAGATCCTGTGAGTCGTTGGTCGTTCGTCGCCGGTCGTTCGGAGGGTTTGCCTGCGACTAACGACTGACGACTAGCGACTGACCTATCTTGCAACAGTTTTTCCAGATCGCCGACAGTGGCTGCATTCGCGAATTTTGTTTCGCTCAGGTCGACCTGATAGCGATCCTCGAGGGCGCTCAGCAGTTCCACGCGTTCAAGTGAGCTTAACCCCAGGCCGCCGTCGAGGTTTGCATCCGGCGTCAGATTCTGCGCGGGGCGACCGGTGATTCGCGTGAGCAGTTCCGCGAGCGGGCTGGTGCCGTTCACTAGCGCATGTCCTCGGAGGCTGGCCTCGACCGCGTCGCGAATCGCGTTGCGGCGCGGTTTCTGCGTGGAACTGCGGGGGAAATCTTCATCGGGCCAGACGAACCAAGTGCGCATGCGCTGATATTCGGCCAGTGTTTGGTTGGCGCGCGCGACGATGGCCTGCACGGCAACGTCCTGCGCGGCAACGCTCGATGCGTCGCGCTCACGCAGAATCAGCACGGCGCAGGGCTCGGCATTTCCGCCGCGCTCCAGGCCGACGACGGCGCAATCCCGAACCTCTTTCTGAGCTCGCAATGCCGCTTCGAGGTCCTCGGGATAAATGTTCATGCCTGCGGGCGTGACGATCACCTCTTTTTTGCGGCCCTTGAAAAAGAGATTGCCTTGCTCGTCGAGCGCGCCCAGGTCTCCGGTGCGGTACCAGCCTTCTTCTGTAGCGACGGGTTGCAGTTCGTGGCCGTTCCAATAGCCGCTGGCAACGCCGCTGCCGCGAACCATAATTTCGCCGTCGTCGGCCAGCTTGATTTCGCGCCCCGGCAGCACTTTGCCGATGGAGCCGCGGCTGGTGTGGAAGGGATGGTTCAGACTGATCAGTGAAGTGGTTTCGGTGAGGCCGTAGCCCTGAACCATGGCGTATCCCAGGCGATGCCAGAATTCTTCCGTCTCGCGATCGAGGGCAGCGCCGCCGCTGATGATGGCCCAGAACTTCCATCCGAACTGGCGGCGCAGAGCGCGGAAAGTCCACCAGCGGCGCAGGAAGTGCTGGCTCTTGGCGGCGTCGTAGCGGGCGGCAAAACTCTCGCGTGTGCCGGTATCGTCCAAATCGCGTTCGACCTTCTGCTTCAGCGACTCGATCATGCGGGGGACGGCCACCAGCACCGAGACGCGTTCCCGGCGAATGGTCGCCATGACTCCGGTGGGGTTGAATGTGTTTTCGAAAACGACGGTGCCGCCCAGCAGCGGGGGAAGAAAAATTCCCAGGAATTGACCGAAGACGTGGCTCAGCGGGAGCAGGTTCAGGAAGCGAATGGGATGCACGAGCCGCTCGTACTTCAGATATTTTCTGATTTCCGTTTCGATGGGGACGAGGTTGCCGACCACGTTGGCGTGAGTGAGCACGACTCCCTTGGGCTCGGCCGTGGTGCCGGAGGTGAAGACGATTTCGAGTGGGTCGGAGGGCTGAATCTGAGCGGGACGAAAGCGGTCGCCCCGATGCTCCGCAACTACAGCACACAGATCGGCGGGATCGATGGTTGCGATCTTCTCCGCGCCGATAGCCTCGGGCTTCTCGAAGAGCGGAGCCCGTTCGCGCGGACACAACACCAGCCGGGTGCGCACCTGCGCGCTGATGCGGCGCGCAAAATCGGGGCTGGCGGCATCGTCGACGGGAACGGCGATCACCCCGCAAAGCGCGCATCCCAGGAAAGCCGCCACCCACTCGGCACAGTTCGAACTCCACAACAGAACCGCGTCACCCTTGGCGATGTTGCGCTCCGCGAGCTCGCGGGCAAACTGATACGCTACCCTGGCGACGCGCTGGTAGCTCCAACGCTCGCGCCGGTAACCTCGCGGAAATACGTAGGCGCAGTCGTTGCTCCTGCCCCCGCCCCAGCGCTCGAAATCGTCCAAGGAATCTAATAGACTTGCCCGCATACCCTGTTTAGTAGCACAATTCCCACAACTTTACAGGTCAGAACTGTTGCAGAATGGAAACTGCACGGGAATGACTGGTGCTCGGGTCGTAATCTGGGGCAGGATGACAAGATTTGTTCCAGCTCGTAGCGTCATAGTTCGTCTGGCGGTCGCTGTGGGGATGTGTGGCCTGATCTCGTGCCAGCCCACCGACAGGAACGGCGGGGGTGCTATCGTTGCGCCTACTGAGACGCACTCGACGAATGGTCCCGTGCGCGACCTCGGCCGGGACGAAGCTGCTGGCGGCCACATTTTGCGCAAGCATGTGGGACAGACCGACGAGCAACTGCGCGAGCGGTTGGAGCGAGAACCGCGCATCACTGGCGCGTCGACCTACACCGACCGCGCAGCCGCTGAACATGCGGTGGGCGCGGCGATCGCATCGTCGCAGGAGCGAATCGAGCGCTGGCTCGGCCGCTCGGGTGGACATCCGAACCTGGTGCTCGACTACGACAGCCCGGCTCCGATTGGCCGAACCATCAATCGCGGCGAGAGCCAGCCGCGTTCGTGCACGCACGCGCTGGTTGTGCTGAAATATGCCGGGCCTAACGACTACTACGTTTTGACTTCTTATCCGGAGTGCCGCTCATGAACCCGAAACCAGAAATCACCGCCGCCAACTTTCCCGCGCTGCATACGTTCTTGCGGGGCTACTTCCACGAGGATGTCGCCGATGAGTACGGAACCCCTCCGGAAGCGGCCGATCAGTTTTGCGAAGACGCCGAAACCGACGAGCGCATTCCGGTGGCGCGGGAGTGGCAGCAGCTCTCGGAACTGACCCATGCGCAGCCCGCGGCACTGAATGCGGCATTGAAGAAACTGGGCAGCGCGATTCGGCTGAATGAAGAGGAGATTCCACAGGTGTCCGCCATCTTCGCGCGGTGCCTGGCGGTGAAGCCGCCTCGGCGGGTGGCCAACGAGTAATGGCGCAGACATGGCCAATGCCCAGCCCCCAAAAGAAGCGTCTGATTTCGGAGGATTTGCGGTATCGCTAAAGCGATACCCTGATACGAAACGAGTCCGAATTACGGTTCCCGCCCCACGCCCAGCGCATCAGCCACGCGGTTGATGTAATTGAACCAGGAGGCGATCAGCGTGATCTGCAGGATGGCTTGATCGTCGAAGCCCGCGGCCCGCAATTTCTCGTGATCGTCTTTCCAGACCTTGGTGGCGTCTTTGGTGAGCTTCACAACGTAGTCGACCATGACGCGCTCCTGCGGCGTGATGGGCGCGGTGGTATAGTCGCGTTCCAGCGCTTCGACCAGTTCCTTATCCAAGGTGACGCGACGCAGAAACTCTGCGTGGGACTCGATTCAATACACGCACCGGTTGGTCACCGAGACCATGGTTGCGATCATCTCGTGATGACGCCGCTGGAGCGGCAGGTCGGGAGACATCAGCGCGCCGAAGGTCGAGAAGGCGTGGTAGAGCGCCTGTGGAATCAGCGAGTGCGAGGCTACGATCGAAGAACCGCCGCCTTCGGCAGGATGGACGGGCACGGCGTACTCCTCGGGATAAAGCGGCTTTTGCCCTTCCATTGCCCGCTTTAGTTCGTCGCCAGCTTCGGAGAACGGAATGGTACGAATCCAAGTCATGGGAGCCCCGTCTTTACAGAGTATGGGTGGCACGACTGAAACCGTGCCCTTTCCAAACCGTTCGTCAGTTGTACATGACGGCTCCTACAGTTGCCAATAGTTCGAAAAAATTACGGGCCGCCGCAATCGCCGCTGCTGATAGCATGGAATCGCCAACGCAGGAGCCCCCCATGCCGCAAGATACCTTGACCATCACCGACAATCGTACCGGGCAGAGTTACACCCTTCCCGTCGAAAACGGAACCATCCGCGCGATGGATCTGCGACAGATCAAGACTGGTCCCGAAGATTTTGGTTTGATGACCTATGACCCCGCCTTCGTGAATACGGCTTCCTGCCGGAGCGCGATCACTTACATTGACGGCGATCGGGGAATCCTGCGCTACCGTGGCTATCCCATCGAGGTTCTCGCCGAACACTGCACGTATCTCGAAGTTGCCTACCTGCTTCTGTTCGGCGAATTGCCCACCGCGAGCGAATTGAAGAATTGGGTGTACGAGATCACGCACCACACCATGCTCCATGAAACGACCAAGAAGTTCATGGAAGGCTTCCGCTACAATGCGCACCCGATGGCAATGCTGGTGAGCACGGTGGCGGCGTTGTCGACGGTGTATCCGGATGCGAAGAACGTGCACGACCCCGCCAACCGGCTGTTGCAGGTCAAGCGGCTGATTGGCAAGATGCCATCGATCGCGGCCATGTCGTATCGCCACAATGTCGGGTTCCCCTATGTCTATCCGGACAACGACCTCACCTATCCTGAAAATTTCATGAACATGCTGTGGAAGATTGTCGAGCCGAAGTACGCCGCGAATCCCGTGATCGCGCGGGCGCTCGACGTTCTGTTTGTTCTGCACGCCGACCACGAGCAGAACTGCAGCACGAACGCCATGCGGGCCGTGGGCAGCTCCCACCCCGACCCCTACCTCGCCATCGCCTCGGCTGCCGCCGCTCTTTCCGGCCCCCTGCATGGCGGGGCAAACGAAGAAGTTTTGCGCATGCTGGACGAGATCGGCTCCAAGGACAACGTACCGGCGTATATGAAGAAGATCAAGGAGGGCAAGGGCAAGCTGATGGGTTTCGGGCACCGGGTTTACAAGAACTACGATCCGCGGGCCAAGATCATCAAATGGGCCGCCGACCAGGTGTTCGAAGTTACCGGGCGCAATGCCAGACTTGAAATTGCTCTCGAGCTGGAGCGCATCGCGCTCGAAGACGATTATTTCGTGCAGCGCAAGCTCTATCCGAACGTGGACTTCTACTCCGGCATCATGTACCAGGCGATGGGCTTCAAGCCGGAGATGTTCACCGTGCTGTTCGCGATTCCACGCACCGTCGGCTGGCTGGCGCAATGGCAGGAGTTGCTGACCGATCCCGAACAGAAGATCGCGCGCCCGCGCCAGGTGTGGATCGGGCACGAGACGCGGGAATTTGTGCCCATGGAGAAGCGTGGAAAATAGAGGTTTGATCGTGTGGGGACGGGCACCTCGCCCGTCGAAGCCGAGCACAGCTCGGCAGCTGCCAGCAGTCGCCGCAACTCCGCGTTCGCTCTACCCGCCGGCAATAGCCCCAATGACGATGAAGGGCTCGGCCCCAGACGCGACGACCTCTGGCAGCGGGGCATCGGGCGATTCGTGGGACAGATCCTCCTCACAGGCGAAGAAGCGCAGGAACGGACGGCGCTGTTGCGTGACTTGGTCGCGGATCGTACCGCGCAGCATCGGATAGCGGGCCTCGAGGGCGTCCAGGACCGAGCGCTGCGTGACTGGGCCCTCGATGTCAATTTGCAGCTCGCTCCCGACCTGCGCCAGGGTGCGGAGATGTTGGGGAAGGATAACTCGGATCACTTGTGTCATCGCCTGGGTGCTGCGACCATCAGAATCTGCTTTTCTTCTTACAGCATCGGCTCGTAGCACAGGAAGACGCTGCCATTGCCGA
Organism: uncultured Acidobacteriaceae bacterium; assembly: GCA_963722485.1. Taxonomy (GTDB): domain Bacteria; phylum Acidobacteriota; class Terriglobia; order Terriglobales; family Acidobacteriaceae; genus Acidiflorens. Next base: position 12,920 of record CAVRNL010000099.1, read on the forward strand.
AGGTCCGCGACTTTGTCAGCTTCAGGTCCAGCTTCCTTTCGACGCCTTCAAACATCGTCTTCCCCTTGCCAAGAACCACGGGAATCAACGCGATCTGGTATTCGTCGATCAATCCCTCCTGGGATAATTGCGAAACAATACTCCCGCTTCCCAGAATCACCATGTCGGGTCCAGGCTCTTTCTTCATCTTTCGAACCTCTGCCCCCGGGTCGCCCTTCACCAGGGTGGTATTGCTCCACGACACCTTGTCCAGTGTCCTCGAAAATACTGTCTTCGGCATCCGGTTCATGCCTTCGGCCACCACCGGATCATTCTCCATCGCCATCGGAGTCGGCCAGTAGCTAGCCATGAGTTCATAGGTGATCCGGCCGAACAAGAACATGCCTTCCCCACGCGCATTCCCAGCGACAAATGCTTTCCACTCCGCATCCGGTTTGTGGGCCCAGCGCATGTCGCCGTTTCTGTCTGCAATATATCCGTCGAGCGACACATTATTGAAAACAGCTAATCTTCTCATGATTCGTCTCCTCGATTTCCCGACGGCAAGCAGCTCAGAATCGCACTTGCCGGTGGCGCACGCCTGCTAACAACGATGAGCTCACGCCAGCGTCTGCACCTCGACCGAAAGCACGGCCGGAAGATCGCGAACAATCGGAGCCCAGCTGTCCCCGGCATCGGCCGATGCGTACACCTGTCCGCCGGTGGTGCCGAAATACAGGCCACACTTATCGAGCGCATCGACGGCCATGGCGTCGCGCAGTACGTTGACGTAGCAGTCTTGCTGCGGCAGGCCTTTGGTAAGGGGCTCCCACTCGTTTCCGCCGGTGCGGCTGCGGAATACGCGCAGCTTGCCATCCGGAACAAAGTGTTCCGAGTCGCTCTTGATGGGGACGACGTAGATCGGTCTCCGGTTCGTGCGCGTGCACGTCGATCACGAAGCCGAAGTCGGTCGGCAGGTTGCCGCTGACTTCCTGCCACGAATCTCCGGCGTTGTCGCTGCGCATGACGTCCCAATGTTTCTGCATGAAGAGCACATTCGGGCGCGACCGGTGCATCGCGACGTGGTGAACGCAGTGTCCGACTTCCGCCCTCGGATCGGGAATGTATTGGGAATAGAGTCCTCTGTTGATCGGTTTCCACGTCTTGCCGCCGTCGTCGGTGCGAAACGCGCCCGCCGCCGAAATCGCGACGAAGATTCTGTCTGGGTTGCTCGGGATCGAGAATGATGGTGTGCAGGCACATTCCGCCCGCGCCCGGCTGCCATTTCGGACCGGTGCCATGGCCGCGCAGCCCGGAGAGTTCCTGCCAGTTCTCTCCGCCATCGGTCGAGCGAAATAAGGCGGCGTCTTCGACTCCAGCGTAGACCGTGTCAGGATCGGTGACCGACGGCTCCAGATGCCAGACCCGTTTAAACTCCCAGGGATGCTGTTGCCGTCGTACCACTGATGCGTGGTCAGCGGCTTGCCGGTTTCCGCAGACGCGTCATAGACGAACTTGTTGCTTGCGGCCTTCGGGGGACGTGGGGCGGGCGGCTCCCCGGGTGGCGTTCCGGGCTGGCGCCAGGCTTTGCCGCCGTCGTCCGAGCGTTGAATGATCTGCCCGAACCATCCACTCGACTGCGACGCATACAGCCGATTCGGATCGGCGGGCGATCCCTTGAGGTGATAAATCTCCCAGCCCGCAAAGTGCGGGCCACTGACTTCCCACTGTTCGCGCTTGCCGTCCGACGTCAAAACGAACGCGCCCTTGCGCGTGCCGACGAGAACTCGTACCTGGCTCATGCTGTGCTCCTTTTTTCTGTTTCGTTCACCCCGGTTTTTTCATTCACCTCGATAAGCTCGCCGCAAGCCCTCAATGTCAATCTTGGTCATTTGCAGCATGGCTTTGAAGACCCTTTGCGATTTCACCGGGTCTTTATCCTGCATCAGTTCGATCAAAGCCCTGGGGACGATCTGCCACGACATGCCAAATTTGTCTTTCAGCCATGCGCATTGCAGTTCGCTTCCTCCAGCGGAGAGCTTCTCCCACAACTCATCCACTTCTGCCTGCGTCTCGCAATCGACAAAGAACGATATGGCGGGAGAAAAGGTGTAGTGCGGGCCCCCGTTCAGCGCCATGAAGTTCTGCCCTTCGAGTTGGAAAGTCACCATCATCACCGATCCTTTTGGTCCCGGCCCGGCTTCGCCGCAACGAGCGATGTTCAGAATTTTCGAGTTCTTAAAAATGGAAACATAGAAATTTGCTGCCTCTTCAGCCTTGCCGTCAAACCACAAGAATGGAGTGATTTTTTGCATATGTTTCTCCTCTGCTATAGCAGCCCCGCTGCCATCCTGGGAACCAATGGTTCGGGTGAAATTAACAAAAGTCACTTGTATAATGCAAGCAATAAATTTACCATGCCGAAAATGGCAAAGTCGCCACGGAAGCAATCCGTTCCAGAGCGGCGGTCGGAGTGTCCACTGAACGCTTCGGTGGAGATGCTGGGCGATCGCTGGTCGTTGTTGATCATCCGCGACATGATGCTGCGAGGGTTCCGGACCTACAAGGAATTCATGGAGTGCTATGAGGGGATCGCAACAAATATATTGGCCGATCGCCTGCGGAAGCTGGTGACCTACGGGATCATCAGCGCGGAAGCAGACCCAGCGGACGGACGAAGGCTGATTTACTTGCTGACCAAAAAAGGTATCGATCTGGCGCCGGTCCTCACCGAGATGGTGCTCTGGGCGGCCAGCCACGAAGAGACCGGCAATCAGGCGCTGGTCCGGCTGATGCGGAAGGACAAGGAAAAATTTCTAGCGGAAGTGCTGGAGGGATGGGCCAACCGCCAGTATCGAGCTGCGGCCCCGCGTGGTTAACAGTCCTTTTGCTCCCATTCTGGAAGCCGGGAAGCGGTTTTTTCCGGAACCGGACGTACACTCCCTTTCGGTAACCCCCAGTAATCGTCGGTAACCATCGGACTGCGAGTACCCGGCCTTACAATTACATTACCCCGCGATCCCGGTTTGCGCGGTTTGCGGGCTTTCGTCTGGGAATCTCCCGGCGAGATTGGGGCCCGTCCTGCAACGCTGGCGGAAAGCGCGGGCGTTCGACGGGAAAAAGGCTGGAGTCCGTACCCTATGGCGTTTGGTTTTGGCTTTAACAAACAGAAGGTTCTCAGCGCCGCGGAGAAGTTTGTCCAGCAGGGCAAGCTGCAGAACGCCATTGCTGAGTACGACAAGGTCCTGAAGAACGATGCCAAGGATCTAACCGTCAACAACACCATCGGCGATCTTTACGCGCGGCTGGGCGACACGCCCAAAGCCATCGAGTGCTTCAAAGTGGTTGGCGATGCGTATGCCGCGCAGGGTTTCACGGTCAAAGGCATCGCCATGTACAAGAAGATCACCAAGCTGCAGCCCAGCATGGATGCATCTTTGAAACTGGCGGAGCTCTACACCCAGCAGGGGCTGTTCAATGACGCTCGCGCCCAGTATCTGCAAGTCGCCGAAGACTTCATGAAGAATGGCGACCTGGAGCAGGCGGTGCGGCTTTTCCAGAAGGTCCTCGAAATGGACCCGGAAAATGTGCCCATGCGGGTGAAGCTGGCCGAGGTCTATGTCCGGCTGGGAAAGAAAAAAGAGGCGTGGGAGATTTTCAGCGCGGCGGCGGAATCGTTGCGCTCGCGGGGTAACCTGGCCGCCGCGGAAGACATTCTGAAGCGGATGCTCACGCTCGATCCGGGCAACAGCTACGTTCTGCTGCTGCGCGGGAAGGCCGCGGTCGAGAGCGACGATCCGAAGCACGCCATCGAGTATCTGGAGAAGGCGGCCGACCTCGATTCTCATCCCGAAGGGTTGCGCGACCTGCTGAAGGCGTACCTGCAAATCGGAAATGTGAGCAAGGCTGGCCCCATCGCCGAGAAGCTGCTCACGGTGCACAACGACTCCGAGGGGTTGTTTCTGCAGGCGGAGGGTTGCGCGCGCCTCGGCCAGTATCACGAGGCACTCGACGTCTATACCCGTCACGCCGATCGCCTGCTGGCGACGGATTCAACCAAACTGCTGAGCAGTCTGCATGCCATGATCACCCATGTGCGCGACGATTCGGGCGCGCTGGAAGTGTTGTTGCTGCTGCTGAACAAGGCCGGTGAGAGCACGCACGTCAACGAAGTCAGCGAACTTCTGGCGCACTCCTCGGTGAAGGACGGAAACCTGGCCCGGGCGCGCGACTTGTATCAGATGCTGGCCACCACCGAGCCCCAGAACCAGATGCACACGCAGAACTACCAGCAGGTGGTGGCGCTGATGGAGGGAGCGGCGCCCGCCAGCGGGATCACCGCCGAGGAAGGCGCGGTCATCGTGGAGGAGTTGGAAGCGACCGCTCCGGTTATCGATCAGCCTTATCCCGACGAAGTTGCCATCGCACTGCGTTCCGCGGTCACCGATGCGGACCTGTTCCTTTCCTACAATCTTCCAGACAAGGCGATCGTACCGCTGCTGGGCGCTCTGCCTCACGCGCCACTCGATGCGCGCCTGAACCAGCGCCTGGTGGCGCTGCATACGCGCTTCCAGCGTTTTACCGAGGCCGCCGTCTGTTGCCGCACCCTGGAGAGCGTGTACCACGATGCGGGCTATCCGGATGAAGCCGTGCGCTATGGAGAATTGGCCGCGCGCTATGAACAGACCGCGGAAGCCGCTCCGTTGCCGGTCACCGCACCGGCGGCTGTTTCATCGGGGATGGTTTCGCACGCCAAGGCTTCGCCGGTTGCCGATCCATCGGCGGCTTCGCCCGCGCCCTGGCGGATGGCCGTGATCGCGCCAACCGAGGATGAAACTGCCCCGGCCGCACATCCGGAATTCGCCGTCCAGGAACACGGCGGGCACTCGTCTGCGGACGGGCACGACCTTTCTTCCGGTCTTTCCTCCGACCTTTCCTCCGAGTGGGAGCATTCCCTTTCCATCGACGAGCCGGCTGCGGCCGCGGAACTTTCGGACACCGTCGTAAACGAAGCCGATACGGATGCCGATGCCTCCAGCAATCCCGAGATCGCCGAGACGGTGGAAGAAGTCCGCTTTTATCTCGACCACTTCATGACGGACCAGGCCCGCGCCGGGATCGAGAAACTCGAAACTCTGACCAGCGATGCCCGCATTCTCGATCCGTTGCGCGCTGCCATCGAATCCAGCGCCCAGCCGCCCGCCGAGCCGGAACCGGAAATCACGGAGATCAACGCCGACGAGCCCGCGGATTTCGAAGTTGAAATGGAAACCCAGCACGGGTCCGAGATCGCCACCTCGCCCGGTCTGATGTCCGGTTACCAGCACGAAACCGACGATGAAATCCAGGATGAGGCTCCAGCGGAAATCGTGCCGGAACCGGCATACGCCGAGCCTCAATACGCCGAGCCGGCTCACGCCCAACCCGTGCATGCGGAGGCAGGCGAGCTGACCGCGTTGGTCGCGGATCTGGAAGCTTCGCTGGGCGATGCTTTCCCGCAAGCGGAGCCGCCCGCTGTCCAGGCGCCCGCAACTGAGCCGCCTCCCGATAGCCGGAAGTTACCGGCATGGCCGGTGGCGAAAGCACCGAAGCGGGTTGCGGCGCCGGCGCCCGCCGTGGCCAAAACGCCCGAGCCGGAACCCGAGCCCCAGCCTGTTGCACACGTCGAAATTCCGGTTGCCCCGGTGGCTAGGCCCGCGGTGGCAGCCTCGACCGGAGGCGCCGCAACCGCTGCCGCTCCTGCCATGAGCTACAGCCACGCCCCCGTGCGTCCCTTGGGAGCCGGAGCCCAGGCCATGCATCCTTCCGGAAGCGTCGATCTTTCGGAGATGTTCGGCGAATTGAAACAGGAACTCGAAGAAGAAGTGGCTGCCGGCGATGACGATCCGGAAACGCATTACAACCTGGGCGTTGCCTTCCGCGAAATGGGTCTGCTCGACGAGGCCATTGCCGAGTTGCAGAAAGTCTGCAACGCGATCGAACATGGCAAAGCGTTTTCGCAGCCCGTCCAGACCTACACCTGGCTGGCCCAGTGCTTCCTCGATAAAGGAGTTCCCGACGCTGCGATCCGCTGGTATGAAAAAGCGCTTAATATTCCTGGGCTCGACGAGGAATCGCGTTTGGCCATCAACTACGAGCTGGGTTCGGCCTGCGAAAGCGCCATGGACAAACCTTCGGCGCTGCGTCATTTCACCAGCGTGTACGGTTCGAATATCGATTATCGCGACGTGGCCGAGCGCATTCAGGCCCTGAAGTCGTAGAATGCACGAAGTGGGTTCGGAACCTGCGCTGGGAATGCGGCTCGATTTCGCGTCCGCCCCACGGCCTTATCCACAACGACGCGTGCAATGATCTCCGACCCCAAGCTACCTTTTGCCAACGATTCCAGCAGTGTCGGAGAACTCAAATCCCCGGCGGAAACAGCAGTTCCGCTGGTTCCGGCGCCAGTGCCAGTTTCCAATTTAGGGCGCGCGCCTTCGGTTGCCCGGGTGTGGCTGCGCCGCATCGGAGTGCTTCTGTTCGTGTTCTTGTGCGCGACGCTTGGGGTGATGCTCATGATTCTGCCCTGGCGTCCCGAATGGTCCGACAACCCTCTGCTGCTGCCGTATCCCATGCTGCGCGATGTGGTCGCCAGCGGCTTCGCGCGCGGTGTGGCGACGGGCTTGGGCGTGCTCAACGTGTGGATCGGGTTTTCGGAGGCGATTCAATATCGGGAAGAGGAATGAAGAGCAGTCGTTGGTCGATGGTCGTTCGTCGTTGGCGAACCGGGGCGGCGAGCAAAGGCCTTTTGCACTGCGTGATTGGTACTGGCAATTTCTGAAAGAGAAACGACCAACGACTAGCGACTAACGACTGACGACGAACTTATGACTGATCAAAAAAACAAGCCGGCTCCCCTTGCTTATCAGAACGAACCGTTTCTCAACAGTCCTGACGGCAGAATTCTGCGGCTGCTGTCCGAGTACAGCGAGCCTCTGTCGCGCTTCCGCCGCGAGCAGATCCAGGACACGGTCGTCTTCTTCGGCTCCGCCCGCATTCACAGCCACGACCTCGCCAGTAACCGTCTGAGCGAAGTCCGCGCCAACGGGGCGCAGCTCTCCGACGCGCAGCAAGCCCAGGATATGAAGCGCGCCGAGGCCGCGGTCGACATGGCTCGCTACTACGAGGACGCGCGCCGGCTGGCCCGCCTGCTGACCGAATGGTCGACCCAGATCCCCGCCAAACGCCACCGCTTCGTCGTCACCACTGGGGGCGGCCCGGGCATCATGGAAGCGGCAAATCTCGGGGCTCACGAAGCGGGAGGCAAGACCATCGGCCTCAACATCAACCTGCCCTTCGAGCAGAATCCGAACGCCTACATCACGCCTTCGCTCAACTTCGAGTTCCATTACTTTTTCATGCGCAAGTTCTGGTTTGCGTACCTGGCCAAGGCGCTGGTGATTTTCCCCGGGGGCTTTGGCACGCTCGATGAATTCTTTGAAATCGTGACGCTCGCGCAGACGGAAAAACTGGCCAAGAAAATTGTCATCGTCATCTATGGCAGCGATTACTGGAAGAAGATCGTCAACTTCGATGCCATGGTTGACGCCGGCACGATTGCGCGATCGGACCTGGAACTGTTCAAGATGTCCGATTCGCCGGAAGAGAGTTTCGAGTTCCTGAAAGAGGGACTGACCAAGTACCATCTCGGTCCGCAACAGACCAAGCGCACCGGCGAGGCGGCTGTTCCCGAAATCGCCAGGACGCGGCCGTAGCTAATTGACGGCAGGGCCGGCCCCGTCTGTACAAGGAAACTGAACCCTCGGTGCCCTGACTCCGTATACACTTCTTCGGGTAGGTGTTTCCGGAGACAAACAAGATGACCTTGCGAACAGGCTTTGCAACAGCACTGTGTTGTGCGATGTTCTTTGGCGTAACTTTTCTCGCAACTTCCGCGCTTGCTCAACCGCCAGCCGCCAACGAGATGCCATCCGTGATCCAGGTTCCGGCGGAGGCACAGGCCTCGGCGCACTTCGATGCTACTGCGGCCACCAATGCTTACCTCGCGCAGATTCCTCCCGACAAGACGGCACGTTCCGACGCTTATTTCGAGGGCGGCTACTGGATGATTCTTTGGGATTTTCTTTATGGAGTCGTGGTCGCGCTGCTGTTGCTGAATCTGCGCTGGTCCGCCCGGATGCGGGATCTGTCGGAACGCGTCACTCGCTTCAAGCCCGTGCACACGTTCGTCTACTGGTTGCAATACCTCATCCTCACCACCATCCTCGTTTTTCCGCTCACGGTCTACGAAGAGTATTTCCGCGAACACAAATACGGGCTGGCCACGCAAACCTTCGGCCCCTGGATGGGAGATCAGATGAAGGAGCTTGGGGTGAATCTGGTGCTGGGCGGCCTGCTGGCGATGTTGCTGTTCGGCGTTGTCCGCCGGCTTCCGCGAACCTGGTGGATCTGGGGCGCGGCCGTAACCATCGTGTTCTTGACCTTTATCGCACTGATCAATCCAGTCTACATCGTTCCCATCTTCAACAAAGTCACGCGTCTCAATGACCCGAAGATTGTCGACCCCATTTTGAGCATGGCGCGGGCCAACGGAATTCCCGCGAAAGACGTGTATGAGATCGATGCTTCCAAGCAGACCACCAGGATGAGCGCCAACGTCAGCGGCTTCGCCAACACGATGCGCATCACCCTCAATGACAACCTCTTGCGCCGCGGGTCACCGGAAGAAATTCAGGCGGTGATGGGACACGAGATGGGGCACTATGTCATGAACCACGTCTACAAGTTAATCATGTTTTTCTCGATCGTGATCGTGCTGGCCTTCGCCTACTTGCGCTGGTCACTCGACTGGACGCTCCAGCGCTGGGGCGAGAAGTGGCAGATTCGGGGCGTGGGCGACACGGCAGTGCTACCGCTGGTGGTGCTACTGGCGGCCATTTTCGGTTTTGTCACCACTCCCGTCTTCAACACCTTCATCCGTACCCAGGAACACGAAGCCGACATGTACGGACTAAACACAAGCCGGCAGCCCGACGGTTTTGCCCAGGCGGCGATCCATCTTGGCGAGTACCGCAAGATGAATCCCGGCCCCATCGAGGAGTGGATCTTTTTCGATCACCCCAGCGGACGCAATCGTATTTACGACGCGATGCGCTGGAAAGCGGAGAATTTGAAGTTGTTCAGCGTTGAGCAGCAAAGCGCGGAGAGTGCGACACCTGCACCGCCCGCCAGCGTCGGCAAGAAATAAGCGGTTTCTCGTAGTAGGCTGAGAGCTGATGGGCGATCGCTGTCTGCTCTATTACATTACCGATCGAAGCCAGTTTCGCGGCGACGAGTCTGACCGGCGCCGAGCCCTGCTTGCCAAAGTCAGCGAGGCCGCGAGTGCCGGCGTCGACTACATCCAGCTCCGCGAAAAAGATGTGGGCACGAGAGAACTGGAACTGCTGGCGCGGGTAGCGGTCGCGGCGGTGCGCGAGAGTTCATCATCGACGCGCCTTTTGATCAACTCTCGCACCGACGTGGCGCTGGCTGCGGGAGCCGACGGCGTTCATCTGCGCGCGGACGACCTGTCAGTTTGGGAAGCGCACGCGGTTGTGCAGCTGGCTGGGCACCGGCCACTGACCACTAACCACTTCCTGGTGGCCGCCTCCTGCCACTCGAATGAGGACGTGATGCGCGCCGAGGGCGCCGACTTCGCCGTCTTCGCTCCCGTGTTCGGAAAGAGAGGCAATGCCGGAACGCCACCCGCTGGCCTCACCGCACTGCGGGAAGCCTGTCGCGCGAATATCCCGGTCCTTGCTCTCGGCGGTGTCACGATAGAAAACGCCGCGCCGTGCCTGAACGCGGGAGCGGCCGGCGTCGCCGGCATCCGCTTGTTTCAGGAGAATAAAATCGCAGACGTAGTCCGGGCGCTGCGAGCGCTTTGACACCATGGGCAAGGGGCCATACGTTACAACGCAGGTCCGTAGTAGCGATAGTGTCCAGTGATTTTCCAATTGAACAGCACATCTTCGATCCTGGGCCCCTGTCCGATGTTGTGTTCGATCATGTAATTTCCGCTTGTGCCTTTGCGGTCGACGACAATTCCAATGTGCGGCACATTGGCGCCAAGATCGTAGGTTACTAAATCTCCCGGACTGTAATCTTGCGCTCGGGTGCTGGTCGGCAGGGATTCGCCTTTGCGTCCGAAAAATACCCTCAGATTCGGAACGCGGCGGTGATCGATATTGCTGTCAGGTTTCCCCAAACCCCACTTCCACTTTTGCGGATAGGCCGAATAGTTCTGCACCATATCCTCGTGCACTTCTTTCTGCAGATCGACGCCTAGAACTCTATAAGAACGGATGATCTCGTCGGTGCAAACGCCTGTGTCAGCCGGAACGTCTCCACCGGGAAAGGGAATGCGCACATAGGCGGGGTCGTAACGAACGGAGTGCTGCGTCCGTTCGATCGCCGCTGTCACCAAGCGGCGAAGAAAGTCTTGCCGAGCTGCGGACACAGCCGGAACGCCCTGCGCCCCCACGAATGAACATGTCATTACGACGAAGAAAGAAACGAAGCGTGTCCACATCAAGCACTCCGCGATCATCAGCATTCTAGACCTTCCCGCGCCTCGCCCGGTCACGCCGAATCTTACCTTCCGCGCGGTCGGCAGGGTGTCAAATCGCGGTGTAGAATAAACCGTTTGCGCTTCTAATTCCGAACTCATAAGGGGGCTTCCATGCCCAGCAGCACGTCCCGCACGATGCTGGCAGTGGTTAAAGCCGGAAGCCGCGCCGGGCGCGGAAATCCGCGAAGTCAAGATTCCCGGCTACGGACGCACCGACGTCCTCGTCAAAGTCAAAGTCGCCTCCATCTGCGGCACCGATCTCCACATTTATGAATGGGACCGCTGGGCTCAGGGACGCATTCATCCACCGCTGATTCCCGGACACGAATTCTGCGGCGAGGTGGTCGCGTTCGGCGATGAAGTCACCAGCGTGAAGGAAGGAGATTTCGTATCCGCCGAAATGCACGTGGCTTGCGGCAAGTGCCTGCAATGCCGCACCGGCGAAGCCCACATCTGCCAGCATGTGAAAATTATTGGCGTCGACTCCGACGGAGCTTTCGCCGAGTATGTCGTCATCCCCGAGTCGAATATCTGGAAACTCGATCCGGCGATCCCGCAGGAGTACGCTTCCATCCTCGATCCGCTGGGCAACGCCGTGCACACGGTGCTCGCCGGAGAAATCGCCGCGAAAACGGTAGCCATCACCGGTTGTGGCCCCATCGGCTTATTCGCGATCGCGGTAGCGCGGGCGGTTGGCGCAACCACTATCTTCGCGATCGAAGTCAATGAGCACCGGCGCAAGCTCGCGACCCGTATGAACGCCGACTATGCGCTTGATCCGTCCAAAGAAGATGTGCGTGCGATTGTCGCCGAAAAAACTGGGGGCTTGGGTGTGGACGTGGTGCTCGAAATGGCCGGACATCCCGACGCTATCCGCACCGCTTTCGACATCGTGCGGCGCGGGGGCCGCATTTCTTTACTCGGTCTTACTTCGAAACCGATCCCGCTCAACTTCTCCGAAGACATCATCTTCAAAGGGCTCACCATTCAAGGCATCAACGGCCGCCGCATGTATCAGACCTGGTACCAGATGACCGCGCTCCTCAAAAGCGGACGCCTCGACCTTCATCCCGTGATCACCGACCGCATCCCGATGAAGGATTTTTCCAAAGCGATGGCGCGCTTAAGAACGGGCGAGGCGAGCAAGATACTGGTGTATCCGAACGGGACGAAATAGCGGATGGTCGTTGGTCGTTCGTCGTTGGTCGCTCGCGCGCCATTGACAGATTCCAGCATACCGAACGACTAACGACCAACGACTAGCGACCATTCTTCTACGGCGTCACCGTCACCATAACAACCGAGTGCGGCGCCACGGTGGCCGAGAACGTCCCCTTGTGTTCTCCGAGATCTTTCGCCAGCCACAGGTCGCGGACCTTGGCGCTCAAGTGCGCGGGATATCCCAACTCTTCCCATGACACGCCGATCTCCGCATCCGCGGTTCCGCGGTTGAACAGCACCACCGCGCGGCTCCCATCCTGCAACACCTTTGACCACACTTCCAGGTCTCCGTTCTTGCGCACCCGGCGTCCCTCGTTGCCCGCTGGGTCCTGGTCGACCGCAATTACTTCTTTGTGCGTGAGAATGTCGCGAATCTCCGGCTTCATGTCGCGCAGATCATTGCCCGCGATTAGCGGAGCGGCCAGAATCGCCCAGAGACTGAAGTGGGCGCGGTATTCAGCGGTGGTCATTCCCCCATTGCCGACCTCGAGCATGTCGGGATCATTCCAGTGTCCCGGCCCGGCATAGGACTCAAGACCAACCTGCTGATCCAGGATATCGACCATGCCGTTGGAGCAACAACTGCCGTCTGGCCACTTCTTATGGTCCTGCCACTTATCGCTGATGTCGCCGGTGGTGCGCCAAAGATTGCCGATGCCCTTGGCCCAGAGCCAGGGCTTCGCGGTGCCCCATTCGCAAATGCTGAAGACGATCGGACGGCCCGAGGCGTCGAGCGCGGCGCGCATAAGCTCATAAGAAGAACGCGCATCCTGGGTGGAGCTGCTGCACCAGTCGAACTTCAGATAATCCACACCCCAGGCCGCGTACTGCCGCGCGTCCTGAAACTCGTATCCCCGGCTGCCCGGACGACCCTGACAGGTCTTGGTGCCCGCGTCGGAGTAGATTCCGAACTTCAGACCTTTCGTGTGCACATAATCGGCGAGCGCCTTCATGCCCGACGGAAAACGTTTGGCATCGATTACGATGTTGCCGTTGTTGTCGCGCTCCACCTGCCAGCAGTCATCGATAACAACGTATTGGTAGCCGGCATCCTTCATGCCCGAAGCGACCATCGCGTCGGCGGTTTGCCGGATCAGATCCTCGCTGACGTTGCAGCCGAACTTGTTCCAACTGTTCCATCCCATCGGCGGCGTGCTGGCCAAGTTGTTGACCAGCGACTGCTGATCCGTTGACCAGGCCACCGAGCCCAACATTAAAATTGCCGCCAAGAGAATCAATGCAGTGCGCTTCATCGTGTCTCTCCTCAATCGAATACTTTATAGTCGCTTAAGGAGCGCGTGTCACGCCCTCGTGGCCGATTTCCGGATAACGGGAAAATACTGGACAGAGTTTGTACTACGACGATCGCGACTTGAAGGCGATTGGGGGCGCCGGCTGGCCCTTAGTTTGACAATGGGATTTCAGAGCGGCCAACGGCTGGCTCGGCGCGACTGTCGTTTTTCGCGGCATCGAAGCAGATCGCCGCTCCGCCGGCAATTCCGGAGTCTTTTCCGTAACGGGCCGATACCAGGGGAATCTCCTTGCAGCGCTGGTTCTCGCAGCAAGCGGGCAACCGGTCGTGGATTTCCCCAAGAAACGGTTTGAGCATGGACGCCACACCACCGCCCACAATCATGACGTCGGGTTCCAGCAAGTCAACGATGTTGCCGAACCAGAGCGACAACAGTTCCACCGTCTCGTGCAGGACTTCGCTGGCGGCCGCATCTCCCGCCAGAGCGGCTTGGCCGACCATTTCGCTGGTAACGCCGTCAATCTTTCCTCCGGCTAAATCGAGCAGGCTGGAGGCGCGGCCATCTGCGAGCTTGGCTTGCGCTCTGCGCGCAATCGCCGGACCGGCGGCGAGAACTTCGATGCAGCCCGGCTTGCCACAGGCGCAGCGCGGTCCCTTGTAATCGATGCTCACGTGCCCACCCTCGCCGGCTGCGCCGGTGCGGCCATGATAGATTTGCCCGTCCAACACAATTCCAGTGCCGATTCCAGTGCCGATGGTGGCGTAAAACACGTTGCGATAGCCGCGTCCCGATCCCCACAACGTCTCGGCAAGCCCGGCAGCATTGGCGTCGTTATCGACTTTCACGCGCACGCGATAGATTTGTGCGACCTCCGCCGCCAGCGGAAAATTGCGCCAGCACGGGAGGTTGGGAGGATTGACGATTACTCCCGCGTTCGGATCGAGCGGTCCGGGAGAGCAGATTCCGATTCCGCGGATCAGATTGTGCGGGCCCGCCACGCTCACTCCGTAGCCGGAGGCGGCATCAATCGCCTGGGCCACCGCGGCCAACCCGCTGGCAGCGCTGCCATTCGAAACCATGGGATTGCGGGTGTGGCATAAAATCTCCCCGCTAGCGTCTACCAGACCTGCGGCAACCTTGGTGCCGCCGACATCGACTCCGATTACCAGATCGCCGCGTACTGCAACCGAGGACATTTCTTCCCTTTCGCGTCGAGCTTGATCGAATTGTCCGGGCGTTCAGCGCCCGGCGCGACGCCCGCCGGTGACTAGTTTGACGTGGCTATGCCTTGGCGTAGCGCTCGCTATTCGATTTCGATCCGCTCACGGCGAAGAACAAAATGTAGAGATAGCAAATCGTGGCCACGATAAGCGCGTAGTGAATGCCTTGGCCCCAACTCGTTTCGCCTTGCACCATTGCCGGGTAGTAGGCGCGATTGATGACGTCCCCAGCTTTGCCGACCAGCCATGGAATGATGGCGCCACCCACAATCGCCATGTTCAAGATGCCGGAGCCGTCTCCGGTGAGCGGTCCGAGTTCCGCGATCCCCATGGTGAAAATGCAAGGAAACATGACGGAGTTGAACAAGCCCACCGCCAGGATGGACCACATCGCCACATGCCCGCTGGTCAGAACCGAAACACTAACCAGCAGAGCGGCGATCACTGCGCACAGCGCCAGCAGTTTGCCTGGTTTCACTTTCTGCAAAAGCGCCGCTCCGGCAAACCTCCCAATCATGGCACCGAGCCAATACACAGATATGTACCGGGCCGCCTGTCCCAAGGCAGCGTGGTAGCGCGTAGCTGGGTCGGCGATGGCCGACGCGAATCCACCGATGTTAGGCAGGGCTAAGTAATTAGCAATGGAGCTCCCAATCGCAACTTCCCCGCCGACATATACGAATATCCCAATTGCCCCGAAGACAAGATTCGGGTGTTTCCAAAGAGAGTCGTTCACTTTTTCGCCGATGCGGTGTTCGGCGGACTCGATCTTGGGAAGGTGCGACATGCCAAAGCCGACCGCCAGAATGAACAACGCCACCGCGAAAAAGTACACGTACAACCTGATAATGGCGTGTGCTTCCTGCGAGGTGCTCTGAGCAATCGCAGCCGATGTTGTTCCAAGAATGACGCGCGCCCCGATAAACGGGAACACCGCCGTGCCCAGCGAATTGAAAGCTTGCGTGAGATTCAGCCGGCTCGATGCGGTTCTTGCGTTTCCCAGCACTGCCACGTAAGGATTCGCCGCGACCTGAAGAATCGTAATCCCCGTCGCCAACACAATCAGGGCCGCCAGAAAGAATGGAAACGAAGGGATTTTCGCGGCGGGATAGAATCCGAGACAGGCCACAACCATCGTCAACAGTCCCACTACGATCGCTCTCTTGTATCCGAGCCAGTCGATGATTTTGGCCGATGGAATCGAAAAGACAAAGTAAGCCGAAAAGAAGGCGGTCTGGATCAGCATGCTCGCAGCAAGTCTGAGGTTGAAGACATGTTGCGCATAGGGGATCAGCACGTCGTTCAAAGAGGTAAGCGAGCCCCACATGAAGAACAGTGTGGTTACAATGGCCAGCGGCCCGAGATAAGATGCCTGTGGCGCCTTCGTAGACGTTTCCGATTGAGTTCCCGTACTAACGTTTGCCGGCATTGGCCTCCATTCGCAGGACCGCGATTCAACAACCGATAATACTATCGTGCCTTGCAGAATAACACGATTGCCCGCAAGAGTAATCGATTACCTTTGGGGAAAATGGTTGTGCGCGCGGTTGGGCAATCCGGCGATCGACGCCTTTCGCGGGCGGGAGGTGCAGCGCGCGAATCGGCGCCTCCACAACCTTGCGCCGCTACTGCCGTAAGATTGAGATTGTAGTAAAACTGTAGTGACCCGGAGAGGTGGCCGAGTGGTTGATGGCACCGGTCTTGAAAACCGGCATACCTGAAAGGGTATCGGGGGTTCGAATCCCTCCCTCTCCGCCAGAACTTGCAATCGCTATCGCTTGGACTCGATTGAATCGTGGAAGGCTCCACGTTCGAATTGGTGTCCAGTGCCCCGTTAGGACTCGATTGAATCCGACCCGCTTCCGCGATGTGGTTTCATCGCACACGAAGGTGAGCAGCGGCGAAGAAATCTCCTCGCCGGCGGGCGGCAAAGAGGGGATCTTGGCGCGGATTGTGAGGGCTCAATCCTTGTCCTTAGATCTTGGCGCTTTTCTGCGGCCCGGCTTTTGCTTTTGCGGATCCGCGCCAGGCTAGCAGCAGCATCAAGATGCCAAAAACGAACAATCCCACGCCCGCATCGAAATTGATGTTGATGCCGAGCGAGCGCGCATAGATTTGCTTATCGCCAAGCAGACCGAACAGTGCCAGGATCACACCAAACAGGCTGAACATCCATCCTATCGGATAACGAATATCCAAATTCATCGCGCGTCTCCCTCTACTTGAAGATAATATTCAGCACCACGGCAAGGATAAGGACGAGTCCGCCGAGGTAAGCAGGCCGCTGGTACCACCGCAGGTGCTCTTCGCTCGGCCTGTCCGTCAGCGAGTAAACCAACCCGACGAGTTCCTTCTCCTCGCGAGGCTTGGTGATGAGCGTGACCGCAACTGTGATCACGAAACAAGCGGAAAAGGCCCAAATTGCCGTCCAGAAGTTTTGCGCCATTTCGCTCGGATATTCGTGAAGGACGGTGATAAAGCCGCCTTTAATTCCCGGCAAGTCGCCGCGCGCCAGTGTCGATCCGTGGTGCAGGAGCGCAACCGCAGTGCCGGAAACCAGCCCGCTGAATGCCCCGTGGCCCGTCGTCCGCTTCCAGAACATGCCCAGCAAGAACGTGGCGAATAAGGGCGCATTCACAAACGCGAACACTAATTGCAGGAAGTCCATCAGGTTGTTGTAACGCGTCGCCGCATAGGCCGCGCCGATTGAGAACAGAACCCCAAAGACCGTGGCGAACTGCCCCATGTGCAAGTAATGCTTATCCGAAGCGCCTTTGTGTATGTACGACTGATAGATGTCGTAGGTCCAGACGGTGTTGAAAGCGGTCACATTCCCGGCCATTCCAGACATAAAGCTGGCCAGCAGCGCGGTGAGGCCGAGCCCCAATAGCCCCGTGGGAAAGTAGTGCAGCAGCATGTTCGGGATGGCAAGGTCATAGTCGAGGACAGGCTTTCCATTCCGGTCGACGGCTGGCTTGCCAGTCGCCACGTCGATCTTTTGGGGGATCAGCCCTTTCCCGCCGTTGTTCACTGTCTGCATGTGGACCACGCCATTGACCGTGACCGCCTGCTGAGCAGGCACTGCCAGCGCGATCATTCCGGGCAAAATCACCAGAGCGGGAAAGAACATCTTGGGCACAGCCGCGATCAGGGGCGTGCGGCGCGCGTCGAGCATCGAGCCCGCGGCCATGGCGCGCTGCACCACCAGGAAATTCGTGCACCAATAGCCGAACGAGAGAGTAAATCCGAGGCCCATGACCAGCCCGAACCACTCGACGCCGAGCGGATTGTTTTGCGCGTTCGTCATGCCCTGCCAGGAATGGGTGAACGCGGACGGCAGTTGTGTCTTCAATCCACTCCACCCGCCCACGTTTTTCAATCCGAGATAGACGAGCGGCAAAAATCCAGCGACAATCAGGAAAAACTGAAGGACTTCGTTGTAAATCGCGCTCGTAAGTCCTCCCAGAAAAACATACCCCAGCACGATCAGGGCGGAGATGAAAACGCTCAGATGGAAAGACCAGGACATGGGCAGGCCCATCTTGGCCAGCGGAACGTCCAGGATGTGGAGCACCTGGATCAGCTTCGCCATGGCGTACATGGAAATGCCCGACGAGAGAATCGTCATGACGGCGAACAGGATGGCGTTGAAGCCCCGCGTCTTTTCATCGAACCGCAGCCGCAGAAATTCCGGCACGGACCGAGCGCGCGAGCCGTAGTAAAAAGGCATCATGAATAAACCGATGAACACCATGGCCGGAATCGCGCCGATCCAGTAGAAATGGCTGGTGGCAATTCCGTATTTCGCGCCCGATGCTCCCATCCCGATCACTTCCACCGCGCCCAAATTCGCGGCCATGAACGCGATGCCGCAAACCCAGGCCGGCAGCGAACGGCCGGCAAGGAAGAAGTCCGTGCTCGTCTTCATATACCGTTTCAGGAAGACGCCAATGCCCAAAACAAAGGCGAAATACAAAAACATGATGACCCAATCAATGGCCGTAAGATTCATTCCACAATCCTTTCCACCAGACGATGGTCATTCGCCTAGACGATCACCGGGGCGCATGCCGGATGTATCTGTCGCGATCTAAGTCGAAATTTTCGACATGGAGCGCTGACCCGTGCATCATAAGAGCTTCCCGCTCTCAACACAACGAATTTTCCGCCAGAGCAAAGAGCAGCAACAACCTGGGTTGTGACTGCAAGGAATGAACTGGAGGAATGGCCGGACAAATGCCCGATTGGGTGAGAACCCAGCGGCGGAATTTCGGTCGGCGCTGGTGCGTATCTCGAGTGGGGATTGCGAATGGCGGTGAGAGATCCGAAGTTGCCTCCGAATGCAGCTCATGCAGGCGCAAACTGCTATTTCAAGCCGAAGCGAGAAGTCGCGACTACTTGAACTCCAACACTTCTTTTTCCTTGGCTTTGCTCATCTCTTCCATTTTTTTGATTTCGTCGTCGGTGAGCTTCTGGATTTCGTCGAGCGCCCGCTTCTCGTCGTCCTCGGCAATTTTCTTGTCTTTCAGCGTCTTCTTGATCGCGTCGTTGCCTTCGCGGCGGATGTTGCGCACGGCCGTGCGGTGCTCTTCGAGAATCCGGTGCAGATGCTTGACCATATCCTTGCGCCGCTCTTCGGTGAGAGCGGGCACGGGCACGCGCACAAGTTTGCCGTCGTTCATCGGATTGAGGCCGAGGTCGGCGCTGCGAATGGCTTTTTCGACTACGCCAAGCTGCGACGCATCGAACGGTTGCACCGTGATCATTTGCGGCTCGGGCGCGTGAATCTGCGCGATCTGGTTGAGCGGCATCTGCGATCCGTAGTAATCGACGGAAACCGTGTCGAGCATGTGAACGTTCGCTCGTCCGGTGCGCGTGGCGGCCATTTCGCGGCGGAAGTCTTCCACCGCCTTTTCCATGCGCGTCTTGAGGGTTGCGTAGACTTCTTTCAGGGCAGGATGAGCCATCTCTGTCAGCTCCCAAACATAGCGATAGCAGAACCGTGAATTATAACCCCAAGACTGAGGTCAGAGGTTAGAGGTCAGATTGCAGAGGTAAGAACCCAAGGGATGCATCATGGTTTCACCTCTGCAATCTGACCTCTAACCTCTGACCTTTCCTACGCGCTGACCAGCGAGCCGATTTTTTCGCCGAGCACTACGCGGCGGATATTGCCGCGCTGGTTCAGGTTGAAAACGATGATCGGCAGATCGTTGTCCTTGCACAACGAGATGGCGGTCGAATCCATCACCTTGAGGCCCAGCTTCAGAACGTCCATGTAGGTGAGGGTCGCGAATTTCTTGGCGTCCGGCACCTTCATCGGATCGGCGTCGTAGATGCCGTCCACCTTGGTGGCTTTGAGGATGGCATCGGCTTTGATTTCCATGGCGCGCAGCGAGGCGGCCGTGTCGGTCG
This sequence comes from uncultured Acidobacteriaceae bacterium, assembly GCA_963722485.1. GTDB lineage: Bacteria > Acidobacteriota > Terriglobia > Terriglobales > Acidobacteriaceae > Acidiflorens. The sequence continues at coordinate 32,617 of CAVRNL010000099.1, forward strand.
AGAAATACGGGTTGCCGGTGCCGCCGGCGAAGATGACGACGCGGCCTTTTTCAAGATGCCGGATGGCGCGGCGCCGGATGAAGGGCTCGGCCACCTGGTTCATCTCAATGGCCGTCTGCACACGGGTGAAGACGTTCTGCTTTTCGAGTGCGTCCTGCAGCGCAAGCGCGTTGATGACGGTGGCCAGCATGCCCATGTGATCGGCGGAGACGCGATCCATATCCTTGGCCTGGTCGGCAACCCCGCGAAAGAAATTGCCGCCGCCCACGACGATGGCCATCTGGATGTCGAGAGTGTGGACATCGGCAAGTTCAGCCGCGATTTCGTGAATGCGTTTGGTGTCGACGCCAAAGCCCTGATCGGCGGCAAGGGCTTCGCCGGAAATTTTTAGAAGAATACGTTTGAAGATGGGAGTCGGCATGAAAATTTAGTGTAGCACTGCGCACAGTGCTGCCGATGCTCTATGTCTCAGAGTCTCGACGCCGATCAAAAACTCTGTAGACAACTGTATAGACGCCGCACACGAATATACATGCGGTGGCGAGTCTTCCCCAGACTCCCCAGAAATCCTCGCCAGTTATTTTCCACATGACAATGCAAAAGAGACCAAGAATGAAGGAAAGACGGCTGCGCGGTACTGCGTAGCTTTTCATGTTTCTCTTCGAGTAGCCCGACAGGCAGAGAAGCCAAGTAACCCAAAGAACCACAAGGCCCACCAAAAGAACGACGAATCTTACAAGATCTGGCATGTACGTAAAAAATGCATAAGAGACAAATATCCAGAGCAGCAAATGCATGTACGCGGACCAACCGTAGCTGGAACTGCCTTTAGGGACAGTCAATTCCGCGTTCCGTGCGCCATAGCACTGGCGGCACAGTTGTTCGTATCCCGGTAAATCACGACCACAGGATGAGCACTCGCCCATATCGTATCCAGAAAACAGCCATTGTTATGCTATTGGGCGCGTCTTCCGATTGCGAGTACCGGAAGTAACTCGACTTGCACGCAAGAAAGGAAAAGGCCGACTATGTTTGCATGATCGGCCTTTATTATCAGTGCCGGCGACTATCGGCTGCTATTTGGCAACCGGAGCAGGCGCCTCGCCGCCCTCACCGTCCGGCTTGGAGCTGACAAAAGCGATGGTTGCCGTCGCGTCGCCAACTTTGAAGCGGGCGTAACGTCGGACAGCGATATTCTCGCCGAGCTTACCCACCTTGGCGGCGATCAACTGCGAGATGCTGATGGTCTGGTCCTTGATGAAGGGCTGTTCCAGCAGGCAAACTTCTTCATAGAACTTTTCCATCTTGCCGGCGACCATCTTCTCGGCAATGTTCGCGGGCTTGCCGCTGGCGATTGCCTGGGCGAGATAGATGTCTTTCTCGCGTGCGTAGTCTTCCGGCGTGACGTCTTCTTTACGGACAAACTTGGGATCGCTGGCCGCAATGTGCATCGCGATGTCGTGCACCAACTCTTTGAAGTCTTCGGTGCGCGCCACGAAATCGCTTTCGCAGTTGACCTCGACCAGCACGCCAATCTTGCCTCCGGCGTGAATGTAATAGCCCACCGAACCTTCGCTGGTCACGCGCGCCGCTTTCTTGGCTGCCACCGAAACACCTTTCTTGCGCAGCAGGACAATCGCTTTTTCCAGGTCGCCATTTGCTTCGGTCAAGGCGTGCTTGCAGTCCATCATGGGCGCGCCGGTTTTTTCGCGGAGATCTTTCACTTGGGCAGCAGAAATGTTTGCCATAGTAGTGCTCATTAGAACCTCAGGTTTCAAAGTTTCAAGGTTTCAGAGTTTCAAGGAGGTCAGTCGGGGGGCCACACTGAGGACTAATCAAGGTTGCAACCTTGAAACTTTGCAACCTTGAAACCTTGAAACCTGCAATTTGCTAGAACCGGCGCGTCTCGGCCTGCAGTTCGTCAACGTCTTCGGTGGCGGCTGAGGGACGCTTGCGCGTGCCCTTGCCCAGCACGTCTTCCATGCGGATCTCTTCACCCTCGGGTACCGTGACTGCGACTCCCGCAATGGGATCGGCAATTGCGGCTTCGGCGTATAGTTCTTCAACGCCCGCCGCCGCGACCACGGGTTCGGGCTCAGCCACCGCCTGAATGTCCGCCAACTGCTTGTCGTCCCTGGCATGAACGCCCTCGGCGATCGACTCCGAAATCTTCGAGGTGAACAGCCGGATCGCGCGCAGTGCGTCGTCATTGCCCGGTATCACGTAATCCACTTCGCTCGGGTCGCAGTTGGTGTCGACCACCGCGACCACCGGAATGCCCAATTTGCGCGATTCGCGCACCGCGATCTGCTCTTTATTCGAATCGATGACAAAGATCGCATCCGGCAACCGCGTCATGTTCTTGATGCCGGCGAGATTCGCCTGCAGGTGCTTGCGCTCGCGCTCCAGCTTGATCACTTCCTTCTTCGGAAGCAGATCGTAACGGCCGTCGGTGGCCATCTCGTCGAGCTCTTTCAGCCGCTTCACGGATTTCTGCACCGTGACCCAGTTGGTCAGCAATCCGCCCAGCCAGCGCTGGTTGACGTAGAACATGCCGCAGCGCTGCGCCTCTTCGGCAATGGCGTCCTGCGCCTGGCGCTTGGTGCCCACGAAGAGGATGATTCTGCCGTCGGCGGCCAGATCCTGCACGAATTTCGACGCTTCCTTGAACATCTTCAGCGTCTTCTGCAGATCGATAATGTAGATACCATTGCGCTCGCCAAAGATGAACTCCTTCATCTTGGGGTTCCACCGCTTCGTCTGGTGCCCGAAGTGAACGCCAGCTTCGAGCAACTCCTTCATCGTAATGTTTGCCAATTAACCTCCTCAGTTGGTCTGCATCCGAGAAGCAGTCGCTCGTCGCTGGTCGTTAGTCGCTAGTTGAAAACCTGATTTCTCTAGCGACAAGCGACTAGCTACTCGCGACTTCTCAGATTGCCATTCCCGTCCACCCCGCCTCGGGGAGGTGGGGGGATGAATTTTAACACCTTAAAACCAGTCGTTTGTCGTTGGTTGATAGTCGCTTGCGAACGACTATCGACTAACGACCATCGACTATCTCTTCGAGAACTGGAAGCGCTTTCTTGCGCCCTTCTGTCCGTACTTCTTGCGCTCTTTGGCGCGCGGATCGCGAGTCACCATACCTTCGGCCTTGAGCTTCTTGCGGAGTTCCGCATTGAACTCCATGAGCGCGCGCGTGATGCCGAGGCGCACGGCATCGGCTTGTCCAGCGACTCCGCCGCCGCACACGTTCGCCAGCACGTTGAAGTTGGCCGTCGTATCGGTCGAGACCAGCGGCGACTTCGCGCTGATGCGCTGCGACGGCGTCACAAAGTATTCATCGAACGCTTTGCCGTTGACCTTGAACTCGCCGCTGCCAGGACGAAGAAAAACGCGCGCGATCGCCGCCTTGCGGCGTCCGGTTCCGTAGTATTGCACCAGTTCTGCCATTTAAGCTCTTAGCACTTAGCTTTTAGCCATTAGCTAAAAACCCGTGTGCTTCAACCTTTCCAAAAAGTCTTTCAAAACTTCTCTGTTGCTGCGACCCGCTTGCAAGAAGCCAAAAGCTAATAGCTAAAAGCCAAAAAGCTCTCTACGCAAACACTTTCACTTCCGGCTTCTGCGCCTCGTGCGGGTGCTTGTCGCCCCGATAAACCTTCAGCTTCGTAAACATCTGCTTGCCCAGTTTGTTCTTGGGAAGCATGCGCGACACGGCGTCTTCAATGATGAGTTCCGGCTTGCGGACCATGCGCTTCTTCATTTCTTCCGAGCGCAGCCCGCCGGGATAGCCGGTGTAGCGGTGATAGACCTTCTGGTCTTCCTTCATGCCGGTGATCTTGATCTTCTCGGCGTTGATGATGACCACGTGGTCGCCAGTGTCGATAAACGGCGTGTACTTCGGATTTTCTTTGCCGATCAGAATGCGGGCTACGCGCGAGGCGAGGCGGCCGAGCGGAAGCCCGGTCGCATCCACCACAAACCACTTGCGCACAATATCTCCCTCTTTCGGGAAATAGGTTGACATCGGAACTCTCCCAGAAAACTAAAGAACGTTCAACTAAAGAACGCTAAACTAACGAACGCTGAACCACGAAGACCGCTGAGTGCCCTAAACCTGATTGCCGTAACAATGATCTATCCACGCAGAACGCGCGCTAGGTGTTCCAGGCGGGCAGCCGCAGGACTTCCAAAGGCTTTTAGAATAGCCCAGCCGCGAGCCCCTTGTCAACGAAGAGGTTAAGAAACAAGGAGATCGGGCCATCGGCTGATCGGGTCATCGGGTGATCTAAGACCTTAAGGCAGAGAGCTTTTGATTTTCGATCACCCGATGACCCGATGACCCGATCACTCTACTTTCCGCCGACCGACTGCAAACACCGCCCGTAGAGTTCCAGCAGATGGGCGGCGTATTCCTCGGGCTTGTCGGCCGCGCCGCTGCCCTGGAAGCCGACTCCGGTCCCGGAGGTCTTGCCGTAGCCGGTGGTCATGGCGATGAATTTCATGAGGTCAAGCGCGATGTCTTCGTCGCGGCGGGAGCCCAGAGGAAGAGCAGGCAATTCCATGATGAAAACTCCTCGTAAAGGGTGAAATCCGCCGGTTTTCCCGGCCCTGCCGCGATCATAGCAGACCTGCAAAAAAAGGCATCCTGAGTCTTCTCAGGATGCCCGTATTACTCACATCCGACGATTTGGACGTTGAGCCTCTACTCGCCTGGAGGCTTCTGCTGTTCCCGCTTCTGCCGTTCCTCTTCCTGCTTTTTCTCCTCGGGCGTCTGCGGCTTCGCTTGCTGACGCTGAGGTGGCTGCGCCGGCTTCGCCGCTGCAGGAGGCGGTGGCGCTGGCCTTGTCGCTGCGGGAGGAGGCGTGCGCTGCTGCTCGCGCTCGCTCGGCGGAGGAGTCGGCGTTCGTGGAGTGGGTTGGCTCGGCCTCGCCTCGGGCTGCGTGGGCTCCGGACGATTGTTGGGCTGTACCACCGCCGGACGATCATTCCGTACCGGTGGCGCAGCTGGCTGGTTGGGCTCGGGACGATTAGGTTGTGCAGGCGGACGCATCGTCTCGGGCCGGTTATTCGTTGCCGGCGGATTCGGCTGCGCGGTCGGGGGCCGGTTCGCCTCGGGACGATTGTTGGGTGGATTCGGCGTCGAGGATGGCGCACGATTCGGCTCAGCCGGAATAGCAGCGCCGGGGCGCTCGTTCGGAGCGGGCGGATTAGCCGGTCGATTCGCCGGCTGGTTCGCTGGCGCACTGCTGGGTTGACCCGGTCGCGCCGCAGTTGGTTGCCCAGGCTGGTTGCCCGGACGACCCACGTTCGCTGTTGCCGGTTTGCCTGGAGGCGCCTGTTTCACCATTGGTTGCGCTACAGCAGTAGCCGGACGCAGGCTCCGCACTTCGCTTTTCGCTAACGGTTGTCCGGGATGCGCTGCCAATGCTTGCTGCTGTTTCACAAAAGGCACCGGCGGCGGAGGCGGAGTCTTCTTCGCGACGACCTGCCGGTTCGCGATGGCCGCCGGCGGCGCGGCTACGCGATTCGCGGTTCCAGCCTTCGAGCCCAGGACGCTCTCTCGTGTGGGAGCCACGGCAACCCGCGAACTCATTGGCGCGGCGGCGATATCGCGCGCGCTCATCACCACCGCCGCTCTCGCCACCGGCTGCGCGCTCACGAAGGCGCGCTGCGGAACCGCCATCACGGCGCCCGCCACGTTCCGGTTCACATACGTAACATTCGTAATGTTCGTGGTGTTGTTGATGATGGTGGTGTGATAGACATTGGTCACGGTGGTGACGTTCACCGTCGTGTTACTGATGTTGACGCGATTTACATACGCCTCGCTGACGTGATACGACGGCACATACACTTCGCGCGGCCCCAATGGGAACCATCCCACATTGCCGCCGAAGCCACCGGGCCCGCCGCCAATGAAGACAACCAGCGCGGGCGCATACACCGCTCGCACGGCTACTGGACCGGCCACCCAACCCCAGCGTCCGCCAACACTCACCCAGCGTCCGTAATGGAACGGCGCATAGCCCCACGAGGAGTCATCGACCCAAGTCCATCCCCAGGGAGAAATCCAATCCCAATGGCCCTCATGGTAGGGCGCCCAACCAACAGCGACCTGGTTGGGAAACCAGACATGTCCGTAGCTTGGATCGTCGCGCCAGTCTCCGTAGTCGTCGAGGTCCTCGTAGCCGACCACATCGTGCGACAGATACTGTGCCGAACGCGAGTAGTCGTAGCGATGGTCGCGGTTGTAGGACCACGTATCGAAATCATCCGGGTCCCAGATATCGACCACGTCGGCGTACAGCGAGTCGGTCCCGCTGAATGTGCCTCTCTGGCCGCCATGCAGCGTAAAGGTCTCGCCGCTACCGGTGGCTTCGCCTTCGCCGGCGCGGACGCTTATTACCGTGTAGCTTCCATCCGCACTCGCCTCGACGCGATAGTGACCTGGCTGGAAGATCGTAAACGCCTGGTTGGGCGTATCCACCTCGAAGTCATCGTCGTCACCGAGCCGGCGCACCGTGATGTTGATGGCGCCGGACGTAAGTTGAATCTGCACCGTGTCGTCATCCAGATTCAGGAAAGAGAAGCCGGAATTGGGCGCTAATCGGATGACGGCCGAACCCAGTTGCACTTCGGCGCGCGAGCCCTCATCGGTCCAGAGCTGGTCGCCCGTGCTCATGGGACGGTTGGGGACGGCTTGCACCCATTCCGTTTCGCCCGCCGGCTCGAAAGAAACCGAACCCTGCAGGTAGCCAAGCCGAGCGACGCGGCTGGGCGGATCGTCCTGCTGATCCCGATCTTGAGCGGCCGCTCGCGTTGGCAGAACGATAGTGGCGAGCGCCAGACCGAACACTGCGCTCCAGTAACCGAACTTCTTAAACATTCTTGTCATAAGAGCATTTCTCTCCAGAATTTTATCGCGAACCCGAAAGTTCGCATGATCCCTGTCGACCGTTGATGCTGCACACGACCTAAACACTAAGTTCTTGTAAAGGTTCCGTATCAGGGCATGCCTTCTGGCATGCCGTCAGCCGGCGGTCTGGGCGATGAATTTCATGAGGTCAAGCGCGATGTCTTCTTCGCAGCGGGAGCCCAGAGGAAGAGCAGGCAATTCCATGATGAAAACTCCTCGTAAAGGATGAAATCCGCCGGTTTTCCCGGCCTGGCGCGATCATAGCAGAAGGGGCGGGTGAGGGAGCCGGGTGCGTGTCACTCGTGCAATCGCCTCTCCTGCGCACTAGGCCTGTGGCTCGCACATTGCGCGGAAAACTTCGGAGTGGAATACTGTCGGCGAGCACCGTAGGGACAAGCCCCGTCATAGGGAGGTTGTCATGCGAGTTATCGGCATCATTGCACGATTATTCACTTGACGTAACGAAGCGAAAGTGCTATTCTTTTCTCGTAATGAAGGCAAACGTCACAGTTTCTTCGGTTTACGAGCTTCCAAAGCAGCTTCCGCAGACTCTATTTCTTGCAGTTTATTGTGAATATCCTGCCGGACGCTCTTTACCAGTTTCCGAAGAGTCACACGTTCAAACGGTCGCCCCATTTCCTTCTTGCGAGGTCTAGCCATGACGCTCCTTGACGTACAAAACCTGTTCAATACCGATGATAAATGCCGCGAAGTTTTAGTCAAGCTGCGATGGCCCGAAGGCGTCATCTGCCCGCGTTGCCAAGGGAAGAAAATCTCGTGGATCAAAGCCAATAAGCAATTCGACTGTGCCGAGTGTGAGTACCACTTCTCCGTTCTCGCCGGTACGGTGTTCAACGATTCCCATCTGCCCCTGACCACATGGTTCACCGCAGTGCTCTTGCTGGTAGAAGCCAAGAAGGGCATGAGCGCTCTGCAACTCAAGCGCACGATCTGGGGAAACAACAAAGGCTCTTACAAGACGGCTTGGTACCTCTGCCATCGTATCCGTGCTGCCATGAAAGAAGTTGAACAGCCCATGCTTGATGGTACTGTCGAAATGGACGAAACCTACGTCGGCGGTCGCAAGCGCGGACAGGGCGTTAAGGCTGCCATGAAAGCCAAAGAAGTTGTGATCGGCATTCGCAAGCGCGACGGCGATCTGCGATTCTTCCACTCTACCGATGCCAGTACGGGAACACTCTCCAAGTACATCCGCGAAAACATCAGTGAGGACGTGGAAGTGATCATCACTGACGAATGGCGTGGATACAAAGCAGCCGTTGGCGATCATCGGCACGAAACCGTTAACCACGGTGCCAAAGAATACGCCCGGTACGAAGACGGCGCTTGCATCTCGACTAACACGGTCGAATCCGCGTTCTCGCTCTTGAAGCGAGGAATCATTGGATCGTGGCATAAGATCAGTGCCAAGCACCTTGAATCCTATCTGAACGAGATGACGTTCCGCTTCAATCGCCGTAAGCGCTCCGATTTGTTCATCGATACTCTGCGTCACATGATCACCGCGCCCACACTCACGTTCGATAACTTGACCGCGAAACCGCCAGCAGAGCAGGTTAGCGAAGTCGCGGTCCCGTTCTGAGAGAAAGGAAGGCCAACACAAATGAATCCGAAGCTTCCCACGCCCAGTAAAGAGATGATGTATCAGGAAGCACTGTGCCTCGCTCTTGAGAACTTAGCAATCGAACATGAGCGTGTGCGATCACTCCAACTCGCCGTTACCGAATTGCGGAAGTACGTTTCTTCGACCGTACCTGGCGCGAGGGAAGCGCTTGATATTGTTTTCCGCGACAAAGAGATTGACGCGATTCGATCTGGGCAGCGTCGGGACGATTTGTCAGAGTTGCTCGACTGCACAGCTCAACGAATTCGGCATTCGTGAGATTCTCCACCCCTTTGCGTTTGCACAAGGCAATGAGCGCCTTCGCGCTTCGCGGCTTAGTACGAGCACGCATAGGGATGCCGTAATATCTATCACGTGCATTTAGAAACTTTTGCATAATTCCTCCAATAGACAACCCGTCCGAATGGCGGGTGTAGAATCTTGCGTTGTGTGGAACCGATCAGCTCTCGCGCTAGTCGTTTGCTGTGTATTGACGGCCTGCGGTCCCAAACCCGTCGAAATGCCAGTCGCTACCTTCAAAACTGGCGGATGGGAGACAGGCGAGATCAAAGACTGTCAAAAAGCTAAATGGAAGGATGACACCATCCTGCAATGTGACATTGACGACTTTACCGCTGAGCTTCTTTCGCTCAGCGCACTGCCGGAACCGGAACGCACCCAGCGGTCCAATCGAATGCACTCCCTGTGGGATAACGCCAAGACATTTCCCGTAACCTTCCATGATCCGAAAGGGCACTCATGGAAATGGACATGCCAGAAAACTTCTGACGGAATTAACTGTCGCTGAGACTCACGGCACAAACTCTGTTTCGCGTCTGACGTGGGGCAGCATTAGGCCCAATACCTGTTCATCCGCTACCTTGCTGTTTTGCAGCGACCAAGTTGTTTTGCGTTTGCCGTATACCTTCGCCCAATTTCTAAGCAATCGGCTGTCCGCTGGGAACCTGCCCATCTGCCCGTTCTTGCGAATCACAAAGTAGGCCGATGGCCTTCCGACATACTTGTCTGTGCGGCGAGCCTTTTTCAGCGCTTCGTGGATATGCAGTAACGAACGGGCGAGCGAGCAATCGGCATTCTGCCCACGGCGTGAAAGATGATCCATTGCAGCGACCCCGCCTGTGCCGATAACAAGCACTCCCGGCGATGTGCTTTGGTCAATGGCTGCTTTCTGATCGGCCTTGTAGAAGATCAGGCGTCCATCGTTCAAAAATCCCGCAAGAATCAGTTGAACCGGGAGTGTCGTTTCATCAAAGATTTTCAACCCGACTCGTATGAGGACGGGGTGAATATCATGGCCGCTTGGCGTCTTAGCTCGCCGCCACATCTCATAGGGCAAGCCCATTGTCATCTTCAATCGCCAATCTACGCGCTTCAGAAAGTAGCGGAACCGCGCATAGTCGATTGCGTTCTCAAAATGCTCACAATAAACGCTCTTTTTTTTACCCAGTGCGGCGATTTGAACTGTCAACTGGTCTATGAACGGCTGAGCACTGCTGAAACTGCCCGCAACTGATGCGGCAATCGGGAAGTACGGGAAGTCCCATTGCTTCCCGCATTCCTCATGTGCCGAGATCGGGTTGTTAGGCCACGAGCCGCGCGTGTCGCTGGCAAGGATCACACACGATGCACGCTCGCATAGAACGCCGATTCCTACGGTCAAACCACTCCCTCCGTTGACACAGGCGAAGGGATTATCGCAGTCTTTATCGTGGAAAGGCCATCGGTCGATACTGGGATGAGTGAAGCCTGAGATCGGCAATGTAAACTACAGAAAAACCGTCACTTTGACCGCGTTACATCAAGTGAATAATCTTGCATCATTGTTACGGGAATTTTCGTACTTGCGCTTCTGTTCAGCCTTAGCAATCGATCGACACCGACTGCGGGAAAAGCGTCGGAGGACTGGCCGCTCTATCAAATGAACCAGCAGTTCTCCGTGGGCTACTGGACCTATCGCGTGAACAGTGTCAGTAATCAAACGTGGCTTCCGGATATCGGCCGGATGAAGGTGTGCGACTCCGGGAACTGCGTAGCGATCAACCTGGCCGTTCGCAACGACGACACCAGCAGCAGCACGCGCCCAGTAGTGACGCTGGTGGACGCGTACGGGCGGGAGTTCAGCGAGACCGACACGTGGAGCGACGCTCAGCTCAGTCAGTTGCAACAGTTGAATCCGGGCGTCGGCAAACTTGGCTTTATCTACTTCGACGCGCCGCTGGGTAGCTACCATCTGAAAGTGTCGGGCGGCCACTTGAGCGGAGTGTACGCCTTGGTGAACTTAGTGGCCACAGAGCGCTCCACCGAGGCCCAAACGCCGCCGATCCAGCCCTACGTGCCACCGGTCCAATCCGCACCTTCGGAGCAAGCTCCGGTAGAAGCTCCCGCGCCCTCCGTACCGCCGGCCCGATACGCGCCTTCGGCAGACTCGAACAGCACGGAAAATAGCAAAGCGGCGCCTGCGCCTCTCACAGTGGAAACGCAATCTGCGGCGCATCCCTCTCAACTCCAGTTTGACGCCGGTGTTCGCCTGATGATTCGCGTGAACTCCCTCACCCGCCAACCCGATGGGAGCTTTACCTTCCGGGGAGCTCTATTGCTGCCGGTTGCCCTTACAGGTGCGGTTTCACTTGATCAGAATACGAAACTGGCCGGATCTGGCGCAGCGAACGGACGTACGGCTTCAGTGACAGGATTCACCGTCAACGGAGAAGACTACGGATTGCAGGCTGCGAATGGATCAAATAAGCAGCCCGGAAGCGGACCTGCGGTTCAACTTGATCCCGGCAAAGTGCTGGAGATGTGGTTTGCATCGCCGTCAGTTTATGAGAAAACGACCGGCGTGGGCGCCCAGTGATCGGACAACCCCTACCCCACTTCCACCAGCCCATAACTCATCGCCCAGCGCGACCGCATTTCCCGAAGCGCCCGATCAATCTCTTCTTTTGATATTTCGGCATTCGGCCCGGAGATCACCGACGCTGCCTCGCGTTTGGCGGCTTCCAGCAGTTGGCGATCGCGGATGATATTCGCCACGCGGAAGCTCGGAATGCCCGCCTGTTTGGTTCCGAAAAACTCGCCGGGGCCGCGCAGTTCTAGATCGAGTTCCGCGATCTGGAAGCCGTCGTTTGAGCGCACCATGGCGTCGAGACGGCGCTCGCCTTCTTCGGAAACCTTGCCGCCGCGCATGAGCACACAATAGGATTTCGCCGCGCCGCGGCCGATGCGTCCGCGCAACTGGTGGAGCTGCGCCAATCCGAAGCGGTCGGCGTGCTCGATCACCATGACGGTCGCGTTGGGGACGTCGACACCGACTTCGATCACCGTGGTCGCGACCAGAATTTCGATCTTGCCCTGTTGGAATTCGCGCATTACGCGCTCTTTTTCATCGGCGTCAAGACGGCCATGCAGAAGACCAACGTGCAGGCTGGGGAAAATCTTGTCGCGCAACTGGCGGTGCATCTGCTCGGCGGCCTTCAGTTCGCGCTCTTCGTTTTCTTCGATCACGGGATAAACGACGTAGGCCTGATGTCCGGCGGCGATTTGCTTGCGGACGAAGTCCCACACTTCGGGCGCGCGCTCGTCGGGCAGGGAGCGCGTGACCACAGGCGTGCGTCCGGGGGGAAGCTCGTCTAGCAGCGAGAGGTCGAGGTCGCCGTAGAGAGTTAGGGCTAGGGTGCGCGGGATGGGGGTTGCCGTCATTACTAGTACGTCGGGCTCGGGCGATTGCTCGCTGCGCTCGCTGGGGCGGACGAATGCGTCCGCCCCTACGTGAGTCTTGGCGGGCGGTGCGCCCTCTTTCTTCATCAGCTTCAGGCGTTGCATTACTCCGAAGCGGTGCTGCTCGTCTACTACTACCAGGCCTAGATTTTCGAATTCGACTCGGTCTTGAATTAGAGCGTGCGTTCCGATGACTAGTTGCGCGTTGCCTTGCGCTATGTGGCGGCGCACATCGCGCTTGCGATCTTGTTCCAGCGAGCCGGTGAGGAGCACGATGCGGTATCCGGCGCGTTCTAGAATCTGGCGGGCGGAGAAATAATGTTGCTGCGCCAGAATCTCGGTCGGCGCCATCAACGCGACCTGGTAGCCGTTTTCGATGGCGATGATCGCGGCCTGGAACGCGACGATCGTCTTGCCCGATCCCACGTCGCCTTGCAGCAGACGCCGCATGGGGCTCGGCGTCTGCATGTCGGTGGCGATTTCTTTCAGGACTTTTTTCTGCGCCGCCGTGGGATGAAAGGGCAGTATCTTCTTGATTGCCTCGCGAACTCCGCCGTCCAGCCGAAAGGCGATCCCGGTTTGCGCCTTCTGCTCTCGGCGCTTGAGTTCAAGTCCTAGCTCGATGAAAAAGAGTTCGTCGAAAATCATTCTTATGTGGGCTGGCGTGCGCGACGATTGCAGATCGGCAAAGCTTTCGCCGGCATCGGGCCAGTGAACTTTGAACAACGCTTCGCGCGGAGACACCAGGCTCAAGTGCGCGCGCACGGCGGCGGGGATGGGATCGGGAAGATCGGGGCTTAAATTTTCGAGCGCTCCTCGAATAATGCGGCGGAACCAGCGCGGCGTCAGTTTGCCCTGGCCGGTTGACTCATAGATGGGAACAATGCGTCCGATTTCGAGCGAGGCGGCTGCTTTCTTCTCCGCCTCGTCAGCGCCACCTTCTTCGTTAATGTCGCCGAGAATCTCGAATTGCGGTTGTATGATCTGCAGTTGGCCGTCGCGGTCCTCTTCGACCTTGCCGTAGAGTGCCACCATCTGTCCGGCCTGGAAGCGGTCTTGCAGGTACGCGGCGTTGAACCAGATACACTTTAGCCGGGTGCGGCCCTGGCCGACGGTGAGTTGGAAGATGGGCATGCGGCGGGTGCGGAAGAGTCCCGAATTGCGGACTTCGGCGATCACGGTGGCCATCTCTCCGGCGCGCAGTTCGGCGACCGAACGCGGGTTCAGCCGGTCTTCGTAGCGGAAGGGCAAATAATGCAGCAGGTCGTCGACGGTTCGAATATCCTTGGCGGCGAGGACCTCGGACAGGCGCGGGCCGATGCCTTTCACATACTGCACCGGAGTGGACGGGTCCAGCATTGTAAGCGATGTTAGCAGCCGGGGTCCCCATCGCGCCCGGTTTTCGCGCGGAGCGGTGGAGGAGCGGAGTAGGCTTGGGCAAGAGTCCTATGAAGAGTCCAACGATGAAGAATTTTTTGGACGCGCTCGTGGCCGTGCTCGCCGGCAACGCGATCTACTACCTGCTCATGCCACATCTTCCTGCAATGGCGCGGCATAGGCTTTACCAAGAAGACTGGGGCCTGCTGGTGGATTTCGCGATCTGCACGGTGATCTTTACAGCGGTGAAATACGCCAGGCGAAACGAAAAATGAGCAGCCGGAACACGGATCAGGCAGCATATCCGCATTGCACAAACGGCTAAGCTCCGGCATAATAATGGTTTGTCTTTACTTCGCCGGACTCTTCCGGGCAAAGGATACCGAAGTCTGTGTTAATGATCCGACTGGCGCGCTTTGGCGCGCGCAAACAACCGTATTACCGAGTGGTGGTGATTGAGAAGGAGCGGGCTCGCAATGGCCGCCCGGTGGAAGTGGTGGGCACGTATAATCCACGCACCAACCCAGCTACTTTCGACCTGAAACGGGAGCGCATCGAGCACTGGGTTTCAAAAGGCGCCCAGCTTTCGGACCGCGTCAGGAAGCTGCTTGCTGTCCCCGCGCCGGCTGCGGCCGCTCCGGTCGCCTAGCCGCAACTACACTCGCCAATTCAGGAGCCGAGTTCAGGAGCCAAGCAATGATTGAGCCTGTCGTCAGCCCGCGCGCCATGATTGAGTACATCGCCAAGGCGATCGTCGACGCCAAGGGCGAGGTTTTTATTGAAGAGTACGAAGACGGAGACGAAACCGTCATCGAACTCGAAGTGGCCGAGGCCGACCTGGGCAAAATCATTGGACGCTCCGGCCGCGTCGCCCGCGCCTTGCGCAACCTGCTGAGCGCGGCGGGGTCGAAGCTGAACAAGCGCTACGCGCTGGAGATCATCGAGTAGGTATCTGCGAGGAGCATCGCATCGCGGCACCGGACGCAAGCGGCGAATGGATTACCCTGGCGGTCGTCATCAAGACGCAGGGACGCCGCGGAGAAGTTGCGGTCGAATTGCACACCGATGTTCCGGACCGGTTCCGGCAGGAAATGCGGCTGTGGGCGCTTCTGAAAGACGGGCAACGCCGCGAAGTAACGGTTGAAGATCTCTGGCCGCACAAGAGTTTTCTGGTGTTGAAGTTTACGGGCATCGAGACGATTTCCGATGCCGAGCCGCTGGTTGGCGCTGAGCTTCAGCTTCCACGCGGTGAACGCGCCGAGTTGGAGCCGGGCTGGACGTACCTGAGCGACCTGATCGGTTGCACAGTGTTCGACGGCCAGCGCGAGATCGGCGAGATTGAAGACGTGCAGTTCGGGGCGGGAGAAGCGCCGCTGCTAGTGGTTCGGGGCAAGGAGCAGCGGACTAAACTGCCCTACGAGATTCCCTTCGCCCAGGCGTATCTGGAGAAGCTGGATCTGGAGCGGAGGCAAGTCCGGATGAAGTTGCCGGAAGGCTTGCTGGAAATA
Organism: uncultured Acidobacteriaceae bacterium; assembly: GCA_963722485.1. Lineage (GTDB taxonomy): Bacteria > Acidobacteriota > Terriglobia > Terriglobales > Acidobacteriaceae > Acidiflorens. The sequence goes on from CAVRNL010000099.1 coordinate 47,780, forward strand.
AATGCGCCGCTGGCAAAAGAGGAAAAGGAAAGAAGTCGCTAGTCGTTCGCTGTTCGTCGTTCGCGAAGCGGGAGTGTTTGCCCTTTGAATGTTTTGCTCGGCGAACTCTGCGTCTCGGCGGTGAAGGGGTTAGCCAACGACCAACGACGAGCGACTAACGACTGGTTCCGCAAATGAAGATCGACATTCTCACGATCTTTCCCGACTTCTTTCGCGGACCACTGGATTATGGAATTGTGCGCCGAGCGCGGGAAACGGGCCTGGTGGAGATCGGCATTCACGATCTGCGGGCGTTCACGAAAGACAAGCACCGCACCGTGGATGACCGCCCATTCGGCGGCGGAGAGGGCATGGTCCTGAAGCCGGAACCGATCTTTGAATGTTTGGAGTCGCTCGGCGATGTGGCGTCGCGTGAAGCGCGTCTAAGCTTTAGCGCGGAGCAATCGGTGATTCTGCTTTCGGCGCAGGGACGCAGGCTCGATCAGTCGCTGGCGGCGGGAATTGCCGGGCTTGATCGTGTCGTGCTCATTTGCGGGCGGTACGAAGGTGTGGACGAACGCATCAGCGAGCACCTGGCGGATCGCGAAATTTCGATTGGCGACTACGTGCTGAGCGGTGGCGAGCTGGGCGCAGCGGTAATTGTCGACACGATAACGCGGCTGATCCCGGGCGCGGTGGGCAATCAGAATTCGACGCGCCAGGAGTCGTTCACTGAGTTCGCGGGCGAGGGTGCCCGCGCCACACTGGGCGACGGACCGAGTTCCACCTGCGTTTCCGGCGGATTGCTCGACTATCCGCATTACACGCGGCCGGCGGACTTTCGCGGCATGGTGGTGCCGGAAGTGTTGATGAACGGCAACCATGACCAGATTCGCAGCTGGCGGCGTAAGACGGCTTTGGCAAAAACGCTGCGCAACCGTCCCGATTTACTGGAGCGGGTTGCGCTGACGGCGGAAGACGAGGAATTGCTGAATCAGATTAAGTTAGATCAGATCAAGCTGGCCCAGAGCACAACTGACTGAGACGGAGCAAGCCCCTCTACAAAAGATCTATTTACAAGATCTATTTGCAGAAAGATCGCGGAAGGAATTAGGAAGGAAACGTTATGCGCAATCCGATTATCGAAAAATTGTTGGCGAAATCGCGCCGCACCGACATCCCGAAGTTTGGTCCCGGCGATACCATCAAGGTGCTGGTCAAAATCAGAGAGGGCGAAAAAGAGCGCCTGCAGGCGTTCGAAGGCGTCGTCATTTCCCGGAAGCGCGGCGCCCAACCCAGCTTTACCGTCCGCAAGATCAGCTTCGGCCAGGGCGTGGAGCGCATCTTCCCCATCGACTCCAAGGTCATCGACAAGATCGACGTCGTACGCTCGGCGAAAGTCCGCCGCGCCAAGCTTTACTACCTGCGCGGGCTCAAGGGCAAGGCCGCACGGCTGAAGGAAGTCGAACAACAACAATAAGCGAATGGTTGGTGGAGAGCCGGGCGCCCTCGCCCGGCTGAACCCTTCGACCCTGCTCAGGCAGGCTCGCGAGACGCCGTTCCTCCACCGTAATGCATTAACGCGCGGTCACGGCACTAATCTGCCCTTGCTTCGCGCGTCTTCTTCGGCGAAGATGCCGAGTAGATTCCGTGCCCAAGTCCGCTCCCACATCGAAGAACTCAAAAGCAGACGGAGTTTCCGCTTCTGCCGCCAAGTTGCGCTTGCTGAAAAAACTGCGCTGCACGTTGAATTTTGAAAAGCGGGCTTGGGCCGCGGGCGCGACCCTTGTTGCCGGAGTCGATGAAGTCGGCCGCGGATCGCTGTTCGGCCCGGTCGTTGCGGCCGCCGTCATTCTCTATCAGAACGGCGATCCCGCACACCGCATTCGCGGCTTGCGCGATTCGAAACTCCTCCCCGCCGAACGCCGCGAGGAACTCGCGCTCCTGATTCGTCGGCACTGCATCGCCTGGGCCATTGCCGCCGTGGATTCCGCCCGCATCGATCAAATCAATATCTACCAGGCTTCGCGCCTCGCCATGCTGCATGCGGTTCAACAACTGGCGCCGGCGGCGAGCCATCTTCTCGTCGACGCAGTGCGGCTCGATTGCGAACTTCCCCAACAAGCGATCATTCACGGCGACGCGCTCTCAGCCTCCATCGCCGCCGCCTCCATCATCGCGAAAGTCGAACGTGACCGCATGATCTCGGCCTGGGACCCGGTTTTTCCCATGTACGGCCTAGCATCGAACAAGGGATACTGCACGCCGCGCCACGTCGCAGCCCTCCGCGAGCACGGCCCCTCGCCGCTGCATCGCCAGTCGTTTTCGCCGGTGTGGAGCGTGCCGATTCCGCAGGAAGTTCTGGGCTTTATGCTGGACCCGGCTCCCGAAGAGATTTCTGGTGACGAAGAACCGATGGCAGCGATCGCGGAAGGCTGAGTAAACCTATCTGAAAATTGTCATCCCGACCCTGAGCGAAGCCGAAGGGGAGGGATCTGCAGTCCGCCGCAAAATGCAGATCCCTCGCTCCGCTCGGGATGACAAAATCGATAACAATACCCGATGTCTATTTTGCCCGATAAATCTCCGTCAGCAGATCCGGCTTCGACTCGTCCCGCACCAGGTGCGGATACTTCTCGCCACCGTGATAATCGAGCTTCACGACCCGGAAATAATCCGTATTTTCGACAATCAGCTCAATCGGCGACGGACTGGTCTTCGCAGCTCGAATCGCGTCATGCCAGACATCTCCGGAAAACTTGCGGCCGTTGACCGCTACAATCTTCATCCCCGGCCCGATTCCAGCCTTGGCGGCAAGCATGTCCTCGACCGTATCGCGAATCACGCCATCGCTCGCGGCCAACAGTCCCACCGAATAATGCGCATCGACGTTCTTGCCGTCGCGATCTCCGGCGCGATCCAGGTCCGAAGGATTCTCGTCGTATACCAGTTTCCATCCGCTGTCTTCGATTCCGCCGAGCGGGGCTCCCGGACCATGGTTAGACAGGCGCTCCGTCCAGAACCCGCGCCAGTCTTTGGGTGGAGCTTCCGGCGCGACCTGGTTCAGCGCGTTCACAACATCGTCGAACGTATAGGTCTTCACCATGGGCGGACCGCTGGGCGCGCCATAAAACAGTTTGCAGAAGTCGTCCAAAGACTTCGCGCCATGGCTTTGCTGACGGATGATCACGTCCGCCCACAGCCAGTTGAGTACGTCTTCGTCGTAATAATCGACCGGACGGCGGTAATCTTCCCAAGCGCGGGGAGCCATCTGCATGGTGGGAACGCCGTCGGCCGTGTCCTGCAAATCGCGCCAGACGCGGCCCGAACGATGATCCAAGTCCGCGGCAATCTGCGCCAGCGCATCGCGAGCCGACGCTGGCGTGCGCTCGCCGCTGCGCGCGGAGAGCATATCTCCCAGGTAGGACGTCAAGCCCTCGTACACCCACAGCAAGTCAGTCTGCATCGGCTGTTCGTAATTGGGCGTCGCCAGATCCGCCGGACGCCGGTACTTCCCGTTCCACGAATGCACGTACTCGTGCGGCAGAAGTCCAGCGGTCAGTTTGCGTCCGTCCTCTTCGATCAACGACCGCTCGTCGGTTCGGCTGTCATTCGATTCGTGGTGCTCCAATCCAAAATGTGCGACGTGATCGCTCAGGGTCAGCAGAAAGTGGTAATCGGTGTAGTGGTGCGCGCCAAACAGAATTCCCGCTTGCGTCACCAGGTTCCGGTAATGTTCCCAGACTTCTTCCGGAGCGTCGAGCGCGGCAGCGCTGTCGGCCGCAACGTCGAGTTCCGCGGGAGGATTTTCGGTGCTCAGCGGGACCACCTTCATATATTCGCCCGCGAGGACCGGACCATCGACCAGCATGGTCAGCGAAAGAGGCGCGAAACGAATGTCGCTGCCCTCTTGATTCGAAACGTGCAGCGATGTGCCGAACTTCCATCCCGCGGGCAGCCGCAAGCTCGCGCTATACGTAAGTTGATCGGAACCATAGCCGGCGGGATAGAGCAACAGAGTGTTCCAGTTGACGATGGACAATTTTTCCGTCGCGGCCATTCCGCTACTGTATCCAGGCTCATACGACGCGGGTGAAGCGTAATCGAGATTTGCGATGACTTCGTGTTCGCCCGCCGGAACTTCCACGTGAAAAGTAAAACCGTCGATCAGATCGCGCCGCCATTGCAGCGTCTTTCCGCTGGCTGTGAACTTCAGGCCGGTCAAATCCGTGATCGGTCCCGTCGGCCCGTGTTCGCCGGGAATCCATTTCGGATAGTAGAGCGTGAGTGTCCCAGGTCTAGCGGGGATGCGTAATTGCGCGTGGAAGATCTTGCGCGGCGCGTCCGACGCGTCCACGGAAAGCGCGACTGTCGGAGCATTTGCCGCAAAAAGTGAAAACGACGACAGCAGAAAAATTGCGAGACAAAGAACATTTCTCACCCTACAACGTAAAACCATTTCCCCTCCAGATGGTCGAGTCCGCCACACCGCGATGCAAATTGAACCGTAGGTTAATATATCAGTCCGCTGTGCCGGTTCTCGCCGGCAGAGCACTCGGACGCGCTCTCGGCCTGCTATCATTTCCGACGTGCCCGCGCGCGGAAAATTTATCACTTTCGAAGGCCTCGATGGCAGCGGAAAGAGCACGCAACTCGAGAAGTTGGCTCGTTCCCTGCGCGCCCACGGCCTCTCCGTCACCGTCACCCGCGAACCAGGGGGCACCGCAGCGGGCGAGAAGATTCGTGAAGTGCTGCTGCACTCCGCCACCTCGGGACTTTCTCCGTTCGCGGAGATGGCGCTCATGTTCGCATCCCGCGCCCAGCACATTCACGAGGTCATTCTGCCGGCGCTTGCCGAGGGACGCGTCGTGCTCTGCGATCGCTTCACCGATTCGACAGAGGCCTATCAGGGTGGAGGCCGCAAACTGGGCACCGGGCCGGTGTTGCAGATGCATGAGGTTCTTTGCGGCAACCTGCAACCCGATCTGACACTTTTACTCGACAATGAGGTGGCGTTCAGCGTGGAGCGCGCGCGGCGCCGTAATCGAAAACACAAAAGTGGCCGCACGGAAAAAGGCTCGGACAAAGACGAGAACCGCTTTGAGCAGGAGAGCCGGGCCTTTTTCGGCCGCGTCCGCCACGCGTACCTGGCCATCGCGGCACGCGAACCGCAGCGCGTGCACGTCGTAAACGCCCGCGGCACGCCCAGCGAAACCCATGCGGTTATCATGGAGTTGGTACGGAAGAAGCTGAAGATTTAAGGAAATCTGGGAATTGTGTAAATTTGTAATTTGGTAATTTGAAACCCGCAATCGAGGCTTGAGTTTCAAATTACAAAATTACCCGATTACCAAATTACAAAATCCCGCTATGCCCTTTTCCGATTTTGCCGGCAACCCGGAAACCATCCATCGCCTGCGCGAGATGCTGGCGCGGGACCGCTTTCCGCACGCCGTCATTCTTTCCGGCGCGCGCGGATCGGGCAAATACACGCTGGCGCTGATGCTCGCCCGCGCCATGAACTGCCTGGAACAACCCATCACCGGCGGGACTGACGGCGACGGCTTACCCGATTTCTGCGGACGCTGCTCGAACTGCACTCGCATCGCGCAAGCCGAAGACCTGGACGCCCGCTTCGCCGAAGCCGTCGAGGCCCGCGAAAATCTGCGTGACGCGGACAAGAAAGAAACCCGGCTCTTCGTCCAGACACATCCAGACGTGCTCATAATCCCACCCGATCCACCGCAAATGATGATCAAGGTCGATCAGGTTCGCCACGTCATTGAGACCATCTACTACCGTCCCGGCGAAGCTCGCGAGCGCGTCTACATTTTCACCAGTTCGGCCTTCATGAAAGAGGCGGCCAACTCGCTGCTCAAAGTTCTGGAGGAGCCGCCCGAGTTCGCCACGATTTTTTTGCTCACCGAAAACGCGGGAGAATTGCTGCCCACGATTCGTTCTCGCTCCATGACCTTCAACCTGGGTGCGCTCGCTTCGGTTGAGATCGAGAGCCGGCTTGCCGAGCTTCGTCCCGATTGGAATGCGCGGCAGCGCGCGCTGGTTGCCCGTCTCAGTGAAGGCGCCATCGGACGCGCCTTAACCTTCGACCTCGAAAGCTACATCGCCGCTCGCAGCCACGCCCTCATCATGCTGAAAGCCGCGCTCGGCAGCAGCGGTAACGACAACGATCACACCGAGCTGTTCAAAACCACAGAGAGCTACCGTCCCGGCGCCGAAGGCCGCGCGAAAATCGACACCCTTCTTGGCACCCTCTACGCATTGCTCGAAGACCTGATGTTCCTGCAATCGGGCGCGCCGCAACTGGTGCGCAATGCGGACATTCTGGGCGAACTCAAAAAGATGTCCGAAGCCGCCGACTTCGCCTGGCTGCAACGCGCTTCGGACGGTCTCGCCGAAGTGGAGCGCGGCCTGCGACGCAACTTGCTGCGGTCGCTGTCCCTCGACGCCTTTGCAACTGCGCTGGAACGCGTTTCCTGATCTTTCCGGCTGGGTAAACGGTACCCTTGAGACTTATGGGCAAAAGACACTGCACAAAACATTGTCATCCCCTGCCCGCTGTGATAACGTAAGCCTCAGTTCACACCTCTGGACCCACAATCACAGGCTCAAGTGTTGTGGCAGATTCTGCCCGCCCGGCGCGCAGGTGGTGCAATTTGAAAGATGCACTCGACTCCATAACAGCCGAACAATCCGCGGATCAGGAAAGCTTTGCCAATCGCAAGCTGATCCGCCCGACCCTTAATCGCGCCGATCACGCGCCCAATAACCACGGACCCAACCACGTGCCCAGTGAACGCAGAGACCGCGATCGCGATAGAGACCGCGACCGGGACCGTCCCGCCGCACCCGCCAAGAAGGCCGCGCCCGCCGAGCAAACCAACGCCGAGAATTTTTATTATCAGAAGCAGATGCAGTCCAAGACTCCCATGGTGGTCGTGCTGCGCGACGGCGAGGAAGTCCACGGCTATATCGAGTGGTACGACAAACACTGCATCAAGCTGAACCGCGCCGGCGCCGCCAACCTGATGATCTACAAGCCCGCCATCAAGTACATGTTCAAGGAAGGCGAGAACGGGAAGAAGTAAACGTCGGAGCGCTGCGCTTCTAAGCCAGAACGGCAATCCAGAGCCCGCCCCTACAGCTTCGGCAGCACAATCCCCTTCTGCGCCTGGTACTTTCCCTTCCGATCCTTATAGCTGACCTCGCACACTTCGTCCGACTGGAAGAAGAGAATCTGGCACAGGCCCTCATTGGCATAGATCTTGGCTGGCAGCGGCGTGGTGTTCGAAATCTCGAGGGTGACGAAGCCTTCCCACTCCGGCTCGAACGGCGTCACGTTCACGATGATGCCGCAACGCGCGTAGGTCGACTTGCCGACGCAGATAGTCAGCACATCGCGCGGAATCTTGAAGTATTCGACCGACCGCGCCAGCGCAAAAGAATTCGGCGGCACGATGGCGACATCGGCGTTCACGGTCACAAACGAGCGCTCGTCAAAATGCTTCGGGTCGACAATCGTACTGTTGACGTTGGTAAAAATCTTGAACTCGTCGGCCACGCGTAAGTCGTATCCGTAACTCGACACGCCGTAGGAAATCACTCCCGCGCTCACCTGCTTTTCCGAGAACGGATTGATCATGTCATGCTCATGCGCCATGCGCCGGATCCAGCGGTCACTCTTGATCATGAAACTCCTTTGGGGTTTGGTAATTGGGTAATTCTGCAATTTGGTAATCTAAGAGCGGAGACGCGTTCGGCAGGAAATTCCCGCCGCGACGGTTTTCAAATTACAAAATTACCCGATTACAAAATTACAAAATTTCTCGCGGCCTGGTGCTGTCATCTTACGAGACAACATGCCCGGTTGACAATCCGCCCTATCTCCCTTAGCATCAATAACTTGAGACAGACCAATCCTCGCGAGACGGGGGACGCCCGTGATTAAGCTCGACATCATCAACGAAGTGGTCAATCGCACCGGGATCACCAAGACCAAGGCGGAGCTCGCGGTGGAGACCGTCTTCGAGAGCATGAAGAAGGCGCTCTCGACTGGCGACCGCATTGAACTGCGCGGTTTCGGCGTATTCAACGTGCGTCCGCGCAAGACCGGCATCGGACGCAATCCGCGCACCGGCGCCGAAGTTTCCATTCCGCCGGGCAAGGCTGTCCGCTTCAAGCCTGGCAAGGAACTGCAATCGATTGATTAGAATTGCAGAGGTGAGAGGTCAGATTGCAGAAGTAGCCCCACACCTCTGCAATCCGGCCTCGAACCTCTGACCTCACTCATGTCCGACCCCACGTCCCCTTTGCCGAGAGCCCTCGAATGGGAACAGCAGCCCCAGCCCAGTGTCTGGGTGATCCCGCCGCCGCGTCAGAGTTGGTGGCTCTATGTGGTGTTCCTGCTCCTGACCCTGCTCAGCACGACCGTCGTCGGCGCCCGCATGGAGTTCCATTACCTCCACAACCAACCGGTGTTTTCGCTGGATGACGACTTCTTGTCGCCATTTGTAACCTGGATTGCACATCCCTCCGAGTTGCTTCCCGGCCTTCCCTTCTCGCTCAGCCTGATGTTCATACTCTTCTCGCATGAGATGGGGCATTATCTCTACGCTCGCCATTACCGCGTGTATGCGACGCCGCCGTTCTTCGTGCCCTTTCCCAGCCTGATCGGCACGCTCGGCGCTTTCATCCGGATTAAAGGATCGATTCCTTCCCGCGCCGCGCTCTTCGATATCGGAATCGCCGGGCCGATCGCGGGATTCATCCCGGCATGCGTCGCGTTGGTATATGGACTCTCACTCTCGCATCCCCTTGCTGGCTCCGCCGCGTCCGACTTTCAACTGGGATTCCCACTGGCCTTCCATCTCGCTGCGCGCCTGCTCAACCTCGCCACACCGCTCTCCGCGCTCTCGCTGCATCCGATCGCTGCCGCCGCGTGGGTGGGAATGTTCGCCACCGCGCTCAATCTTTTGCCTGGCGGCCAGCTCGACGGCGGCCACATTGTGTTTTCCATCTCGCCTCGCCTCCATCGCTGGATCTCGCTGCTCACCGTCTTCGCGCTTGTGCCATTGGGAAAATATCTTTGGACGGGCTGGTTCCTCTGGGCGGTGCTGCTCGCTTTAACCCTGCGCCATCCGCGTGTCCCGCGCTATCCCGATGTTTCCGGCCGACGCCGCGTCCTCGCACTCTGCGCAGCGCTGATGCTGGTCCTAGCCTTCACCCCCGCACCTTTCACCCACAGCTCGGGACGCGAAGTGTGGCCGCAGATCCGCGACGGAAGCCGAGACACGCTGCACGATCTCCGCGATGGAGTTCGGCACCTGTTGCATCGCAAGTAGCCTGTCGTATTGCATGACCCGGAAATGGCTTGACGCAAAAAGAAGAACCTCCGCATCGTCCCCACCCCGCGAACGACCAACGACCAACGACAAGCGACCAACGACTGCTTCACATCAACCACACCGCATCCACATCCACAATCACCTGCGTGCGCGGAATTTTTCGCGCCGCCGCTTCCGCCAGCATCGCCCGCAAAAGCGCATTCATCTTTTCGCGGCTGGGAGACTTCAGAATGAAGTGATAGCGGTAATCGCGCTTCAGCCGCGTAATCGGAGCCGCAGCCGGCCCAAGCACGCGAATACCTTCATGCCGCGTTTTCTCAAACCAGCGTCCCAGTTCACCCGACCACGTCAGCGCGTCGTCTAACTTCTCGGAGCGGATGAGCACATTCGCAATCGCGCTGTACGGCGGATAGTGCATCCAGGCACGAAATTGAAGCTCTTTTTCGTAGAACCCGGCAAAATCATGCCGCGCCGCAAACTGCACCGCATAGTGCTCCTGAAAATAGGTCTGCAACACAACTTTCCCGGGAGACTGCCCGCGTCCGGCGCGACCTGCTACTTGCGTCAGCAACTGAAAAGTTCTTTCCGCCGCACGGAAATCGGGCAACCCCAGCGCCATATCCGCTCCAACCACGCCGACCAGCGTCACGCCGTGTATGTCGTGGCCCTTCGCAATCATCTGCGTGCCGACTAGCATGTCGAGCGCGCCCTCATTCAGCGCATTCAGCGCCAGCTCGAAATCTTCCCGCCCGCGCACCGTATCGCGATCCAACCGCCCGATCCGCGCCGTCGGAAACATGCCGTGCAGCAACTCTTCCAGCTTTTCCGACCCCGTCCCAACGAAGTAGACATATTCGCTGCCGCAAAGCGCGCACTTGTCGGGGATGTGCTCGACATGCCCGCAATAATGGCATTCCATCTTGCGCTCGCGCTTGTGGTGGGTCATTGACACGGCACAGTTCTTGCACTGCAGCGTCTTGCCGCACGCGCGGCACAACACCACCGGAGAGTATCCGCGCCGGTTGAGCAGCACCATGACTTGCTCTTTTTTCTCCAGCCGCTCCCGGATTTCCTCCGCCAGTTTGCGCGAGATCACCTGCTCCTGCCCCGTCTCCTGAAACTCCTGCCGCATGTCGACAATCTCGACCTCCGGCAGCGGACGCATCTCCACGCGGTCGGGCAACTCCACGAGCGCATACTTGTTCTTCTTAGCGTTGTAATAAGACTCGAGCGATGGAGTGGCCGAGCCCAGCACCACCGTCGCGCCCGACATCTTCGCCCGCATTACCGCGACATCGCGAGCGTGATAACGCGGCGTCTCTTCCTGCTTGTATGACGAATCCTGCTCCTCATCGACGATGACGAGCGCCAGATCGCTCACCGGCGCGAACACCGCCGAGCGCGTTCCCGCCACCACCCGCGCCTCGCCGCGCCGTATGCGATGCCACTGTTCCGCCCGCTCGGCATCCGACAGCCCCGAATGCAGAATGGCGACTTCATCGCCGAACACCTGGTGCAGATCGGCCGCCACCGCCGGAGTCAGCCCAATTTCAGGAACCAGCAGGATCGACGATCGCCCCTGCTCCAGCACCTCGCGCATGCAGGCCAGATAGACCGCCGTCTTTCCCGACCCTGTGATGCCGTGCAGCAGCAAGCCGCCAAATTTGCGCGAGCCCACAGCCTCGCCAATTTTCGCGAGCGCATCTTTCTGCGCCGCGCTGAACTCGAGCTCAAACGGAGACTGCCGCGGCTTGAGCTTTGAAAGCTTGACCCCAGAAGCCGTGAATTCCTGCGGCTCATCTGCCAGCTCAACCAGTCCACGCCGCACCAGAGTGCCCAGTGTAGTGCGAGGCACATCCAACCCGCGCAGAGCCTCGAGAGGCACGCGCCCGCCAGAAGCGGCGAGCGTTTCAATTAGAGTCCGCTGGTTCTCGTTGAGCTTCTTAGCAGAGCTTGTGTGGTGACGGGCCCCCGGCCCGTCCAGCCGGGCGGGGACGCCCGGCGCTCCATTGTCAGATTCCGCTACGAGCGGGACGGGCGTTTCCACACTCCGCAGCACCGCCACCTTGACCAGTCGCGCCGCATCTCGAGCCGCCGAGACATCCTCCCGACCAATCCACTTCTTCCGCATCATCCCCGCAAGGAGTGCCCTTGCCACCCGCGTCGCTCCGCGCAATCTCTCTTCGGGCACGTTCTCCCGCTCCGCCAGATAATCGAGCACGCGGAATTCGACCACTTGCTGTTCCGGCGTCCGCTTCGAACGCGCCGGAGACCCCGACATCCCCGCCAGATGCAGCGCCATCCGCCCCTGATCGGTGATGCGGTACGCGACCGAGCGTTTAAACTCTGCCGAGAGCGGCAGCATAGTGCGAAACACTTCACCGACCGGCGCGAGATAGTAATCGGCAATCCACTTCCCAAGTTTCAGCAGATGTTCGTCGAGAACCGGCGCGAGGTCGAGCGCTTCAATAACTTTTTTCGTCTTAACCTGCGGCGGACGGTCATGTAGCTCAACCACAACCCCTGACAGCCGTTGCTGCCGGAACGGCACCAGCACCCGCCCGCCCACCACCGGCTCCATCCCCGGAGGAACGGCGTAAGTGAACACCATGTCAAGCGGCACAGCCAGAGCGACATCGCAGTAGAGGGGCATGTGGTGAAAAGATTCTACAATTTGTCATCCTGAGCGTAGCAGAACGACTCGCGAAGCGAATCGTTCTGCGGAGTCGAAGGACCCCTACACTTTTTTCATCACCACGTCGCGTCAGGGAATTCTCACCACAAACCGTAGCCAGCGACAATCCCGCGTATGTTTCGAATGGAGAGGTGAAAATGCTTTGCAGTAGAGATTCGCGACTATCCATTAGAAACGGAGTTGAGATGACCAAATCAATGAAGGTATTTGCCGTTCATCCCGGAGGAATTCTCAAGACCGAGTTCATGGAACCCATGGGCGTGAGTGCCTATGCACTGGCGAAGGCCCTCAGTTTTCCCGGCATCTATGAAGTCGTCCGGGGAGACCGGGCCATCAGTGCCGACACTGCCATTCGCCTGGGAAAGTACTTCGGCTTGCCCGCGCAGTTTTGGCTCAATCTTCAGAATGACTACGATCTCAGGATCGCGGAAGGCAGCGGAATCGGCAAAGGGGTTCGGCCCCACAAGATGGCTTTTGATGCCGAACGTGCTGGCACGCGATAGAGCGCCCTACATATTTGTTTTTGGCCCCTTCATCCCCAACTCCTTCATCACCATCTGCAAGTCCTTCCAGGCCTCGCCCTTCTGTCGCGGATCGCGCAGCAGAAACGCTGGATGGTAGGTGACGGCCAGCTTGCATCCGTCCCAGTTGGGATCGTTGCTGCGCATTCCCGTCGGTCTGAAGTCGTAAAAGCGCCCGCGCAATTGAATCATCGATGCACTCATCGCCAGCAGCGTTTTCGCCGCGACTGCGCCAAGCGCCACGATCACCTTCGGCTTGATCACCGCGATCTGTCGCATCAGAAACGGCGAGCAGGTCGCGCACTCGTCGCGCTCGGGCGTTCGATTGCCCGGCGGACGGCACTTCACGATGTTCGCGATATACACCTGTTCGCGCGAAATGCCCATCGCTTTGATCATGTTGTTGAGCAATTGCCCGGCGCGCCCCACGAAGGGTTCGCCCTTTTCATCTTCATCGGCGCCCGGCCCTTCGCCCACGAACATCAGCTCGGCCTTCGGGTTCCCCACGCCAAACACGATCTGCTTCCGTCCCTGCTTGTGGAGCACACAGCGCGTGCAGTCGCCCAGGTCTTCGCGGACGATCTTCAGCGCCTTCACCGGATCGCTCACACTCTGCTCGGGCTTCAGCGCGATCGCGTCGAAAATATTCTCTTCGGCAACCGGCACTGCGACCGCCGCGGCCTTCCGTGGACTCATTTCTTCTCCAGATTCCGGTTGATTTGTCGAAAGCAATACTTCTTGCTCTTCCCGCGCGCGATCTGACGGCGGCTGCCGGTAAAAGTCGTAAATCCCCATCTCGTTGTAGTAGCGAATGCGCGCAGCAAGCGCGCGGCGAAGTTCAGGATCAAGGGTGCGGGTCATCGCGGATAAGAATAACAACTTTTCACCACAGAGACACAGAGCCACGGAGAAACCAAGAAAGGCTTTGCTTTTCTCCGTGGCTCTGTGTCTTTGTGGTGAATAAGGTCTTGTCAGCGGGCAAACACGCTGCTGCGCTTCCGCAGTTTCACGACCTGGTCGAGCACGCGCTGCGCAACTTCCCACTTCGAGGTCTCGGGAACCTCGACCACTTCGCCGTGAGAGATGATCGTGACCGCGTTTCGGTCGGAATCAAAACCGACGCCCGCGCGCGAAACGTCGTTGACAACGATTGCGTCGAGCGATTTCGACGCCAGCTTCTTGCGCGCGTTTTCGAGAACGTTTTCTGTCTCGGCGGCAAATCCGACGACGATCTGCGTAGTCTTGCGGCGCGCTACTTCCGCCAGAATATCTGCCGTCGGTTCCAGTTCCAGCGTCATCTCGCCGCGGCGCTTGATCTTCTGTTCCGCCGCCGCTTTCGGCCGGAAGTCCGCGACGGCCGCCGTCTTGATCACCACCGTGGCTTCGGGTAGGTTTTTCAAAACCGCCGCCAGCATGTCTTCCGCTGTTTCCACCGGCGTCACTTCGGCCGCGCCCGGAGCGGCAATCGCGGTCGGGCCGCTCACCAGCAGCACGCGTGCTCCGCGACGCAGCGCGGCTTCCGCAATGGCATAGCCCATGCGTCCGCTCGAACGGTTCGTCAAATAGCGCACCGGATCGATCTTCTCCCGCGTTGGCCCCGCTGTCACCAGCACCGTCTCGCCCGCCAGATCCTGCGAGGCGCCCAGCGCTTCCAGCACCGCCGCTACTATCGCCTCGTTCTCCGCCAGTCGCCCCGCGCCGGTCATTCCACAGGCCAGATATCCGCTGCCCGGTTCCACAATGCGAACGCCGCGCTTACGCAGGATTTCCAGATTCGCCTGCGTGGCCGGGTGATTCCACATGTTGACGTTCATTGCCGGAGCCACTACGACCGGAGCGGTGGTCGCAAGGTAAAGAGTGCTGAGGAAGTCGTTGGCAATTCCCTGCGCGAAGCGCGCCAGCACACCGGCTGTTGCCGGAGCCACCACGAGCGCATCAATCGCCTGCGCGATGGCAATGTGCTCGATCGCCGATTCGACATTCGCCTGCCCGTCTTCACCATTGGAGTCCGAGCCAAACATGCCGGTGATAACTCTTTCTCCGGAAAGCGCTGCGAAGGTAAGAGGACGAACAAATTCCTGTGCCGCAGCCGTCATCACGACTTGCACATGAATGCCGCGGTCTTGGAGCAGGCGCACGATTTCCGCCGCCTTATAAGCTGCGATCCCACCGGACACGCCCAGCGCAATTTTCATAGGAGGAAGACGGCGGCTACCGTTTCAGGATGACAATCCCTAATTCATCGCCGGCGAAACGCGTCTATGCATCTTCCGGGAACACCTTGTCCAGAGTTTCAGTCGCGGCCACTACCGGCAACTTCGGAACCTCCGGAATCAGCCATTTCACTTTGCCCGCCTTGATTTCATCTTGCGCGATGCGGCAGGGTTTGCGCGATCCGGTATCGATCACCGGTGGCGCGCCGCCTTGCAGTTGCCGTGCCCGCCGCGCCGCCACCAGAATGTAGCGGTAGTTGCTGTCGAACCCTTCAATCAGCTTCATACTCTCTCCCCCAAAACTTCAAGTGCCCTTGACCACCTGCGGATGAAACGAAGCCAGAATCGGCTGCACCCGCTCGCGGGCCTGTTCCAGCCGGCAAGCTTGTGCGCTCGCAACGCGCTGCGCTTCTTCCCCGGAAGGTTTCGCCCCGCTTCGCAGCACCCGCTCCGCCAGCACAATGTCCTTGAGTTCGTCGGCGGATTGCTCCAGCAGGTTGTTAACTAAAATGTAGTCGTATTTCGAGTAATTCTCAATCTCTCGCCGGGCCGTGTCCAACCGGCGACGAATGACTTCTTCCGAATCCTCCCCCCGGTGGCGCAACCGCCACTCCAGCTTCTCCCGGTCCGGCGGAAGAATAAAGATGCTCACCGCGTCTGGAATCTTCTCCTTGACTTGGCTTGCGCCCTGCACATCGATATCCAGCAACAGGTCGTTGCCGCGCGTTTCGGCCTCGCGCAGAAACCGCCAGGCCGTGCCGTAATACTCACCGCGCACCTTCTCGTCTCCAAAAACCTCGGCGTGCTCCAGGAACTCGCCGGCTGCGACCATAGCTTCAAATTCTTCGCGGGAGACGAAGAAATATTCCTTGCCGTTCTGTTCGCTTCCGCGCGGCGGGCGCGTGGTGTAGGAGATCGAGAAATCCAGACGACCAACCATCTTGAACAGTTCATTCACCAGCGTGGATTTGCCCGAACCCGAGGGCGCGGAAACAATGTAGACGATGCTCATTCCAGATTCTGCACCTGCTCCCGCGATTTTTCGATCTCCGACTTCATGAGCAGACCCATCTCGGTAATCTTCAACGCCTCGCCCGCCAGGCCCGAAGTTTTCGAAAGCAGCGTGTTGGCCTCGCGGTTCATTTCCTGCAGGAGGAAGTCCATCTTCTTGCCCACCTCGCCGCCCTGATCGAGCAAACCTACAAAATGTTTCAGATGCGCATTCAGCCGGACCAGTTCTTCCTGAATGTCACTGCGATCCACCAGCACCGCAACTTCCTGCAGTATCCGCTCTTTGTCCACCTGCGCGCCGAGCAATTCCATCATGCGCGACTGCAGGCGCTCCGAGTAGCTGCTCAGAATGGTGCTGCGATGGGCTTCCACCCCGGCCGCGGCTTTTTCCAGATTGGCCATGCGCGCGCGCAACTCGGTGCCGATGCTGCGGCCTTCTTCTTCGCGCATCTCGTTCAGCTGTGAAAGCGCTTCTCCCACAAGCGCCATCACTGCGGCCTCCAGTTCGTCTCCCGATTTCTCGGCTCCCGAATCCATCGCGCCTGGCATCCTGAGAACGACGTTCAGATCGGGCTCGCCCTCAACCTCAAATTCATCGGCGGCTGCGCGGAAGGCTTGCACGTAGCCGGAAATCAGTTGCCGGTTGAGCGCGACTCCATTTGGGCCCGAGCGATCCAGGCTAAGGATCACTTCCACATGGCCGCGAGCCAGTTCCTCTTTCAGCACGCGGCGCAGCTTCATCTCCAGAGCGTCGGTGTCGGAGGGAAGCCGGAAGTGAAGATCCAGAAAACGATGGTTCACCGATTTCAGCGATAGCGCAAACGCCAACTGAGCATTGACCTGCCCTTTGACCTGCGCGAATCCCGTCATGGAGCGAAGTGTCATAAAGTTCCGGGCTCCCAGGTTTCAAAGTTTCAGAGTTTCAAGGCGGAAACCCGGCGATCGATCAGCGCCGTTGATCTCGGACGCTCTTACCTTGAAACTTTGAAACCTTGAAACTTTCCTTTCATGCTTCGGCAAACTGCAATTTGTAGAGCCGCCGGTACGTGCCCAACTTTTGCATCAGTTCTTCGTGCGCACCGATGTCGCTGATCGTGCCGTTTTCGAGCACCACGATGCGATCCGCGCGCCGCACGGTCGAGAGCCGATGCGCAATCACAAACACAGTACGCCCAGTCATAAGATTGTGCAGTGCCGATTGCACCAGCGACTCGGACTCGCTGTCGAGCGCCGACGTCGCTTCATCCAGAATCAGGATGGGCGCATTTTTCAGGATCGCCCGCGCAATCGCGATGCGCTGCCGCTCCCCGCCCGAAAGCCGCACCCCGCGCTCCCCGATCATGGTGTTGTAGCCTTCCGGAAGCCCGCGAATGAATTCGTAGGCTCGCGCCGCCCGCGCCGCTTCTTCCACCTTCTTCTGCGATACATGGGGCTGGCCGTAGGCGATATTATTTCTCACCGTGTCGTTGAACAGCACCGTGTCCTGCGTGACAATCCCGATCTGCGATCGCAGCGACTCCAGGGTCACATCCCGCACATCGCTGTCGTCAATCAGAATGCGCCCGCCGCTTACGTCAAAGAAGCGCGGGATCAGGTGCACCAGCGTGCTTTTGCCGGCGCCGCTCGATCCCACCACGGCCAGCACCTCGCCCGCCTTCACTTCCAGATTGATATTGTGCAGCACTAGTGGCGATTCCTCGGCATGATCGTTGGAATAGGAATAGGAGAAAGACACGTCTGCGAACCGGATCGCCCGGGTGAACTTTCCCAGCCGTTTCGCTCCCGGCTTCTCGCGCACCTCGTCTTCCATGTCCATGAAACGGAAAATTTCCGACGAGGCTCCCACTGCCTGCTGGAAATTGTTATTAAACTGCGCGAACTTACGCACCGGGTCGTAGAGCTTGAAGACGGCAATAATAAACGCGACGAAAATCCCAGGAGTGAATACACCCTTGTTGATCTGGTCGCGTCCGAGCAACAGCAGCATCGCTATGGCGATCGAGCCCAGAATATCCATCAGCGGAGAACTGATCGCGAACGCCGCCACCAGCCTGAGATTCGCCCGGAACAACCGTCGCGCGGCGACGCGGAAACGAGCTGCTTCCCAGTTCTCCATGCCAAACGCCTTGACGATTCGGTTCCCGGTAATGGTTTCGTGCAGAATATTCTGGATCTCGGCCAGTTTGTCCTGCCCACCTCGCGTCGTGGTGCGCACTTGCCGGCCGACTCTTCTCGACGAGTACAAAATCGCGGGCAGGAACAGCAACAAGACCCACGCCAGCTTGCCTCCCAGCAAAACCACAACCGCGGCGGTAAACAGAAATGTAAAAAACTGCTGCAGAAACTCTGCCAGCACGCTCGACATCGCGTATTGCACCTTCTCGATATCGCTGACGATGGTCGAGAGCAACGTGCCCGTGGGGTTTTTCGCGAAAAATGCCGCCGAACTGCGCAGAATGGCGTTGTACAAATCGTCGCGCAGGTCGGTAATCATCCCAAACCCCGCGTAGTTCACCAGATAGGTGCCGGCGTAGTCGAAGATCCCCTTTAACGCCGTGGACGCCACCAGCGCAAAGGCAACCACCGTCCAGGGATTGCGAAAATGCGACGGAACCAACTGTTGAAGATTAAGGAAACGCTCGGTGCCCGGCACCCTGAACAGCTGCAGAGTTCTCCCCTGGGATCCGGGGTTCAGTACGCGGTCAAGTATGGGGCCAACCAACAGCAGCCGGAAGGAATCCAACAGCCCCACCATGGCCATGAGCGTCACCGAGGCGAGAAACTGCCACCAGTAAGGCAGCACATAATGCAACAGGCGTGCCAGTGGACGGGGCTTTGCCGGAGGTCCTGCATTCTGCGCGCTCGCCGCTGTCGAGGTTGCCATGCGTAGTAATGCCAATTCTACATGGGCGACGGGATGCTGGCTTCCGCTAGCTGGCCTCTGCGGCGCAGGGCGATCAGCGAGAGGCGAGCAGCGTGCGGCGTTCTTTACTTCGGACTGTCCCGATGCGCGACCTTCACTTTGTATCCCGCTTTCCGCAGCCGCTTGCCCACATCTTCGGCGATCATCACCGAGCGATGCTGCCCGCCGGTGCATCCGAAGCTGATGGTCAGGTAGCTCTTGCCCTCGCGAATGTAGTGCGGCAGCAGGTAGATCAGCAGTTTGGAGATGCGGTCAATGAACTCCTGCGTCTGCGGAAACGATCGGATGTATTTCGCGACCCGGGGATGCCGTCCCGTCAGCGCGCGAAACTCCGGCACGAAATGGGGATTGGGCAGAAAGCGCACATCGAACACCAGGTCGGCATCGTCCGGCAAACCGTGTTTGTATCCGAAGCTCACGCACGAGACCAGAATCGTCTGCTGGCTCCCCGACTGCTGTTTGAAGCGGTCGGTCAAGTGCGCTCGCAGTTCGTGGACATTAAATTTGGTAGTGTCGATGACCAGGTCGGCAATTTTGCGAATCGCCCGCAGATGCCGCCGTTCGGTCGCGAGCGATGCCCGCACCGTGGTGCCCGTCCCCAGTGGATGCGGCCGCCGGGTCTCGCTGAAGCGCCGCAACAACGCGGCATCGCTCGCTTCCAGATAAATCACCCGCGTCGCGATCGTCCGCTTCACCGACTTCAGAATCGCCGGCAGCTTCTCTAGTTGCACGCCCTCGCGCACATCCACCACCAGCGCCGTGCGCGGAATTTCTCCCGACTGCAACGCCAGCTCGGCAAAACGCGGAATCAGTTCCACCGGCAGATTGTCCACGCAGTAGTAGCCAAGATCTTCGAAGGCCTTCAGCGCCGAAGCCTTTCCCGACCCGCTCATGCCGGTGATGATGACCAACTCCGCCACGGCGTGCGGTTCGCCCTTACGCCCGCGAACCACCTTTCCCGCCGTATGCGTGACCTTCTTGAGTTTGTTGCGCTGTGGCATTTCTGAAATCTTAGCATTTCAGAGGGAACGGGGCCGCAAGATCGAAAATCGAAGATCGCTGCTTCACTCCTACTTCACCATGCCGGCAATCGGGGCGCCTCCTTAGTCGTGGGCGGATTTCTTTTTCGGGTGTTCTGCCCTTGCCGTGGTTGCGTTATGCTGAACGTTCCCGGCATTCACGTTGGGACATCCTTCACATGGCTAGCCCTCAAGCCGAGCTCTCCCCATCATCCCTCAACCAAAGACTGGTGCTGGCCGGACAGATTGCCTTCTTTCCCACCGGCATACTCAGCACGCTGCTGGGCCCGATGCTGCCGATTCTGATTGCGCGCTGGACGCTGAACGACACTCAGGCCGGCAATCTGTTTCTGGTGCAATTCCTGGCGATGATGGTGGGAGTGCAACTCTCGGGAGTTATGCTGGCGCGGCGGGGATTTCGCCTAGCGTTTCTGCTGGGGCTGCTGCTGATGGCGTGTGGAGCGGCCTCGCTCTATATGGGATCGCTCTGGCTCGGACTGATCTCGGTTGCGGTGAACGGCCTGGGGCTGGGGTTAATTGCCCCGACGGACAATCTGCTGATTGCAGAGATGGGGTCCCGTCCGGGGTCGGGCCCGAGTTCGCGTGCCAGCGCCGTGAGCCTGCTGAATTTTTTCTGGGGCGCCGGCGCTGTGTTTTGCTCGCTCATGGTCGCTTGGACAGCGGCACATAAGTTACTACCCATTTTTCTCGGCTCGGTGGCGCTGTTTTTGGTGTTGCTTGCGTCCGCCATGCGCAAGCTGCCGTTTCCCGCCGCGGAAACGCCCGGGGAATCGCCGGTTTCGTCTTCATGGCGCGAGCTGGCGAAGGGGCCGGCGATCTGGCTTTTCGCGGCTGTGTTCTTTCTGTATCCGGGAGCGGAAACGGCGGTCGGAGGATGGATTGGCTCCTACGTTTCGCGGCTGGGATCGCAGGGCGCGGCGATGGCATCCATGATGCCGGCGTTTTTCTGGTCGGCGCTGACGGTGGGCCGCGCCTTGGGAACCGCATTCTTGCGTCACTTTTCGGAACGCCGCGTTTTGCGGGCGGGATATGCAGCAGCGGCGGCCGGTATCGCGCTGACGCTGTGGGCTCCGACGCTGGCGGGAGTAATCGCCGGGGCGCTGATCACGGGACTGAGTTTTGCAACGCTGTATCCGATCACCGTGGCGCGGCTTTCGCAGCGCTTCGGAGTTGCCGCACGAAGCATTGGCGCGGTCATGTTTTCCCTGGCGGCGTTGGGGCCAGCCGTCATTCCGTGGATGGTGGGCGTGATCTCACACAGCACGGGGAGTCTGCGGGCTGGGATGCTGCTACCGCTGGGAGCGACGGTGATCCTTTTTCTAATCCATCTTTTCGAATGGTGATGTCGGGGAATAATGCACGCTGCGCCATTTCGAACCGGAGCCACAGTCAGGCCGCTTGTTTCCGAGCGCTGAAGGTCAAGATGGAGCCGGATGTTTCGGGTTGGAAGTCCTTAAAGCCTGAAGCGGTCAAGTATTGTTCCATCTCAGAAAGTTCGAATGCATGAAGGCCACGCCTGCGACTCCATTCCCGCCCTCGGCGAAACTTCAGAATGCCTCCATCACCTACGCCGAAAGTGAAGACGGAAAGAATTGCCGCTGGCTTCATGACGCGAGCCATTTCGCGCAGCGCAACCACGGTATCCGCAAA
Organism: uncultured Acidobacteriaceae bacterium; assembly: GCA_963722485.1. Classification (GTDB taxonomy): domain Bacteria; phylum Acidobacteriota; class Terriglobia; order Terriglobales; family Acidobacteriaceae; genus Acidiflorens. Next base: position 69,174 of record CAVRNL010000099.1, read on the forward strand.
GAGATGAAGCGAGCCACAACAGAGAGTGGCGTTGAATAGGCCAGCTTCAAATGGAAGCGCCTCCACTCTGGCCCGGGCAAAATGCACGTTGGGAATGCCTTCCTTGGCAACGTTAGCTGCACCTTGGCGAAGCATTCCCATGGATACGTCGATCCCGAATACCTCCCTCGACGGCGAGGCAACCCGGCGGCCGTAAGTGCCGGGGCCGCAGGCGACATCCAGCACGCGGCCTTTGGTTGATTGGACTTTCTGAGTCACGGTACGAATCAGCTGTGCAAGCGATGGGCTTTGAAATCCACCGTAAACATTTAGGACGATCGGATACCACAGCTTCGACTCATAAATGCCTGCCATCCGGTCGATGAAACGCATTCTTCTGAGTACGGGGTCCGCACTTTGGGATAGTTCTTCGAGAATGAAGTCGGGGATTCCTTCCTTGATTGGATAGGATTGGGAACAAGTTGAACATCGGAGTGTGCCCGTTTCTTGGCGCAGGAGACGTTTGCATACGGGGCACACGTAGACTCCAAGTTCGCTGGCTACGGATGTGTCGGCGGTCATGTTCAGCCCCCTAAGATAACCTAAGTACACCTGCGGGCGTTGACGTGATGTTCCTCAATTGCACTCACTGGCTCAGAGGCGCGACGCCTTCGCGCGCTTGCGTTCCGCCAGCCGAAGTGGGGCTGTGGAAGCCAGTTCCACGCGGTTCCTTCCTTGGTTTTTGGCGCGGTACAGAGCCTGGTCGGCCGCCTGGATCACTTGCTCGGGTCGGCGGTAGCGAGTGCTCGGTTCGGCGACACCGATGCTGACCGTCACCGATAGGCGATCAGGTAAACCCTCGGGCGACGGCGTGGGAGGCAGCGGGAAGAGCTCCGCTTGTGCACTGTTTTTCCGCAGCTGTCTGCTCATGGCAGCCGCTTTCTTTCTTGCGGACTTTCTACGATCCGACTCGCTCGCCCGGCGATCGCTTCCGCTCTCCGCACTCCTCTCGGCTCTTCTGTCGGAGCCGCGCACCTGAAACGTGGATTTCTCAATGATCTGGCGCAGCGCGTCGAGATGCTCGAACGCATCATCAGCGGAAAGGTTGCGGAACACTATGGAGAACTCTTCGCCTCCGCAGCGGAAAGCCTGCCCATCGCCACCGACCTGCGCCAGCCGCTTGGCCACCATGCACAGCACCTGGTCGCCAACGTCGTGGCCATAGGTGTCGTTGAACTTTTTGAAATGGTCGATATCGACAATGGCGATGGCGTATTGCTGGTCGAGCGAAAGCAGGGACTCGTTGAAAGCTCGGCGTCCGCGAATACCGGTCAGTTCGTCGTGGTAGGCGAGCACGTAGGAAGTCTCGATCAGCGAGGCGGCGAGGATCAGAGCGGCAGTGGCGACATAGGCGTCCGCTGCCTTGCCGATCGGAGCAAATTGCAGCCATACGAAAACGGCTGCCACGGACCACACAAAGCCGGGTTCGATCGGCTTACGAGTTTGAAAAAAACGCCGGACGAACACTGCGATGGCGGCCACAAAGCTCAACAGTATCCAGAGCGGGATCGGGGCCGCGCCCGGCTGAGGCGGATTGGCGGAGCTATTTTCCGGCCGGCACAGCACCGCGAAGACAACCGATTCGAGGAACAGCAATCCAAAGCGGGGTGCGACTCCCGCAATGGTCAGGCCGCGCTCGCGCATCGAGGCGAACACAATGAAGTTCAGCGGGATCAGCAGGGCGGCGAGTGCCACGGCCATGCGCCCGTGTCCGGTGGGGACGGATCCAGTTTGGACGGATCCAGTTTGACCCAGGCCAGCGGAAAAGAAATCGACTGCGCGATGGGCGAGCAGCAGAACCAGCAAGGAGAATAGAATGCGGCTGGAATTGAAACGCCAGGCAAGAACCAATCCGCCGGCGAACACGGCGACGTAGTAGAAAGCCAGCGAGGGCGCGACTTGGACGAAGAGCGAGCTGTTGACGAGCGCCGCCGCCAGCGCCAATAACAAGCCGCCCGGCACCAGCCACGCCTTCCACGTCCTCCCGTTCACGTCTTCAGAATACGGCATCAAGGCCGGGATGCGGCTATGTTTCGGCCACAGACGCCGGTGGTGCCACCACGGAGACACGGAGTCACGGAGAAATTCAAAGGACAGAAAAATCCTTAGGTCTTGCCGATTTGAAGGGTTTCTCCGTGTCTCTGTGTCTCCGTGGTAAAGGTCCTGGTCTGTATTACTGGATTACTGCGCAGACCGCGAGCAGTGATAGTCTTCCTTGTTTATGGCTGGCGCACTTCATTCCGAAATCCGCATCGCAATCGACACCGGAGGTACGTTCACCGATTGCGTGTGGATGGAGGAGAGTGCTGTCAAAACTCTGAAGGTGTTTTCGACACCCGATGATCCGTCGCGCGCAATTGCCGAAGGTCTGAGAAAGATTGCCGAAGGTACAAAGAGGCCTGGCGCGGCGATCACGCTGCTGCACGGCACGACCGTCGGGACCAACGCTCTGCTGCAAAGAAGAGGCGCTCGTGTCGCGCTCATTACCACGTCGGGATTCGAAGACGTGATTGAGATCGGAAGGCAGGCGCGTCCTCGTCTGTATGACTTTTTCTTCGATCGGGTGGCGCCGCTCGTCCGCCGCGAACTGCGATTTGGTGTCAAGGAGAGGACGGATGCTGAGGGCCGGGTCTTGGAGCGGCCGTCAGACGCGGAGTTGACGCGGCTGCGGGAGGCGGTGCAGCGTGCCGATCCAGCTGCCATCGCCATTTCTTTTCTGTTCTCATTCGCCAATCCGGAGAACGAAGCGGCCATCGCTGCGGCCGTGGCGGAACTCGGCAAGCCGCTCTCCGTGTCTCATCGAATTCTGCCGGAGTTCCGGGAATACGAGCGTACCAGCACGGTGGTGGTGAACGCCTATCTGCAGCCGCTCATGCAGAGCTACATGGAGAGGCTGGCAAGGCGCGCCAAAGCATTTGGGAACGCCTCGGGCGCAGCGAAGAAGCGAAACCAGCCGCGAATCTTCGTCATGCAATCGAGCGGCGGGATCACGGCGCTGGAGTCGGCGGCGCGGGAACCGGTGCGCACCGTACTGTCGGGCCCGGCGGGCGGACTGGTGGGCGCGGCGGCGATGGCCGGCCGCAGCGGGTTCCGCAAGATTCTTTCCTTCGACATGGGAGGCACCTCGACCGACGTGGCGGCGGTGCAGGATGAAGTTCGAGCCGGCAGCCAATCGGAAGTGGCCGGACTTCCCGTGGGAGTTCCAATGCTGGAGATACACACCGTGGGCGCCGGAGGCGGGTCGCTGGCTCGGTTCGATGCGGGTGGCGCACTGCGTGTGGGGCCGGAATCGGCCGGGGCCGATCCGGGGCCGATCTGCTATGGCCGCGGAACCGAGCCCACGGTGACTGATGCCAACTTGCTGATGGGGAGGCTTCGCCCCGACCGTTTTCTGGGCGGCGAGTTCACGCTCGATGTCGAAAGAGCGCGACGGATTACATCGGAATGGCTGAAGAAACAGGTCTCTCGCTTGACCCTCGAACAATTTTCGGCCGGCGTTGTACGCGTGGTCAATGCGAACATGGAGCGGGCTTTGCGCGTCGTTTCCATCGAACGGGGATACGATCCGCGCGAGTTTGCGCTGGTGGCGTTCGGCGGCGCGGGGGGTCTCCATGCCTGCGAACTGGCGGAGGCGCTGGCGATTCCGACAGTGATGATTCCGGCGCGGCCGGGCGCGCTTTCGGCCTATGGAATTCTGGTCAGCGATGTGGTTAAGGATTACTCGCGGACGCTGCTCTGGCGGATTGCCGGTCATCCAAGTCAAGCGGTACCGCGAGCCAAACTGGAGAAGGAATTTCGCAAGTTGGAGGCGGCGGCGCTGAAGGAATTCGGCGCGGAACGGTGGCGCGGCGCACTGCGCTATGAAAGGAGTCTTGACCTGCGGTATCGCGGTCAAGGCTACGAACTCAACGTGCCCGCCGGGGACAAAGATGATAGGGATAAGGACAACGTCACCGCCCGCTTCCACGCCGAGCATCAGCGCCGTTACGGATATCACCACGCAGGACGAGAAATTGAGCTGGTCACGCTGCGTCTGCGCGCCAGTTTGCCCACGCCGCAGCCTCAGTCTCAAACCCAGCACAAAGTTGCGCGCCAGCAGACAGCGCGAAAGACTTCGACGAAGCGCGTGCCGCCTGTCGAACGCGCCCCCGTGTTCTTTGACGGCAAAGCGGTGACCACGCCCATGTTTGAACGTGGGAGCCTTATCCCCGGGCGATTGATGAGGGGACCGGCCGTGATCACGGAATATAGCGCGACCACGGTGATTCCTCCGGGGAAGAGCTTTTGGGTGGATGCGGCGGAAAATCTGCTGATACAGATCAGATGATCAAAATCAGATGACTGCGATCAGCCCGGCACGCTCGAGCGCGGCTTACTCTTCGTCTGGTGCCTTTGTTTCCTCGATCGCCATATCCCTCAATTCGCTGGACTCGAAAACGTCGCCGCATTCCTGGCATTCCACATACTCGGATTCATCGTCGCGTGAGACGATCTGCACACGAGGATGCTTGCACTGCTCGGGGCTGACTTTCTTTTGAGGGGACTGCGACGGCTGGCTAAGCGTCATAAACTCGTTGACTGTTCATCTCGTAAGAGGAAATGTGCCTTTGGTCCCGAATTGGCGATATTTTGCGGCGGCTGGCTTGGGATGTCAAGTACCCACAGAGCGCAGGTCAGATCACATTAGTAATGTCCTCACCCACAGAACACACGCATAGCATTCCACACGCCCTTGCGAAGATGGGTGAAATTGCGCGGCAAGACTACTTGCTCACGTGTTTCGGAGAAGCTCTCCTCAGAATTGCCAGCAGTCGCTGCGCCGAGGCTGGTGGCGGCACTTTTCCCAGCCGCACGATTTCCTTGGCGCTCAGTTCCTTCCCGTATAGCGATTTGTTGGCTCCGTCGTCGGACCGCAGCGTCGAACCCTCCAGTGACAATCCCGCAAACAGTCCCTTTGATCTGGAATACGACAGAATCTCCGCTTTTAGGACGACGTCGGTGGCCGCGGCAGCGTCGCGTCCCACCGGCCCGGCTGCGACCGCTGCGTCCGCTCCCAGCTTCACCTTGCTCGACATCACCGAATTTGCGCCCGATTCATTCATCACCAGCAGCACGAAGTCGGTGGCCTCCGCTCCAATTTGGAAACCGAAACTCCCGGCTTCCAGCGCAAACATCGCCGGCGCGCTCCACGAGCCCGAAAAATACCGTCCCCTGCGGCACGTGATCAATCCCCGCCCGTAGCTGCCGCCAACGCCAAACGCCGCCTTCTTCACCGACGGATAGATCACCACGCAGTCCGCCTTATTCAGCAGATCTTTCGGAATTCCATCCGGCATGCCGAGGATTTCCTTGATCACAGTCGCGGCCTCCTCGATGCGCTTGTTCTCCTTTTCCTGCGCCACAACCGGAAGCGCGCAGACCAGCATGAGGACTGCCAGCAATATTCTGCTCTTCATAAACGCTCCTTTGAACCGACGATTCGAATCGATAATTCGACGGACCCCTTACCTCTTTCCCCCCTGCGGGGACGTCAAATCCTGTGGGAAACTTTTTAGCACAACCTGGCTTGAGCGGGAAGAGGTTTTCTTTGCTTCATCGGTTGTGTTTTCGACGAGAGTTCCCTTCAGCACGTAAAACGCCTCGTCGCTCCGGCTCTTGCCTTCGCCGCGCTCGATCGTGCCCCGAAATTCGAACGACACGCCCTGTACCGTCTCGGTGGTAAATTCCAGTTGATTGCCATCGAGTTTGGCCGCCTTAAAAAAGTGATCGAGAAATCCGCCAGTGCCTTCTGGGTCGGCGTAGCGCGAGACAAAACCGATGACGTGTCCCTGGTCTTCGACCGTGATCTGCACAAACTCGCCTTCCTGCAAAAAGGTGTACATGCCGGAGTAGTCCGCGCCGGGCGTTGTTGGACTCCGATCTTTATTCGGTTGATCCGGAGTTGCCTGCGCTCCAGCAAGCGTCAGAGTAAGAAGAACGAACCACGCAATTTGCAGCGCGCAGGAGCGAGTAGGGTGGATCGGCATGCTCACCTCGGAACATTCAGTATAGCGGTCACGACTGGTCATGACTTAGGAGGGGAGCGGGCTTTCGGTTCCCGGTTCTGTAGGGGCAGGCTTTGACAGCGCCTTCGTCCCTACCCGAGCCGGCACCGTTCGTTTCTGGACAACAGAATCCGGGAGTGGGCACAATCACGGCATTTGTTCCGACCATTGAGCGGTTTCTCCATTGGCAGCCATACACTTAGCTTGGGCGGAATTTTGGCTAGCGGGTTGCACTTGCTTCCTGAACCCCGTAACTCTCCTCAGACGATTGTCTGAGGAAATGGGTGAGGCGGGCAGCAAAGGTCGATCCTATGGTGGCGTCGCGGTACAAGTAGGAGGCTCAACCTGATGAACGGACTGTTACAAGACATTCGTTACACGGTTCGCCAGTTGCGCAGTAGTCCCGGCTTCCTCACCGTGGTCGTTCTTTCACTCGCGTTGGGAATCGGAGCCACCAGCACCATCTTCAGCGTGCTCGACGCCGTGCTCTACCGGCCCATGCCCTATGACCACCCCGAAAGGCTGGTGGCGATCTGGGAGACCGAGCGCGAGCACCCGGATTCGCCACAGGCGCCACCGATTGCGGAAATGGTGGATTGGAAGCAGCAGAACCACGTCTTCGAAGACATCGCGTTGACCAGCAACACCGACCCTTCCACCTTATCCGGACTGGGGGAGGCTGAACCAGTTCGAGTGAGGTACGCGACCGCGAGTTTCTTCAGCGTCCTGGGAGTAAAGCCGGCCATGGGGCGGATTTATCTTCCCGAGGAAATGCAGGACAACTCGCAAACTGTGGTGATCAGCGATTCTTTTTGGAAGCGTAAGTTCAACCGCGACCCTAACGTACTCGGGAAAACGTTCTACGTTGATGGCGCAGCCTCCACTGTGGTGGGAGTTATGCCGGCGGGCTTCGCTCCGTTCTATGGGGCCAGAATCGACATGTTTGTACCGATTGATCCGGCGAACGCCCGTTATTCCGCGCGCATCGATCACTGGCTGATGCCGGTCGCGCGCCTAAAGCCGGGCGTGACCCTGGCCCAGGCGCAGGTGGAGATGGACGTGATTGCGCGGCGGCTGGAGCAGGCTTACCCGGCGACCAACAAGGGGATTGGCAAAAAAGTTATGCCTTTGCATCAATGGCTTTTCGGGTGGGCCGGGACATTTCTCTATCCACTTTTCGGAGCCGTGGCCTTTGTTCTGCTTATAGCCTGTGTCAACGTGGCGAACCTTCTGCAAGCGCGAACCGAAGTGCGGCGGAAAGAATACGCGTTGCGGGCGTCGCTCGGAGCAGGCAGGCGGCGGTTAATCCAGCAATTGCTGGTGGAGAGTGGAGTGCTGGCCCTGCTGGGAGGCGGCCTCGGCATAAGTCTTACCTTCGTGGGGATTGCGCTGTTTCGTTTACTCGCGGGACAGTTTCCGAATAGCGAAAACATTACCGTGGACATCCGAGTGCTGCTTTTCACGCTGGGGATTTCGATCCTGACCGCGATCCTGTTCGGGTTGGCGCCGGCCATTCAGGCTTCCCGCTCCGATTTAAACCTTGTGCTCCGGGAAGGCGAGGGCAGGACCTCAACCGTGTCGCGTGTCTTGGCGCGCCATGCGCTGGCAGTGTCGGAGGTGGCGCTGGCTATGGTGTTGCTAATCGGCGCCGGACTGATGATCAATACCATGCTGCGCCTGCAACAGGTCAATCCCGGATTTGATACGAAGAATGTTACGACCATGTCCATCCAAGTCCCAGAACAAGGAGGGAAGTACTTGGTGAGAATTCCGGGCGGGGATATGGAAAAGCCGTTGCCACTGGTTGCGGCATTTTATCGGCAGCTGCTCGAAAAGGTTGCGGCATTTCCTGGCGTCGAGTCCGCAGGAATTATGAGCGACGCGTACGGTTCAGGAGGGCACAGTTTTTCGATCCTGGGGAAGCCCGCACCGCCGCCGGACCAGAGACCCGATGCGGGATACGTCGAAGTGAGTCCCAGCCTGTTCCACACCTTGAGGATCCCGCTCAAAAAGGGGCGCTATCTGGATGAACATGACACGCAAACTGCGCCATGGGCCGTGGTCATCAACGAGGCTTTCGCGCGCCGCTATTTCCCCAATGAAGATCCTATCGGCCAGCAACTGCTGTTGCGCTACGATCCGTGGCCGGTCGACGAGGATCAACCCAGGCAGATCGTGGGCATCGTAGGCGATGTGAAGCATGCTGGCCTGGGACAACCAGCGCCTCCGTTCCTTTACGCCTCCTATCTCCAGCAGTCGGTGGTGTTTCCGGGCGGCGCGGCAATGACACATCTCGATCAGAGGCTGGTGGTGCGGACGGGAGCCGGCTTGGTGGGCCACGAGGCAGACCTGGCGTCTGCCGTGAAGAAGGCGACGACCGAACTGGGCCTCGATCAGCCGGTCACGGATGTCATGACGATGGACCAGGTGATGGCGCAGTCCACCGGCGATGCTCAATTTTATATGAGCCTGTTCGGAATTTTCGCCGGGATCGCGGTGCTGCTGGCAGTGATCGGCATTTATGGGGTCATGTCCTACTTCGTGAGTGAGCGCACCCATGAAATCGGCATCCGCGTCGCGTTGGGCGCCCTTCCTTCCGACATAGTTAGTTTGGTTGGAAAGCTGGGACTCAAGCTCACCCTTATTGGCGTCGCCATTGGAGCCGCTTTGGCGATCGGGCTGACCCGCCTGATCGCCGAGTTCCTGTTCGGTGTTAAACCCACCGATCCCGTTACCTATGCTGTCGTTGCGGTGGCGCTGGCCGGCGTCGCATTGCTGGCTTGCTACATCCCTGCGCGCCGTGCTTCCCGTGTCGATCCCATGGTGGCATTGCGGTACGAGTAGAAGTCAAAGGACCTTCTTTTGCGAATGGGTGGGTACCTTAGGCGCGGCCCTTGAGAGCGTTCGCCCTTATATCCAGGGCACCCACGCGTGAATCGGGGCAATGGACCAGTTTCCGGCTAGCCCGTCATTGGGGCACAATCCTGAGAGGTCGCGCTAATTGGCTGTGAGGGGGGATACATGCCGAAGACCTGAAAACATCTCGACGGGGTAGCCTGTCATATTTAATCCCCTAACCGTTGGGAATCCGGTATACTCCGCCCTACCCGGACTCCCGTCCGCCGGAGACACCTGCCTGGCCGAAGCCACGTTACCCGCCATCTTGCCCGCTGCCGTCCAGCTTGGGGACCGCACGCGGCACCACATTGCTCTGCGGCTGCTGCCATTTCTTTTCGTCCTTTACATCACGAATTATGTCGACCGCACGAACGTGGCCTATGCCGCGATCGGAATGTCTCGTGACCTTGGCTTCAGCGACCGCGTGTTTGGAATGGGAGCAGGCATTTTCTTCATCAGCTATGTGGCCTTGCAGATGCCCGGAGCCTTGCTGGTCGAACGCTGGAGCGCGCGCCGGATGATCTCTGCGACCATGATCGCGTGGGGATCGCTGACGGCGCTGACAGCACTGGTGCACACGCCAGCTCAACTGTACCTGGCACGCTTTGTGTTAGGCGCGGCGGAGGCCGGTTTCTTCCCGGGGGTCATCGTCTATCTGAGCCATTGGTTCATACGCGAGGACCGCGCCAAGGCAACGAGCAATTTCATGGCGGCAATTCCCATGTCCTTCGTTATTGGATCGCCAGTCGCAGGCTGGATTCTCGGCCACAACTGGTTGGCCGTCGCTGGCTGGCGCTGGCTGTTCGTTCTCGAGGGAATGCCTGCCATCGTACTGGGCGTGGCTGCGTTTTTCTACCTGACGGACTGGCCGGACGAAGCGGCCTGGCTGACTCCTGAGCGGCGGCAATGGATTGAACAAAAGCTGCACCAGGAAAAGCCTGTCGGCACAGAAGCGATCACACTGCGTCAGACCCTCGGGTCTCGCACCATTCTGTTGCTGGCGGCAGTGACTTTTCTCAATTATCTTGCAATTTACACTTTTGTTTTCTGGTTCCCGACCATGCTGAAACGGCAGTCAGGGTTTTCAGACGTGAATGTCGGCCTGATCGGCGCCGTACCCTACTTGGTTCTTTTCATCGCGATGCAAGTAAACGGATGGCACTCCGACCAGAGGCGCGAGAGGTACTGGCACTCGGCGATCCCGCTTTTTATCGCGGCCGCCGGATTTCTGGGCCTCGTCAGTCAACCACGGTCCATACCGTTCTCACTCGTATTGTTCACCATGGTGGCTATGGGCTCTGCCTATCTCCCCGCCTTCTGGGCGATACCGACCGAAATCCTGAGCCAGACGGCCGCAGCGGCCGCAGTTGGAATGATCAATGCCGTTGGGAGCGTTGCCGGTTTTGCTGGCCCTTATTTGTTTGGTTACCTTAATACGCGAACCGGATCATTTTCGTACGGACTGGCGGTGATGGCAGTCTCCGCCGTGACGGGAGGTACGCTGATGCTGTGGTCACGGAAGAGCGCACGAGCGCTCGCCGGCTGAATGCTTGCCGGTTGAACCGCAGCGCGGAAATCGCCGCCGTTAAGCAACCCGGCGTTGTCAGTTATAATCTCTCTACAGAATAGCCGTCCGTGGCGAGCCGGCAGGAGTGCCTCGGATCCCGCCTTCCTCGGACGCCGTCGTGGGAGTTGGCTACAGCGCTGCGGAAAGATTCGGATGCCGATGCCTAGCCCCTAAAAGGGCATCTTATATCGAAGAGGTTACGGCATCGCTAATGCAATGTCCCTGACACGAAGCTTGAGTTCTGCCGCAGCTTACTAACGCAACTTGGAGCGAGATGGAATCCCCGGAGAGAAAACTGTTGAGATTTTTGGTGGAACGCGATCCGGCGGGCCCGGAGTTCTGGCGCGGAGTTCGCACGGCCTTTCGTCCTGCAGATCCGCCTGTCGACGACGAACTCGGCATGTGGCGGGATGTCTTTGTGCACCAACCGCTGCCGTATGGACGATTTCTCCAATCTGCGCTGCTGCACACGGCGGCAGTTGCTCTCATTTGGACGATTTCGATCTCGTGGATTCGGCAGCAAAAGATTCTGGCCAGCACGGAGTTTGACCGGTCGTCGCTGGTGACTTATACGCCGGAAGAGTATCTGCCGCCGCTCGACACGGGCACACCCGAGGCTCCGAAGGCGCAAAAGGGAGACCCGGTCTACGCCAAGCAGCCCATCCTTTCGGTTCCGCGGGAAGCGGACAACCGGACACAAACCATTGTCGTGCCGCCCGATCTCAAACTCGACCACGACGTTGCTATGCCCAACATCATTGCCACCGGAGCCATCGTTCCGGCGGTTCCGCTGGATGCCACGCGCGCTTCGTCAAACCGGCTCGTCGTGCCGGAGACGCAAGTCGTGGCGCCCCCGCCGGAAGTGGAGTTTGCGCGCGACCGCGTGGTTCAATCGGCGATGAAATCGGACATCATTGCGCCGCCTCCGGAGCTGACGCAATCGACGAAAGGACACGTCGGGCTTCTGAACATTGGGCCGAGTGACATCGTGGCGCCGGCCCCGCAGCTCACGCTGGCGGAACAACATTCGCTGGCGGCGCGTGGTAAAGGCCGAGTGCCGGGCGGTGGCGTAGTACCAGTGGCGCCTCCTCCGAGCATGGCTGGGGCACGCGGCAGCAACTCGGGCGGACGGCTGGTTGCGTTGGGGATTCATCCGGTCGCGCCCAGCGGACCGGTCGTTGTTCCCGGGGGCAATCGCCGAGGAACATTTTCGGCAGGTCCGCAGGGGAAAGCGGGCGCTTCGGGGACTCCAGAGTTGACGGGATCGAAATTGGACGCGAAGAACGCGGGCGGATTCGGCACGCATACCAAGGGATCTCTGCCAGCCGGCCTGTATGTGGGCGGCGCCGACGACGCACACGAGATGGCTGGCCTTTCGACTGCGGGAACGGCCGCGGGCGGGCGTTCCAAGGGACGCGTCGCCTCTCCGGTTTCCGACGATAAAATCACGGACTTGGACCGCCAGGTTTTTGGTGGCAGGCGTCCTTATACGACGCCGCTGAACATGCCAAACCTGAATTCCTCGAGCGGCAGCTGGGAGATACGGTTTGCAGAACTCGATGCCGGCCGCAAAGAAAAAGAAGGCGACCTGGTGGCGCCGCTGGCCACGGAACAATCCGACCCGGGCTATCCGCTGGAATTGATGCGCGCCAACGTGCAGGGCATGGTCACGCTCTATGCGGTGATTCACTCCGACGGGAAAGTGGGTGAAATTCGGGTCCTCAACAGTCCGGATGACCGGCTGGATTCCTATGCGGCGAGGGCGCTGGCCCGCTGGAAATTCGCGCCAGCGGAAAGAGGGGGGAAACCCGTGGCGATCGAAGCACTGGTGAAGATTCCGTTTCGAGTCCGGCGGAATTTCTGAATCGGTGTGGCTGAACCACGTCGCCGGAATTCCAGCTTTGAATTCTAACGTGGAGCCGACGCCGATTTTTCGCTAGACAGGACGGCGTAGACTGCGGGGTTGGCACAGACTTCGTAATAGTAGCGGCCGGTCCACTGCAGGATGGATAGATCGCGGACATCAACTTGGGCGATGCGGCTCTTGCGAATCGCAATCTTGCGAAATACTCCATTGGCGATGGGGACGGTGCCGACGAAGAACTCATGCTGCTCGTCGACCCAGCGTCCGGCAAAGCCCGGCTCGCGGGGATTCGCCTCCCAGGGAGAAAGCGAGATTTCCTGCTGCAGCTTGTTGAAAGCCGCTTCACTCAGACAGATTCCACCTACATTGTAGTTAAGGCGCATTTCTTCGATGCCGGCTTCGGCGCTTGCGCCGTCCTTGGGGCTGGTTCCGCGATTGCCGCCGCCTCCGATCTGAACCGAGTACACCTGGAAGACTCCAACATCGGGCGCGAGTTTCTTGCGGACGCGCTTGTTGCATGAGGAAAGACGATCGCTCTCATTGATGGCGTCGGAAATCATGATGCGGTGCTCGCCATCCATCAGGTAGAGCGGAGCTGAATCCTGGTAGGCGATGCCGAGGCCGACTTCCATCTGGGGCAGACCGGAGCGTTCGAGAAGTTCGTTGTAGTCGTGCAGGAGGCTCACAATCTCCCACGCCAGAACGCAAGTGCGGCCAACGCTGAGCATGGTTTCGCCCTCGCGTTCGAGCAGCGCGACAATGATGGCGTCGCCTTCGAGGAAGACTTTGGTGGCGCCGTATTTCGCCAGCAACTTGTTGACCGGATCGTAGAAATTAAGGCTGAAATACGAGGCAGCGTTCATGCCTTTTTCCATCAGTGAGCGGGTGAGGCGCGAAGAGTCGCGCACGTCGGCCTTCAGAATGACGTGGTGAACGACGCGATCCTGGGCGGGCTTCTGGTCCTCGGGAGGCAGGAACTCGTACAGCATGCCGTTGAGGGTGGAAAGTTCGCGGACTTTGTCGTCGCTGACGAGGTTGATGCTGTCAAAGCCAACGCTCAGGGCTTCGAGGCCGCGCAGGTCGCGGTGATAGCAAATGAGGTCGCGCAGAAGACGGGCGGCAAAACGGCTGCGCTCCGAGCCGCGGCAGGAGGCCACGCGTCCGATGGCGGCAAACAGCCGGTCGGGATGAAGCCGGCTTTCGCCAATGATCTTCTCGACGCGCGCCGCTTCTTCGCGGAAGATCAGGGCGTTCTTGAGCTGTTGCGGATTCACCTTGGGGGCATATTCGGCGAGCAAAGGAACAGCTTCATACGAAGCAACGACGTTCAGGATGACGCCTTCGCGCTGCAGCATGCGGGTCCAGATGTCGAGGCGGTCTTTTCTCTGGCGATCTTCCGGGGTCGAGTCTTCGCCGCTGCCGGTGCCCACCAGAGTATCGGCGTTTTCTGGAACATTCAGCGCCTGCTCCAGATGCGCATCGTCAATGCTTTCGCCGTATCCGAGTTCGCGCAGAAAATTCAACGCGAACTGGCGGAGGCTGGGGAAACGGTCGGGATCCTTGTCGAAGTTGCCGAACATGTAATAGTGCTCGGCGCACAGATAATCGTCGCGTCCATCCTCGGTAAGAATCAGCGGATTGAGGAACAGGCGATAGCAATCGGCGGGCAATTCGCCGAGCAGGGAGCGGCGAGTGCGGGCCAGCGTATCTTTTTCGATCTCGCGAAGCAGGCGAAACATTTCTTGCCCGGCGCGGCGAAGAATGATTTTCTTGCGGATCTGGAAAGAGGAGACGAGCTCCTGGGTCTGCATCATCTTCATTTGCCGCACGCCTTCGAGCGCTTTCGACTTGGCGCGGCACTGTTCGAGAATCCTGGACAAACTGCGCTTGCAACTCGGTGCGTATGAACTTGAGCACGGCCAGGCGGCCCAGCACATCGATCGATGGGTTGCCTTCCGACTTGGCGCGATTCAGGATCGCGAGATGAATCGAGACCAGCAGAGTCCTCAGATCGGCGGGGTCGGGCTTGCGCAGTTTAGGGGCAGCCTCGGCGGCGCGTATGAATTTGGTCTGGGCCGGTGCGGAAGGAACATCCATTTCGAAGAGCGATTCCACCTCGCCGAAGCGGCAGATGTAACGCGCGAGATGAAAACTTAAATCCGCGGTGATGCGCGGGCTGAGAAAGACGTCGTAGCGCAGATTGTCGACGCCCAGCTTCAAATCGCTGAAGGCGAGGGTGAGACCGTAGTACTGAAGATCGGGCCGGGTGGGCGGTTCGGCACTGCGCAAACGGAAAATTGGGAGCTTGGGCATTGTCTCTGGCTGCCTGCAAACTGCTGAAACTGCGGTCCTAAGCAGCAGACTAGCACGGCGCCGGGAGGGGTCGAAAGTTACGCTAGTGCCAGCGCCGAATCTCCGCGGTAACGGCTATTGGCTGGCGCGGCGAGCCTTTTCGAATTCGTCGCCATTCTTCCAGCCAACGAGGTGCGCCTGGTTGGCTGCCTCCCAGCCGAGTGCGAAACCGAAGCGCGCCATGGCGGCGTCGGAGGTCCAGTCCAGGCCGGGATGATACTCGTCGCTCGGCTGATGATAGTGATGGGCGGTATAGTCGGCGTCCTGCGCCAGACCCCAGGCTTCATCGTGGCCTTTGAACTTGATCCCCTCATTGATGGAAAAGGATGGAATGCCGACGCGCGCGAGGCTGAAGTGATCGGAGCGGTAGTAATGTCCGGCTTCGGGATGCGCGTCGGGACGAATCTTGAAGCGGAACTCCTGAGCGGTCGCCTGCACCACGGGATAGAACGTGGTGCGCTCGGCGCCGGAAACCTCGACTTCCTCGGCCGCGCCCAGCGGCCTCACGTCGTCGTAGTTGAGATCGAGCGAAATTTTTCCGGCCGGAATCGGCGGATGCTTGCCCAGGTATTCCGATCCCAGCAAGCCTTGTTCCTCGGCAGTGACTGAGACGAAATAGATCGAGCGGCGCGGCTTCTGCTTCGCGCCCGCGTAGGCGCGAGCGATTTCCATCAGGATGCCGCAGCCGGTGGCGTTGTCCATGGCGCCGTTATAAATGTTGTCGCCGGGCATGTCGGGGCGGATGCCGAGATGGTCATAGTGCGCGGTGTACATCACGCCTTCATCTTTCAAGCTCGATCCGGGAAGAACGGCGATTACGTTGCTCGACGTAAAAGGACGAACCTTGCTGGTCATGTGAGCGGAGAGGCGGACGGGGAGCGGCACCGGTTTGAAGTCGCGCGAGGCTGCAGCGGCCATCATCTGGTCGAGATCCAGTCCCGAGGCCGAGAAGAGATTACGCGCAACGCTTAACTGGATCCAGGCGGCTGCTTTCAGCTTGGGAGCGCCGTCGAGCTTGAGAAACGACTTTTCGCCGGAATTAGAATTGCGCACGACTTCCCAGCCATAGCTGGCCATATCGGTCCGGTGAATGAGAATGGCGCCGACGGCTCCTTTGCGCGCCGCTTGTTCATATTTGTAGACCCAGCGTCCGTAATAGGTGAGCGCCTTGCCACTGAAAAACTTCGGATCGTCCGACGGCGGCTCGTTGACCAGCATGAGCAGGACTTTGCCTTTGACGTCCACGCCCTTGTAATCGTCCCAGTTATACTCGGGCGCTTCGATGCCGTAACCGACATAGACGATCTCGGCGTCCACCGTGGATTCCGGTTGCTGCGTCTGATCGTAGGCAACGTATTCGTCGAGCGGCTTGAGGTCGAGCGCTGAACCCTTGGCGGGAGCGAGCGTAAAGCGCGTGTCGGCCCCCGGCGTGATCCCGACCAGTGGAACTTTTTGCAGGTAGGAACCGTTGTCGCCGGCGGGTTTCAGCCCATAGAGCGCAAATTGCGCCGCGATGTATTCGGCGGCAATGTCGCCTCCGCGCTGGCCGGTGCCGCGTCCCTCAAGAAGATCGTGCGAGAGGAAGCGAACATGGGTCTCGATATTGTCGGGACGAATGTTCTGCATGGCGGCGATGGCGGCTGAAGGAAGGTGCGAGCGGACGCGGGATTCGGCGCGCGGTTTGGCGGGCTTTGCTTGTGCCGACACTAAGGCAACCGGAAGCAGAACGGCAGCGAGCGCGGCAATTGTGCGAATCAACATGCGGAGCACCTCAAAGTCTCGTTGTCAACCAAGGTGCCCCGATTGTAATGGAAAAGGCGTGAGGGGCGGTGTTACAAGAGTTGTGGAACCAGAAGATTACTTTACAGATGGAGGCATGATTCGTGAACCGCAAAGTTATTGCTGTATTCGGCGTATCCCTTTTTTTCATTGCATCGGCGGCATTTTCTGCGGCGCAAGAGTGCGGGCCGCGACTGCGCCTCATTTCGGTTACAGGCACGTCGGAAATTAATGTCGCTCCTGACCAGGTAGTCTTGAGCCTGGGCGTTGAGTCTCGAGATAAGGATTTGGGCCTTGCCAAGTCCAAGAATGATGCTCGGATCAAGAAGGTTCTCCACCTGGCCCACGATGCTGGCGTCGAGCCCAAAGACATCGAAACCAGTACTCTCTGGATGGATGCTGACTATTCCGAAGAAAAGGTTCCGAAGTTTCTGGGCTATGAAGTTTCGCAAACTACAATCATTACCCTCAGAGACCTGACGAAGTATGAGTCTCTGATGACCAAACTCCTTGAGGATGGCATCAACCGCATCAACGGCATCAACTTTGGCGTCAGCGAAACGCGGAAACTCCGGGACGAAGCTCGATCGAAAGCAATTCACGCTGCCAAAGAAAAGGCCGTAGCAATGGCTGCGGAACTCGGCCAAACAGTCGGGAAACCGTGGGACATTTCCGAGGAGAGTGGACGGAATTCCTCTGGATTCGCAGCCAACAGTTCCGTCGCTCGCAATGGAAGGACTATGGGCGCAGACGAGTCTACGATTGCCCCTGGACAGGTGACCATCAGCGCGACTGTAAAAGTTAGCTTCCAGTTGGAATAGTTGACTGGAGTTGCGCAACCCCGCGACCGCGGGATCAGTTTTTCGAGCTTCAACCAGCGCGGAAGTCGCGGACGTCTTCGCCGGGCTGAAAGATCGGAAGGGGCGGAGTTTGCTGCGCGGCGGCGAGCTTGCGGTTTATGTCCTCCACTTCCTGTTTGACCCATCCGACGCTGGTGATTTCGATCTGCCCGTCTTGCCCGATCAAGAACAACGTGGGGACATTCGTCAGCCCGTAAGCATTCGAGACCGCGTAGCCGTTCGGATTTTCGAGCAGAGTGCGGAAGGTGACTCCGTACTCTTTCAGAAAGGCGGCGGTGTCGCGCCGGTTGTCCTGCGAGATGCCCACGATCGTAATCTTCTTGTCGCCGTGCGCTTTGTGCATGCGCTCGAGGTAGGGGAACGTGTATTGACAGACCGGACAGGAAACCTTGAAGAAGGCCGCGAGTACCGGTCCTTGTTTGAGCGCGGCGTGCAATGAGAATTTACCGCCGTCTTTGCCGCTGTCTCTACCGCTAGAGAGGACGGGCAGGGAAAAATCGGGTGCTATGGTTCCGGCCGGCAATGCAGCCATATCCTTCTTACCTCCGAACAATCGATCGAGCCACTTCATAAAAGAAATGCCTCACTAATTTAGATGATGCCGCCGGCCTTCAGGATTTTCCGCGTCAAGCCGGTGATGGCGATCCGCGGGATGCGATCGATTGCGATCCACTTGCCCCTAACGTCTTTGTGTGGAAGCGGCGCTGTGCACCGAAACACATGAACAATGTAATCGGTGATGGTGATGGCATGGCGGAACGTGCGCCAGTGCGTCGCTGCGGGCATTGGGCGCGGCGGCTGGGACGATTGGGGCAGTTCCCACATGCCGGGCATGAGCGAGGCCTTCTTCGGACGTTGCACGAGGCGGATACGACCGCCACGCTGGTTTAGCTGGCACCAGATTTCTTCCTTCAGTTGGCGTTCCTTGTCCGGTGTTGACCTGCCGCGCGGAGACGCCCGGCGCTCCGCAGTTATTATCCGGTCTGAGCTTTGACGCGATTGTCGTGTTGCACACGACTTTTGAAGTGGGCATCCCGGGCACTTGGGCTCGCGCGGCACGCATACGGTTGCGCCGAGTTCCATCATGGCCTGATTGAAATCCCCGGGCCGTGAGCTCGCGAGAAGCGCTTGCGCGTGCTGCCAGATTTGCGGCGTGGTTAGATTGGTGCCCATCAATCTCTGCAACACGCGCTCGACATTGCCGTCGACGACGGCTACCGGCTCGGCAAAGGCGATGCTGGCGATGGCGGCGGCGGTGTAACGTCCGACGCCGGGCAGCATCTGAAGCGTTTTGGAATCCTGCGGAAAGTGGCCGCCGTGCTCTCGCACGAGTTCCCTCGCCGACCGATGCAACCTGCGCGCTCGCCGATAGTAGCCGAGACCGCTCCAGGCGGCCAGCGCGGCCTCTTCAGAAGCCGCGGCGAGCGCTTGGACATTCGGAAAGCGTTCGAGGAAAAGCCGATAGTGGTCGAGCACGGCGGCGACGCGCGTTTGCTGCAGCATGATCTCGCTGAGCCAGATGCGGTAGGGATCGCGAGTTTCGCGCCAGGGAAGATCGCGCCGATGCTCGCCGTACCAGCGGAGGAGGTCGCGCCGGAAACGGGTAACGTCCTTGCCGGAAACGGCGGAGCTGATCAAGGCCCGAGAACGCGGGGGCGATTCGACTTCTATCCTCGGACCCATGGCGCGATTGTACCGTGTGCTGGCTTGTGTGGTGACGGGGCTTTGCCCGTCCAAGCGGGCCGGGCCCGCTTCCACGCAAACCCGATTGACCACCGGGAGCAAGCCCACGATAATGATGAAGCCTGGTGACCGCGACATACGCGTGAACATTAACTCCAACCGGCAGGATGGATATGACCGAATTCGACCGCAAGGTGGAAGAGGCTTCCGCGCGCTTCAATCGCTCGGTAGCGAATATCGCCGAGACTCTGGAAAAAGAGACGGCGGAGCTGGTGACGTATCTGAACGACGAGGTTGTACCCGCGGTGCGAACGCATTCCTCGAAGGCGCTGCGAACGGCGGCGGGAAAGCTCTCCGAGTTCGCGGACTATCTGGAAACGCAGCGCAAGGGTTCTTGAACTGCCTCGCCTCCAACTGCCCGTCCATGAATGCGCGCCGGTTGCGCTCGTCCGCCGCATGGCCGGCGCCATGGGTTCTATTCCTTCTATTGGTGGCCGCGCTTCTGAGCGGCTGTGGCAAGCACAAGCCCACGCAGGCGCAGGTTCCACCACCGCCGTCGCTTCCGCAGGAAAAAGAAAAACCAGCCGAGACTGCGCCGCCCGCGGAAACGCCAGCCGCGAACGAGAAAATCGAGGTTCCCGCCGGCGCGAAGCCGATCTTTGAAGAGACCGGGCTGGCGAGCTGGTACGGCGCTCCCTATCACAACCGGCGGGGATCGAATGGCGAAGTGTACGACATGAACGCGATGACGGCGGCGCATCTCACTTTGCCGCTGGGCTCGATCGTGCGCATCACGAATGTGAAGACCGGGAATTCGGCGTTGGTGCGGATCACCGATCGCGGCCCGTTCGTGGTGGGACGCATCGTCGATCTTTCGCTGGCCGCCGCGAAAGCGCTGGATGTGTATTTGCCGGGCACTGCGAAAGTCCGGCTGGAGGTGCTGCAGGCGCCCGTGCCTCTCGACACGGGCGGACGCTGGGCGGTGCAAATCGGCTCCTTCAGCGGCGAGAAGGCTGCCGCTAAATTGGCGGAACACATGCAGAAGCGGTACCAGACGGCCAAAGTCCTGAAGTTTGTCAGCCCGGTGGGAGACTGGTGGGTGCGCGTGCGAGTGCTGGACGATGACCGCCAGCGCGCCACCGCTCTGGTGCACGAAACGGAAACGGAAGAGGGCGCGGTGTTTCTGGTGCGGCTCGACTGAGAGCATTTCTTGCGCGCCACTGGCGAACTGCAGTTACTCACTTCGCTGGCGATGACAATTCATGAAATTGTTCGGCAATCTGCTAACTTGAGTGTTATTGTTTTTGCCAGAGATATAAGAAGACCTATCTCCGGGATTACTTGCCGGACGATCGCAATTCCAGGCGAGAGGAGATTCACTTATGGCGGATTGTCTATTCTGCCGCATCATTCGCGGCGAAGTGCCATCCAAGAAAGTCTACGAAGACGAGCACACTTTTGCCTTTGAAGATCTGAACCCGCAAGGGCCGACCCACGTGCTGGTCATCCCGAAAAGACATATCGCGGGCTTGAAGGAAGCGGCGGCAGAGGACGCGGAACTGGTGGGACGCTGTCATCTGACAGCCGCGCACATTGCACGGGAGCGGTCGATTGAAGATGGCTACCGCACCGTGTTGAATGTGGGACCCCGCGCCGGCCAATCGGTTTTTCATCTGCATGTGCACCTGATCGGCGGCCGCTCGCTGCAATGGCCGCCGGGATAGATCCGCCCACATCGTGACCGTTTGGAGGTTCGGGCTCTGGCCGAGCGGGGGCGCCCGGCCCTCCACTACCTTGTGGCTCTCGCAACCAATCACTGGCTTACAATCGTTGGATGGCAAACCTGACATTGGTGTACGGTCTGCGCCTGCTGCCTTCCGATGAAGTGGCGGAGGTGAGCGCGGCGACCATCAAACTGAAGAATGGGCGGGACGCGCATGTCGCCATGCACATTCTCGAGGGCGGCAAAGACGAGATCGAGAAACAGCTCAAGACGAGTCTCGCGGCCTTTTTCGACATCTATCCTGAGATATGACGGCGGGCACGTCGTCTTATAATCGGGCGGCGAATCAGGCGACGGGATGAGACTGATCTCTCTCGAACTCGAGAGCAGGCTGCGCGAAAAGAAGCTCTGGCCCCAGAGCTGGGTCGCGTGGGCGGCGCTCTACGTCCTCGGGCTCGACCTGCTTC
Organism: uncultured Acidobacteriaceae bacterium; assembly: GCA_963722485.1. Lineage (GTDB taxonomy): Bacteria > Acidobacteriota > Terriglobia > Terriglobales > Acidobacteriaceae > Acidiflorens. The sequence goes on from CAVRNL010000099.1 coordinate 90,450, forward strand.
TGTTTGTGGTGCAGTGGCTCACGCGCCGCGCGAGTCCGGCAACGTCGGCGAGCCTCACGGGCTGGGTAGTTTTTCTCAGCGTGCTGGCAATTGTGTTGCTCGCGATTGCCGCGTATCGCTGGCTGCGTTCGCAACTGCTGTGGCGGCTGCGGAACCGGTTGATTGTTACCTATGTTTTTATCGGCGTGATTCCGGTTGTTCTGCTGTTCATGATCTCGCTGATCACGCTCTATCTTCTTGCCGGGCAGTTCGCCAGCTTTGTCGTAACTTCCGACATCGCGACTCACCTGCGCAGCATGGAAGCCGCCAACCGCGCCATTGCACATCACCTGGCGACGCAAGTCTCGGACGGCGGAAAGCTGGACGCGGAAATCCTGGGCCGAACCAGGCCGCGCCGTACGGAATGGTCGCGGCGGCAGGTGTGCGCGTGGTACGGGCGCCAGCCGCAGCCTTACTGCTCGGGGCCGGAGGGCGCGGCCGGCTTCGATTCTCCTTCGTTTATCAGCGGAGATTTCCGCGACCTCGTGCGCGATCACGGCAAACTCTATCTTCGGACAGCGACCGTACTCGCGGCTGAGCCCGAATCTTTTCCCCTGCGCGTGATTGTGAGTGAGCCGCTCGACAAGGAGTTTGTCGAAAAGATCGCGGGCGATCTCGGCCGGATTGCGGTCTATGGAACCGAGAGCCCGACGGCGACCTCGACCGCTTCTCCGCGGCAGGGCACTCCGGAACCCTTCCTGGCATTCGATGCCGGAAAACAACGCGAGCAAACCTTCTCTGCCGGGACCATTCCGCCAGAGAACGGCAGTTTCGATCGCGAGATCACTTTTCCGATCCCGCTGCAGGTAGTGGATTGGGCTACGGGAGAACGGCAGCGTGCGGGAGCGCTGGCGGAGGTCGAGACGCGGCCCTCGGTGCTTTATGCGAGACTTTTTGCCGCGCTCGGAGATTACGCTAAGGGCATCGAATATATTTTGTTTTCGATTGCGGGTGTGTTCGCGCTCATAGAAGTGCTGGCGCTGATCGTGGGCACAAAGCTGACGCGCAGCATCACTTCGGCTGTCGACCAACTCTACGAAGCCACCAAGCATGTCAATCGGGCCGACTTCAGCCACCGCATCACGGTGAAGTCGAGCGACCAACTGGCAACGCTGGCAAATTCCTTCAACTCCATGACCACGTCGATTGAGAATTTGGTGCGGGAGCAGAAGGAGAAGCAGCGGCTGGAAGGCGAATTAGCCATCGCCCAGGAAGTGCAGGCGCAACTCTATCCCAAGTTGATCACGCAATTGGAGACTCTCGAAGTGCACGGCTTCTGCCTTCCGGCGCGGACGGTGAGCGGGGACTACTACGATTTTCTGGCGCTGAATTCCGACCGGCTGATGCTGGCGGTCGGCGACATCAGCGGCAAAGGAATTTCGGCGGCGCTGATGATGGCGACGATCCACTCGGCGGTGCGGGCGTACAGCATCGAAGACCCACCCGAACTGCGCGAACAGACGCCGCGCGAACCGGCTGCGGTCGGCGCGGGCGGGGGCTCGGGGCTCATGCTGGCTTCGGAGTTGCAGGGAGCGGAGGCTTCTCCAGCGGCGTTGCTGACGCTGCTGAACCATCAGCTCTACGAAAGCACTCCGGACGCAAAGTACGCGACTTTGTTTTTGGGAATCTATGACGGGGCAACGCGCCGATTCATGTACGCGAACGGCGGGCACCTGCCGCCGATTCTGATTTCCAAAGATGGGTCGTCGCAGTTGCTGAGCTGCGGCGGAACGGTGGTCGGCTTGTTCGACAATTTGCGTTTTCCGGAAGCGACGGTGCAACTGCGTCCTGGCGATGTGCTGGTGGCTTACAGCGACGGGGTGACCGAGCCGGAGAGCGATTATGGAGAGTTCGGCGAGGAGCGGCTGATTCAACTGGTGCGCGAGAATCGGCATTTGCCGCTGGAGCGCATTACCGAAATTGTCATCGCCGCCGTGGCCGACTGGATCGGCGACAATGAACAGCCCGACGATGTGACGCTGGTGCTGGCGCGAGCGAAGTAAATGGAGAGCCGGGCGTCCTCGCCCGGCCGCGATACTCTGGACCCTTCGACTGCGGCCGAAGCCGTGCCCTCCCCAAACCCACGGGGCGAACAGAGTTGTTTCAGCAGTCTTAGACGGGGCAAGCCCCGTCTCTACACAAGTTCTCCGCACATGAAAACGCGGAAGGGATCGCTCCCTCCCGCGTCGTTTTATTCGAAGTGCAATTCTACTTACACCAGGCCCTGATCCAACATCGAGTTGGCGACCTTCAGGAAGCCCGCGATATTGGCGCCGTTTACCAGGTTGCCGGGCGTGCCGTACTTCTCGGCCGTTTCAAAGCAGTTCTGGTGGATGGCGATCATGATCTTATGCAAACGATCGTCGACTTCTTCGCGGGTCCAGGAGATGCGCATGCTGTTCTGCGACATTTCCAGTCCAGAGGTGGCCACACCGCCGGCATTGGCGGCCTTGGCCGGTCCGTAGAGGACTTTGGCGTCGAGGAACATCTTGGTGGCTTCGATGGTGCTCGGCATGTTGGCGCCTTCGCTGACCACCTTGCAACCGTTCTTAATGAGATTGGCCGCGTCTTTCGCGTTGATCTCGTTCTGTGTGGCGCTCGGGAACGCGCAATCGGCCTTGATATTCCACAGCCAGTTGTGGTCGAGCTTTCGGTCGGTGGCGCTGTAGATGGCCTTCTTGAATTTCTCGGCGTACTCCTTGATGCGGCCGCGGCGGTTGTTTTTCAGGTCCATGATGAAGGCTAGCTTCTCACGGGTGATGCCGTCGGCATCGTAGATGGCGCCGTCGGAATCGGACACGGAAACCGGCTTCGCGCCCAGATCAAGCAGCTTCTCGACGGTGTATTGCGAGACGTTGCCGCTGCCGGAGACCAGGCACACTTTGCCTTCCAGCTTGTCTTTGCGGGTTTTCAGCATTTCCTGGGCGAAGTACACGCAGCCGTAGCCGGTGGCTTCGGGACGAATCAGCGAACCGCCCCAAGCCAGGCCCTTGCCGGTAAGGACGCCGGTGAATTCATTCCGCAGCCGTTTGTATTGGCCGAACAGGAAACCGATTTCGCGTCCGCCCACACCGATGTCGCCGGCGGGAACGTCCGTGTCAGGGCCGATGTGGCGCTGCAGTTCGGTCATGAAGCTCTGGCAGAAACGCATGACTTCGTTGTCGCTCTTGCCTTTGGGATCGAAATCACTGCCGCCCTTGCCGCCGCCCATGGGTAGCGTGGTGAGCGAATTCTTGAACACCTGTTCGAACGCCAGGAATTTCAGAATGCCTAGATTCACCGAAGGATGGAAACGCAGTCCGCCCTTGTAGGGGCCGATGGCGCTGTTCATCTCGATACGGAAACCGCGATTGACTTGCACTTTGCCGCGGTCGTCGAACCAGGGCACGCGGAACATGAGGAGCCGCTCGGGCTCGGTGATGCGTTCCAGGATCTTGGCTTCGTGATACTCAGGGTGGCGCTCCAACACGGGCCGCAAGGACTCGAACACTTCGAGGACAGCCTGGTGAAATTCCGGTTCGGCTGGGTTCTTGGCTTTGACGAGGTTGAGGGTTTGATTGATATAGTCCGCCGCAGCGTTACCCTTGGGCGGTTCCATGACAGCACTCATAAGACTTGCCTCCGAATTTTATACGTTGAACGGATTGTCAAAAACACAGGACGCCGCAGGAATTGCGGCTGTAGTTATTGGATGCCTGGCGGGAAGGCTCCGCCGTGACTGGCGTCACCGGTTTTCGTGATGGCCGGGCGTCCGGCTCAGGGCCGGGAACGTCATGGGTAACGGATAGTAAACAACGTAGAATGTGTATGTTAGCGCAATAACGAGGATGAGACTACTTCCCGATGCCGGGGACGACTGTCACCTTGGCGGTTACCTGCTGGCCCTTTTCCATGCCTCCCACGATGACCAAGCCGCGATGCGTAACCAGCAGGCCACGATGATCCATGGTGGGCTCGGGAGCGTCTTCGCCGGAGGTTTCCCATTCGCCGGTGAAGTAGTCAAGAGCGAAGGTGACCGGGGAAGGCTCGGCGGGCTTTCCGTCATAGCCGATTCCGTTGTAGTCGTAAGGGATGTCGGTCCCGCCGGAAAAATAGATTACGCCTGCTTTCTTGTCCAGCGGTCCGGCGCCGGCCGCGATGCGAAAACGCGCGTTGCCGGGATGAGGGGGGAGTTTCGTCCATTCAATTTTTGTGATGTCGACCTTCTTCTTTCTCTTTGAAGTTGGAATCTCACCCGCCCAGCACTCGTTGGAGGTGAAGAACTTCGGACCCACGGGGCTCGGGTTCTTGTAGGCGCCGTCCACGTAAACGATGGTGTCGCCGATGATGGCTCCGGCATGGCCGAATACGGGTGTGCCGGGAATCGGTGTGCCTTGCATCCAGACATCTTTATCGGTGTCATAGATCTGGACGTTGCGGACGGCGGCATTCTTTGCGGTTGACCATCCGCCGATGAGGAAAATGTAGCGGTCGCGATAGAGCCCGACCACCGCGTCGTGAACGGGCACGGGAATGTCCTGGCCGCGGTAATAACGGTTCTCTACCGGGACAAAAACGTTCAGGTCGGCCACGGTGGTCTCGCCGCCCTGCGCGTCGAGGACGTAGCCTCCAAAAATGAAGACCTGGTCGTGGATCGCAACTGCCGATGCGGCGAGCCGTCCCGCGACACCGGGCACGGGACGTTTTTCGGTCCACTTGCCGGTGGCCGGATCGAGTTCGTAGGCGCTGGTGGTGACTGCGTCCCAGGTCTTCTTGGGACCGATGCCCATGAAGGAGAAAATCCTGGGTCCGCCTTCGTCATGCGAAATGGCAACCGCATTGTTCGAGAGCGGCACCGGGAGGGGGCTGAGCTTGGGTTCGTCGGCGGCCTGAAGACGTGACACCAGAAGAAGACAGAATAATGCCGGGAACAGTTTGGCCGATGCGGATTTCATTGCTGGAATGATAGCAGCGAAAACGTCAGAACCAAGTGCGCTTGCGATATTCGCGATAGGCGTCGCCGAACTTTCCTTCCAAAACTGCGGCTTCGCGGCGCGCGCGGATGATCTGCATGGGAATGATCACCAGCAGAACGGCCAGCAAGCAAGGCCGCCCCAGGATGAGCGCCAGCCCTATCAGAAAAATCACTCCGGAAACATAAATAGGATTGCGCATCCGCGAATAGATGCCGCGGGTGACGAGCGCTGTCGCCTTAGGAGCGACGGAGAAGGACCGGCCGAGAGTGTAGCGGGAAAGAATTACGCCCGCGAGTCCGATCAGAGCGAGCAGCAGACCGATCGAACGCGCCAGTCCATGAGGTCGTGGGGCGGAGTGAATTATTAAGCCGAGGACCAACAGGCCCGCGACCAAGGGCAGCCAGATGCGCAGTATCGTTCCACGATCCATATTCAGGAATGTACCTCAGTATCTCTCCCAAGCCGAGCGAAGCCGATGAAGAGCGATCTGCTATTGGGGCTTCCCCCGTGCTCCTCTGTGCTCCCTGTGGTCAAAGAAGAAAAATCTCAACCACCGGGGACATAGGGTTCACAGAGGAACCGCGGAAACGATACGATGACAGACGAGACGATGTTACAAAATGCGATGAGCACGCCGATCGAGTATTTTCTGCGCCACTGTTTGACTGCAGCGGCTAAATCCGGTCATCAAGCTAAGCCCGTAATCGCAGCGCTGAAGCGCTGCGCCACCCAAAGTCTGGGTCTCGTCTTTGCTGTTGTTGCCACGTCGCCCTGCTTGTTGTTCTTCTCTGCGCCAGCGCTGGCGCAAAATCAGGCGCAAACGCGCCAGCAGTTGCTGCAAGACCTGGACTCGGGTCAGTTGCGGGACGCACTCCTGCTTGGGCAACAAGCGGTTTCGCGTTGGCCGCACGATGCGCAATTCCGTCATTATCTGGGCGTGGCCTACTTCAAAACCGGCGATCTCAAGCAGGCGCAGGAGCAGCTCACGCGCGCGCGCGAGCTGAACCCGAAAGACTCCGCGACGCACTTTGACCTGGCGCTGGTGTTATTGAGCCAGCAGGATTATGCGGGGGCCGCGGATGAACTGGAAGCGGCGATCAAGCTTAGTCCTCCGCGGGCGAATGCGAACGCGCTAACACATATCCTGCTGGGGCGCGCGTATCTGAATTCGAATCGCAGCTTGCAGGCGGTCGACGAGTTCAAGACCGCTCTGCGGCTCGACCCGGCGATCAAGCTCGGACACTATCATCTAGGGTTTGCCTACTTCAGCCTGGGGCGCGACGACGAAGCCATCGGCGAATATAAGGAAGAGCTGCGCCGGTCGGGAGAGAGTCCCGCGGTGGTGTGCGAGTTAGGACGCGCGCTGCTGGGGAGCGGAAAATACGAGGCGGCGGTGACCTACTTGCAGCGGGGCACCGAACTGGACGCGGCGAATCCCGACGTCTGGTACAACCTGGGCAAGGCGCTGGCGCTCGCGGGGCAGGCGGCCCAGGCCGAATCGCCTTTGCGGAAGGCGGCGGAACTGAACCCGAAGGATCCGAGCCCGCACTATCAACTGGCGCGCGTCCTGGAAAAACTTGGCAGAACCGATGAAGCACGACGCGAACGGGAACGCTTCGCGGAACTCAAGAAGGCGCAACCGGCCACGGCCGGCATGGCCACCGGACGCGACCAGTGATGATCCAGAACAATGAAAGCGATTCAGCGATAGCGATGATGAGAAACCTGCGCGTCACGGTGGCCGCGGCCGTCCTGCTGATGGCATTGAACGGTGCCTGGATTTTATTGGGAGCCGCCCAGAACCCCGCACCGACAAGCAAAGCTCCAGCGGTGAAGCCTGCCACGGCCGCACAAAAGCCGGACGCGAAGACTCCCGCGGCGAATCCACCGCTGTTCGTTGACGTCACGCGCGCGGCTGGAATTGATTTTCGCGTGACTTGCGGCAGCCGGGAGAAGCTCTACATCGTGGAAACCCAGTGCGGTGGCGCCGCCGCGTTCGACTACGACAACGACGGCTGGATGGATATTCTTCTGATTGACGGCTCGACCATCGAAGACTACCGCGCTGGCAAATGCCATCCGCCGCGCCTTTATCACAACAACCATGACGGTACGTTTACCGATGTCTCGGCGAAGTCTGGCCTGAATTTTTGCGGTTGGGGATACGGTGTGGCCATCGGCGACTTCGACAACGACGGCTGGGAAGACGTCTACATTACCGGCTTCCATGGATCGGCCCTTTACCACAACAACCACGACGGCACCTTCACCGACGTCACCGCCAAAGCCGGCGTCGCCAACGCCGATGGTTGGGGAACGAGCGCGGCTTTCGGCGACTATGACAACGATGGCAACCTTGATCTCTACGTCGCCAACTACGTGGACCTGGATATCAATAACCTGCCTCAATTCGGCAACGGCGTGTTCTGCCAGTATCGCGGCATCCCGGTCAATTGCGGGCCGCGCGGATTGAAGGGCGGGCGCGATCGTCTCTACCATAACAATGGCGACGGCACCTTTACCGATGTCACGGAGAAACTCGGCATCGACGCCGGAAGCTACTATGGCCTGGGCGTGTTGTGGCTGGATTACGACAAAGACGGCTGCCTCGATCTTTACGTATCCAACGACTCGTCGCCGAGCCTGCTCTATCACAACGACTGCAAGGGCGGATTCACCGAGGTCGGCGCCGAGGCCGGCGTAGCCTACAGTTCCGACGGACGTGAACAGGCCGGCATGGGCATTGACTCGGCGGACTACGATCGCGATGGATGGCCCGACATTGCGAAGAACAATTTTTCCGACGATGACAACAATCTCTATCACAACGATGGCAATGGTGAGTTCACCGACGTTGCGGGCGCGGCGGGCGTGGGCGCTATCAGCAATCCCTATCTGGGTTTTGGCGTGAAGTTTCTCGACTACGACAACGACGGCTGGCCCGACATTTTCATCGCCAATGGCCACGTGGACGCGCAGGTGGAAGGGCAATCGTTCGGCGTGGGCTACGCCGAGCAGCCGTTTCTGTTTCACAATCTCTCCGCCGACAAATCGAAGTTCGGAAAGTTCGAAGAAGTCGGTCAGAAGTCGGGCGGCGCGCTGGCGAAAAAATATGTGGGGCGCGCGGCCTTGACAGCGGATTTCTGGAATCGCGGCCGCCAGGACCTGCTGATGACCACCGTCGACGCTTCCCCGGTTCTGTTGCGAAACGAAGTTCCGTCCCCCGGCCACTGGCTGCGGATCAAGACCATCGGTAGCAAGTCGAACCGCGATGGCTTCGGCGCCAAGGTCGAGATCACGGCCGAGGGCTCGACCCGCTATGCGGAAGTGCGCGCCGGCAGCAGCTTCGAGAGTTCGAGCGATCCGCGCGTGCATTTTGGCTTGGGCGCGGCAACCAGAGTCGATGGAATCGTCATTCGCTGGCCGAGCGGACAAATCGACAAACTGGGACCGGAGCCGGCGGATGAAGAACTAGTTGTCCAAGAAGGACGCGGCGTCATCGCCAGAGACCCGGAAAGAAATCCTGCGGCACGTCCGCCGGCCGCCGCGAAGCACTGACCTGCGAGTCTCTCTGGTAACGGTCGCCTTTCGGGAGGCAATCGGGACCGGTGGCGGTCGGAAGCGGGAGTAACTCAGCAACGCGCCGAGCGCCTACGGAATTTTGTAGCTTCTCGTAATTTGGCATCCAGTTATTCATAAGTGCAGTAACTACTAAGCGCGTAAGTGCTTGAAAAATTAGGTACTGCTGTTTGGTACAAGAAGTGCCATGCTAGCACAAACGCACTAGCTATTGGTGTTTCCGGAGCTCGCGAGGTTGCCTTAACCATAACCCGGAAACTTCAACAGAATCATCAAGATGAATGAAGTTGACGAATGGCTTTCTGAAGTGTAAGGTTTTGCGAACTTATAGAGTAATACAAGGCGGCACACCCGACTCATGGGATCACCGTTGATGGGACTGCAAAGCCCGGGCCGCAACCAGTTGGCAATATCAGGGTACGCTACGAAAGTCTCCGTGCATTCGTGCATACGACAACAACCACGTGCCACAGTTCCCAGGGGGTAGGTCAATGAAAAGATTGCAGTTTTGCCTCGTAGTATTCGCCGTGCTGGTTCTGACCTGCAGCGCATTCGCGCAGGTGCAGAACGGCCAGTTCACCGGTACCGTAACCGACCCGTCCGGCGCCGCAGTTGCCAATGCCAAGGTTAGGGTTGTAGAGCAGGGGACCAACCTGACCGTCAATACCACAACCAACGCGAGCGGCAACTACATCGTGAAGGAGCTTCCGGTCGGCACCTACAAGCTGTCAGTCGAAGCGGCCGGATTCAAGACGGAGTCCGACACTAACGTCGTTCTGAACGCCGGCGTTATCGCGCACGTGGACTTCAAGCTCCAGATCGGTAAGGCCACCGAAGTGGTCGAAGTCACCGGAGCTGCGGTCACGGTCCAGACGGACGACGCCAAGCTGTATACGACCGTGAGTTCCACCGAGATCACCAACACGGTTTTGAATGGTCGTAACATTTACGATCTGATGCAGTTGGGCGCCGGCGCTGTGAGCGTGGCGGGCACCGATTTTGAGGGTGGCCACGACACGGTGGTCAACGGCGTCCGGGAAGACTTCAACGGCTTCCTGATCAATGGCGTGTCCAATAAAGGACTGAGCGGCGGCGAAGAGAGCACGCCGATCAACGACACGGTCGAGGAATTCCAGGAACTCGGACTGAACATGTCGGCGCAGTATGGCAACAGTGCCGGCAGCACCATCAATCTGGTGACCAAATCGGGCACCAACCGCCTCCATGGCAGCGTGTTTGAATACGACCGCAACGACGCCGCCGACGCGAACGACTTTTTCCTGAACTCGGTGGGCGCCGCGCGGCCGCCACTTCGCTGGAACCAGTTCGGCGGCACCGTGGGCGGTCCGATTATCAAAGACAAGCTGTTCTTTTTTGCCGCCTACCAGGGGAGCCGCTTCATCACTTCGCAAGCTGCGACCGTTGCCGAGGAGTCGCCCCAGTGGCGGCAGGCAGTCGCCGCCGCGGACACAGCCACTGGCGTCAACTCCGTGGCAAGTGTGCTCTACAGCAACTTTCAGCCAGCGCTTTCGGGAAGTACGCTGGACACGGTGGACCAATACATTGTCACCGGTATCAACGGGAATCCCCCGACAGCATCCACAACCACCAGCGGGTTCCAGAGTTACGCGGACTACCTTTGCCCGGACAGCTACACGGCCATGCAATTTGCTGCGGGAGGGCAGGCCCTCGTTAACCAGGCGCAGGCAAATGCCATCGCGACAAGGATGCAGGCCCTGCTCGGCGTCGTCCCGGCTGTCGACAACGCCGTTACGTTAACGAAAACGGGAGCGCCTTGCAGCACTCCGCTGGCTTTCCAGGCAGGCCAGGTTCAGCGTGACCCGACCACCGGCGTTTCCAACATGGCGTTCCAACTTTCGAGCGCCGCTGCTTTCAAGTCGAGAACCGTGGGTAACTTTAACAACGGCAACGAGTATTCGGGCAAGTTGGACTACAACTGGAATCCGAGCAACCGCATGTCGGGGAACTTCAACTGGGCGCGCCAGACCGATGAATTCGGGCCCTGCAGCAACGCCTGCACTCGCGGTTTTTCCAACCCGCAGATTATTCGCTCGCCCAACGCTCAGTTCGGCTATACCCACACTTTCAGCCCGACGATCCTGAACGAATTCCGGGCGGGTTACGCGCAGAACGTGAACTTGATTGGCACCAACGTTCCGGGTGTTCCCCAAGTTAAATTCGACGACGGGTCCGCTGGCTTTGGTTCCTATAACGGCTACCCGCAGTACTTCAGGGAAAACATCTACAGCTACTCCGACATGGTGTCGATCAGCCACGGCAACCACAACATGAAGATCGGAGCGGATTTCCGCCGCAATATCGAGAACAGCGCGTTTAGCATTGCGCGTGGCTCCTACTACTTTTCCGATCCGATTTTCTTCGCGGCCGACACTCCCTACGGGGTGAACGCCGGCGTCAATCCGGGGATCTGCGCGCCGCCCTGCTCGCAGGCGAGTATCCAGCAGTTGCTGCAAAGCGACACGGTGCCGAGTGCGGAAATGGCAAGCAACATCCGGCACTGGCGAAACTTGGAGGTGGGCGCCTATTTCCAGGACGATTGGAAGGCCACCAAGCGCCTAACCTTGCAACTCGGCATGCGCTACGATCTGTACACCCGTCACAACGAGGAAGGAAACACGGCAACCACCTTCATCCCTGGCCAGGGCAGCAATACCCTCGAGCAGTTGATCAACGCCAATGTCCCTGTAGGATCTACGGGAACCATCAACGGGGTGAACTACGACTGTGACTCCACGGGTACCCAGCCTGCCTACGCGGCTATGGCGCAACTGGCTGGCGTCTGCGGTCCGGGTGGGTTTGCAGCTGCCTCGTCGCTGGGCAAGGGCCGGCACAAGGACTTCGGTCCGCGAATTGGTTTTGCCTGGGATGTGTTTGGCAATGGCAAGAGCTCGCTGCGTGGCGGTTTCGGGATCTCCTACGAGGGCACTCTCTATAACCCGCTCTCGAACTCGCGCTGGAACCTCCCGTACTATTCATTCGACCTCGAGGACAACTTCATCGCGGGCGCGGGGAGCACCGCCTCGATCATTTGGGGTCCGACGACGTGCGCCACCGGAGGCACCTATCCTTATAACTGCGCGCCAACTGGCGGCGCACTGTACGGGGCAGGAGGCGTTGCTCCCACCTACACGGGAGCGTCGGCCAATCCCGGCCAAGGGACCGGAGCCCAAGCTACTGGCAATATCCTCGGCTGGAACGGCCAGGCTCCCAACACGGCTTACCTGACAGGGATCATCTTCCCCCAAGGCATCGACGATCCCTACGTGTACAACTACTACCTCGGTATTCAGCACGAAATCCTGCCCAAGACCATTGTGGAAGTTGATTTTGTGGGTACAACCGGTCACAAGCTGTTCCGGGCGGAAGACATCAACCGGGCGCCGGGCGCTTACCTGCCTGCTGGCGTCACACTGGTGAACAATGTGGGTGAGACCTTGCTCGGCTACGGGGGGCTTCCCAATCCAAACTACGGCAGGCTGCGGGTTTGGGAGAACGTAGTCAACTCCAACTACAACTCCATGCAGGCTTCAATGAAGCGCCAGATGAGCCACGGTCTGCTGGTGAACGTGAACTACACTTGGAGCCACTCCATTGACAACGGCTCGACCTGGCACAGCGGCGCCACCACCGCCAACGGCGGGGCTGGCGGCGACGGCTACACTACCGATCCCACCAATCCCGAGTTTGATCGCGGCAATTCGATTTACGATATCCGCCAGCGCCTGGTCATCAACCACGTCTGGCAGATGCCGGGGTATAACTTGAAGGGCGCAGAGGGATATATTGTGGGTGGCTGGTCGCTGAGCGGGATCTGGTCATTCCAGACTGGCGCCCACTGGCAGCCGTTCCGCGGAGGATTCCCCAACGTTGTGGAGATCAATGGCGTCGGCGGCAACCCACCGGGGGCGTGTACGCAAGCCGATGTCAACGATGGAAACTGCGAGAATACCGGTGGCGACTACCTCCTCACCGGTGGCCGGAACGAGCGTCCCGATAGCAGTGTTCCCCGCTTCGGCGGCTTTAATCACTCCACCTGGACAAATGGTTGGGCTGCTTCAACGCAAACCGGTCTTCCCACTCTCTCGGCCCCATGCCTTGGTTGTCTCGGCAATCTGGGGCGCAACACGTTCGTTGGGCCGGGTTTCTGGGAATCTGACCTGACCCTGTCCAAGAACTTTAACCTGACAGAACGGTTCAAACTGAAGTTCGACGCGGCTGCATTCAACGTGTTCAACCACACCAACTTCGTGCTGGCGACCGCCGGTGGCGGAGCGCACAACGACATGCGTGACCCGCTGTTCGGCGAGGCGGGCGGCACTTCGGTCGGCAATATCGGACCGCGTATCATGCAGTTCGGCCTGAAGCTCAGCTTCTAGCCGGATGGGGCTTTCCGGGGCCCGTTCTCGCAGCTTGAGAACGGGCCCCTTTTTCCTTTGCGGTGAAGGCCATGATCCGCAGACTCTTCCCCCGCCTCTTGCTGGCTACGGCGCTGCTGCTCCCGATTGCGCTCTTCGCGCAGTTGCAGCAGGTTGGCGGGATTGGCGGCCAGCTCCACCTCGCGGGAGGAGAGCTCCCCGCCCGCCAGATCATGGTTGAGTTGCGCTTGCACCAGACCACGATCAACAGCGTCTACGCCGATGCGCAGGGGCATTTTAATTTCAATGGCCTGGAAGGCGAGACGTACCACGTCGTCATCAATGACGAAGCCTACTATCCGGTGGACGAACTGGTGAATCTCAGACCCGACTCGCCCTACGCCAATCTGCAGGTTTTTCTGCGCCCTCGCGAACCACAAAAGACGGACGATCCGCTCGGTGCGCGCGCTCTGGGGGGTAACCCGTACCTGGTAGACCCGGCGGATTACAACCAACGTTTTCCCAAGAAGGCGGTGAAAGAGTACCAGCGGGGAGTCGATGCCGAGCACAAAGGCAAGCGCGAGGAAGCCATCGCGCATTACGAAGACGCGTTGAAGATCGCTCCGGATTACTACCCCGCGCACAACAATCTTGGATCGCTTTATCTGAGTAAGTCGGATTTCCAGTCGGCGGAGGCACAGTTCCGCGAATCGGTCCGCCTCGACCAAAACGATGCGCAGGCCTATTTCAACCTGGGCAATGTGCTGATGCTGACCGGGCGCTATGCTGAGTCTGAGGCCGTTCTTGAGGACGGTCTGCGGCGCCGTCCGGACTCCGCTTTTGCTCATTTTCTCCAAGGATGCCTGTTCGCGCGAACCGGCAAGTTCGACGATGCCGAAAAGAGTTTGCGGAAGGCTCTGCAGCTCGATCCGTCGATGTCGCAAGTGCATCTGCAGCTTGTTAATCTGTACCTCCAGCAGAAGCGGAAGGAAGACGCCATCCATCAGCTCGAGGATTTTCTGAAAGCGTTCCCCGGCGCTCCTACCGCACCTAAAGCCAGGGAAGTGTTGAAAAGACTGCAGAGTCAAGAGGAGCTTCAGGCCCGGTAGGTAATTCGCGCCATGGTTCGGGCCATGCTATTTGGGAACGGCAGCGCAGAATTTCTGCTCAAGCTGGCAGGCGGACTGGTACTCCGCGCGGGCCAGGCTGATCTTGCCGGCGCGCTGCAATTCGTAAGCCAGATTCAGGTGGGCTTCCGCCAGCTTCGGATCAAGTTTCAGCGCCGCGCGATAGCTCTCGATAGACTGTTGCATGTGATGCGTCTGGCTGTAACAAATCCCAAGAAAATTGCGGATGTGAGCGTCGTCCAAGCCGAGGGCTATGGCTTTGTTCAGATGCGTGGCGGCGGCCGCGTAGTCTTTTTGCTGAAACAGCGCCATGCCCAGCTCCCGCTGCCCCGGCGAAAAGTTGGGCTGGATGTCAATCGCTTTCTGGTACGAAGACAGCGCGGCGGCTGGGTCGCTCGCGCCTTCCAATAAGCCGGTTTCGTACCAGGCGCGATAATTCTCGGGATTATCTTGCAGCGCTTTTTGCAGCCAGCTTTTGGCTTCGTCCACGCGGCCCAGCTTGGAGAGCGCGCGGGCCAAACCGGTCATGGCGTTGTCGAAATTGGGATTGAGTTCAAGGCAGCGCTGCAGCTGATCGGCGGCGCTTTCCCAACTCTGGCGCCGCAAGGCCGACTCGCCGAGCAGGAAAGGAATCACATAGATGTTCGGATCTTGCTGCTGAACCTGGCGGAGAATCGCTTCCGCCCGGTCGTCATCGCGCTGATGGAAGGCGTCCTCGGCTTTGAGTATGGCGTTGAGCTCCCACAGCTTGTCCTTGGGATCGGCGAGACCTTGCTGGAGCGACTCGGGAGAAACAGCGGCGCGGAATCCGAAGTAGCCGAGAGCGCGCAGTTTTTCCTGCGCGTCGGGACTTAGATTTCCAGCGCCCGCATCCTGGCGGGTGAAGGGATTGTGCGCCAGCGTTGCCTGCAGCTTTTCCCGAAGCACGGCGACCGTGGCAGGTTGCTCGGCAGCTATGTTGTGAGTTTCTCCGGGATCGGTTGCAAGATCGTATAACTCTGGCTTGGGCGCATCGATAAAGTGGAAACGCTCGCTCTCGAGCGCGTGCAACGGACTCCAGCCGAAAGAACTGAAGGGATAAAAGGTCTCGCTGTAGGCTGGATCTTTTGCGGCCCGCGTTCCGGCCTGATTCGCGCCTAACAAAGCGTGCGACTGGAATTGCGCATGAATCGAATCCGCCGCGTCCTTGACTCCAGCCAGTTGCAACAGCGTAGGGGACACGGTCGTGGTCTCCACCGGTTCGGCGCGCCGGCCAGCCGCAATGTCGCTCCCACCAGGCGGTTTCACGATCAGCGGAACATGCACGGTGGCGTTGTACAGGAAGAATCCATGCTCATCTTCGCCATGTTCGCCGAGAGATTCGCCGTGATCGCTCAGGGCGACGATCAGCGAAGAATCATAAAGGTGGTTCTGCTTGAGCCATGCCACCAGCTTTCCGAGTTCGTGATCCGCGTAAGCGATCTCGCCATCGTAGAGATGGCTGCGGTACTGGGAGCGGTACGGCTCCGGAGGATCGTACGGGCTGTGCGGATCGTAAAGATGTAACCAGAAAAAAAACGGGCGGCGCGGAGTCTTCTTCAACCAGGCGATGGCATGACCCACGCTCTCCCCAGCGCGACGGTCCACCAGACCGATATCTTTTTTCTCGAAGGTTTCCGCCGAAAACGCATCGTCGTAAAAGTCAAAACCGCGCGCCAGTCCCCAACTCCGGTCGAGAACGAAGGCGCTGACCACGGCTCCAGTGGAGTAACCCGCCTGCTGGAAGGCCTGGGCCACGGAGCGAAATTGTGGCGCCAGCGGCTGCCCGGTGAAATCCTGCACGCCGTTCTGGAAGGGATAAGTGCCGGTCAGGATCACCGCATGAGAAGGCCAGGTAAGTGGAACCTGCGAAATTGCCCGCTCAAACACGACACCGTCGTGTGCCAGCGCGTCAAGAGTTGGAGTCTTGACGGTCTCCGCTCCATAACATCCCACGTGATCGGCGCGCAGCGTATCGATGGTGATCAATATAACGCTGGGTCGCGTGGTGCGGGACGCTGCCTGCAGTTTCGCTGGCGATGACTTGGGCGCCACGGCCTGCGCGCAAGCTGGAGACCCGGCACCCAACGTGATCGCAACCGCGATCGAGAGCGCGGACAAGAACTTAGAGATGCGAGTCGATAATGAAGTTGAGAAGCGCTCGAACATGCGTCTATTGCGGCGCCGGCTGCTGCCGCGCTCGCCGCGCCTCCTCGTCTGCCTCCGCCGTGAGTCCTTTGGCGGCCAGAGCTTTGGCTAACGACTCGTGCATGGCGGGCTCTTGCGGCGCCAACTCCACGGCGCGACGCAACTCCGCAATCGCGTCGTCAAGCTTGCCCTGGTAGAGCAGGGTCTCGCCCAGGGCGCGATGTCCACGCGCAAACTCCGGATTAATCGTAACCGATTGCCGGAACGCAGCCGCCGCAGGTTCCAGTTGCTGTTTTTGGAGGAACGCCACGCCGAGATTGAAGGCAGCTTCGAAATTCGTGGCATCGAGTTGCAAAGTGCGCTGCAGCGTCGCGATGGCAGCGTCGATCTGCCCAGCGTGAGCCTGCGCCATGCCGAGGTTAAAAAAGGCGAGCGCGTAATCGGGACTAAGCTGAACCGTTTTCTGCAGCTCGTCCGCTGCCTCGGCAAACATCTTGAGGTGGGAGAAATTCAGGCCCTGCAGATAATGAGCCGGAACAGAATTGGGCTCGGACTTGATTGCGCTCTTCAGTTTGTCGATCGACTCCTGATAGCGGCCGTGCTGGCTGTCGGCGATGGCATCGGAGATCAGCTCATACACCGCGACGCGATCTTTGGGATCCGGCAGATCGCGGCTGCTATTGGTTGGATCGCTCCCTCCGGAAAACCCCGCATAGCCCAACGACTTCAACCGCTCCATCAGCGCCGGATCAAGGCCCGTCTTTTCGGCGAGTTCCTTGCCAGCGCTGTAATCGCGGATCATGCCGGCGAGCTTGGCGCGCATCTCCTCAGCTACCGCCTTTTTTTCGGTGAATAGATTGTGAACTTCACTTGGATCCTTCGCCAGATCGTAGAGCTCGGGGCGCGGTGCGTCGATGAAGTGATACTTAATGTTTTCCGAGGCCCGCAGCTCACTCCAATTGAAGTGAATTCGCGGCAGGAATGTCTCTCCATAGAGGATCCGGTCGCGATTCGCGAGAGCATCCGGGGCGGAGGGCTCGGGACGAATGTTGCGAAGCAGGCTGCGTCCTTGCACCTGCGATGGAATCTGCAGTCCTACGGCATCCAGTACCGTCGGCATGAGATCCACGAGCGAAACCGGATTGGCAAGTGTGCGCGCCGCGGTTTTCTCCGGCAACTGTCCCGGCAGTTGCTCCGGCAATCGGATGATCAGCGGCACATGCATCGTGGCGTTGTAGATAAAGAAGCCGTGCGTTTTTTCGCCGTGCTCTCCCAGGCTTTCGCCGTGGTCGCCACAGAGCACAATTACTGTGTTCTGATAAATCCCTTTTTCTTTCAAAAAGCGGAGAAGCCGCCCCACCTGCTCATCCGCAAAAGCGATCTCGCCGTCGTACGGTCGATCAGCGTATTCCTGGCTGTAAGGCGCGGGCGGATGATAGGGAAAGTGCGGATCGTAGAGATGCATCCAAAAGAAGAATTGTTTGTCGGAGTTCTTGGCCAGCCAGTCCAGCGCCACATCGGCCACAACATTGCCCGGACGCTCCATCTCATCGAGGTTCGCTTCGTCCAGGCGGCTGAAATCGAAGTGGTCGTAGTAAAAATCAAATCCCTGATTCAGTCCAAACCGCGAGTCCAGCACCGCCGCGGCGACCACCGCTCCCGTCTGGTAGCCGGCCTGTTTGAGAACCGAAGCCAGCGTCGGTTGCAGCGGGCTGAGTTTGTTGCCGCTGAAATCATGCATCCCGCTCAACATCGGATACGTTCCCGTCAGCATCGAAGTGTGCGAGGGCAGAGTTACAGGGACGACCGCGAACGCACGCTCAAAGCGCACTCCATCCGCGGCCAGGCCGTCGATGTTGGGCGTCTTGATCTGCTTGTATCCATAGCAGCCGAGGTGATCGGCGCGCAGCGTATCGATCGTGATCAGCACCACATTCAGCGCTGGCTTCGCGGGCGTTTGCGCCGCTGCATGAAGCGCGGTGAAAGCCGTCAGGATCAGAATCAATCGACGAAAAGTGGGCGGCATTGGTGAGTTCAGTTTATCCCATGTTATCGCGTCAAAGACGCGGTTGGCAGAGGCTCAACTCAGCGGAAGCAGTGTGATAGGCTGGGCGCTTATGAGGCGGCTGGCTATTTTTCCGGCGATCATCCTTGCCCGGATTTTCGTCGGAATCACGTTGCTCGGAACTGCGGCCTGGGGCCAAACGTCCGCCCAGACGCGCGCCCCGCGAAATTCTTCCCCCGACGTGTTCCTCATCACCATCGACACGCTGCGCGCCGATCATGTCGGCTGCTACGGATACAAGCAAGTCGAAACGCCCGCATTGGACGCGCTCGCCAACGATGGTGTCCGGTTTACCGAGGCCTTCACCCATAGCCCGATCACGAACACTTCGCACATTACGATCCTGACCGGTCTCTTGCCCAGCGTGCATGGCGTCACCGATTTTGGCGTCCCTCTCTCGCCGCAGCATGTGACCGCTGCCGAACTGCTGAAGCAACACGGCTATCAAACCGCAGCTTTCATCGGGGCCGTGATTCTCGACAGCAACACGCTCGCTCCCGGCCTCGATCGCGGCTTCGATTTCTACGATAACTTTCCCAAAACCGATAGCAAGAGCGCCGACGGCAGGAATAACCCTCGTTGGGGCCGCGTCGAGCGCCGCGGCATGGAAGTCGTCGAGCACGCCGAGAGCTGGTTCGACAAACACCGCGCCGGACGGCACTTCGTGTGGGTGCACCTGTACGATCCGCATGATCCCTACGAGCCGCCGCCGCCGTTCTCGGAGAAATACAAAGATCATCTGTATGACGGAGAAATCGCCTACGCCGATTCCGCCGTCGCCCACTGGATTGCCTTTCTGAAAAAAGCCGGCGTGTACGACAACGCCATCATCATAGTCACCGGCGATCACGGCGAAGGCCTCGGCGAGCATGGAGAAGAAACGCATGGCCTCTTTCTTTACGACTCGACGCTCCACATTCCCCTCATCCTGAAAACGGCGGGAGCCGCTCATCACGGCACTGTGATTGATGCCCAGGTGCGTACCACGGACATCCTGCCAACGATTCTTTCGGCGACCGGCGTGGCTGCACCGGCGGAGCTGAACGGCGAGTCGCTCTTTCCTCTTATCGAACAAGCTGCCAGCGCACAAGGGTCGTCCAATCGCGAGCTTTTCGGCGAGACCGACTATCCTCTTCGCTGGGGATGGGCTCCGTTGCGCGCTTTGCGCACCGAAAACACGAAATGGATCGAAGCTCCGCGCCCTGAACTCTACGACTTGCACGCCGATCCAAAAGAGCTGAAAAATCTCTATGCTCCCGACAGTTCAAGCGCACAGAACATGCAGGCTGAAATTGCCAAGTGGGAGGCCAAGCTCCCGCCGCCAACGAACGCCAGCAAGGCTGCGGAAACTCTGCCCGATCCCAAAGACAAAGTCGACGTGCAGAACCTGCTGCATCGCGCCATGCTCGCCGCTGACGATAATCGGTCGAGTGAAGCGCATCAGTTCCTGGAGAAAGCGTTGCAGATCGATCCCGCCTCGCCGACCGCGTTTCGTCAACTGGGTGAGCTTGAACTCGCTGCCGGAGATTTTTCGAAAGCAGCCGCCCATTTGAAGCGTGCTTCTGAACTGCGTCCCGATGATTCCACCGCCGCTTTCGAATTGGGCGAGGCGAGTGAGAAGTCGGGCGATTTGCGCGGGGCGCGCGATGCGCTCGAATCGAGCTTGAAGCTCTCGCCTAGTCAAATCTCCGCGCGGCTGCTACTCGGCCACGTGTACTTGCAACTCAAAGACGCTAAGAACGCGGAGGATCAGTTCGAGGCGGCGCTGCTGGTAGACTCGAACAACAGCGACGGGCGGCTCGGACTGGCGGAAGCGCAAATTCAGCAATCCGATTTTGCCGGCGCTTTGCCGGATCTCGAAGCGTTCACTAAGTCCGATCCGCGAAACGCCTCCGCACTGCGCTTGCTGGCGAGAGGGTATCGCGGCATCGGCAGAGAGCAAGATGCCAAGCGAGCCGAAGAGCAAGCTGGAGCGCTAGAGAAGAAGTAAGCAAAGAAATCGACCGCGGATTTGATTCGTCACCTCTCGCCCGCGGCGGCACCAGTCGTTCACATTCCTTTCACATTTCCGTTTTATGCTAACTTCTTTACAGTTTCTAGCTCGCCTCGAATCGCGCGAGTTTCCCATGGCCCGAAAACAACCTTCGCCACCCTCACGAATCAAGCGCCGCTCGACTTCAACGCGATCTCGAGCACCTGAAGCTCGCCCGCGGCCGGCTCAGCCACGCAATGAAGACTTGGCCGAAGATGCACTCACAGCCCTGGTCGTCCGCGGCTGCCTGATCGCTCGCGACGCGGTCTTCAATGTCAGGGACTATCTGGCCGACGGTTCGCGCTTGGCTTTTCTGGCGATCAAGGATTGCGAAAAGGAACTCGACCAGATCGAGCGCAAGATTGACGACCAGCTTCCCGAAGCCATTACCCGAGTAGGAGAAGCCAAAGCGCGCGAATTGCTGGCGTGTTTGAAGTTCATCACCGACCTCGAACGCATTGGAGACCTCGCCTACAGCGCGGTTATGCAGTTGCAATCGCGCCGCGAAAAACTGCCGGCGGCGGACTCCCGCCAGCTTGTGGAGATGGCTTCTCTGCTGTGCACAATGCTGGAGGAGGTTCATCAGGGCTTCCTCGAGCGTGACGTGTCGCACGCGCAGAGCGTTCTGCAATCCGATCCGGAAGTGGACCGCTTGTGCCATTCCCTGTTTCACAGGCATCTGGCCGAGCCCAACAGTCCGACCGGACAGAAGAACTTCGACATCCTGCTCGCCGCCCAGGCGCTGGAGCGCGTCGGCGATCACGCCAAGAATCTTGCGGAAGAGATTTACGGCTTATCCGAAGGCCGCTCGTTGCGCCACAATGCCAGGAAGCTCTCGACGGCCTAGGACGGGTCTTGCAGAGCCGTTCAATGAAAATCGTGCGACACCGTCTCTGCTCGCGTGACCCGAAGCGGTAAAACTTTTTCCGCGCGGATGTGAATCACGTTGTCCTGATTCTGCAAAATTCCCTCGATCATCAGGAAGCGCTCGGAAATCAGTAACACACGATTCTTATGCAGCAGATCGGGAGCGACGATCGCATTGGCGATCCCCGTTTCATCTTCCAGGCTCATGAACATCATTCCCTTGGCCGTTCCCGGGCGTTGGCGGGCAATCACGCATCCGCCAATTCGTAAGCGGCGTCCATTCGGGATGTGCGGTAGATCGGAAGCGCGATAAATCCCCATGCGTTGCATCTCTGCCCGGCGATACTGCATCGGATGCGGGCCAACCGTCAGCCCGGTCGAGCGAAAATCCGCTACCAGGCGCTCTTCGTCCGTCATGGCCGCGAGCGGAGACTCCCCATCGATTTCTGGAAGCTCATCCAGCAACGGCCCCGGCCAGCGCACGGCGCGCTCCACTTGCCACAGCGCGTCGCGGCGATGAAAGGAGCCAGTGGGCAGTGGTCGATGGGCAATGGGCAGTAAAACAAACTCTTCCTTTGAATCAGTGCTGGCCACTGGCCACTGCCCACTGCCCACTGCATTCAATGCTCCAATTTCCGCCAGCGTCGTCAATTCATCTTTCCGCAACTCGGGCACGCGGCGAGTCAGATCCTGCACCGAAGTGAAAGGCGCCAGGCTGCGCTCCCGAACCAGCGCCTGCCCCGCCGGCTCGCGCAATCCACGCGTATATTTCAGGCCGAGGCGAACTGATGGCTGAGGGCTGACGGCTGACGACTCTAACGTGCACTTCCAATCCGACCGCGTCACATCCATGGGCAGCATTTTCAATCCGTGGCGCTGCGCGTCTTTCACAATCGTGGCGGGATGGTAAAAACCCATCGGTTGATTATTCAGCAGCGCGGCCGTGAACGCCGCTAGGTAATGACATTTCAAATAAGCGCTGGCATACGCGATCAAGGCAAAGCTGGCGGCATGAGATTCCGGGAATCCATAAAGAGCGAACGAAGTAATCGACTGGATAATCTGCTCCTGCGCCGCGCCGCAGATTCCGTTGCGCGTCATGCCGGCGCGCAGCTTTTCTTCGATCACTTTCATTCTCGCCTCGGAACGTTTGAAGCCCATGGCGCGGCGCAACTCCTCCGCTTCGCCGCCGGTAAAGTTGGCGGTGATCATGGCCATGCGCAGCAACTGCTCCTGAAACAGCGGCACGCCCAGCGTGCGGCCGAGCACCGTTTCGAGCGATGGATGCGGATACGTAACCGCCTCTCTGCCCTGCCGCCGCTTGAGAAATGGATTGACCATGTTTCCCACGATCGGCCCTGGTCGAATGATCGCGACCTGCACCACGATGTCGTAAAAGCGCTCTGGCTTCAGGCGCGGCAGGCACGCCATCTGCGCCCGGCTCTCGACCTGAAACATCCCGACTGTGTCGGCTTTTTGCAGTGTGGAATATACGACGGGATCGCCCGGCGGAAGATGTGCCAGATCCACTTCTTCGTGATAATGGTTGCGAATCAGTTCGAGAGAATCTTTCAGCGCCGCCATCATGCCGAGGCCCAGCAGATCGACTTTGATGATGCGCATGTCCGCGCAGTCTTCTTTGTCCCACTGCACTACCACGCGGCCCGGCATCGACGCAGGCTCCAGCGGCACGACGGAATCGAGACGCCCCTCGCAGATGACCATGCCCCCCGAGTGCTGGCCCAAATGCCGCGGGAGATCCTGCGCGGCGAGACACAACTCGAAATATTTTCGAATGCGGGGATGCGTTAGATCGAGCCCGGCATCGCGCAGACGGCGGTCGAGCGCATCGTTCTCGTCCTTGAATTCCCAGGTCGCCACCGCCGCTGAAATTCGCTTCAGCGTCTCCGGATCGAATCCCATCGCCTTGCCCATTTCGCGCGCGGCCATGCGATTGC
Source organism: uncultured Acidobacteriaceae bacterium (assembly GCA_963722485.1). Lineage (GTDB taxonomy): Bacteria > Acidobacteriota > Terriglobia > Terriglobales > Acidobacteriaceae > Acidiflorens. The sequence continues at coordinate 113,635 of CAVRNL010000099.1, forward strand.
GATACGTGATTACGTTGGCGGTCATGGCCGCTCCGCATTGCCCATAACGCCGATAGACGTACTGAATAACGCGCTCGCGCTCGTCACCGCTGGGCAAATCGAGATCGATGTCGGGCCACTCGCCGCGTTCCTCGGAAAGAAACCGTTCAAACAATAATTCCATGCCAATCGGATCCACCGCCGTGATGCCAAGCGAGTAACAAACCGCGCTGTTGGCGGCCGATCCGCGGCCCTGCGCCAGAATTTTCTGTTCGCGGCAGAAGCGCACCAGGTCCCAGACAATCAGAAAGTATCCGGCAAGCTTCAGCTTTTCGATCAAACTCAATTCGCGCTCGATCTGCCGGCGCGCGCGCTTCTTCAACTCGGCATCCGCGCGGCCATACCGGCTCTGCATTCCTTCCCGTGTGCGCTCGCGCAGAAACGACATCATGGTTTCGCCGTCGGGTACGGGATAACGCGGAAACTCGTATCCGAGATCGTTGAGCGTGAACTCAAGGCGTGCGGAAAGTTCGACCGTGTTTGCGATGGCATTCGGCACATCCGCAAAGAGCGCGCGCATGGCTGCGGGAGACTTGAGATAGCGCTCGGCATTACGCGCCAGCAAGCGTCCGGCAGTGGCCAGCGTGCGACGATGACGCAGCGCGGTGAAGGCATCCGCCAACTCGCGCTCCCGAGGCGTGGCATAGTTCACGCCATTGGTCGCGAGTAGGGGCAGGTGCAAAGCTTCCGCGATCTCAATTGCAACCCGGTTTCGATATTCTTCCTCGCGATGAAAATGCCGCTGCAATTCGACGTAAACATTAGATTGGCCAAAATTGAGTCGGCCAAAACTTTCCGTCAGCCGCTTCACCGCTTCGAACGCCGCTTGCGGCCCACCATGCGCGAGAGCAGCCGCTAAAGGTCCTTCCTCTCCGCCGGTCAGGCAAATCAAACCATCGGCGTGCTCGTTAAGATCCGAGCTCGAAGCGCAAGCTCCTTCTTTGCGGCCAGCGCGCAACTTCATTTTCGTAATCAGGCGGCAGAGATTTTGATATCCAGCCCGCGAAGCCACCAGCAGTGGAAGACGAAATTCAGTGGCCAGTGGCCAGTGGTCAGTGGTCAGTACCAGATCAGACGGTTCTTCATCACCGACAGGCCTTCCGAATGGACGCAAGGCGAGCCTCGGCATAGGGCTGCTTGATTTGCCCACCGACCACTGACCACTAGCCACTGTTACTTCCGCCCCAATATGCGCCTTGATCTCCGCCTTTTTTGCGGCGAGATGGAAACGCGGCGAGCCGTACACTCCATCTCGATCGAGCAATGCCATCGCGGGCACTCCGAGGTTCGAACACACTGCGATCAGTTCCTCGGGAATCGAAGCGCCATCAAGGAAGCTGAACGCGGAGCGGGAATGGAGTTCAACGTACATCAGTTACCAGTTACCAGCTTCCAGTCGTCAGTTGCTTTGACTGGCAACTGCTCTCAGTCATACGTTCCTTCTACGAACCAGTTCCCACTTAGCTGGTTTTGCACTAAGCGATATAAGATGAGCCCCGTTGTGGGTTCTCTTTCATTAGGTTGGCAACTGGGCACTGGCAACTGGCAACTGCTCTCGGCGGGGATGGCAATGTCCCACTCCTCGCGCGACCAGCCTTCCTGTTCCGACCAGTCGCCGGAAGAGCGCCAGGGGCCGGCGGTCCAGACGATTTCGCCGGCGATGTCCTCGCGTTCGAGGCATCGCATCCGCACCGGCTTCGCTTCTCGCACCGTGACGCTGGCGCCGAGCGGCGGACGAAACAGGCGCAGGGCGATCACCGCGCTCATTTTTTCCTGGGCGTTTCCTTTTGCGTTTTCCTCCAGCGTTTCGTCGACTCGATAGGCGCTGCCATTTTCTTGCATGGACATATCCCGCTTCCGATTTCCCGGCCGCTTCACTTTGGGCTTTACCGGCGCAGGCTCTACGGGCGCGAAGCGCCGCACTGCAAACGCGCCTTCGCGATGTGTATCCAATAATTCCACCGACCCCACTCTTCCCTCGCCGACAATTCCTGCGATGCGCGACAACGTCAGCTCCAGTTTTTCGGGCTCGGGGAAAACCGGCTGAAACAATCCACTCTGCAGGGCTCGCGGCCGCGCCGGGTCCGCCGACAAATGAATCTTCACGATAGGCGCTCCCGGCGGATGCGCCTGCAAATCCAGCTGCAACAACTTGAGAAACACTTTTGCGTCCAGCATGGGCATGGGCAGCCGCAGCGTGCGGGTGTACGTTCGGGTGAGAGTTCGATCGGCCGATACGCGATCTTTCGGCTGCGTCGTTGCGAGTTCAAGATTCAGATGTAACTCCTGCACCGCCAGCGCGCGCAGTCGCAATCGCGCGCACACTTGCTCCAACAAGCGGTTCAGCAAAAATGCCAGCGGTTCCAGCAGCACGACGGGATATTCCAGCTCCACGCTCTCGGTAAAAATCAGTTGCGGTTCCAATACACGCAAGTTGCGCGACACCGCGCCCCGCGCCAGCTTTTGTAGACGGATCCCGCGCTGTCCCAGGCGCTCACTGACCGGAACTTCGGGAAGGGCCGCCAGCGCTCGCAGTTTGCGAATGCCCCAGCGATCAAACGTTTCCACCCAGCGCGCGGCCTCCTCTGCATCGGAAGAAAAACTTTCCAGCAACACATCCACCGGCAAATCTCCCAGTCGCTCGGCTTCGCGCCCTTCGTGAATCAAGGTCACGCCGGAAAAACCGCGGGCTGCGAGCAAAGCGGCATCCGGATTTGCGGCCACGGTAAGGTTCGCCTCCAATCCCATCTGAGAGACGCGCCGCTTCAGATCGCGGGCAATCTTCGGCAGCGGACCGAGCAACGGCTCGAGCCCGGCAAGATTCAGAAGCACGATGCCGGGCGACGCGTCTTCCACTTCCGGAGAGAACGCTTGCGCACAATCGAGCAGGGCAGCGTGTGCCGATGTCTCTTGCGGCTCCGAGCGCGCGCGCAGCACTAAGTTTTCCCATACTTCCAGTTGCGACTTGGTCGTGCCTACTTCCACGCCCATTTGCCGGGCTCTCTCGTTGAGCGCCACGACTTTTTCCAACGGAGGCCGTCCGGTGAGGACCGCGACCGGGCGGGCGCACAACTTGGGCTCAAAACGAATGAGCGCTTGCGCGGAAAAATCGGGGATGAAGATGCAGGCAAACATCGAGCAGATCTCAAAAAGTTCTCAGTTCCCAGTTCTCAGTTCTCAGACTTGAGCTCCTTGTTCTCAGCATTCAATGAATCAGTCTTAACTGAGAACTGAGAACCGAGAACTGAATGACTATCCTGCCCATGCGGCTCGACTCTTGAAACTCGCTGCCGATTGCGCCGGTTTACGTTCCAATCGCGAACGCAACAACTCGGCGGTGATCTCGAATTGATCCAACAGTTCCGAATGCGGCAATTCCAAATGCAGCGGCGGATTTCCTGAGTGCTGATAGCTGACGGCTGACAGCTTTTTCCCTGACACCTTCACCAGCATCGACGAGCAACTTCCTGCAATGGGCTGCTGTTCCAACACCAGCAGCGCGGTCGGCGTGTGTTCAACCGCGCGGCGGAAGCGGAACCACGATGCCAAAGGAATTCGCCGTGCACTCTCGACCGGAATATCGCCGAGATCGAGAGCGATCATTCCGAAACCATTGCTTTGCAGCAGAAGGTCGGTGACTTTCAACATTTGCCCGAGCTGCGATTCCCAGCGCTGGCCTGGTGGATTTTGCCGCCGATTTTTCCAACTAGACGAAGGAGGTTTACGTGAGGGCTGTTTGTCTCCGCAGCGCACCCACAGCAAGCGGCTCATCGCCATGCCGGCAGCCGCGGCGGAGGCGGGATCGAACGCATCGCTCGAATCCACGAGCGCGCAAACTTCTCCGCGCTCGGTGGCGCGGGCGAGCGCAAAAAGCAACACGCTGGTCCTTCCCGAGGAAGCCGTGCCGCAGATTTCCGTGAGGCACCCGCGAGCGAGGCCGCCGGTCAGCGAGTCCAGTTGCGGAATGCCGCTCGAAACCATTTCCGGCTCCAGGCGCACCTCAAGGCGCGAAGCGGGAACGACCGCTCCGAGCTTAGGCATGGCACCGACCTGAGCCAAAATCTCCGCGGTTTTATTTGCGGTTCTGTTTGCGGTCTTCTCCGCGATCGCGCGCGGAGAAAACGGCGAAGGAAAAATAAAAGGTCGGCCCATGGCCGCCGATAAAAAAACCGGAGAGGCAGACATACGATCTCGCAATTGTCAGGGAACATGGAGGGCAGGAATGAGCCCGGGCGAAGCCTGTAATTTTCGCTTTTTATTCTCCTATACGAGTATCACTCTGCGGCCTGCCGTTGTCAAGGCGGTTCGACCAAAATCATGACCAGAAGTGCAACCTGAAGGCTTACAATAGTTTGCGGCTTCTCCCAGAGGCTGGAAAACCGCGAGGCTTGAGGCATCCGACACCCGGTTTGGTTCAAACGAGCTTTTGTTATAATCAGAGTTCGTTGCAATCCATCTGCGTGGCGCTATCGTCTAGGGGTTAGGACGGAAGATTCTCAATCTTCAAACCCGGGTTCGATTCCCGGTAGCGCTACCAAACCTTCTATTTTCTGCACGATACCAGCTGTGGTCCAATTTGTGTCCAAAAACCAAATTGCTGAGTAATAGCTCAGTAGAACTCCCCCACAGATCAGACCCCTCCGACGCAGAAAGAGAACGCTTGGCCAACCGTCACTGCTGGCTCACAAAAGTCGTCAAGGTGAATCGCTCGCAACCTAGACGCTGGTGCTATTCGTTATTCGAAATTCGAACGGCGAAAAATCCACTACCCAGCCGCCCCAGCGGTCCCTTGATCGCAACCTGGCTCGGGGTTGTGGCCATCGGACTTTACCTGCCGTTCAGCCCGCTGGCAGGCATGCTCGGCTTCACGCCGCTGCCCGCGGCGTACTTTGGTTTTGTTGCCGTCGCGACCGGAGTCTATCTCTTGATGGTGGAATTTGCCAAGAAAATACTTCTCCCTTTTGGGGGCTCCCAAGAGTGCGACCAAACATGGAGATACCTTGGCGGTCGCAATCTCGGCTCGGCTGATGTGATCTTACGATTGCTTGACTTTGCCTGTGCTTGCCGCTCCGCTTATCGCCTGCTGGATTCGTTCGGGATCTCCGAGATAATAATGACGAAGGGACTTGAGATTGTCGTCAAGTTCCTGCACTAGCGGTATACCGGTGGGAATGTTTAGATCGACAATCTTCTGGTCCGGGACATCCTCCAAGTACTTCACGAGGGCACGAAGGCTGTTACCATGGGCCGCAATTAATACCTGCTTCCCTGATCGGATGCTAGGTGCAATCAGTTGATGCCAGCACGGCATAAAGCGCTCAACCGTATCTTTGAGGCATTCGGTCAGGGGAAGTTGTTGTTTTGGGATGTCTTTATAGCGTGGATCGTTCCCAGGATAACGTGGATCCGTCGCCTCCAGCGCCGGTGGGCGGATATCGTAACTCCGGCGCCAGATTTTCACCTGCTGTTCCCCGTACTTCGCCGCCGTTTCAGCTTTGTTGAGGCCTTGCAACGCTCCATAATGTCGTTCATTAAGCCGCCAGTCGCGTTGAACGGGAATCCACATGAGGTCCATCTCGTCCAACGCGATCCACAGCGTACGTATTGCCCGTTTCAACACCGAGGTGAAGGCGATGTCGAAGGTATATCCCTGCTCCTTAAGTATGAGGCCCGCTTCCTTGGCCTCTTGTCTGCCCTTGTCGGACAAGTCAACATCCGTCCAACCGGTAAACAGGTTTTCCTTATTCCAGACGCTCTCTCCGTGACGAAGCAGGACGACCTTATGCATCTCCATACTCCCATTCTCGGCGCCGTTTACCCCGGCGCTGTCATTTGACATCGTCCGTTTCCGCCGGACTGACGCCCACTTTATGATAACTGAAATAAGTGACGTTCTCCTGCTCATAATGGGGGAAGAGGAGAGAGTGTGTTCACGCGGCAAGGCGCTGGCGAACACTCTAAGGTGGTCTGCATGCCGAAGGGTAAGCTTTTCCCAGTTTCGGCTGATAAACGACGCCACTCCGAGCGCGGGTCTTAGGAACTCAATAATGCCCTAAGCCGGTGAGAAATCTGCAACATTTCTTGCAAGTCCGCTTCGAGCGCCTCGGCGGTAGACACAGGCATCGCTCCGTAGCCCCTGATTCGGGCGGGCCGACTGTCCTCCAAAGAAATCCATATCTGGGATACATCTGAGGACAAAATACGCCGGAGATTCTTCTTCGACGGTTCAAGATCGTACTTCCGCACTAGAGAAGCAATGAGCGCTTGAAGCTGGAGGAGGAGTGCCCTGATTTCCACTTTCTCGGTTTCCGTCACGGAGCCTTCAATGACCTTCATCGCTGTGGGCGCATTCCGATCTTCAAGCAGATCGAGAATCCGGACGGCTGCGGAATCAACGATCAACATGCCGCTTCCGATGACTCTGCGATGGCTATCGCCTAGTCCGTCATCCATGAGTCGCATCCCAACTCAGTCTGAAGTCTATGTAGAGAGGCGAGAGCTTGACATGCTGCTGTGTAACGTACTTCGGGCTGGCTGCCATTTGAAGCATGGCGATGATCGCGCCCGGACTCCCCTTGCTGTAGCGGACGATTTTCTGAATCGCTTCGTCCTGGTTTGCGGCGCTGAGGTGCATCTCCTCTGCGGTTCGCAAAGCAAACTCTCTTGCTGTGTCCGAATCGAAATTCCGCAGGGCATACTTCTCGGAGCGATCAGGGAACATCGACAACAAGAACCCGACATCTTCCATGTGCGCGGAACGAGCAACCGCAATGAGCGGGGTTGCTGTCCAATTGCAAGCATCCTTCAGCGAGGCTGCAAACGACTGGGACGAAGATTTCAGGTGGTCAAGCACAATCCAATAGCTGGTTTCGCGCAGAGCCTCTGTGACGATCCCCCGGATAGCGACGGCAGACTTGTCATTGATGGCGTTCAGACCGCTAGTCCCGCAGGCTTGGAGGACGTAGCGATTCTTCCTCGCAAACAGCCCGCCCGCAAGGCTTCGAAAAACAGTCTGACTGCTGGAAGATTCGTCGCAATACACCATTTCAGGTACTTCGCCTGCCAGATGCTTCAGCAGTAATGTCTTGCCTACTCCAGCGGAGCCGTGAAGCAGGAAGGAACGTCGCCGAGACACCAATTGCCGGAGTTGCTCAAGTTCAGCCTCTCTCCCGTAGATGGCGGTCGGACTCATGAATGCTCCCGATTAGAAGCTTCGGCTCCCCTTAGGCGAGCGAGTTCGGCCTCGATGCCCGCCAGCCTCTTCAATGACGATTCAACGGATGGGGCACCCGCTGCGTGGGCGGCGCGGGCGCGGCCCAGCGCCCGCTCTGCGACCGCGCTCAGTTCACGCAGCACAGCGCGAATTTCGGCTTCGAGAGAACGGCGGCTCTTGGTTACGCGCTCCTCAAGATCGTTTCGCACGCGCTCGCTGTTGGTCTCCAAGAGAAGATCGAGAAACTCGTGGGCGGCGGCATCAATCACCGAGTGCGCCCGAATAGCACCGAGCACAAGGTCAGCAACGTAGCGCACCGGGGAAGCCGGGCTAGCCAACACAATGTACTCGTAGAACTGAAACTCAGAGCGAGTTCGGAAATCCTGTTCAGCCTTCAACTCTCTTGGCAAATATTCCAGTTCGGAGGTTCGGATGCCACGGGTCTTTGACAAGAAATCAGTTGTCAAATCGGTGAATCTCTTGGCGATCTTGCGGTATGCTTCCTCGCCTTTTGTTTTCTCGGTTTCCAACCACGGCATCGTGTGATTCCGAGCCACATCTTGAGCCGCTTGCATTGCAGATCGCCGATACCGGGGTCCGGTCGTTCGCGACAGTGATTGTAGGATCGAGCCAAGTTCGTGGTGCGCCGTCTCTCGCACGGACTTGAGGAAGACATCTCGGTGATCACCAAACGTCTTTGACAGGCGCTGCTGTTCTCCTGAGAACAGGTATCCGAGATCATTTAAGGACTGCTCAGCTTGCGACACTATCTCTCGTAGTTGGCTGATCCGCCTCTCGGACTCATCGAAGGGTCGCATCAACGCGTCTCGCTCCTCCTTCACCACAACGAGGAGTTGACTACATAAACGTCGCACCGAACGACCCTCGGCGTCGCGGACAAGTTGTCCGCTCGATTGCTGCACCAACTGCTCCAGTGCATGTACCAACGGAGCCCAGTCTCTTTGAGAACCACCGTTGTTGAGTTGTTCGAGGGCGCTGATTTCAAAAATCGAACTAACAGGATGCTGCAGCCGCTTTGCAAGCACTTGTTTGGCGAAGAAAACAGCCGCATCCCGCTCGGACTCGGTAACGCGATCTGCTTTGTTCAAGACGAACAGGATGTCGGGAATTTCTTTCGCAACGCTCTCGACCAGCGCCAATTCATCTCCTGCGATCGGAGGATCAGCACCGATTACGACGATAGCAGCGTCGATGTGCGGCAGAAATGCGTGCGTGGCAGCGGTATTGCCTGCGAACACAGAGCCGAGCCCCGGCGTGTCCACGAAGCACATCCCCTCCGCCAGCAGCGGGCTAGGCACAAATACTTCCAATCCGGCAACCCCCTTGCTGTTCTCCGGGTTCCGTACTTCGGACACGTACTCCTCAATAGCGGCTATTGCAATGTCCGTCCATTCGCCATTTCTTAAGCGAACACGTGCTCCGAGGCTCTCTCCGAATCTCAATATCGTGGGGACAGCCGTGACTGGAACCACTCCACTTGGCAGGATGGGCTTACCGATCAAGGCGTTCAACAGGGTGGACTTGCCGCGTTTGAACTGACCGACGCACGCCACGTAGAAACGCCCCTCCGCAATGCGCTCGGCGGCGGAACGGGCATCATCCGTGATTGGATCGCTATTGAACTGCTCGGCTAGACTCGCGATGCGAAGCAGTTTGTCCGCTTCTTCTCCAACAACGCCGCAGGAACCCAAATTTAGCAGAGAGCCAGAGGCAGGCAACTTGCCGGATACCACAACGCGTATCGTATCGTTGATCTGCCGATCTGAACTCATTGCCCCTCTGATCGAACACCCTCTTGGTGCACGTACTTGATAACCTCGACATCGGAGATGGCGATCAACCCCTCATCGACCATCTGATCGAGAGTCGGTATGAGCTCTTGGACCTTTTCATCCGTGTCAACAATCGAAATCATGATCGGAGCATCGGACGAGAATGAAAGCAGGTGGGGACGATGGATCAGCGTACTGGCTCCGTATCCTTCGATGCCTCGATATACAGTCGCGCCTGCAATGTCCAGTTCACGGCACTTCTCCACTATCGCCCGGTAGAGGGGCTTGCCCTGCCACCTGTCATCCTCACCAAAATGGATTCGCAGCATCTTTGCCTTGCCTTCGAGTTTCACTTGCGTACCTCCTGCCTGCGATCAGTGCTCTTGTAGTCGTGCGAGTACTTGATGACATCGACATCGGAGAGCACAACCAATCCCTGGCGCAACATCTGGTCAAGAATGGGAGTAAATGCTGCAAGCTTCGCTTCCGTGTCAATCACAGCCACCATGATGGGACGATCATGAGACAGACTAAGGGTCTTGTCCTTATGGATTCTCCGGTTTGCACCGTATCCAAGAATGCCACGGTATACCGTTACGCCTGCAATCTCGTTGGCACGCAGAGCCTCCACTAGAGCCTCCTGCAGTGGTTTGCCATGCCATTTGTCGTTTTCGCCAAAGTAGATACGCATGAGCTTCGCCTTGCTTTCTGTCTTAAGCGGGTGAACGAACTCCGCGTCGGGCTGCCTCCTGGAGGTCTGGGCTGGCTTGACCACCGTAGTGTCCTGAATCTCGATCAGTCCCGTCCCCGCAAGTTCCTGCAACTTGGGCAAAAGCTCCTCCACACGTTCGGCCGTTTCGATGAATTCGATTTTCACGGGCAGGTTCTCGGCTAGTTCCACGAGGCGAGTGGTGTGGATGTGGTGGTCCGCTCCGAAACCGGCAATGCCCCGCATGATCGTCGCGCCCGAGACGCCGCGGTAAAAAAGAAAATCCAGAATCGCCGCGTAAACGCTGTGGCCGTGATACTGCTGATCTTCTCCGACGTAAATACTGACTTTCTTGGCTGCTCCAGCCTTAAGCACAGGGCCTCCTATCCGTTAACTCCAGGTTGTAACATCGGTCTGCGATACGCCTTCAATCTCGATGGTTTTGCGCAGCTCAAACAACCGTTTCATATGACCGCCTTTCCCACCATTGCACCAGTCCACACCATCAGAAAACCCACCAGGACGCTCAGGACGACGTTCAGCACTCCGATGGTGAATTGACCGTCCTGAATCACGCGGAGCGTCTCGTACTCGAAGGTCGAGAAGGTCGTATATCCGCCGATGAAGCCGATGGGAATGAGATAACGGTAGATGGGGCTAAGGTGCGTTCTCTCCGTGAGTATGGTCATGACCAAGCCGATGAGGAACGAGCCGGAAATATTGATGAGAAACGTGCCATAGGGAAAGCGCGTCCCCATCCGTTGTCCTACATAAGTAGCCAACCAATAGCGGGCGATCGATCCCATAAATCCACCGGCGCCCACCGCGAGATATTTTTCCACGCGCTCAAACCTCTCTTTGCCAGCGGCCCAACACGCAGTTTTCATGCGCTCGAAGCCGCAGCTTAACACTGTGGTGAAAGTGTAACCCAAACTCTTCAACACAAATCCTTCAGAAACTCCTTGCCGGCTGCTAATCCTCGGGCGTCGATGACGGCAGCGAAACCGACCCGGGCGCGTCCCGCTCGGCTCGCCGGGCCAATAGATGCTTGGGCGTAAAAAATGAGTTGGCAATCATAGTGGGGATGACCGCGCTGCCAATTACGGTCGCGACAAGGAACGAATATTGTTTTTGGTCGATGATGCCGTGGTTGAGCCCGAACAAAGCCGAGATCGTCCCGAACGTTAAGCCCGTGGACATCATCAAGGTGTAGTAAAGACCCTCGGTGCGCTCATATTTGAATGCCTTCACCGTGGGCAGCAGCCCCACAATTTTCGTCACCATCTTGGCGAAGAACAAAACTACGAAGATCAGCGGCGCTCCAACCAACGCAGGCACGGACACGAAAGACCCAGCCCGTATGAAGTAAAACGGGGTCAACAACCCGAAAGTAAGGGTTCGCAGGCGACGGATGAGAGCGTGGTCTTTGCCCACCGTTCCCGCCAAGACCATGCCGATCATATAGGCGGGCAGCACTGGTTCACTGCCCGACCACGCCGCCAGCCCACCCATTCCGAAGAGAAAAAAGAGAATGTACTTCGCTTCCAACTCCGATACTCTGCCACCGTACTGGCGAAAGAACCAAGGCGTCAGAAATGGGAGACCCACAAAGACCGCCACCGAAACGACAACAAACACCATGGTTCGAGCCGTGAACGGAGAAAAGATTAGACCCAGTGCAATGACCGTTCCAAGGTCATTGATGAAGCATGCTGCGAGGATCGCTTTCCCAAACTCCGTGGTGTTGAAGCCGAGTTCGAGCATGACGGCATAGACCACTGCGACGGATGTAGTGGACAAAGCTACGCCCGCCAGCCAACTCGGGCGAGCCGACCAGCCTAAGATGTAGTGGGCGATCGCCGTGCAGCCGAGAAATGGACCGAAGAAGCCAACCAGCCCGACCACACTGGCTTCCTTCCACTTCATCCTGAAGATCACTGGGTCGAGTTCAGCGCCCGCGAGAAAGGTAAGAACGATCGCGCCAGTGCCCGCGAGGAACGAAATCCATCCTGCTTTGGCTCCGAGACCGTCTTGAATCAGGAATGCGCCAATCACCAGCTGCGCAACTGTGCCGACAACGATCTCGGACAGAGCGGTAGAAATCTTGAGCCAGATAGCGAGCAAGGTAGCAACCAGAGCCAGCCCGACCCACAGCGATGCCAGGACCCAAACGTTCTCCAAGGGCAGTAACTCCAAACACTGATTTATGTGGGATCGTAGTCAGGAATGGACTCCGACAGGCGATCCTGCCAGGAGTCATCATCTGCCGGGCGGAATTCCGGGCAGCGGTTAGCGGTGAACTCCTTCACCGTTGCATCTGCGCTCAATTATAGCGAATGCAGAACTAGAAGCAAAGCGACGCTCCCGCGCCAAGCGTCAAAGAACGAATCATGGCCGCGATGAGCGGTGGCGTTCGTCGATCACGATTCCGCTCGATGTGATCGAGGTCACGGCAGGGTTCTAGCAAAACTGCCACTGTATTTGGTGGACGACGCACTGTCTGCGGGGCAAGCCTGCTGGGATCAAGACACGATAGTTGGCCGCTTGCCCTACAATGCCGTACTAAGGAGCCGCGGATGTCGTCAGGTGCTCACGCCATCGAAGTCGAAATCAGCCGCGTTCTAGTCGGGATCGATTTCTCGGAGTCCTCCGAAAAGGCCCTTCGTCATGCCATTGCGATCTCCCGCAGCTTTAGCGCGAAATTTTACTTTGCGCATGTCGTCTCTTCGCTTGGCTTTGTCATAGCGGGTCCAGACGCGACTGCCCTGGCGGCGGAAGCAACGTCGAGGGATATTCAAAAGCTGGAAGCGTTTCTACTTCAGACGGGCGCACTGACCGGGATTCAGTACGAAGCCATGGTCCTTCAAGGGGAGACCTGGCACGAACTGCAGCGGGTGGCTGAGAAACAGAAGGTGGATTTGATCGTGGTTGGCACACACGGTCGAACCGGGCTGCGCAAGATTGCGCTGGGGTCGGTTGCCGAGGCGGTTTTTCTGCATGCCAAGTGTCCTGTACTTACGTTGGGGCCGTGTGCTCCGGCAGACGCGCCACCGAACGCAAAAGTGCGGCACATGCTATGCCCGGTGGATCTGTCGCCGGAGTCCGCGCATGCGGCCGCCTACGCCGCGTCTTTGGCGAGGCTGCACGAGGCCCGGCTGACCATCGTGCATGTGGTAGAACGCCGGGAAGATATGAAGACGGACGAACAGGAGCGCGACTTTGAGGCGCGATTTCGAAAGCTCCTGCCGGGAGAGTTGCCGCACAACTGGACATTTCGAACTCAACTCGGTCCCATCGACCAAACGATCCTTGCTCTTGCCGACGAAGGGCGGGTTGGCCTGATTGTCCTGGGCCTGCGCTCTTCGCATTCCTTTGTGCACCCGCATGGCTGGCCTCATGCCTACAAGGTCGCGTGTGCGGCTTGCTGTCCGGTGTTGACGCTACGGTGCGGGAAAGAATTCGAGCGATGATGCAGATCGGCTCGGAGGTCCAACGGTAGCCACATTGGTCAACCTCATTCTGGTTCCGATCCTCTACTCTAATTTCGTGCTCGACTTCAAAATTGTGGATTGGCAAGCGCCAGACGGCTCGGCGCAAGTTGCGCAGGCTGCCGAGTCAAGTTCACCGACTCTTGAATGGGCGCAAGTAGGGTTGGCATTCTCAGCGCGGGAGATTCATTTCAATGTTCGAGTTCAGTCGTCGCGATCTGCTTCGTTCAGGCCTGCTTCTTTCTGCCGGCAACTTCCTCCTCAAGCCTCGTCTTGCCGTTACCCAGGCTCTGCTCGGCGCCACCGCGCCGGCAGAGAATAGAGACGCGATTCATGCCCCGGCAGTGATCGATCTTGCTCCGCGGGAGCAGCTCCTGTTTGACTTCGACTGGCGTTTCTTCCAGGGCCACGGCTGCGACCCCGCTCGCGATCTTGGATTTGGCGCTTCGCAAGGGGATTTTTCCAAGAACGGCGCGTTTGACTTCGCTCTGGCAAAGTACAACGACGCGAGTTGGCGGTCATTGAACCTGCCTCACGATTGGGCGGTTGAGCTGCCCTTTGTCCGCGATGGCGCGCTGGAGGACCATGGGTTCAAGCCGCTAGGCCGTAGGTATCCGGAGACGAGCGTGGGCTGGTACCGCCGCGTCTTCAACGTGCCTAAGAGCGACCAAGACCGCCGCGTGTTCCTCGACTTCGATGGCGCTTTTCGCAGCGCGCTGGTTTTTTGCAATGGCAACTTTATCGGCCGCAATGACAACGGCTATATTCCGTTCCGCTTCGAGCTGACCGATTTTCTTTTCTATGGACAGAAGAACTGCCTTACGGTTCGCATGGATGCGTCCTTGGGCGACGGCTGGTTTTACGAAGGCGCTGGCGTCTATCGCCACGTGTGGCTCACCAAGACCGATCCCCTGCACCTGGGCCAATGGGATACGGTTGTACGTACAGAAGTGCAAGGCAGCAGCGCCACTTTGAAGCTCAGCACCGTCGTCGAAAATGACGGGAACGCCGGGGAAAGCTGCCGCGTGCGCTGGCAAATTCTGGATGGGGCAGGAAAAACAATGTCCACTGCCGAATCGCCGGCCGCGGAAGTTGGCGCGGACGGCAAACAGAGCTTCAGCGCGACCGCGAAGCTCGAACGTCCGGCGCTGTGGTCACCGGAAGAGCCGAATCTCTATTACGCCGTCGTTTCCGTGGAGGCCGGCGGCCGCACACGCGACCGGGATCAAGCCCTGTTTGGCGTGCGCACGCTCGCTTTCGATGCCAATCGTGGCTTTTTTTTGAACGGCAAGAGAACCTCGATCCAAGGCACCTGCAACCATCAGGATCATGCTGGCGTGGGTGCTGCCTTGCCCGATCCTCTGCAGGCTTTCCGCGCCGGGGTGCTGAAAGCAATGGGCTGCAATGCCGTACGCACATCGCACAACATGCCCACTCCGGAGTGGGTGGAGGCTTGCGCGCGGGCGGGACTTTTGATGCTCTGCGAAACGCGCCAGATGTCGTCGAATGAAGAAGGCCTGGCGCAACTTGAAACCATGATCAAGCGCTATCGCAATAACCCCGCGGTCTTCCTATGGTCCATGGGCAATGAGGAAGATGTGCTGCAAGCGAACGCCATTGGCCCGCAGATCGTTCGGACCATGCAGGAACGCGCGCACGAACTGGATCCGACGCGCCTCTGCACCGCGGCCGTAAACGGCTCGTATGACAAGCCGCTGGCCGCCGCGCTCGACGTAATGGGCTTCAACTATGAACTGGAGCTGGCGGAGACATACCATGCCGATCATCCCCGGCAGCCCTTGATCGGCACCGAGACCGCGAGTACCGTCGCCACGCGCGGCATCTACAGCACGGACAAGCTGCGGAATTGGGTAAGCGCCTATGACGCAAATCACCCCGCGTGGGCTCACCTCGCCGAGGAGTGGTGGCCCTACTATGCCGTTCGTCCGTGGCTCGCGGGCGGATTTGTCTGGACCGGTTTCGATTACCGTGGCGAGCCGACGCCTTACTCCTGGCCGAGCGTCAACTCACAATTTGGCGTCGTCGATACGTGCGGTTTTCCCAAGGATAACTACTTCTATTACAAAGCATGGTGGAGCAAGGAACCGGTGCTGCATCTTTTCCCCCATTGGAATTGGGCGGGCAAAGAGGGGGAAGAGATTTCGGTCTGGGTGCATTCGAACTTGGAGAGCGTCGAACTGTTGTGCAACGGCCAGAGCCTCGGCTCCAAGAAGGTCGAGCCGCTGCATCACCTGGAGTGGAAGGTCAAGTACGCCCCTGGCTACCTCGAAGCGCGCGGCACAAAGGATGCCAAAGTTGTGCTCATCGCGAAGCAGGAAACCACCGGGTCCCCAGCGAAGATTCGCCTTACCGCCGACCGCGCGGAACTCGCCGCCGATGGAGAAGATCTGGCGATAGTGCGCGTGGAAACCGTCGACAGCAACGGGCGTTTCGTTCCTACCGCGGATAACAAAATCAGCTTTAAAGTGTCGGGCGAAGGCGTACTGATCGGCCTCGGGAACGGCGACCCGAATTGCCAGGAGTCCGACAAAGGAAACGAGAGAAGCTTGTTTAGCGGTTTGGTGCAAGCGATTGTGCAGGCTTCGAAGAATCCGGGCTCTCTGACCATCGAGGCGACCTCCGACGAACTGGAAAAGGCGTCTCTCACCATCGCGGTCAAGCCGGCGAAACTGCGCCCCGCCGTGATCTGACACTGGGCAGCACGAGGTGGTAGAACCCCAAGCAAGCGCAGTCTTGGCTGTTGATTTCGGAGGCGTTTCCGTTGCGTGATCCCGACTTGTTTCATGAGTGTGCAATTTTGCACAGACATCCAGTTGGCACGGTTGTAAATTACCCCGAAGAGAACATGAGGAGATGTGAAGGAGCTATGCGGCTACCCCCAACCCGGGTCGTCTTGCTCCTCTGGTGGCGCGGCAGTAGAGGGTCCGCGCCACCTCTTTTTTTTTTGGAATTCGCCACCCACAAGTCCGAAGCTCAAGGATCGATCAGGATTGGGCGCGCGCGAAACGCTAGCGGCGGCAAGCGGAGCAGTATCCGCCCACTTCGAGCCGCGCCACGAGGATATGAAAGTGGCAATCCCGCTCTAACTGGTTTTTCAACGACTCGAAAGTTCTGCTGACAAACTCGCTGATCTTCCCACACCTTAGACACGCCATGTGAATGTGATCGCGGCCCAGCTTGCGTTCGTAGTAGTGGCCTTCGCCGTTCAGATGCATCAGGTCGAGTTCATCGATCAGTCCTTGCCGCTTGAGCAGGCCCAGCGTCCGGTAGACGGTGCTGCGATCTACCGATTCGTCCACCGTCCGCGCCTTGCGCAGGATCTGGCTGGCATCGAGATGCTTGGTGGCCGTCTCAATCACGCTTAGAATCGCGCGGCGCGGTCCGGTCATGCGGATTCCTCGTTCGGCGAGTTGCGTCTGCAAACGGCCGGGAATCTGGGTTTGTGGAAGCGGCATTCGTAGTCTCCTGTTCGAGTCGCAACTGATCGCAGAAAACATGCGACGAAATCTTCGCACGCCCATTGACACTGCATGAAGGCGCGCTTTAGGCTCACAGTATACGGCGTGTTGCGACTGGGTCGCAATAAGAAATTGTGCAGAATAGGAGAATCAGTGGGCGCACGGGTTTGTCCTCAGCTTGTCCGGCGGAAGTCTCCCGGTTTCATTTTCATGGTTCTGGCCTTCTCTCTGCTTTTTTGCCTGTCGTCTCCAACCCAAGCGCAGGAGAGTCCTTACATCGTGACCTACGACCATTACCTCGAAGAGCCCGGCAGTCTGGAAGTGGAATATTTCTCCACTTTCGGCACCCAGCGCGGCGGCAATGACTTCGACGCCTTCTGGACGGAATTCGAGTTCGGCGTCACCGCATGGTGGACGACGGAGGTCTATTTGGCCGGACAGACGACCTTCAACGACAGCACGATCTTTACGGGGTTTCGATGGGAAAACAGGTTTCGCCTGCTGCAGCGCGAGCATGTTGTCAACCCTGTGCTCTATATCGAGTACGAGAACACCAGCGGAGCCGACAAGATTCTGAAAGAGGTCGAAGGTCATGACGTAGAGTCCGACTACGCTCCGTCGAATGCGGTATTGCGGAAAGAGCACGACCACGAATTGGAACTGAAACTCCTGCTCTCGAGCACCTTCAAAGGCTGGAACGTCGCCGTGAATCCCATTGTTACCAAGAACCTGTTGCCCAGCGAGCCCTGGGAGCTTGCATATGCCGCAGGTGTAAGCCGCCCGCTCGCGCTGAAGGCTTCACCCAACCGCTGCAATTTCTGTCCAGAGAACTTCATTGCCGGAGTGGAAATGTACGGAGGTTTGGGCGACACACAGAGTGCGGGACTGCGCGGTACATCTCACTACGTCGCGCCCGTGGTCGCGTGGAATCTTCCGTCGGACTGGACCGTTCGTTTTTCGAGCGGCTTCGGTCTGAACGACAACAGCCATCGACTGCTGCTGCGCTGGGGGCTTTCGCGTGAGTTCTCCGGCTTTGGCGAACTCGTTGAGCGGTGGTTGGGAGGCCGGCCATGAAAGCACGCTTCGCTTTGTTTCGTCCCACCGCACGCATCGGTTGGGTGACGATTGGCGCCATCTTAGTCGGGATCGGCGTCTTCGGAGCCGCTTGGGCTGCGGCGCAGAAGGAAGACGCCGCCGCATCCAAGAACAGAAAGTCAACCTACGCCGCGCTTGCAGAGGCTCCCGAAAAGGCGAGAGAGAAAGAAATCCCTTTGCAGGCGATGCTCAGGCGGTGGCTGCGGGAGGAAAGCTCTTTGAACAACACTGTGTCCAGTGCCACGGAAGAAACGCGGCAGGGGCGAAGTATGGGCCGAGTTTGCTGCGGGAAGAAGTGCAGCAGGCAACGCCTGGGATGCTGTTCTGGATTCTGACCAATGGAGTTGTCCGCCGAGGTATGCCGGTTTGGTCGAAGCTGCCGGAGCAAGAGCGCTGGCAGATTGTCACGTTCTTAGAGTCGTTGAAGTTGCAATCGACGACTGCACAGTCGGGACCTCGCAACCAGTGAAGCCCGTTCTGCGTGAATCCCGATGGCAGCGATTCCGCAGTGCCGGCGGATTGCCGGCCCTGCTAAGCTCATGATTGCGAGAACAGGGCTGCGTGAATCGGAAATACGACGTCATCATTCTTGGAGCCGGCGCCGCCGGCCTGATGTGTGGCATGGAAGCCGGCAAGCGGGGCCGGCGCGTCCTGTTGGTCGAACGCGCGGATCGAATCGGCAAGAAAATTCTGATCTCCGGCGGCGGCCGCTGCAATTTCACCAACCTGCATACCAGTCCAGAGAATTTTCTTTCGGCCAACCGGCACTTCGCCAAGTCGGCGCTCGCGCGCTACACTCCGGCCGATTTCGTACGCCTCGTCGAAAAGCACGGAATTCCATATCACGAGAAAAAGCTGGGCCAGCTATTCTGCGATCGAGCGGCGAGCGACATCACCGCGATGCTGGAGCAGGAATGCCGCGACGCTGGAGTGGAAATCCGGCTCAACACGAAAGTGACCGAGGTGCGCAGGAACGAGGCGCTCAAGAACAACCAGTTCACCGTGCAGACCGAGGACGCCAGCTTCGATGCGCTCCGCCTGGTGGTTGCGACCGGAGGTCTGTCGATCGCAAAGATCGGCGCCACTGCATTTGGCTACGATCTGGCCCGGCAATTTGGCCTGAAGATCGAGCCCACGCGCGCCGCTTTGGTCCCTCTCATCTTCAGCGAACGGGATCGCAAGCGCTGGTGCGATCTGGCGGGAGTCTCGACCGAGGTGGTTGCTTCCAATCGCCCGGCGAAACATACCTTGCTTTCGTTCAGGGAAAACATGCTCTTCACTCATTATGGACTCAGCGGACCTGCGATTCTGCAGATCTCTTCCTACTGGGATGGCAAGGAGCCGATTCATCTCGACCTCGCGCCCGACCGCGACCTCGCCGCTGAATTGCGCGCAAGGGGTCAGCGCGACTTGTCGAGTTGGAAATCGCTGCTGCGAGAAGTGCTGCCTCGCCACTTAGCCGATCGCTGGCTCGAAACTCATCCTTTAGCGGGCAACTCCGATCGCAACTTCACGGACGCCGACGGTCAACTTCATGCGTGGGAGGTCACGCCGGAAGGAACCGAGGGTTACGGAAAAGCGGAAGTGACCGCGGGTGGCGTCGATACGGGCGAACTTTCTGCTAAGACAATGGAGTCGCGGAAAGGTGCCCGGCCTTTTCTTTATCGGAGAAGTGGTCGACGTCACCGGGCAACTCGGCGGCTTCAACTTTCAGTGGGCCTGGGCCTCGGGATTTTGCGCGGGGCAGGCGGTATGAACAATTGGCAATTTGTGATTGGTAATTTGTGATGTCAAGCAACGGCCAATTGAGTTTCAATTACCCATTACAAATTACCAATCACAAATTCTAGATTTCCGCGCCTTCCTTCATGAACGGCATGCGGGCGAGAATTTCCGCGGCCTGCTCGAGTTGCTTCAGGTCTTCGCCAGTGAAGTCTGCGCCGGCGAGGGAAGCGTCCAGCCCCTTGCGCGAAACCTGCACCACTCCCATCACGTTTCCTCCGGGAGTCGCCACCGGAACCGAGATGATCTTCTGAATCGGCATCTGCTCCTGGCTTTGATCCTCCACTTCAACTCCCAGTTTGACCGCTTCAAACAGGCTGACATGCTTAACGCGCATGAAGGAATTCGACAGAAGAGGAGTGCGGGTCGCCGCCGTCCGCGCCGCAACCGCCGATCCAGTGAGGGGCAATACGCCTGCGGATCGGAGTTCGGGCGGGAAGATAAATCGCAAGCTGCCTTTTTCCAAGCGGAGCAGCGCCACTTCGTTGCGGCGCACACGCAGGATATGGGCGAGTTTCAGGCAAGCTCGATCCGAACTGGGAGACTCCGAAAGCATGCTCTCTAATTCGCTGACGGCAACCTTCGCGGCCTTGACTCCGGCACCTTGATTATCTGTCGATGACATAGTGTGGCCTTTAGGACTTCCTCATCTATCCTGAGGGCAACCGAAACTTCTCGACAAGTTACCAGAGTACTAATGCTGCCCTCCGGCACGGCAGCGCCGGCTCATGTCAGTCCAAAAGGGTGACTGTTTTTGTACGGAGGAAGGAAATGATGGCACGCTTCCACAGGCGTTCGCGTTATATTTGAGGTACATAGTTCATCGCAAACAGTCGGATAGCGGCAATCGGGGGTACGTGGATATGCCGCTCATTCATCACAAGAAACCACTTTTGGACTTTGGTATCTGTAAGGAGCAAGGAGTATTGTATGGCTCGCAAGATAATCGTAAACACCACCACCAAGCGCAACAAAAAAAGAGGAGTTGCCGTTCAACCTGCCGCGGTGCAGGTTGCGCCCGAAGTTCCCAATAATGGGAAGCCGGCCAACCTGGTTCCTGGTAACGTTCCGATCAATCTGGAAGAGGAGATTCGGCGCCGCGCCTACGAGCTGTACCTGCAGCGCGGAGCGACTGCGGGCGGCGACGAGAACCAGGACTGGCTGATTGCGGAGCGCGAGATCCGTTCGCGCTACGGCAGATTGGCACGCCACACGACGGCGTAGATCCGGCTAGAGCAAATTCACCGTTGCTGTATCCCGCTCCTGTGGTGACGGGGCTCTGCCCGTCCAAGCCGAGCGCAGATCGGCAGTTGCCGGAGCAAGCGCCGAAAATCGACTGCCATGGGCCTGGGCACGAATGCCCACGGCGGAGTTACTGCTGCACGGCCTGAACCAGCGCCGGTCGCACCTGTTCGCGCTGAATTTCGGAGGCGTCCCACGCGCCTCCAAGCGCTTTTACCAGATAAACAGAAGTGACCATTTGCTGGCCGAGCAGTTGCGTTGCCAGGCGTTCGTTAGAGAGCAGCGTGGATTGCGCGGTAATCACATCGAGGTACGTGGTGACACCGCCAACATAACGGTCGTTGGCGAGGTCGAGTGCGCGGCGTGAGTCGGCGACTGCGGCTTGCTGAGTTTTCGCGGCTTGGTTGAGCAGCGCGAGACCGGAAAGACCGTCCTCCACCTGTTGAAATGCCACCAGCACAGATTCACGATAGTTCGCGACCGATTCGTCATAGGCCGCGCGGCTGGCGGCGAGCGTGGCGCGATTGCGTCCGCCATTAAAAATCGGCTGCAGTAAATCGCCACCCAGCGACCACAAGGCACTGGGAGCGCTGATCAGTGAAGAGATGTCGCGGCTTTCATATCCGCCACCTCCGGCCAGCGTGATATGCGGATAAAACGCAGTCATCGCCAAGCCGACTTGCGCATTTTCAAACGCCATCTGGCGCTCGCTGGTGGCAACGTCAGGCCGGCGCTCCAGAATCTCAGATGGAACTCCGCTGGGAATCGCTGGCGGGACGGCGTCGAATGGCGCCTCGGCCAGGCTGAAAGCGGAGGCGGACTTTCCCGTCAGCAGGGCGATGGCATGTTCGTATTGCGCCCGTTGCTGCAGCACGAGCTGAAGCTGTGTCGCCGTCGAATCGAGCAACGCGGCCTGCTGCGCGACTTCCAGCCCATTCGCGACGCCGCCTTCGTGACGACGGTTCACCAGGTCCAGCCCTTTTTGCTGGATTTCGACCGATTGCCGCACCACTCCAGCCTCACGGTCAAGTTCGCGTAGATTGAAATAGTCGGCGGCGAGTTCGGCCGTCAACACCAGACGCACATTCTCCAGGTCGGCCGCGCTCGCCTGCAGCGAAGCGTTGACGGCTTCCAGATTGCGGCGCACGCGTCCGAATAAATCGAGCTCGTAGCTGACGGAAAACGGGACGGTAAAATTACTCTGCGTAAAGGGGGGTAACTCGCCGCCCGCAAACGGACGGTTGCTGGAGAGTTCCTGGCGCTGGCCGCTGGGATCGACGGTAACTACGGGAAAGTACGCTGAGGATGCGATTCGCGCCTGCGATCGAGCTTCGGAGAGGCGATTCCGCGCCGCATCCAGCGACTGATTCGCCTGAAGCAGCTCCTGCTCCAACTGGTCGAGTTGCGCGTCGTGAAACAGCTGCCACCACGAGCCCTTGGGAATTGCATCCTTTGGAGCGGCCGTCTGCCACGGTCCTTCGCCCTTCCACGCGTCCGGAACCTGCGCGGCGGGACGCTTATATCCCGGCCCGACGGTGCAGCCTACGGTGACCGCGAGCAACGCGGCAGCCAGCAAGCCACTGTGGATAACTGAAGGCAATTGGTTCACGAGCGGCCATCTCCCGCGCTCGCCTTGGCGACGCGCACTTTCTGCCCTTCATCGAGTGAGTCGGATGGGTTGATGATGATCTGATCGCTGACCTCGAGCCCGCCAAGAATTTCCAGCGTAGCGCCAAAGTCGCGCCCAATACTGATCGGCCGCAAATGCACAGTGCTGTCCTTGTCGACGACCGCGACCCGCGGTCCCTCGGCGCGGAACAACATCGCATTCACCGGGATGGTAATCCTCGGAACCGAAGTCCCGGTCGCAAAATGCACCTGGCCGAACGAACCCGGCAAGAGCTTGCCGTCTTTATTGGGAACATCCACTTCCGTGTTCAGGGTGCGCGTCGCGGGATCGATGGCATCGGCGGTGCGAGCCACCGTCCCTAGGAATTTCTGGCCGGGAAATTCCTGCAGCGTAACATTCGCCTTCATCCCAACCTTTATGTTCGGCGCATAGGCCTGCGGAACACTGACGTAAACGCGAAGGGGATCGACGCGCGCTACGTCGAACAGTTCTTTGCCGGCCGCTTGCGCACCGGAATTGATGAGCGCGCCCGGATCGACATTGCGCCGGGTGAGCACGCCAGAAAAAGGAGCATATACGTTCTTGAACGACTCGAGTTCTTCGAGGCGGCGAACATTCGCGTCCGCCGCTGCCAGGTTAGCCAGCGCCTGCTGATAGCCGCTCGCTTGCTGGTCGGCTTCCTGCTGCGATACCGAGTCGGTCTTGCGCAGATTCGCCCAACGGTCGGCGGAGATCTTCGCCAGCCCCAGCGCCGCCTTGATCTGCTCGCGGCTGGCCCGGGCCTGGGAGAGTTCCTGATCGACTTCTGGCGTATCAATCGCCGCCAGCAGTTCGCCCTTCTGAATCTTGCTGCCCATGTCTTTGTACCAGCGCAGGAGGTAGCCGTTGGTGCGGGCAAAAATCGGGGACTCTTCAAAAGCCTGCAAATTTCCGGGCAGCACCAGCTCATCGTTTGCAGACTCGGATTGCGGTTGCACCACCGCCACGGTCGGAATCGAGACAGCTTCGGTTTCTTTCGCCAGCGCGTTCGATTCCGCGTTCTTGTTGATGAACGTAACCGCGCCGGCGGTGATCAGGACGAGCAACACGGCGCCAATCAGAAGCTTGGCCCGGCCTACCGGAGCTGGCCCCCGATCGGAAGGCCGATACTCATCCGGGCGCACAGCCTCCGTCTCGTTCTGCTCGGTGGTTAGAGGCGGCGTTTGTACTGGCATAATGGCGGTCTCCAAAGATTTCTCTTCCTCTACTTCTGTTCCGGCTGCTGCTGTGCCTCGTGACGGCCATGAATCATCGTGAACACACAGGGCACGAAAAATAATGTGGCTACGGTTGCGAAAAGCAGGCCGCCAATCACGGCGCGGCCCAGCGGGGCGTTCTGCTCACCGCCCTCGCCGAAGCCCAGCGCCATCGGCACCATGCCGATAATCATGGCGAGGGCTGTCATGATGACCGGCCGTATGCGGGTGTGGCCGGCTTCGAGCGCCGCTTGCCGCGCAGGTGCTCCCGCATTCATGCGGTCGCGAGAAAACGAGACCAGCAGAATTGAATTCGCGGTTGCCACCCCCATGCACATAACCGCGCCCGTAAGCGACGGAACGCTGAGCGTGGTGCGCGTAATCAGCAGGAACCAGCAGATTCCCGCCAGCGCTCCCGGCAACGCTGTAATGATGATAAAAGGATCGAGCCACGACTGAAAGTTGACCACGATCAGCAAATAGACGAGCACGATCGCGCCCAGAAGCCCAACCCCCAAGCCGAAGAACGAGGACTCCATGGTCTCAATCTGCCCGCGTACCACGATTTGCGTTCCGCGCGGCAGGTGATCCTGGAATGGCTTGAGCGCCTTCATGATGTCCGATGCAACCCCGCCCAGATCGCGCCCCTGTGTGCTGGCATACACATCGATGACCGGCTGCACGGCGTAATGATTGACCACGGCGGGGCGCGCCACCGGCGTGAGTTGCACCAGATTGCCCAGCACCTGCGGAGCTATCTGCGCACTAGGGCCCGTCACCGGCGTGTTCATCAAGTCCTGC
This sequence comes from uncultured Acidobacteriaceae bacterium, assembly GCA_963722485.1. Classification (GTDB taxonomy): domain Bacteria; phylum Acidobacteriota; class Terriglobia; order Terriglobales; family Acidobacteriaceae; genus Acidiflorens. Next base: position 138,141 of record CAVRNL010000099.1, read on the forward strand.
ACCGACGTCATGTGATACTGCGGCGTCTGAATGGCAACGTTGTAGGTGACGCCGTTCCTGGGATTGAGCCAAAAACTGGGGGCCGTCTGGAAGCTTCCGCTCAAGCTGACCAGCACGCTCTGTGCGACTTCCTGCGCATTCAGCCCGACCTGATTGATGCGCGTGCGATCCATTTCCAGGTGAAGAGTGGGCAGATCCATCATCTGTTGCACATGCACATCGGCCGTCCCGGGAATCTGGCGCAACCGGTTTGCGATCCTCTGCGCGATGCCGTAGTTCCCGAGCATATCGGCGCCCACTAACTGAATATCGACTGGCGCGGGCAATCCGAAGTTGAGAATTTGCGACACGATATCGGCGGGCTGGAAAAAGAACTCCACGCCCGGAAAACGCGCTGGGAGTTCGCGGCGCAACTGGCGCACGTACTGCGCGGTCGGATGATGATGTTCCGGATTCAGCGCAATCAGGATCTCCGCATCGCTCGTCCCGATCACACCCGAACTGGCGTAAGAGAGATTGATGCCCGAGTACGGGACGCCCACATTGTCGAGCACGGTTTGCATCTCTTCCTTCGGAATCTCGCTGCGCAGCACGCGCTCCACCGCATCGCACAGACGCGCCGTCTCTTCCACGCGCAGGCCGGGCCGGGCGCGGACGTGCAGCCGGATCAACCCCGCATCCACTTGCGGGAAAAAATCCCGCCCCAGAAAGAACACCAGCCCCAGCGACAGAAAGCAGAAAGCAACAAAGCCGAGGGCGAATAATTTCCTGTGTTCGAGGGTCGTCTCCAGCAGTTGCCGGTAGCTGCAGCGGAAGTCTTCGAACCAGCGCTCGAACTTCCGCTGGTATTTCGCCAGAACATTGGTCGGCTCGGCGGCGCGATGCTCGTGCCCGCGCATGATAAACATCACCATCGTCGGAATCAGGGTCCGCGACAGCAGGTACGACGCCAGCATGGCAAAACTCACCGCTTCCGCCAACGGCACGAAAAGAAACCTCGCGACTCCAGCCAGAAAGAACATCGGCACAAACACAATGCAGATGCTCAGTGTGGAAACGAACGCGGGCACGGCGACTTGTTGCGCGCCGTCGAGGATGGCCTTCTTCATCTCCTTGCCCATGGCCAGATTGCGCTCGATGTTTTCGATCTCCACCGTCGCATCGTCCACCAAAATTCCTACCGCCAGCGCCAGCCCTCCCAGGGTCATGATGTTGATCGTCTCGCCGAGCGCGCTCAGCAGAATCACGGAAACGAAAATGGACAGGGGAATGGAGACCGCGATGATCAAGGTCGGGCGCCAATCGCCCAGGAAAACCAGAATCATGATGGCGGTGAGACAGGCGGCGATCACACCTTCCCGTATCACTCCCTGAATCGACGCGCGCACGAAAAGCGACTGGTCGAACAGCGCCTTGATGCTGAGTTCGGGTGGCAGCGACTGTGCCGCCCGCGGCACGATCGCCTTGATGCCGTCCACCACGGTCAGCGTGGAAGCTCCGCCCAGCTTATACATCGACATCAGCACGCCGCGCACGCCGTCCTGCCGCACGATGTTGGTTTGCACCGCAAATCCATCGCGCACATGCGCCACGTCGCGCAGGTAGAGCGTGGATGTACTCGAGGACTTCACCGGAAGATCGTTCAGTTCGGCGACCGTCCCCGGGTTGCCGTTCATCTCCACCTGGTACTCGGTCGGCCCGATCTTGGTTGTGCCCGCCGGCAGAATCAGGTTCTGCGCCGACACCGCGTTGACGATATCGGCGGGCGCCAACCCGTAGGCCTGCAGTTTGGCAGAATCGAGGTCCACCTGGATCTGGCGCGGCTTGCCGCCGTAAGGATAGGGAGTGGCGGCGCCCTGAACCGTGGTCAACTGCGTGCGCAGAAAATTCTGCGCCAGATCGAACACCCGCTCTTCCGGAAGCGTCTTACTGCTCAACCCCAGTTGCACAATCGGCGTCGTGGACGCAGAGTACGTAATGACCAGCGGCGGGGTCGTGCCCGGAGGCAGTCCACGCAGCATGGTCTGGCACATCGCCGTCACCTGCGTCACCGCCATGGGAAGATTGACTCCCGGCCGGAAGAAAATCTTGATCACCGCTTTTCCGTTCAGCGACTGCGATTCCTGATGCTCGATGTCGTTGACCGTAACCGTGAATCCGCGTTCGGAGTTGCTCACGATCCGATTCGCCATCTCATTCGGCGACATGCCGTCGAAGTTCCACACCACGCTGACCACGGGAATGTTGATCTCGGGAAAAATGTCGACCGGCGTGCGCAGGATGGTAATGGGCGTAAGAATGATGATGAGCAGTGCCATCACCACAAACGTATAAGGACGGCGAAGCGCTAATGCGACTATCCACATAAGACTGGCGAAAAACTAGTAAGGCTGAACTCGATACTAGCGGGAACCGTACCGCCGAAGCCGCAGCCCCACCCTGGCCTGCGGACTTGTAAAAATAAGATTCAAAACAGTACGTTTCGGATTTAAATTATATTAGACTTTCGCCATGGCTCAAAATCATGCCCGGAGCGCCGGAGCCCAGAACGGAAGAAACGGAAGCAACGGAACCAGCGAGAAGCGCCCGCCCGGCCGGCCACGCAGTGAGGAATCGCGTCAGTCGATCCTGCGCAGCACGCTGAAGTTGCTCAAGCGGGATGGTGGATTCCCGGAACTGAGCATCGAGGCCATCGCCGCCGACGCCAACGTTGGCAAGACAACTGTCTACCGTTGGTGGCCGACCAAAGCTGCCCTGGTCGCCGACGCTTTCTTCGCCAGCGCCGAGGAGGAACTCCAGTTCCCGAATACCGGCTCCGTACAAAAGGACATGAGCCTGCAGATGAGACGGCTGATTCGCATCCTCCGCTCCCAGCGCGGCAAGATCGTCGCGGCGCTGATCGCCGGAGGCCAATCGGATCCGGAGTTGATCGAGGCCTTTCGCGAGAGATTCCTGTGGCCCCGGCGCCGGCAGGCGTATCAAACTCTGCAGCGCGGCATCGATCGCGGCGAACTGCCCGCCGACAGTGATCTGGACCTCATCCTCGACTCGCTCTACGGGCCGATCTATATGCGCTTCCTAATTCGCCATGACAAGCTTGAGGAGACCTTCGCCGACGAAATTTGTGGACTGGTACTGCAAGGGTTGAAACGATGAACGCTGCGCTGAAACGATCCGGACTAGGTGACCCTGTTCGTGAGCGTAATCAGTTGTGGGTGTTGAAAAAGTCGGTAAACCGACGTCACTTTGCTTGCGACTCTATCCCTGCCGAGTCCTTCTTTTCTCTTCTCTCGGTTCGGCTAGGTGGTGGCTGGCAGAGGCTGTGTTGTCGGTTGGCTGAGGAACCGTACTAGCCGCTTGATGTTCTGGGCTGCCGCCGCCAGGAAGAACTGCTCGCGCACGAACTTCAGTCGTCGCAGGCGCAGACGGCGAAGTCCGATCTGATTCTTGAGTTCCGCGAACAGGGCTTCTACTTTCTTCCTTTGCCGCTGTGCCTGGGCAAACTCAGGCGAGTTCGCTAACTCCCGGGCGCGTTGCCGCGCCGGTTCGTGCTGATGGATGACCAGGCATCGGAAAGCCGCGCTCGTGCATTGCGGCCGGAGCGGGCACGGGCCACACCGTTTGCGTGTCCCGATGTAGGTCCAGGAGTGATTGCGATGACTTTGGCCGCCGTAGTTCAGGGGCTGGCCCGCAGGGCAGATATAGCGATCGGGTTCCGGTTCGTAAGTGAAACGCTCGGGACCGAAGAATGGACTCCTCTTTCTGTGGATACTGTCGCGGGTCCGCATATAGGGAGTGATGCTCCGATCCGCCAACCACTGTAAGAACTCCCCATTCCCATAGGTCGTGTCGGCGGCCACCGAGTCGGGCGCTCGTCCTTGCCACTCGGCGAAACGGGTCAGCATAGCTTGCGCGGCCACTGTCTCCTGACTCATGCGCGCTGCGGTTGCTTGCACGCCCACGATCACGCAGCTGTCGTTGTCGACCAGATAGTTGTCGTAGTAACCGAGACGAGCGGGCGTGCCTCCTTTGGTAGCGTAGGTGGAATCGGGATCGGTGGTCGATACCTGATCCTGCTCGTGCACCGGCTCTTCCGCCGGGTTCTGCTCTTCCACTTCCCGCAGATACTGGCGCACGGTTTGATGAACCTGGGCTGCCTCCGCCAACTGCTCTCGCGGAATGCGACTCTCCTTGGCGGCATTCGCTTCCACGAAGCTGCCATCCACCGACAGATCCTCGCCCTTGACCAATCCCACTTCTACACACTGCCGCACGATCTGCTCAAACAACTGCTCAAATAGCTTCGATTCCTGAAACCGCCCGTGCCGGTTCTTGGAGAACGTCGAGTGATGCGGGATCTCCTGATCGAACCCCAGCCCGGTGAACCAGCGCCAAGCCAGATGCATGCGCAGTTCTTCCACCAGCTTGCGCTCGCTGGTGATGCCGTACAGATAGCCGATCAGCAGAATGCGCAGCAGAAGCTCGGGATCGATGGACGGGCGGCCCATATCGCTGTAACTCTCTTTCAGCTTCTTCCGCACGAAGGCAAAGCTGATGTGCTTATCGACGAGCCGCAGCAGATGAGTCTCTGGAACCTGATCTTCCAGACGGAAGTAGTAAAACAAGGCTTCTGAACGGTCGTGTTGCCCCATCATGATCAGCAGGCCTCCGACGATAGAAATCCAGCGAAGCATGAGACGGATTCCTACTTCTAACATGCTTCCGCTAAATTCCACCCACCAATCTCAGTGACTTTTTCAACAC
>CAVRNL010000100.1:0-29803 GCA_963722485.1 uncultured Acidobacteriaceae bacterium
TTATGCCTGACTCATTCCGTCACACTGGGCATACCGCCCCACGAGTAGAAAAGCTTCTCATCAAATTCGCAATTCCATTCGCCCAGCGCCTTCTTCCAGGCAATGTAGTGAAGCGGCATGGAATCGGCAATGGTGCCGTCGCAATCGAATAAATAGGCTCCAAAGGGGCCAGGCGGCAATTTGAGTTTCATGCGGCTGCACTAGAGTTTAGAAGATTGTTAATCATGTCAGGATTATGGGGAACTCTCCATGGGGCGCTCTGAGTCACTTGAGATGGCCCGATTATGCGCCCGGAGTCCGGAATGAGGACAGCGCCGATCTTCGGCAGAACTCGCCCAGAGCGCAGTGCTCGAAAGATGTCATTGCGGCCCCAGGTGATAGTTCATTCTTTACAAAGCATATCAGGATTTCTTCACCCTGTGGAAGGGTGCTGATCCAGACATACCTTCTCAAACAAGCTCGTGCTGAATTTCACCGACTGGCCCGTAGCGGCGGATTGCCGGGGGAGGGCACCGCCGCATCAAGCTACCAGAGAATTCCTCGCAGCGATCAGAAGTTGACCTTAATCCCGGCCTGTCCGATTCGTGCAGGTTGCGCGCTGGTCACGAAGCCGAAGGGGCCATTTATATCGCCGCTCGGGGTATTGAATTGCGCATGGTTGAATAGGTTGAAGTATTCCATGCGGAAATCAAACCCAACGCGTTCGGTGATGTGGGTTGTTTTTATAAGGGAAACGTCGGTATTGTTCAGACCCGGACCGTGCAGGAACCGCCGTCTTACATTCCCCGCAGTGCCGATCGCCGGCTCAGAGAAGGGTGTGGTATCGAAGTATTGCCCGTTGTGGTCCCTCGGATTGAAGGTTTTGACGTGAGCGCCATTGTAATTGGGCAAATCAACCGCATTGAAACCCAGAATACCGAACAGATCGCAGCCACACAGCGAGGTGTCGTAGCCATTGCTGGAATCGGTGAAAGTGATGGGTACGCCAGTGGTAAATCTCGTGGTCCCGGCAATCTGCCAACCGCTCAGGAGTTTTGCTGCGGCGCCACCCTGGTGCGAGAGCCAGCGAGCGAAAGGCAGATCGTAGGAATAACTGGCGACAAAATTGTGGGTGATGTCAAATTGCGACAGTCCCTTGCTCAACTTAATGTTATAGGGGTTGGTCAGGTCGTAAAATCCGGACCCGTAATCCAGTGCCTTGCTAAAAGTGTATGCGGCCAGGAAATGAAATGCTCCAACACTTCTAGTTAAGCTGACTTGCAATGAGTTGTAACTGGATGTGCCGATGGTGGATTCGTAGGAATTGTCTCCGAAGTCCAGCAAGCCCTCGCTTAAGTAATCGCCCGATGTGACGGAATACTTCCGTGTTCCGTAATAGGTTTGGCTGCCGACGGTGTAAATGGAATCCTCACCAGCCGGTCCACAGCCGCCGCCCTGAGCTGCGATTTGTAGGCAGAGCTGCGGATTGCCCAGGTTGTTCGCGATTTGCTGGTATAGATGCCTGCCCATGCTTCCGACGTATCCTGCGCTAAAGATCGTCGAACGCCACAGTTCTCTTTGCCAGGTTAGGTGGTAATTGATGGAATAGGGGAGTTTGTTGTCCGTGTTAAAAGCTGGCGAGAAGGCGATCGGCTGGAAGGGGGCGAAATTCGTGTCCGCTCCAGTTGGCGGTACCCAGGGAAAGGGCTGAAGGTTATTCGCCCCGGTCTTGTAATTCGTATAGGGCTGTTCGAAGTAGGGGGGGGAAGCGCCATTCACGAACAGGCCAAAAGGCGCGTCTCCCATCGCGAAGGCTTGCCCGGTGGTATCGAAATTGGTGTAGAAGAGACCAGCGCCAGCCCGAATGCTGGTCTGGCCCGTGCCTCCGAGAATCGCCTTCAACAACCCGCTCGAAGCGGAAGGAGCATAAGCCAAGCCGAAGCGCGGAGCGAGGTTATTCCATCGCGTAGGGGCAAGGGTCTTCGGAATGCCTTTGTCGCCGGGGAAAAGCCATCCGGTCGGTGAATTCGCGTAGACCGTCGACTGTTGACCGGGAACAAAAGCCTGGATCCTGCCCTTGGTATCGTACCAGGGCTCACTGACTTCCCAGCGCAGCCCGAAGTTGACGGTTAGAGTTGGACTCAGGCGAAAACTGTCCTGGGCGAACAGGTCGCCCATCTTGCTGCGCGCGTCCAGCGACTGTGCGCTACTCTGGGTAAAACCAGAGGGAATGCCCAGCAGGTAATCGACAAACTGATTTCCGCTCTGGCCGCCATCAAAAGTATACAATCCGTTCGGATCCGGCCCGCCTCGACGGTCCCATTCGGAATAACCGAACGCGCCGCCAAACTTGAAGGTGTGACGGCCCCAAGTCTTCGAAAAGGCATCGGAGAATTGGAACGCGGTCTGGTAATTGCCGTCCTGGATAGCAGCTCCCATACTCAAACCCGAACTGAAGCTCATCAGCGGAACGCCTTCAATCGCCGGCCGCGATGGGAGGATGCCCTGGCCTCCCTCGACGAATCCGAAGGAACTCACTTTCCCCAAACCTCCCGTCGCGTAGTTGCCGGGATTCTTGGAGCGAGTGGCATTGATGCGGAATTCATTCACCATGGTCGGGCCGATCAGCCGCGTGTTGCTGAAGTTGCCTTGCTGCGCTCGGAAGGGCCGGGTATAAGGGAAGTTGGGGTTGCCGTTGAGACCCGGATTATCCTGCGAGGAATTTGTGAAGTTGTAGTACCAAGTCCAGTTTCCCGTGCTCTTTGTGTTCAAATCGATGCGGGCTCCAAACTTATTTTCGTCGATCGTCGTCAAAAAACCGTTCTCGGTAAAAAAGTCGCCCGAGCTATTTGGGTTGGGAAGGAACTTCAGGGTTCCAAGCGCAGCCGGAGACCACGCACTCTGCGGAATCATCGCATTGGGAAACACGCACTGCACAGTAGTCGTGCAGTTTACGCCGTATGTTACCGGGTTGGGCGTGTTCCAGCTGGCCGGGGTATAGTCGGAAGCGAGAAAATAGAACGGTTCGCCCGGATTCACCGAGTAAGCCAAACGCTGCGACAGTGTACCGGCAATTCCGGCACTGGTTCCCGGTACCACATTCGGAACCTGGCCCTTCGTTCCATCGGAGAGCGTCTCTGTGGTCGAGAAGGAGCCCGCTTGGTCGGAAAAATTGCCGCCGCGCTCCGGTGTGCTCATGACCTGCACCTGCGACCCGGGAATCGCGTGGGCCGTACGCGTGCCTTGGTAATCACCGAAGAAGAACAGCCGGTTCTTGATGATCGGGCCGCCGATCACGCCTCCGAATTGATTCTGGCGGAAAACACTGACGGGGTTACCCGCATTGAAATAATCATTCGCGTCCAAGGCGGTATTGCGCAGAAACTCGAATGCCGTGCCATGCAAGGAATTACTTCCTGATTTCGTGATCACGTTGACCAGTGCGCCGGAAAAGTGGCCATACTCCGCGTCGAAAGAATTAGTCAGCAGCCGGAACTCCTGAATGGAGTCCAGCACCGGAATAATGTTGGCGCCATTGCCCGATGTGTCCTCGACGCTTCCGCCGTTGACCATGAATCCGTTGGCGTTTTCGCGCTGGCCGTTTACGGAGACGTTCCCTGCGTCGTTGGAGTTGGAGCCGCTGCCGTTGGCGTAACCACTAGGCTCGGCAGCGGTGGCGCTGATGGGCGAGACTCCCGCCTGCAGCCCGAGCAGATCGATATAGCTTCGGCCGTTGAGCGGCATGGATAGAATCTTCTTGTCTTCGATCACCTCTCCCAGTTGCGTAACGGAGGTCTCGACTTGCACGGTATTGGCCTCGACCGTCAACTGCTCTGACGCCTTGCCAACTTGAAGCGTGAAATCAATCCGCAGTCTCTGGTTCACCAGCAATCGAATCCCGGTCTGTTCGGCTTTGCGAAAGCCAGCCATCTCCGCTGTGACGGCGTATCCCTCTCCAATCGGGACCTCAAGAAACTCATAGGTGCCATCTTTCGCAGTGGTGGTTTGGCGTGTGAACCCGTTTCCGGAGTTGATCAGTGAAACGGTCACGCCCGCCACGACCGCACCGGAAGAGTCAAGTACCGTGCCGACCACGGCGCCGTTGACATCCGCCAGAGCAGAAATCGAGTAGAGAAGAATCAGACCCAAAATACAGAGCTTGCAAAATGAAGCGACGGTGGATCGTGTCATGGCCCCCCCAGATCATCCATTATGAACACAACGTACTGTATCCATGAATATTATGATCTGTCAAGCATTAAATTTGGCGTAAAAATAGACGATTACACCATATTCTGTGTTAGTTTTGAACAATGGAAGACGGTTCTAGTCTGGATCGAGACCGAGAGCGCCCGGAATCTGACTCGGATTGACTGTTCCTGTTCGACCCATCACTCCAAGGATGGCTTCCTTTCACGCCCGGCCAGATCAGACGGGTGAAATCACTCCTCGTGCCATCTGCCCATCGACCATTCCCAGATCCCCACTGGATTGATAGGCTTCGTCGCGGCGGAAATACTCAAGAGTCAGGCCGCCCGTGGGATGCGCAAGAAGCTCTACTATTTTCGCGATCAGCAGGGTCTGGAAGTAGACTCTGGCTGCTTTTTGCAATTCGGTAATCCGTCGCGAGAGCACCTGTCAAAGACAATTCTCGAACGGACTCCTAGGCAACTCGATCAGATACCCGCGGACGCCCAACTGTCGTTTATTGGCTAGCCGCAATCCTGGATCCTTGTAGCAGTAGTCCTTATCGACGCTCTTTGGACAATCCTCTTACAATCGTAGACCGCTCTACAGCTATGTTGAGTTTACGCATCTTGTTCAGGAGCGTCGTTCGCTTAAGACCTAGCAATTCGGCGGCGCCGTCCTTGCCTGAGATTTTTCCTTTCGCGGCTTTCAAAGCGGTAATGATCGTATTTCGTTCACCGTCGCGGAAACTCAAAACCGGTGCGACCCGCACGTTGGAAGAAGCCAACTCAGCGAGAGGGGCATTCAACCAGTTTCCCCGGGTGAGGATGACGGCGCGCTCAATGAAATTCTCTAACTCGCGTACGTTGCCGGGCCAATCCCACGCAATGAGTGCGTCCAGAGTTTCGCGGGGGATTTTGGGTCTCAACTTCTGCATTCGGCGACACAAGCGGGAGACGAAATGCTGGGCGAGAAGGGGAATGTCGTCGCGGCGCTCGCGCAAGGGTGGCACCTCGATTGGAAAAACATTAAGCCGATAGAACAAGTCCTCACGAAAGGTTCTTTCGCGAATCATTTTCTGCAAATCCATGTGCGTTGCCGCGATCAGGCGAACATTGACGTGAATGGTGCGGGAGCTGCCGAGCCGCTCAAACTCGTGCTCTTGAATGGCACGTAAGAGTTTCGGCTGAAGATCGATGCTGATGTCGCCGATCTCGTCGAGAAAAAGAGTTCCCTGGTCCGCGAGTTCGAATCGTCCACGCCTCTGGGTAAGTGCCCCCGTAAACGCGCCTTTTTCATGCCCAAACAGTTCGCTTTCGACAAGCCCGGAAGGGATGGCCGCGCAGTTCAAACGAACAAACGTTTTGCTCGAACGAGAACTGCGCCGGTGAATCGCACGCGCAATCAATTCCTTCCCAGTGCCGGTCTCTCCGAGAATGATGACCGTGGAGTCTGTCGGGGCGACGATCGGTACCTGAGCCAGAACTTTGCGCAGCGCCGCGCTCTTGCCAATGATGTCCTCGAAACCGTATTCAGAGACGAATTCTGATTCGAGATATGCGCGTTGGTCTTCGAGCTGATCGCGTGAGGCGTTGAGACGCTCGTAGGCTAGCGCATTGTCCAGCGCGAGGGCGATTTGGCTCGCGACCTGCGTCAATAAATCCAGATCCCCCTCCGAAAATGCATTCGGGTGACGGCTTCCAAGCGACATAGCAGCGATTGGACGGTGCCGCGCAATCAAGGGGATATGGGCGAAGCTGACGATAGATTCAGCTCTAAGCGGCACAGATACTGCCAATGGGAATTGCAGTTCGAATTCCGCCAGTGTCTGGATGATCGGCATGGGCGTACTAATCTTTTCCATCAACTGCTCGGTCATCTCGGGAATGTCGAGTCTGGTTAGCGCGGTTCGACTCGAGGGAAAGTCGAGTACCGCACAGTTCAACCGTTTCGATTGCTCGTCCAAAAGCCAAAAGCCGGTGACATCATTGCCGAAAAATCTTCTTATGGAGGCTGAAGCCGCTCGGAAGAAGTCATCCATTTCCAGCCGTGTCATTACATGGTTCGTGATTTCAAGCAGCAGCTTCAACCGATCGCGCTCGTGCACAAGCTCGCGACGGTACTCGCCGGCTGACTCGAACGCGAGGACACCCTCTAATGTGACAGACAGATAGGACGCCACGGAGCCCATCAGCTCGACATCATCCTCACTGAAGGAGGGGAAGTATGTGGCCACAATAAGCACTCCGAGTCTTCTACGTGAGGTCGAGACAGGAAAAGCATAGAGACTGCGAATCGGATCGTCTTTCAAGCGGGCTGCGACTTTCGGAAATCTGTTTATCTCTGTTTTTGCGTCTTCGACCAGAACCGGTTTCTGTTGATCGATGGCCAGCCAGAGAGCGCTACCTTCGAGCGAAAGCTCGGTACCAACATCGATAGAAGGGTGTTCTTCACCCGTCTTAAGAAAGTGCAACCGTGTCACCCCGCGCTTTTCGTCCAGCACCAGTAGGGCAATCAAGCCAGGTGGAATAAGTCTGGACAATAGTGCAAATGTCCTGTCCAGCACGCCCTGCAGATTCGGCTCGGACGCGGCGACGCTCGACAACTCGAGCAGAACGTCATATCTGGCGTCTTGTCGTCCCGCTGAACTCGATCGATCTGGCATTTCCGCCATTCTTGTCCATATTCGGACAGTTGTCCGCATCCTGACAAGAAAAAATGGGCACTACGCGGTGATTCTTCAAGCAACGTCCTCATTGCAATATCTTGCAGCGGCCACCGTTTGGAGTAGTTCATGCCAAGTCAATGGGGTGCTGCGAATCACAGAAATTACGAGCGGCAAAGTGGTTCTGAAACTCGAAGGCCGTCTGGTAGGACCGTGGGTGGATGAGTTGAGAAAAACCGTCTTGCGACTAAGCCAGGGATCACGTCCTTTGGAGATCGATGTCTCGAATCTCACATTCGCGGATGACGACGGTGAAAAAGCGCTCTGCTGGCTTCACGAAATGGGTGTCCATTTTGAAGGTAAAAGTTCGTATTCGGACTTTGTGTTCGAGGACTCGAACGTGCCCCCTTCTTCGCAGCAAACCAGAATTCGACGAAAGCGGCAGCGATGAAGTCGATCGTGCTTTGACCGTAAGAAGAAACGTCAGGTGAGGTGGGTGGATAGGAATTATGAACGAAATCGCGGTAGTCAAACATTCAAATGGTTTTGGCGACGACGGGGCAGCAATTGCGAACGTAATGGCGGCTTTCCTCGTCGAGAAACGCAACTCGATATTCGTATGCATTGTTTTGATTGTCCCAATGTTGGCACTCGCTGGATGCGGACGTAGCCACGCAGCAATCAAGCTGCCGGATACCGAGGTGCTGGTTGCAGCTCCCGTACAAAAAGACGTGCCCGTGCACAGCGAGTGGGTGGCGACACTGGAAGGGTACGACAATGCCGAGATTCGGCCCCAAGTTTCCGGCTACATCGTCAGCCAAGATTACAAGGAGGGGGCGGTCGTTCGAAAGGGCCAAGTTCTGTTCGAGGTCGATCCCAGGCTCTTCCAGGCCGCACTCGACCGCGCGAAGGGCGAACTGGCCCAGGCCGAGGCGCAATTGGGCAAGAGCATGATCGATGTGGAGCGCGATACCCCTTTGGCAGAGAAGAAAGCGATCCCAAGGGAGAAGCTGGATAACGAGATCCAGGCGAAACTTGCCGCCCAAGCGGAAGTCGAAGTGGCCAGGGCAGCGGTGGAACAGGCACAACTCGATCTGGGCTGGACCCACGTCACATCGCTGGTCGATGGCGTTGCAGGAATCGCGGAAGTCCAGATGGGAAACCTGGTCGGCCCCGGCGCGCGTCTCACGTCCGTTTCGCAAGTCGATCCGATCAAAGTGTACTTTCCCGTGAGCGAGCAGGAGTATCTGCGGGCAAAGCACATCAGCTTTAATGGACAGTGCATGGACTTGTTCGACATCTCACCGGAGCTGATCCTGGCGGATGGCACCGTTTATTCGCACAAGGGCAAGATTCTGGTGGTAGACAGGCAAGTTGATCCCAACACCGGTACGATTCGCCTTGTGGCTGCATTTCCCAATCCCGGCAATATCCTGCGCCCGGGCCAGTACGGACGCGTGCGGATCCAGACCAGCATAAAGAAAAACGCTCTGCTGGTCCCGCAGAGCGCGGTCAAAGAACTTCAGGGAGGCTACCAGGTCGCCATTCTGGGCAAAGACAATAAAGCGATCATTCGTCCGGTCAAGGCGGGCGAGAAGTCAGGAACCATGTGGGTGATTGACGAAGGACTGAAGCCAGATGACCAAGTCATTGTGGAGGGAGTGGAAAAGGTGAAGGACGGAACTCCCGTGGTTCCCAAGCCTGCAAACACTCAGCAAGAGGGACGGTAAGCCATGTCTAAATTTTTCATCCGGCGTCCGATCGTCGCCATCGTCATTTCGATCCTGATGGTGATCGTTGGTGCGATCACGATCACCAGGCTTCCTGTAGCGCAGTTTCCGGATATTGCTCCACCTGAAATCCGTGTGTTCGCGCTATACCCGGGTGCCGATGCCGAAACCATGGAGAAAGCCGTAGCCACGCCGATCGAGCAGCAGGTCAACGGCGTGGACAACATGGATTACATGTATTCGCTGAACTCAACCAACAACTCGAGCACAGCGCTGATGGTCGATTTCGATCTCAAAACCGATCCCAACACGGACCTCATCCTTACCCAATCGCGCCAGCTCCTGGCCTTTGGCCAGCTTCCTCCCGAGACCAACCTGATCGGTGTCGATGTGAAGAAATCCTTGACCTCGCCGATGATGCTGATCTCTTTGTATTCACCAAAGGGCACTCGCGATGCGAAGTTCCTGTCCAACTATGCCTACATCAATCTGAACGATCCGATCGCGCGCTCTTACGGTGTCGGTCTGACCCAGATCTACGGCATCGGACAGTACGCGATGCGCATCTGGGTGAAACCCGATCAACTGGCGAAACTGGGCGTCACCGCCAGTGAGGTCGCCTACGCAGTGCAATCGCAGAATACGGTGAATCCGGCCGGTCAGGTTGGAGGTGAACCATCCGTAGCAGGCCAGCAGTTCACGTATGCCGTGCGCGCTCAGGGACGGCTGCAAACGCCGGAAGAGTTCGGCGACATTGTCGTCCGCGAAGCACCTGACGGCGGGGTGGTGCGCGTTCGGGATGTTGCCCGGGTCGAATTGGGCTCGCAGGATTACAACTGGGTTACCCGGCTCAACGGTAGGCCCAGCGCCGTGATTGGCGTGTACCAACTGCCCGGTTCCAACGCTGTAGAAGCCGCGAAGGGCGTCCGGAAGCTCATGGCCAAAATGAAGGAGGGCTTCCCGACGGACGTGGATTACCAGATCACGCTGGACACAACGGATGCGGTAAGAGCGGGCATCAAGGAGATCGTCATCACGCTCGGGATTGCGTTTGTATTAGTGATCCTGGTGGTGTATGTCTTCCTGCAGGATTGGCGGGCGACTCTCATTCCCATGCTGGCGGTCCCGGTTTCTCTGGTGGGCACCTTCGCGGTATTTCCGTTGTTCGGTTTCTCCATCAACACCCTTTCCCTGTTTGGCCTGGTCCTTGCGATCGGCCTGGTGGTAGATGACGCCATCGTCGTGGTCGAAGGTATACAGCGGCATATCGAAGAGGGACTGGGGGCGAAGGATGCAGCTCAAGCCGCAATGAATGAGCTGACTGGCCCCGTGGTTGGCATCGCGCTGGTCCTTACCGCAGTCTTCCTCCCCACAGTATTTATTCCCGGGATTACCGGCCGGCTTTATCAGCAATTTGCCTTGACGATCGCGATCTCGGTGCTGGTTTCGGCGTTTAACGCCTTGACCCTGAGCCCGGCGCTGGGTGCATTGCTGCTCCGTCCCAAGAAGGAGACTCACGGACCGCTTGCCAGATTCTTCGACTGGTTCAATCGTGTGTTCAACAAGGGCACGAATTTTTACCTGCGAATGTCGGGCGGCCTGATTCGAAAGAGCATCTTCGCTGTAGTGGCGCTCGCAGGTTTTGCGGTGGCCGGTATTTTCTTTGCCAGGGTTCTGCCGTCCAGCTTCCTGCCCGACGAGGATCAGGGATACATGTACATTCAAATGCAACTGCCCGAAGCCTCTTCCATTCAGAGCACATCGGAAGCAGCCCAGGAGGTGGAAGCTGTTCTGAAATCCACGCCCGGGGTCAAGTACTGCACCACCGCTGTCGGATTCAGTCTCCTTAGCCTGACCCGCACCAGCTACAACGTGTTCTTCTGGGTGACGCTGGAGCCGTGGGAAAACCGCAAACGAATCGAGGAGCAGTACCAGGTCATTAAGGCGAAGTTGAACCTGAAGCTCATCACACTTCCGCAAGGAACGGTCTTCGCCTTTTCCCCACCGGCCATTCAGGGTATAGGCACTTCGGGCGGATTTCAGTTCGTGCTGGAAGACCGCTCCGGACGCGAATCTGAATTCCTGGTGAACCACCTGAACAAGTTCCTGGAGGCAGCTCGCAAACGGCCCGAAATAGGCATGATTGCCACCACCTACATTCCGAGCGTGCCGCAAAAATATGTGTACGTGGACAAGGAGAAGGTGCTCAAGCAGGGTGTCAACCTCGCCGAGGTCTACTCCACTCTCCAAACTTTCATGGGCGGACAGTTCGTCAATTACTTCAACGAATTCGGCCGCGCCTGGCAGGTGTATGTGGGGGCGGACGCGCCCTACCGCTCCAACCTGGACAACGTCGGACAGTTCTACGTACGCAATAACCGCGGGCAGATGGTGCCGTTATCTGCGTTGACCCGATTCGAATCGCGTTACGGCCCGGAATTCAAGATGCGCTTCAACGAGTATTCGGCAGCGCAAATCATAGGGAGCGCCGCGCCCGGCTACAGCTCCGAGCAGGCCACCGCCGCCCTGGAAGAGGTCTTCCATCAAGCGATGCCGCCTGAAATGGGTTTCGATTACATGGGCATGTCCCGACAGGAAGAGAAAGCTCGCGAGGGTTTGCCATCATGGGCCATCCTCGGCATCTCGCTGTTGTTCGTTTTCCTCATTCTTGCGGCACTGTATGAAAGCTGGTCACTGCCGTTTGGTGTCCTGCTGAGCACCCCCGTCGCGGTGTTTGGTGCATTCAGCCTGTTGTGGCTACGACGTTCGGTACTCGGCATGATTTTTCCGGCCTTCATGGTGCAAATCGAGAACGATGTCTACTCGCAGATCGGGCTCGTGATGCTGATCGGCTTGTCGGCAAAGGACGCCATC
The DNA here is from genome assembly GCA_963722485.1 of uncultured Acidobacteriaceae bacterium. Classification (GTDB taxonomy): domain Bacteria; phylum Acidobacteriota; class Terriglobia; order Terriglobales; family Acidobacteriaceae; genus Acidiflorens. The sequence continues at coordinate 11,437 of CAVRNL010000100.1, forward strand.
CTGATCGTGGAATTCGCCAAGAGTCAATATGAAAAAGGCAGGCCCCTGGTCGATGCGGCGTTGGAAGGAGCCAAACTGAGGCTCCGTCCGATTCTGATGACTTCGCTGGCATTCACTCTGGGTTGTGTCCCCTTGTGCATCGCGACGGGAGCGGGTTCTGTTGGACGTCAAATCATGGGCACGACCGTGGTTGGCGGAATGCTGGCCCAGGTCGCTCTTGCCATCGTCATCGTCCCGGCGCTGTACGTGATCGTGGAACGTGTGGCGAGTACTCGGAAGCAGCGCGTCCCCACCGATGGTGTTTCCGAAGCGCGTCCCATGGAGGCAGATTAACGTGAAAAAGGCAATTACTCTCTTACCGCTGATATTTATCACCTGCGGGTGTGCGGTCGGACCCAATTACAGGCGGCCCAAGGTTGACGTTCCGGACGCGTACCGTGGGGCTCCACAGCTGGAACCGGCACAGCGGCAACCGAGTGCTTCGCAGCAAGCGCCACAGCCGGATGATGGTGCCTCGCCACAAGGTTCGCAGGTTGCGGGCAATCCCCCACAGCAAGCGTCGCAGCTTTCTGAGCAATGTTTTGGTGATCAGAAATGGTGGGAAGTGTTTGTGGATCCGACGTTGCAGGAATTGATCCGCACCGCTCTTCAGAACAACTATGACGTTCGCATAGCGGCGACGCGAATCCTGGAAGCGCAAGCACAGGTAGGCATCATGCGGGCTGACCAGTTGCCCATGATTGGCGTCGGAGCCGCTGGTCTAAACGATCGCTTGCCCAGGACGAAGCTAAATCCAGAGCTTGAAACGAACGTCAATGGAGTTAGCGCTTCCATGGCGTGGGAACTGGACTTCTGGGGGAAGTACCGTCGTGCCAGCGAAGCTGCGCGAGCGAATCTGCTGGCAACCGAATGGGCACACCGCGCCGTCATCAACACGCTGGTAAGTAATGTTGCCGCCTCGTATTTCCAGCTTCGCGCGTACGACCTTCAGCTCGAAATCGCGCGCCGAACATTGGCTACGCGCCAGGAGTCGCTGCAGCTTACTCGCACACTGTCAGATGGCGGGGCCGGCACCCTATCCGACGTTCGTCAAGCGGAACAGTTGGTCTCCGTAGCTGCCGAAACAATCCCCGACCTGGAGCGACGTATTCAGCAACAAGAGAACTTCCTGAGCACCCTTCTGGGAAATAATCCCGGTCCGATTGCACGTGGAATGAAGATGACCGAGCAGCCGCACTTGCCGCAGGTACCGTCCGGAATACCCTCACGCCTGTTGGAGCGGCGGCCCGACATCCGTGCCGCGGAAGCACAGTTGATGGCGGCCAACGCGCAAGTCGGACTAGCCAAGGCAGCGTACTTTCCGCAAATAGCGTTAACCGGGGACAGCGGATTCCTAAGCTCGGCGCTCACCAGCCTGTTCACCGGTCCGGCCGGCTTTTGGAACTTTGGGGGATCGCTAGTACAGCCCATTTTTACCGGCGGCAGGATAAGGTCCGGTGTGCGATTGACCGAGGCGCGCAAACAAGAGTTGGTCCTGACGTACCAACAGACGATCCAGCAGGCTTTTCGCGGCGTCTCGGACTCGTTGATTGGGTACCAAAAGAGCCGTGAGTTCCGGGAGCATCAGGAGGAACTGGTGCTTGCGGCACAGGATGCAGCGCGACTCTCTGAGTTGCGCTACCGCGGCGGCGCCACCAATTACCTGGAGGTGCTGACCAACGAAACTAATGCCTTCAATGCAGAACTTGGGTTGACTCAAGCACAATTGAATGAACTTGTCAGTCTGGTGGAGATTTACAGAAATCTTGGTGGAGGCTGGGAGTCGTGAGGGCTCTCAGGCACCTAGCAGAGGTGCCGAAAAGGAGAACACACCTTATGGCGAGGACAACAGAAGTCAGCTCGAAGCCACACGTGAGTACAGCACGTGCTCGGCCAACCCTGAACCCGTGGATTGTAATCGGCCTAATTCTCATCTTGATAGCCGCCTTCATACTACTCGAGATGCATATTCGCCGAGGTGTCGAAGGGCCTCGTCGCCTTCTGCAAAATGCCGAGTTCAGGATCGACGAGGAACAACTCGTGTCGTTTTTTGACGCGTTCGCCTTTAGCGCGCAGCGTGTTGACGATTTTCCCGATGAGAGGGCGGCGGACCCCAAGCCTGGCCAGCACTTCTCTGTACTCCTCCAGAATGTTATCGCTTATCAGCCAGACGAATGTCCGCTGCCTCCTTCAAAGTGGCGAGAAACTCTGCCTCCCGGTTTGTCATTGTTGGGCCTGCGGTCCGCGAAACCGTCGGTCTCGACCTATGCATTGCCCGTTCCACCTCGCCACTCCAAGCTGTTGCCATATTACTTCGGAGTTATTTTGCGGCGGCGCTGGCTGACCACGCCGCCGACGATCAGCTGAGTTCGCGCGAAATGGATGTGCTTCGCTTGATTGGCGAAGGCAATGCCAATAAGCAAATCGCTGACAAGCTCTCGATCGGAGAAACCACGGTCAAGAACCACATCTCCAACATACTCTCCAAGCTGGGCGCCAACGATCGTGCGCATGCCGTTACCATAGCCCTACAGCGCGGGATCATCGAGCTGCAGGTACCCCAAAAGTAGCACTGAAAAACCCTACTCTTAACCCTTTCAATGTGTTTTAAGAGTCAGCTAGCATGGGCTTGTAATGGGAGAACACCTCTGCAACGTTTATTTTCCACATTCGCCGAGGGCTGGCCTGGCGCTGGTCTCTTGCTTCAGCGCGTGCTGACGAGCACGTTTCTGCTCTATTGCGGAGCCTCGCATCTACTTGAAACTGCTAAATTGATGCCTAGCCTACCTTATCTGATTGCAGCTGTCGCGGGCGTATTTCTCCTTCTTGGCCTTTGGACGCCAGTCGCGGGAATCACGATTGCTACTGTCGAGGGCTGGATATCGTTGGCGTGGTCGGGGAATTCGCTGACCACCATCCTGCTGGCCGGCCTCGGCGCCACGGTGGCGATGATCGGACCCGGATTGTGGTCCATTGATGCCCAACTCTACGGAAGAAAGCACCTCCAAGATCCGCGACACTAGACAACTTTCAGTCCCCCAAAAGTAGGAATGCTCGCACTCCGGGAAGCACAACCGGGAACCCCCAACATATTCCCTGACGACAATCACCCGATTTGACCTTGTGACCGAACGCAGGTTATTCCACACTCACCGCATGAACAAAGACCTCAGTTGAGTCTCGATTTCCTCTTTGGAGGTGCTCATGTGGAAGATCACAAGTCGCGGTTTCACGCTACAGGAAGTTCTAATCATGGCTGCAATGAACCTCGCACAACGCACTGGCAGCGACCGACAGCGGCGGGCGAACGAACTGGCGCAGCCCCGCGCACCGAGACTCACTGGGATCTAGGAGATTGTCATGGCAAAAGTGATTGAGTTTTACATTCCGAAGAACTTTCGAAAACCGTTGCGGACGGTGGCTCAGCCGCAACTCGGAAAAATCATCGAGTTTTGCCCACAGACGAGAAGATCAGCTTAGCTGCTATCCACCGTTTGCGGATTGAGAGGAAATAGGACGTTCATTCCCACACAAGCCGGCTTTATGCGTCTGGAAGATTCCGAAAAACTGTTACGCGCTATCTTCCCAAACTATCCCAGCCTGGAACCGCGTCATCCCGCGCCAGCTTTGTAACCGATTTCCCGCAGATCGGAGCAATCAGCCATGTTTTGCATGACTGCTGAAAGCTGCCGCCGGTCACTTGGCGAAATTCTCGTGATGGCGGCTATGAACGGTTTTGACGCTCTCGGAACAGGGCGATAGAAGCCACGACCGAAAAAAAGGATAGAGACCGAGTGATGGCCGAAATCACAATTTCTCATCTGTCGCGACTGGCCAACGAACATGGCTGCGCGCTGAGTCGGGAACAAGCTCTGGCATTTCTCAATCAACACAGTCCCAGTCACAATCAGTCCACAGCATAGCCTAGCTAGAAAGAAGGTAGGACCTGATGAAAAAGATGAAGCGGCGCGAGTTCTTGAAGACGGCAGGGGTTGCTGCCATCGAAGTCGGGTGCCTGAAGGCGGGAATGGGTAAGCTCCACGCCCAGGAGAAATCCAACTGCGTAACGAAAGAGAGAGAGTTTAAGCCGGGAGAAAGAGTCGAGATTTCCGGTATCTACGACGTGTTCCACGACAAGATCGATGGCGAACACCATGCACAGCAACACCAGGTCATTGTCATGGCGGGGACTGTTTTTCCGCGGTGTAAGGGTTGCGGTGAATGGGTGAGATTTCGACTCTCGCAGGCTGCGGAATATATCGACAAAGACCCCCACTTCGAGAGATAGCACAAAGGTAAGGTTCATAAAACAACGGCAATTTTCAGCTTCGACACTTGTGCTTGCGGTGGCGATTACGACCGCAGTAGCAACCCAGGGGCAAAGCATGGAGCCTGATGGGACCGCGCTGGCGCACCATGCGGAGAGTTCCGCACCAGCAGATTCTTCGGGGCGAGAAGCCGAAAATGGCGCGTCCCAATGGACAGAATCAGAGGCACCACTGGGGCCGGTGCTACCGGAAGACATTAACCTGACGGGATCAGTAATCCCACCGAACAAATTGACGAGTTGGGGCGCTGCACACAATCTTCGATTCTTCGGGTGGGCGAACAGCGGCTATACGTGGTCTTCCACTGGAACGGGGCTGCTCGACGTCGAACCGCGTGCGAATCGATTTGGGGACGCATTCCTGCTCGATCAGGCTGCCTTCGTCCTCGAGCGGAAGCTTAATGAGGAGGCTTGGTCATGGGGATTTCGCGGTGAGTTTTACATGGGCGCGGACGCAGCCCTTCTTCATCCCGTTAATGGTTTCGGTCCCTCGGATAATCAACGATTCAGCACTGATTTCCGCCAGGCATATTTCTCTTTCCATGCGCCGATCCTGACGGATGGGGGCGTTGACTTCAAGTTAGGCCGCCAATACGTGCCCCTTGGTTATGAGACAACAATGGTGCCGTACCGGCCGATGTACTCGTTAGCATACGTCTGGATCTATTCACAAAACGGCGCTACCACGGGTGCGACCGCCACGATTTATGTCACTCCGAAACTTGATGTCATCGGAGGCGCAACTCTTTGTGTCAACTCCTTATTCGAGTTCCGCGGTCGTGCACCCTGCTACCTCGCTCGCGGCCTGTATTGGCTAAATTCCAGCCACAAAACCAAACTGGTAGGGACGTTTTTACCGGTCCGCAGCCCATTGCCGCGGCTAAGGGTCACATTGGGAAGTGGCAGTCCGAGACGGAGTTGCAGCTGATCCACAACCTAAACCGTCGGCTGACTCTGGTGTCGGAGACCAACGCAGGATGGGATACTCGGGACCCAGCAAACAGCCTCCACACCTCGAAATGGTACGGAACGTATGGCATGGGAATCGTCCATGTTCATCGGCTACTGGATCTGAACTCCAGGGCAGAATGGTTTAAGGATGTTGATGGCTCGCGCATTGGCACGCGCGGAAACTATGGCGAGATTACAGTAGGCCCTAACGTCATGCCGACGCGAATGATCAATTTCCGTCCCGAAGTTCGTTGGGATGTCGCCAGTAATCCTGTGTTCGGTCCTGCAAGCAGTCAGCGCCACGAAAGCCATCAATGGACAGGTGCCATCGAGATGTTAGTTAAGTTTTGATCGGCCACCCGGAAGAGGAAACATGCTTATCGCCTACATCGAATGCTTCTCGGGGATTAGTGGGGATATGACGGTTGGCGCACTTCTTCACGCCGGCGTCAGCGAAAAACTATTGCATCGAGCGGTAGCTGCGCTCAATATCGGCGCTGAACTGAATATCCGTCGTGTCGATCGCAGCGGCATTTCAGCCACGAAAGTCGACGTGCTGGTAAACGGGAAAGTCGCCGACCGCTAGATCCGGCAGTAGAGCCGTCGCTCGGCGAATAGGGCCCCGCGAATAGTCTTATGCACGGGAACAAACGCGGCTCACGTTGGTACCCTCGGTAAAGCGCAAGAATCCGGAAACAGCACAGGAGGAGTTGGTCGGTTCCAGAGTTCCAGAACACTGACAAACAACGATGACAGTGCTAAATTGATCTCGCCGGTAACGAAAGTGGTGTGCCCCTGAGTGGGACCATAGGCTCTGACGCCGGCCGGCTGCGAATAGGAAAAATGGCTTTTCGCCGACCGCTTCTGCTTCGCTTCAACTGGCCCCGCACCATGGCGGGGTCAGCGGCGGTCTCTTGTCTCACCTTGGTGTTGTTGCTGGCGAGCGCGGTTCCTTTGCTTGCTAGTCGCTTAATCGCTCCTGCGCACGCACAATCACAACCTCCGCAGTACGTCACAGAGGTTTGGCACACGGAACAGGGTCTGCCGCAAAACTCGGTCAATGCGATGTTGCAGGACCACCGCGGCTATCTCTGGATAGGCACATTCGGGGGGCTCGCGCGCTTCGATGGCGAGCGCTTCACGGTTTTCGATTCGGCGAATACGCCAGGTTTCGGCAGCGATCAGATCTTCTCTCTGTACGAAAGTCACTCCGGGGCATTGTGGGTCGGCACTGTGGATGGCGGTCTCATCCGGCTGCAGGATGGCGTTGCTACCACCTACACCGAACGCGACGGCTTGCCAAACAGGTGGGTCACTTCGATTCGCGGCGATGTCGAAGGGAAGCTCTGGATCAACACTGCAGGAGGAGGTGTAGCGCATTTTGCCGGCACAAAGCTGGAAGCCTATCCCACTCACCGCGGAAAAGCGGTCCGAGAATTCTTTCTGCAGGCGCGGGACGGAAGCATGTGGTTCCGTTGCGGACAAGATGTTGTGCGTTTCGCAGCCGATGGCTCCGTCGCGACCCTGCATTCCACCAAGCCAAGCGTTTTTCTCGTACACGAAGCTCCCGACGGAAGTGTCTGGATTGCTTTTCGTGACCAGTACCGTCTGGTGCGCTATTACCAGGGCGCATTCTCAGAGGTCCCGCTGCCGTCGCTTGGGCGCCGAAAGTTGACGACTGAGCTTCTTTTGTATTCCTTTGCTATGACGGAGGACGCGGATGGGGAATTGCTGTTGCGCACGCCGGCCGGACTCGTTCGGACTGTGAACGGCATGGTCACTCCTCCCGAAGCACTACCCTTACCAGCGAATGCTGGCGAATTGCTCAAGGTACGCAGCTTGCTCGTGGATCGCGAAGGCAATCTATGGGTTGGAACTGTTGGAAGAGGGCTGATTCGTCTTCGGCGAGCCCCCTTGACAGCCTACGGAAAAGACGAAGGTCTCTCGGATTCAAATTTCAGTAGTGTGTTTCAAGATCGAGAAGGGCGAATCTGGCTGGGCGGGGATTTGCTCTACTGGTTCGATGGGCATCGGTTTCACCGGGTCCCGCGCATGGGAGACATTCTCACCATTGCTCAGACACGCGATGGCGACCTGTGGTTCGGCGGGTACGGAGGGGGCCTCTATCGCCTTCGATCGGGTGTGCTGAGCCGTTTCAATGTTAACGCACCTGCCGTGAAAATCATTTTTCAGGACCGGGAGGGCACGCTCTGGATCGGTGCGCTGACCGAGGACCGTCCCGGTGGCCTGTACCGCTTTCGCGACGGAAAATTGGAGCAAGTCCCCGGCATCTCCGACGTGCGCGCAATCGCCGAGGATCGAGACGGTGGCCTATGGCTAGGCGGCCTCGCAGGGCTCAGGTACATGCGCGGCAGCAAAATTGTGACGTACGACCAGAAGCAAGGGTTGTCGAGTAACTCCGTGTATGACATCCACCAGGATTCGACCGGAACTCTCTGGGTTGCGACGTACGGCGGGGGATTGAACGGTTTCCGGAACGGCCGGTTTAAGGCGATCACCACCAAAGACGGTCTGCCCGATAACTTGCTGCTGGGCCTGTTGGAGGACGGCGAGGGCAATCTCTGGTTCAGCTCCAATCAGAGCGTATTTCGCCTCAGTCTGAAGGAGCTAAATGACTTTGCCGATGGGAAAATCTCTTTCCTTTCGCCCGTATCGTACGGGGCCGCGGAAGGCATGAGAAGCACCGAATCCAATGGTGGGAGGCCGGGAGGCTGGGAAACCAGCGATGGGCGGATATGGTTTCCCACCCTGCGCGGCGTGGCGGCTATTAACCCAACTGCGGGTAATCGCCTGCCTCCGCCCGTGGTGCTGGAGGAGGCGTGGGCCAACGAGTTCACGCTGGCTCGGAACGGGCGCACTTCCGTACCGCCCGGCAACAACACACTCGATTTCCGCTTCACGGCACTGAGTTTCTCCGCTCCGGAAAAACTGCGCTTCAAGTACCGGCTCGAACCCTTTGATAAGGACTGGGTGGACGCCCGCACGCGCCGTACTGCGCACTACACGAACATGGAACCCGGAGAGTACTCGTTCCACGTGCTTGCGGTAAACAACTATGGCATTTGGAGCGGGCGGGAGGCCAGCGTGCGTTTCGTGCTGCTGCCGCACTTTTACCAGACGAATTGGTTTCGCGCTCTTTGCGCGGCGAGTATGCTGATGCTGCTGTGGTGCGGGTACCGGTTCCGTGTCCGGCAACTGGCGCATGAGTTCAACATGCGTTTGGAAGAGCGCGTAAGCGAGCGCACGCGGATTGCTCGGGACCTGCACGACACTCTATTGCAAAGTTTTCAAGGTTTGGTGTTCCGCTTTCAGGCAGCCCGCTATCAACTCCCGGATCGTCCCGAAGAAGCATCTGACGCCCTGGATAGTGCGCTGATTTCTGCAGATCAGGCAATCGCGGAGGGCCGTAGCGCCATTCAGGAGCTGCGCTCGGGGTCATCCCAGGAAAGCAACCTCGAACAGATGCTGCTGGCAACGGGGCACGAACTTGCCTCCTCACAGAAAGATGGCGACAGTGCTCCGTCTTTGCGGGTGATTGTAGAGGGCAACCGACGGGCGGAACGGGCGATGATCAGCGAAGAGGTTTATCGAATCGCACGAGAGTTGCTGCGCAATGCTTACCGCCATGGGCATGCGCGGAACATTGAAGCCGAGCTGCGCTATGATGACGATGCTTTTCTCCTTATCGTACGAGATGATGGAAAAGGGATCGATCCCAAAGTGCTGAAAGATCGCGGTCGCGCTGGCCATTGGGGCCTGCCTGGTATGTATGAGCGGGCAGAAGGAATTGGAGCCCGATTGGACATCTGGAGTGAAGTGGGCGCCGGCACAGAAGTTCGCTTGACAGTTCCAGCTGCGATCGCCTATGAAAAATCCGGCGACGGGGGTAGATTTAAGCTGTTCGGGAAGACGAGGATTTATGAGCATTGGCGCTAGTGCGATTCGGATCATGACTGTGGATGACCATCCTCTCCTGCGTCAGGGCATCGCGGCCATTATCAAAACTCAGCCAGATATGCAACTGGTCGCAGAGGCCTGTGACGGGGAGGAGGCCGTCGCGCAATTTCGATTGCACCGCCCGGACGTGACCCTGATGGACCTGCAAATGCCAAACATGAATGGGAATGAAGCAATCAGCAGGATCAGGCAGGAATTCCCCGACGCCAAGATCCTGGTCTTGTCGACCTATGCCGGTGATGTTCAAGTCCTGCGGGCGATCAAGGCGGGTGCGCGCGGTTACCTGCTGAAAGGAAACGTCCGCACAGAACTGCTGGAGGCGATCCGCACGGTCCATGCCGGGCGCAAGCGAATTCCGCCCGAGATTGCGGCGGCGCTGGCCGACCACGCTGCCGATGATCAGCTGAGTTCGCGGGAAATTGATGTGCTTCGTTTGATTGGCGCAGGTAATGCCAATAAGCAAATCGCCGACAAGCTTTCGATCGGAGAAACGACGGTCAAGAACCACATCTCGAACATATTCTCCAAGCTGGGCGCCAACGATCGGGCGCATGCCGTTACCATTGCCCTACAGCGCGGGATCATCGAGCTAGAGGCGCGCCAGCGGTAGGACTTGTAAATCCTACTTTTTACCCTTTCGATGTCTTTTAAGGATCAACTAGCATGAGGCCAGCAATGGGAGAACAGGTCTGCAACGTCTCTTTTCCACATTCGCCGAAGGCTGGCCTGGCGCTGGTCTTTTGCTTCAGCGCGTGCTGACGAGCATGTTTCTGCTCTATTTCGGAGCCACACATCTCCTTGAAACAACTAGATTGGCTCCCAGCCTCCCGCATCTGGTGGCTGCTGTGGCGGGAACACTGCTCCTTCTTGGCCTCTGGACGCCAGTAGCCGGCATCACGATTGCCATGGTCGAGGCTTGGATATTCTTGGCGTCGTTGGGCACTTCGCTGACCGCCATCCTGCTGGCTGGCTTGGGCGCCACAGTGGCGATGATCGGGCCCGGAATTTGGTCCATTGATGCCCGACTTTACGGAAGGAAGCACCTCGAAGACCCGCGACACTAGACAACGTTTCATCCTCCAAAAGCACTGCTGCTCGCTCGCCGGGAAGTACAAACCCGAGCCCCCACAATGATCCCTCACCACAGTCCCCCGACTTAACCTTGTAACAAAAGCGAACTCATCGCAGACTCTTCTCCATAGACACAATCGTGATGCAATTCTAAAAGTTGGGAGGGGAGTATGGCGTGCGCGAGTATGGCTTTCAGAGACCCGGGAGGCTTCGCAGGAACGAGTTTTGCCGAGGTGAGCGGGCTCGAAGCCGATCAGTTCTGTTTCGACCCGGAAATTAGCTCTGAACACTGCTTCGAAGACATCGTCGGCAAGAGCCCAGCCATTCAGAGGGTGCTGGAACAAGTTGCGATCGTCGCGTCCTCCGATTCCACCGTCCTGCTTCACGGCGAGACAGGAACCGGCAAGGAGTTGGTTGCACGCGCGATTCACAACCTCAGCTCTCGGCGCGACCACTCCTATGTGCGCATGAACTGTGCGGCCATTCCTTCGGGACTGCTGGAGAGCGAACTGTTCGGGCACGAAAAGGGCGCCTTCACGGGGGCTCTCATGCAAAGAAAGGGTCGATTCGAGCTGGCCGACGGAGGCTCGCTGTTTCTGGATGAGATCGGCGACATCAGCCTGGAACTCCAGCCGAAGCTATTGCGCGCCATCCAGGAACAGGAGTTCGAGCGGCTGGGAAGTTCCAAGACGATCAGCGTGAACGTGCGGCTAATTGCCGCCACGCATCGCGATCTTCCCGCCATGATTCGGGAGGAAAAGTTCCGGGAGGACCTCTTCTATCGCTTCAACGTCTTCCCAATTGAGATCCCGCCGCTGCGGGAGCGGCGCGAGGACATTCCGCTGCTGGTGAACTACTTTGTCTCGAAGCTATGCCAACGGATGCGAAAACAAATTGGGTCAATACCAAAACGCGCAATGGAGATGCTGGCGAGCTGTCCGTGGAAGGGGAATATTAGGGAATTGGCAAACTTCATCGAACGAGCTGTCATCCTCACACGTGGTGAGGAGTTAGAGGTGCCGGTGAACGAGCTTGCCTTTTCATCCGAGACCATGGTTGCCGTTGGAATGCCCTCTACGTTTCGACAAGCTGAGTCTTCCATAATCATCGACGCTTTAAGGGCCGCATCGGGACGCATCGCAGGCAAGGGGGAGCCGCCGAACGGCTGGGATTGAAGCGTACGACGCTGCAAAACAAGATTCGCCGCTTGGGCATCTCAAAGGCGACGTACCGCTACTAGGTGCATTCCATGTCTCCACAGTACACTCGCTGGCTACTAACCACTTCGTCATCTCGCTATGCCGTTGGTTCTTGGTGGAATCCCTGCATTCCGCCCGCCGGCTGTCATGACCGTTCGAGGGCACTGCCGCAATGTGGGCACCAATCTCCAGCCCGCTGCTCGTCTATACTCCCGCAATTCAGTGATTTGCCGTGCTACGTCTTTGGCGAGCTAAATGCGTTAATACGGTTGCAATGCGCGATGGCTGAATTGCTTCGAGCGGCACTTCCGGCAGAGCTACCGCGGCATAAGAGGGTCAAGTAGGAACGAAGGAGTCGATATGTACGCCACAAAAGCAATCAATGGCGTCCCCGCGATCCAGCGCGATGGACAAAGTGTGTTGAATGTCTGCCACCAAGATTGGGAGTTCGCAAACTGGCTATGCGCGCTACTCAACGAACTGGGCCAGAAGTCCGAATTGTTGCTGAACGAGCAGGATTGGCAATGGCTTAAGGCGATCGATAGCCCCTTCAGAAGGATGGTACAGCATGCCTGATATCAAGACAGCCCCCACGATTTCTATAGTTGTTCCTTTTCATAACGAGGAACCCAATGTCATTGAACTGTACGGCCGGCTGCAAGACGTCATGGAGGAGCTCGGTCGCACTTACCAGTTCGTCTTTGTCGATGATGGCAGCAGGGATCTTACTTACAAGCTGCTGAAGGAACTCGCCGAAATCGACCCTCATGTAGTCGCCGTTCGGCTGCGTCGAAACTTCGGCCAGACTGCTGCGCTGGCTGCTGGGTTCGCGCACAGCACTGGCGAATATGTGATCGCTATGGATGGCGATCTTCAGCATGATCCAGCAGAGATCCCAGTCTTTCTGGCAAAGATCGAAGAGGGCTACGACATCGTGAGTGGATGGCGCAGCCACCGTATCGACAACTTGTTGCTCCGGAAGATCCCCTCCCGCTGTGCCAATTGGCTGATGGCCAAGCTCAGTGGAGTTAACATCCACGACTTTGGGACAACCTTCAAGGCGTACCGGGGCGACCTGCTGCGGCAATTGCCGCTCTATGGCGAAATGCACCGGTTTATTCCGGCAATAGCTTCTGCCTACGGTGCCTCGATCTGTGAAATACCCATTCAAAACAACCATCGGAAGCACGGCGAATCGCACTACAACATTTCTCGTACGTTCCGGGTATTTTTCGATCTCATGACGATCCGATTTCTTCTGCGCTACATGTCGCGCCCGCTCCACTTCTTTGGCCGGCTCGGCGTGATCAACATGGGTCTGGGATCGGCGGTTGCACTCTGGCTGCTGGTTTGGAAGGTCCTTACCGGAATCGATGTCGTGCAGCAACACGGATTGCTGCTGGTCTTTGCGGCCGTGCTGATCCTAATGGGGCTCCAACTGGTGGCGCTCGGACTTCTCGGGGAGTTGGAAGTGTGGCAGTACTTCAATCCATCCGCGCGGAGACCTTACGCCGTGTCTGAGGTACGTGATCTGCAGACCAGCCTGAGGGTTCCCCTTACGTCGGAGGTGGGTTCGTGAGGATGCAACGAAATCCCCGTAGCAAGCGCGTTCACGCCGCAAACCGGAGCATCTGTGCTGAGTGAGGTTCCATATCGATGCGTCGGCCGGTATCGGGAAGCCGTGATTGTGCTCCTACTGACGGTCCTGGCCCTCTCAGTTCGCCTCTACCGGGTCGACTTTAACAGCTTGTCCGAGGATGAAGTGGCCAAATGGACGGCCGTTCAAGAGTATCGACACGGACACTTTGTCGGCGTCAATAGCGAGCACCCGATGCTGCCGAAGATGCTGGCTTGGGCCAGTCTGACAATGGGTGAACGATGGGGCCGGGTGGCCGCGACACATGGCTGGTCTTCGCTAAACCCTGAGGGCTGGCTTCGTCTGCCCAACGTGCTCTTAGGTGCCGCCTGCACCGCAATCCTCTATTTGCTTTGCCGTCGAATGATGGGTGTTGCCGGGTCTTTTGCGGCGAGTTTTTTCTGGGCAGTTGCGCCCTTGCCAGTGGCGTTGAATCGGCTTACGAAGGAGGAAACGCCGCTCACGTTTTTCACACTACTGGCTTGTTATTTCTACTGTCGCGCCGCACAGGCAGATGCGGGCCGGACTGCACGGCGATGGTACGACCTGAGCGCAATCAGCTTTGGTCTGAGTTTCGCCTCGCAATACATTATTCACCTTCTTGGCTTGAACGCACTTGCCTGGTTTCTTGCCGGAAGAATGGGGCTGACTCGCAAGCCGTCTCAATTCAGCTATAAACGGTTTTTCCTCGTGATGTTCCTTGCCTTTATTGTGGTGAACCCAGTCATTCTCTCTCCGGCCAACTTCAACGCCATCGTGCATTGGCTCCATCATGACGGGGTCAGGCACAGCGGCTACGATTTTGACGGCAGGCTGTATATGAACTTCCCCTCGCGTCTGCTCGCTGGCGTGCCGTGGTTCTACTATCTCTGGCTGGTGCTGGTAAAGACACCGATTCCAATCCTCATGGCTGTCATTGTTGGCGCCGCCTTGCTTTTGCGAGATCGCCGGACACTCGCGTCGTGCTTTTTTCTATCGCTCGGGATGGTTCAATTAGTCGGGCTGTCTGTCAGCGGAGCCAAGTGGATCCGATATTCGCTTCCGCTCCTGCCCTTTCTCTACCTGGCAGGAGGATATGCGGTTCAACAGACACTGAAGGCGGCGAAAGGAAAAGTCCTGTCCCAGGCCCTTGTGGGTATTGCCGCCGTCATTTTGCTGGGATGGCCGCTCCTGGAATTGCGGTCTTGGGCGCCCTACTATTCGTTCTACCTGAACTCAATTGGCGGAGAGAAGCAGAACATTACACGGTACTTTGCACCGGATGAGGTGTCCGAGTTTGACACGCGCGAAGTAGCGCAAAAGGTGTGTCCGTTCGCACCCGCTGCGGCGACGGTAGCAACCGCAAGACCGATGAGCATGGCCTATTACCTGCAAGCCTGCGGGCGCGAGGACCTTCGGATTGTGCCGCTTTACGACCCGCATTATGCACCGCGAGACGGAGATCTGATCGTGCTTGAGCCTTCACGCCGTTTCTTTGAGACGCAGAGATTTTTCGATGCTTTAGGAAACTCTGGGATGCCCCACAGTGAAATCCGCGTCGGACCGGTTTTAGCGAGCACGATTTATCTCTTCGACCCGTCCGCGCCAGGACCAAAGAGCGGGAAGGAAGAGTTCACGCTAACCCAATTGCGGGGCGCGCCACCTCGGTTCGAGAACGATGCTCAAGAACGCGCATCCACAAACACGAGCAGGTTTGGATTCTTAGATCTCACCAGGAGATTCATACAATGACTCCGCTTTACCACTCCAGGAAATCTGATGGGCGCTGGTTTGTGCGCGCATTCGCTTTGTTGATGATCGGCTTCCCGGCAGTTGCACAGCAGGCAAATGTATCCGCACCTCTGAGCGCTGATGAGGTGATCGGACGTTTGGTCGAGATGAACGACGCGCGCGCCAAGGCACTCGAACGCTACTCCAGTGTCCGCACGTATCACCTGGAGTGCCACTGTCTGTCACATAAGAAGGCCGACATGGTCGTACGCACTGACTACCAGGCACCGAATAAAAAAAAGTTCACGATCTTGTCAGAGAGTGGTTCTGGCACGGTGCGGGATCGTGTGTTCAAGAAGCTCCTGGAGGCAGAACAAGAGTCGATGCGGGAAGAGAATCAGCAGCGTTCCGCCGTCACGCTCGAGAACTACACATTTCAAGTCTCTGATTACCAGAAGACCGATACGGACGAATTCTATGTGCTTGATGCCCAGCCGCGAAGCAAGAACAAGTTTCTGTTTCGAGGCCACATTTGGGTGAATGCAAGAGACTTCGCGATAACTCGAGTGGAGGGCGAGCCGGCTGTCAACCCTTCCTGGTGGACTGTCAAAACTGACTTCAACCGTCGCTACCAGAAGATCGGTGGCTTCTGGTTGCCGGAATCAAACGAGAGCGAAACCAAGGTGCGCGTTTTGGGCACAGCGGTTCTGAGCATTGAATATCGAGATTACCAGATCACGCAGGCTGGAGGCGCAACAGCAGCCTCGCCCCACACCGAAGTGTTAGCAGCTATGGTGGCCGAAGACTTTTAGAAAGAACATTGACGTACGTTGCATTGGTGGCTCGGCGCTCCTACTGATCACTACGGCAATCCCGCTGGCATAAAGCACCCCGAGCGGCGTTCGTGCAATCTCACGTTAATCGGCGCAGATGGGGATCTTTCAGCGATCCCGGAGAACCCGCAAAGAAATGCGCCGACTACTTATCCTCCATTTCTCTTTCCTGAACATAGAACACAACGAACTTGCGTGTCCAGTCCGTGCCCAGACCTGCATCTGGTTATGACCTTTTGAAGGCAGCTGCCCTCATGTGGGCACACGCAATGCCATTTCAGTGGTCCATCTCCTTCGCCTACAAGAAGTTCCACTTGGCCCTCAAAATGCTTTTATCAAAGCCGCTATGGCAACCTGTGACCATCCTTCGGACTTATTTCATGGCATCGCATACCCGACCGTTCAGAGACCAGGGTTGCGAACTGATTGGCGGCTTCCCGCGTTGGCGCCGGAGGATGAAAAACAATCGTCTGCCTCTTCCAGCCTGCCAGGAGTAGAAGCTGGCGACATATTTCGCGAAAGTCTAATTGCATCGGGGAAGTCACGGCCGCGAAATCCCTGGGCGGCAGTTGGATCGCTAGCCTTCCAGTTGCTTCTCCTACTAGCGCTAGTTGTCATTCCGCTGTTTCACACGGATACGCTGCCCAAAAGAGAAATGCTAACGATGTTATATGCACCTCCGGCCGCAGCTTCCAATGCCACGCGGCTGCAAGCGCCCACGCCCACGTACACCTCAACCAGCATCGGCATTCCCGTCCCAATTCGTGGGACGCAAGCAGCGCCACCACCTCCGGTCGACACAACGGGCGGAGTGGTCGGGGGACTCCCTGGCGGAGTGGCCGGAGTTCCCGGTGGAGTGCTTAGCGAAGTGCTGGGTAGCACGCGCAGCGTCCCCGTGCTTACGAAAACGCCCGAACCGACGCCGATCAAGAGAATCCGTGTCGCCTCCCGGGTAGCCGAGGCGAACCTGATCCACGACGTTGCGCCGCAGTATCCGCCGGAGGCGGGCCGGGCGCGGATTGAAGGGGCGGTAGTGCTGATGGCCGTGATCGGCAAGGATGGCAGCGTGGAGGATGTGCGAGTCGAGAGCGGTTTACCAATACTCGCGCAAGCCGCAGTGGATGCGGTGAAGCAATGGCGCTATCGGCCGTACCTGTTAAATGGAGAACCGGTCGAAGTTGACTCCCGGATCACCATCAATTTCACCCTGTCCAGAGGCTAGAAATGTCGACGATGCACAACAACACACCTGCGACACCTGATCGGCGGCTGGGAGCGTTCCTGAAAGTAACACTCGTGTTGCTGCCGATCTTCCTGGCCAGTGGCTTGCTCCTTGTTGTACCTGCGTCCGCGCAGTCGACGGAAGCGGCAAATACAAGAACAGGAAGCATCCTGGGCACGGTGGTCGATGTCAGCGACGATCCGGTTCCCGATGCCACCGTAGTCCTTCAAGGGCCGGCCGGCGATCGTCTTACAGTCGTAACAAATGAGTATGGATCCTTTGCCTTCCACCAGGTCACGGCGGGAATTGCCTATCAGGTTACCGTCACTGCTGAAGGATTTGCAGAGTGGAGTTCGTCCGTTACAGTCGAACCCGGGCAGGAGAAAACTCTAACCGACATCAAACTTCGCATTTTGGCGGTGCAACGGGCAGTTACTGTGAGTTATTCCGAAAAGGAGGTTGCCGCGCAAGAGTTCAAGGCCGAAGAACAGCAGCGCATTTTTCGCTTTATACCGAATACTTATGTGACCTACGAAGCTCATCCCGAGGCTCTCACCACGGGGATGAAGTTCCACCTGGCATACAAAAGTCTCACCAATCCCGTATTCTTTGCCCGCGTGGATGGATGGGCCGGCGTCCAGCAGGCCCGTGACGCCCCTAATCAGTGGCAGCAGGGTGCAAAAGGATATGGCAAGCGGGTGGGGGCTGGCTTCGCCGACGCCACTACCGAAGGCCTTATCGGCAATGCCATTCTGCCCTCACTCCTGCATCAGGACCCCCGCTACTTCTATCAAGGCAGCGGTACAAAGAAGTCCCGGGCACTCCATGCCGTCTTAGCTACAGTTATCTGCAAGGGAGACAATGGAGCGTGGCAACCGAATTATTCCGCCTTGGGCGGGAGTTTGATCTCATATTCCATTTCCACCGCGTACTACCCCAGTTCGGATCGCAATGCTGGGCATGTGTTCAGAGGTTTCGGGATTGACATGGGTCTACATGTCGCGGGCAGTTTGGCCCAAGAGTTTATTTTGGACAAATTCACAAGCAAAGGTAAGCACTAGTCAGAGAAAGCTGTTTAGCTTTTTCTTATTCATCAACGTGAACTGATTTGATGTGTGCGGATGTGGGGCGGAATGCGATGTACTTAGATTCTGTTCACCGTAAACCGCGGCAACGTCGGTGCATCGGCCGCCCCTCCACACTAATAGAACTTCGACGATTGGCTCGCAGCTGAATCGGAGGTGACGGGAAGAGCCGATCAACAATGACCTGGAGACGGCCAGCGCAGGGGCGTTTGCGCCGGGCCTGTCGGAGGCGTTGACCTGGGGCGACAATTTGCGATGCGCGTGGCTGGGCTCTCCCCCCATCGCGCCGAGACCACACGCATCGCACGCCCCTTCC
>CAVRNL010000101.1:0-31646 GCA_963722485.1 uncultured Acidobacteriaceae bacterium
GGTACTGCTTGAAAGGGGATCAATGTGCTATGGCAACCTGTGACCATCCTTCGGACTTATTTCATGGCATCGCATACCCGACCGTTCAGAGACCAGGGTTGCGAACTGATTGGCGGCTTCCCGCGTTGGCGCCGGAGGATGAAAAACAATCGTCTGCCTCTTCCAGCCTGCCAGGAGTAGAAGCTGGCGACATATTTCGCGAAAGTCTAATTGCATCGGGGAAGTCACGGCCGCGAAATCCCTGGGCGGCAGTTGGATCGCTAGCCTTCCAGTTGCTTCTCCTACTAGCGCTAGTTGTCATTCCGCTGTTTCACACGGATACGCTGCCCAAAAGAGAAATGCTAACGATGTTATATGCACCTCCGGCCGCAGCTTCCAATGCCACGCGGCTGCAAGCGCCCACGCCCACGTACACCTCAACCAGCATCGGCATTCCCGTCCCAATTCGTGGGACGCAAGCAGCGCCACCACCTCCGGTCGACACAACGGGCGGAGTGGTCGGGGGACTCCCTGGCGGAGTGGCCGGAGTTCCCGGTGGAGTGCTTAGCGAAGTGCTGGGTAGCACGCGCAGCGTCCCCGTGCTTACGAAAACGCCCGAACCGACGCCGATCAAGAGAATCCGTGTCGCCTCCCGGGTAGCCGAGGCGAACCTGATCCACGACGTTGCGCCGCAGTATCCGCCGGAGGCGGGCCGGGCGCGGATTGAAGGGGCGGTAGTGCTGATGGCCGTGATCGGCAAGGATGGCAGCGTGGAGGATGTGCGAGTCGAGAGCGGTTTACCAATACTCGCGCAAGCCGCAGTGGATGCGGTGAAGCAATGGCGCTATCGGCCGTACCTGTTAAATGGAGAACCGGTCGAAGTTGACTCCCGGATCACCATCAATTTCACCCTGTCCAGAGGCTAGAAATGTCGACGATGCACAACAACACACCTGCGACACCTGATCGGCGGCTGGGAGCGTTCCTGAAAGTAACACTCGTGTTGCTGCCGATCTTCCTGGCCAGTGGCTTGCTCCTTGTTGTACCTGCGTCCGCGCAGTCGACGGAAGCGGCAAATACAAGAACAGGAAGCATCCTGGGCACGGTGGTCGATGTCAGCGACGATCCGGTTCCCGATGCCACCGTAGTCCTTCAAGGGCCGGCCGGCGATCGTCTTACAGTCGTAACAAATGAGTATGGATCCTTTGCCTTCCACCAGGTCACGGCGGGAATTGCCTATCAGGTTACCGTCACTGCTGAAGGATTTGCAGAGTGGAGTTCGTCCGTTACAGTCGAACCCGGGCAGGAGAAAACTCTAACCGACATCAAACTTCGCATTTTAGCGGTGCAACGGGCAGTTACTGTGAGTTATTCCGAAAAAGAGGTTGCCGCGCAAGAGTTCAAGGCCGAAGAACAGCAGCGCATTTTTCGCTTTATACCGAATACTTATGTGACCTACGAAGCTCATCCCGAGGCTCTCACCACGGGGATGAAGTTCCACCTGGCATACAAAAGTCTCACCAATCCCGTATTCTTTGCCCGCGTGGATGGATGGGCCGGCGTCCAGCAGGCCCGTGACGCCCCTAATCAGTGGCAGCAGGGTGCAAAAGGATATGGCAAGCGGGTGGGGGCTGGCTTCGCCGACGCCACTACCGAAGGCCTTATCGGCAATGCCATTCTGCCCTCACTCCTGCATCAGGACCCCCGCTACTTCTATCAAGGCAGCGGTACAAAGAAGCCCGGGCACTCCATGCCGTCTTAGCTACAGTTATCTGCAAGGGAGACAATGGAGCGTGGCAACCGAATTATTCCGCCTTGGGCGGGAGTTTGATCTCATATTCCATTTCCACCGCGTACTACCCCAGTTCGGATCGCAATGCTGGGCATGTGTTCAGAGGTTTCGGGATTGACATGGGTCTACATGTCGCGGGCAGTTTGGCCCAAGAGTTTATTTTGGACAAATTCACAAGCAAAGGTAAGCACTAGTCAAAGAAAGCTGTTTAGCTTTTTCTTATTCATCAACGTGAACTGATTTGATGTGTGCGGATGTGGGGCGGAATGCGATGTACTTAGATTCTGTTCACCGTAAACCGCGGCAACGTCGGTGCATCGGCCGCCCCTCCACACTAATAGAACTTCGACGATTGGCTCGCAGCTGAATCGGAGGTGACGGGAAGAGCCGATCAACAATGACCTGGAGACGGCCAGCGCAGGGGCGTTTGCGCCGGGCCTGTCGGAGGCGTTGACCTGGGGCGACAATTTGCGATGCGCGTGGCTGGGCTCTCCCCCCATCGCGCCGAGACCACACGCATCGCACGCCCCTTCCGACAGCTCCGCGGTTCGGATCCCGGACCTGAAACACCGCCGGGCAACTGGACGCTGCCCCAGGCCTATCACAAGATGAAGCGGTGGCTTTTCCTCTACGTCCGCTCTCGAGTATTGCCCGGAGAGTTCCACCCCATCATCGCGTATTTGTTCGTGGAGTATAAGTGCAACCTCGTTGCTGGTACTGCTGGGCCTTCAACAACAAAGTGAAAGTTACTCGAAGATAATCATGGTCCACTTTTAACTGAAACCTTCACTCCTGCTCTGCGCGACCGAGTCCTTCCGCCTGGCTTCATTTTGGTTAATCGCCACCATTAGAAGAATTTCAGCGAGAGAGAAGCGACGAATCGTGATGTGCGTGATCTTGAACATAATCACCGCCGTCCTGATGCACGCTATGGATAGTGCAGATTGCCCGCCAATTCGACTTGTCGCTAAGTGCCTCACGCTGTAAAGCGGTGACCTAATCCGGTGTCGCGTAGCCTGCCCGGTTACGGTCAATGCCTGAATATGGGCGGCCTGCCCAGAACACGCTCAACGCTTACGTCATTGATGTAAAGCGGCTTTCAACGATCTGGCATTGGCCCTCAAAGTGCGCCTACGCACGTGAGGTTCGCGACTTCACGACGGTACAGCGAAGACAACACGAGCCAGTTGTAAGCATCAGTACGGGAAGCGCGGGTATGGGAGCAGATTCGATCGCTCATCGACTTGGAACTGTTCAAAAAAACATCGGCGGTTGAAGCGCCCTTGCCCTGATGTTTCTGCGGCTGAACTGGGGCCAAATAAGATGCGACTTCTTATGGCTCGCACGGTCGATGCCCGATGAAGTAGGCAGGAACAATTCTCGTCGCACGTAATTAAGAAGAAAGGAGAAAACGACCATGTGCTGCACAACGCTTACTCTGCAGGCAGTAACGATAAGAAAGCCTCTACGCATGAACTGGGTTTTGGTCACTGACACAAACGGAAATCGACGGCCTCAAATGCACTGGCGAACTATTCAATAGGCATGCCGACCGTGAATCGGGCTCTTACCATTCGGGTTCAGCCACGCCCCGTGAAAAGGCGGCATAAGCTCCATGCGCATCGATTTGTGGAGATCGTGTGCCAGGCAAGGGTTATGTGAAGCACCAGCTTGCTGCCCGAATTCGGTCAGTGCCCTTGACACGGCAGGCAGAGACTGCGTTGGAGAGTTCCCGATCTTACTGGTACGTAGTGATTGTCACCCACTTATAAGTGGTCGCGTCTGGCAGTTGGATTGCGAATACGAGTATCGTCTTCAATTTGCTTCTGGGAGTAGGCGATGCTCGGAGAACTGATGAACATCCCGACTGAAACACTCATTGACATGCTGTTCGTAATCCTACCCAGGGAATTCGGACTCAGTGCAAACGATGCCGCGGAAATCGAGCAGATTCAACGCGAGCTGCAACGTCGAGTCGATGATGACGCTGCACCCCAATAGCTCTTGGGGCGGAACTTATATGCGCGGGCGGTTTTGGCAAACAGCGTGCCTCTGGAGATTCGAAAGGAGAAGTTATGAAATTCAGATCGGCAAGTATTTTGGCAGTCTTTTTTTTCATGACGTTGTCAGTGGCAATGGCATGGCCGAAAAGCAAAAAGACAATTAACCTCATTGAACCAACTACCGTTGGCAGCGTCACGCTGCCGGCCGGCGAATACACCATTGATTGGAACGGAACCAGTCCTGACGTCCGAGTCAGTTTCTCACGTGGAAACAAGACGATTGCGACAATTCCAGCGATGCTTGAGGCGGGACACAATCCGCATGACGCCACCATATACCAAACTAAGGAGTCCGGGGCACCTTTGCTGGTCGAGATTCAGCTGAAGAACTCGACGTTGCACTTCACCCCAAGTGATGCTGGCAGCGTGCAATAGTGCTGTTAGAAATCCTCGCGCTAGCTCTCGCGATTAACTCATCGGTTTGCTTTTCCGGACAATTCCCCGCGAGTTCATCGTGACCGATAAGGACCGATTCAACCCTGGCCCGGAAAGGCTGGACTGCAAGTGGCCTTATGGCCAGAGGCGAACTAACTATGGGAAATCTCACCTATTCCGTACTGGCATCCGAGCTCAGAGGCTCGGATGCCCTCACGCAACTGGCGCTCGACCTCCACTGGTCCTGGAACCATGCGACCGACGAGATCTGGAAGGAACTGGATCCGGAACTCTGGGAGCTTACTGAGAATCCGTGGCTCATCCTGAAATCTGTTTCGCAAGAGAAACTCGACAGTCTGCATGATTCTGGACGTAGCCGCCTCGAACAACTCCTAGCCGAGGCCCAAGCCAAGAACTCCGAGCCCGGCTGGTTTCAGAAAGCGCATCCGGATTCCGATTTGCGCACTATTGCTTATTTCAGTATGGAGTACATGCTCAGCGAGGCATTGCCGATTTATTCCGGTGGCTTGGGCAACGTCGCCGGCGACCAACTCAAAGCCGCGAGCGATCTCGGAGTTCCGGTGGTGGGTGTTGGCCTCTTGTATCAACAGGGCTATTTTCGTCAAGAAATCGACGCACGGGGTGAGCAACAGGCGTTGTATCCAGTTAACGAGCCTGGCCAGTTGCCTATTCGACCGGTTCGAGGCGCCGATGGAAGTTGGCTGAGATTGCCGGTAAGCCTGCCCGGTATCAAGATATGGATTCGTACCTGGGAAGTTCAGGTCGGACGAACCAAGCTCTATTTGATTGATACAAATGATCCCGCCAATCTCCCGCACGATCGAGCCATCACCAGCGAATTATATGGCGGCGGATCTGAACTACGTCTGAAGCAGGAATTACTCCTCGGAGGGGGAGGATGGATGTTACTGGAAGCACTCGGAATAAAACCGGACGTTTGCCACCTGAACGAAGGACATGCAGCGTTTGCCATACTCGAGCGCGCTCACAGTTATATGAAAGAGACAGGGGTACCGTTCCACCATGCCCTGGCGGTGACGAGGGCCGGAAACGTGTTCACCACACACACTGCGGTGGACGCAGGTTTTGACCGTTTCGCCCCCGAACTTGTTTGCCAATATTCAGCGCTCCTGGCTGAACGCCTCGGAATAACGATGAACGAACTCCTTGCACTGGGACGTGCAAACCCGGATGACCATTCCGAGCCTTTCAACATGGCTAACCTCGCCATTCGAGGCAGCGGCTCGGTGAATGCTGTGAGCCGTCTCCACGGCGCCGTCAGCCGACACCTCTTTCAACCACTTTTCTCCAGGTTCCCGGAAGGGGAGGTCCCGATTGGCCATGTGACCAACGGAATACATGTGCCTACATGGGATTCGGCCGGCGCTGACGAGCTTTGGACGGAACTATGCGGCAAAGGCCTGTGGCGAAGCGATCTTCACGATACGGAAGAAAAATTCCGTGCTGTCGATGACCAGCAGCTCTGGACCATGCGTAATGTAGGACGAACCGCTCTGGTGGAATATGCGCGCGATCGATTGGTGCGCCAGGAGGCGGGTCACGGCGCTTCGCCTCTGCAGTTGCAGGAGGCTCGCTCTGTCCTTGATCCTGACGTGCTCACACTCGGCCTTGCCCGACGGTTTGCTACCTACAAGCGTCCCACACTTCTGCTGCACGATCGGGAGCGGTTCGCACGGATCCTCACGAATCCCGAGCGACCTGTTCAGCTGGTGCTAGCTGGAAAAGCCCATCCCCAAGACAAGCCGGGACACGGCCTAATCCGGGAATGGATCGAGTTTGCCCGTCGGCCAGATGTTCGTTCGCATGTCGTCTTCCTTAGCGACTACGATATGCTGCTCGCCCAGCACTTGCTGACAGGTGTCGACATCTGGATCAACACACCCAAGCGTCCCTGGGAGGCTTGCGGCACCAGCGGAATGAAGGTGCTGGTGAACGGCGGCCTGAATCTCTCCGTCCTGGACGGATGGTGGGCGGAAGCATACTCGCCTGCTGTAGGTTGGGCCATTGGCAACGGCGATGAATTTCCGGATGACGCTACGGCGGACCGTGCCGATGCAGAAGCACTGTACGCCCTCTTGGAAGACCAAATTGCCCCCGGATTTTACGACCGGGATGAAAATGGAATACCGGCGTCCTGGATAGCGCGCATCCGAGAAAGTATGGCTTTGCTCACGCCTGCATTTTCCGCGAATCGTGCGGTCCGGCAATACACAGAAGAGCATTATCTTCCTGCCGCTGCTGCTTACAGCGCTCGTGCTCAGAGTCTCGGGAAGGCTGGCAGCGGCGTCCTTGCATGGCAACGGGATATTGCCCGACGCTGGAAGGACGTCCGCTTCGGACGGCTGAAGGTGATCAGACAAGACAACGAGTTGATATTCGAGGTCGAGGTCTCGCTTGCGGGGATCGATCCGAGCTTCGTGCGGGTCGAGCTATTTGCGGACGCTCGAGGTGGCGAAGCTCCGGTTCGTCAGCAGATGCATCGCAAGGCCTTTCGCCCGGGTACAGCATTTGCCTACACCTACTCGGCGACAATGCCAGGTAGGCGGCCCGAAACCGATTTCACGCCGCGTATCGTCCCGTATCATCCAAAGGCCCTGCCGCTCGAAATTGACAGGGTGTTGTGGCAGAGGTGATTTACTGGCCCGGTCCGCAACCTGGGCGGAGGCATAGCAGAAACAAATCGCGATGAGACTCACGAAACGGTTGAAATTTTTTGCAATTCCGGCGATCGAATGCCTTTAGTCCCGGTAATTTGCCCTTGCAATGCCGAGCCGGCGAATTTTGTTCTGCAGAGTGGTACGCTTCAATCCCAGGCGTTCGGCGGCTCCGCCGTTGCCTGCGATCCGCCCTGACGCGGCTCTCAAAGCCTCGATGATCGCAGTGCATTCCGCTTGTCGAAAGCTAGAGGTCGAACTGCTGGTAACACCCATGTCGCAAGACGGGCGAAGCTCCGCCATCGGCACCTGTAACTCCTCGCCGCGGGTAAGAATCACGGCGCGTTCGAGGAAGTTTGCGAGTTCCCGAACGTTGCCCTTCCACGGGCAGTTCGTCAACATCTCCATTGCCTGCCTGGGTATCGACCTAATCTGCTTTCGCATCCTCCCGGATAGTTTCGAGACAAGGTAGTTCACCAGCAGGGGAATATCCTCGCGCCGTTCCCGCAGGGGCGGGATCTCGATGGGGAAGACGTTGAATCGATAGAAAAGATCCTCCCGGAACTTCTCCTCCCGAATCATGGTGCCCAGGTCGCGATGGGTCGCGGCGATGAGCCGGACGTTGACATGAATCGTCCGGGAGCTTCCCAGACGTTCGAACTCCTGCTCCTGCACGGCGCGCAACAACTTTGGCTGGAGCTCCAGGCTGATGTCCCCAATCTCGTCTAGAAAGAGCGAGCCGCCGTCGGCCAGCTCGAATCGGCCCTTTCTTTGCATCAGGGCTCCGGTGAAGGCCCCCTTCTCGTGCCCGAACAGTTCGCTTTCCAGCAGCCCCGTGGGAATGGCGGCGCAGTTCACGCACGCATAGGCGTGCTGGCGCCGGGCACTGAGATTATGAATGGCGCGTGCAATCAACTCTTTGCCGGTTCCAGTCTCCCCGTGGAGCAGGACGGTGGAATCCGTGGGCGCCACGATGGCGACTTGTTCCAGGACTTTCTGCAGGGCTGCGCTCTTGCCGACAATGCCTTCGAAGCAGTACTCAGAGCTGATTTCCGGTTCGAGATGAAGCTGCTGGTCTCCGGGCCCGCTCGCCTTGACAAAGCTTGTTGCTGCGAGGTCTCCGAGGTTTGTGAAATCAATAGTCGCGCACCCCATAATCTCCTCCATAACCTTCAGGCTGGCATCATGATCATGTTTTTTCATGATCGGATTCTGCGGTGAGTTTGCAGTGATTTAGGTCTGATTACAACGGCAAATCGGACAATTGTGGTCTAGGTATATGGTGCTGGCGCAGGCTGGTACTTCCCGGAGAGGGAGCATTCATGCTTTTGGAGGATTTGGAACTGGTCTTATTGGCTTGAAGGTTCGATGTGCTTCCGTCCGTAAAGTTGGGCATCGATCGACCAAACTCCGGGTCCGATCATCGCGACGGTAGTACCCAGGCTAGCTAGCATGATGGCGATCAGGGGACTCTCTGACCGCGCCAAGAATATCCAGACCTCGGCAATGGCGACCGCGGTTCCTGCCAATGGTGTCCACAGGCCAAAGAGCAGAAACACTCCGGCGACAGCCGCCATCAGACATAAAAGGCTGGGCGCCAAGCTACTCGTTTCCAGGAGATGGGTGCCCGCGAAATAAAGCAGAACCGCGCTGGTCAGGACGCGTTGAAGCAAAAGACCGAAGCCGGGCCAGCCCTCCGCGAATGTGGAAAACAGACGTTGCACGCGTGTCACGCTTACTGGGCCCATGCTAGTGGATAACGGAGGATGTCGAAACGGCAAAAAGGAGGAATTACGAGTCATACTTTTGAGGGATGCCCAGTTCGATGATCCCGCGCTGGAGTCCAATGGTCACAGCATGGGTCCGATCGTTGGCGCCCAGCTTCGAGAGAATGTTACTGATGTGGCTCTTGACGGTCGTTTCCCCGATGGCGAGCTTGTCGGCGATTTGCTTGTTGCCACTGCCAGCGGCAATCAAGCGAAGCACATCAATTTCGCGCGAGCTCAGTTCATCCTCGGCAGCGTGCTCAGCCAGCTCCGCCGCAATTTCGGGTGGTATTCTCTTGTGCCCGGCATGGACACTCCGGATCGCTTCCAATAGTTCTCTGTGGACGTGTCCCTTCACGATGTAACCCCGAGCACCCGCTTTGATCGCCCGGAGGACCTGAACATCCCCGGAATAGGTCGACAGTACGATGATCTTGGCGTTGGGGAATTCGTTCCTGATGCGGCTGATGGCTTCGGTACCATTCAAATTCGGCATTTGAAGATCCATCAGAGTCACGTCCGGACGGTGCCGTCGAAATTGTTTGATGGCTTCCTCTCCGTCGGAGGCCTCGGCTACCAGCTCCATGTCTGGCTCGGCATTGACCAGGGCCGCGATCCCTTCGCGCAGGAGGGCGTGATCATCGACGGTGAGGACTC
The DNA here is from genome assembly GCA_963722485.1 of uncultured Acidobacteriaceae bacterium. Classification (GTDB taxonomy): domain Bacteria; phylum Acidobacteriota; class Terriglobia; order Terriglobales; family Acidobacteriaceae; genus Acidiflorens. The sequence continues at coordinate 9,329 of CAVRNL010000101.1, forward strand.
GAATCAAACTAGGATTGGTGTTCATGAATCCTCCGTTTGCGGAACAGACTAAATCGATCGCCATTCCGCGGCCTTTCGTAAGCGACAGCCGCGGGGAGCGTCAATCGAATTTCTGTACCGGCTCCGGCCTCGCTTAAGAATTCCAATCGAGCTCCAATTCCACGAGCGCGTTCCTGAACCCCTGGCAGTCCCCAGTGGCCCGGGCGCCCACCATCTTGCAGTATCTTTGGGTCGATGCCCTTTCCATCATCCCGCACAATCAGGCGGAAAACGTCGTTCTGATAACGCATCTCGACCTCAATCTCATGCGCGTGCGCGTGCCGGAAGGCATTGCGGAGCAGTTCTCGCGCGATCCGACTGATTTCATCCTGGATGATCGGAGACAGGCCTCGGCGCTCGCCTTCCACGATCACCTCGAAACGGGGTGAGCCGTCCTCGGCGTGGTTGGAAGAAGCCAGTTCCTGGCCGGTTGTTATCAACATTTGATCGAGGTCGTTTTCAGCGGACAGGCCGGGACGTAACCCCTGAATCGAGTGCCGGCTTTCGTCCAGTGCCTGCTCGGCCCTAATTAATGCGGTATCCAGCGCCTGAGTTGCTTCCTCGGGGCGATTCGGAAGCATGTTGCGAGCCGCCTGGAAACGGAACACCAGCCCGTGGAAACTCTGCAGAAGAGTGTCGTGCAGGTCCCGGGCAATCCGCGTTCTCTCGCCGACGCGCGCCTCCAACGTCATCTCGAACTGCTTATGCAAGTGCCGGGCACGCAACTGGTAGGCTGCCCACAGCAATGCCAAAAACACGGTCGCGCAGAGAACACGGAACCAGTTTGTCTGGTAGTACGCCGGAGCGACGTAGAAATCCAGCTTGGCGGCACTATCGTTCCAGACGCCGTCACTATTGCATGCGATCACGCGAAAGGAATACCCCCCAGGAGGCAAATCCGTGTAGAACGCCTGCCGGCGTGTGCCGGCGTCTTTCCAATCACGGTCATAGCCGTCGAGGCGGTAGCGGAAATTTACCTTCTGCGGGATCGAAAAAGTGGGTGAGGTGTAATCAATTTGCAAGTCCCTCGGATTTGGCGGGATCTTGAGGTTGGGCGTTGCTTTGAACTCCTTTCGGTCAGCGACGAGCGATTCGATGTATACCTGCGCCGGGAGCGCCTTTTGCGAGAGCCTGGACGGATCCACCATCTCTACCACAAAACCCGTCGCAAACCACACGCGCCCATCCGAAGAGTACGCCGCAGCATTGAAGGACGGCCCGCCTGTGGGCCGCGCTCCATCCAAGACGTCGTAAACACGGGTCTGAACAATTGCTTCGGGGTTGGCCAGCCATCGCTCGAGCTCAGAATCAGGGAACTGCACGACGCCACAGCCAGTGTGCAGCCACCAGCGATTCTCTTTGTCCTCGATGAACGAAGTTACCGAGTTACAGGGCAGACCGTTCTTCGTCGTCATCCGGTGCACTTTGCCCTGTCGCCATTCGACGAGTCCGTCCTCGGAACCGGCAATCACGGAACCATCTGCCTTGGACATAATTTGGCGATTAGACGGATCGCCTCCTGGGTTTAGCGGAAACTTCGTTTCAAAAACGCCGTTCTGGAACAGCGCGATATCTCCTTTCTTAGTGGCTATCCAAATTCCTCCATGTGGATCCGACGCGAGGCTGTGTCCAGGGGGGATTTGCGACGCAGGGAACTCTTCACGGACGCGGAAGTCGCGGATCCGCACAAGTTTTCGCGGATTGCTCAGGCACTCTGCCCAAATGTTCCCATCATTGTCCTCAGTCATTCCAACCACCATTCCAAGCGGGTGGTGATTGGGTTCGGGGAGGCGACGGAAGCGCCCACTCTTGAACAGATACAGTCCGTCATCCACGCCCACCCACAGGTTGCTGGCGTGATCTTCAAGCATGGCGGTGACTTGATGACCCGGAAGACCACTCCCGGTGCGAATGGACGAGACTGTCCCGTCCTTAATCTGATCAAGTGAGCCAGCATTTGCAACCCAGATAGTGCCATCTCTGCTCGCCAGTACACCTGCTGCTGCGTCTGTCCTCAGGCCTTCCCGTGCCGAGAAAGTGGTGACGCTCGGATCGCGGAAACTGTCGATTCCATTTGACGTTACAGTCCATACGATCCCTTCTCTGTCTTCAAAAAGAGCAAGTACCCCATCGCCGGACAATCCATCGGTCTGCTGATAATGGTCCACAACGTTGCCATGGATACGAAAGATTCCTTTGCCGGCGGTACCTACCCAGAGATTGCCGTCGTGATCGAAGATCATCGCGCTGACGACAACCTTACTCCCATCGAAGGTGGGGGTCACAAATGGTTTCACAGCGCCTTCCTTCAGTTGTCCAAGGCCCAGGCCATGTCCCTCTGCTTGTATGCCGACCCACAGAGATCCATCGGGACCATGTGCCATGCTTGCAATCCCGTTCTGTCCCGCGTTGGATTTTAGGGCTTCGATCCGGTACATCTCCAAAACGCCATCATGCCAGTGGACAAGCGCCGTTTGCCCTCCCAGCCAAAACCCTCCTTTTCCATCAGCCAATAGAGAATCGGCTGGGGAAATCGGGACCCCATCGGATTTTCCGAAACACTTGACGGCTCGGTCGGTGATACGGCAAAGGGGCGCGTCTGAGACAGCGGTCCGCCCGCGCACGATCCACAAGGAGCCGTCAGGATCCTCGCTGATCTGTTGAAACTGCTGAAGCCCATCCAAGTCGAAGTGGGAAGTGACGACACCACCCTTCAAGTGAGCGATCTCACGCTCGCCCAGTGCCCATAGCCCACCAGCATGGTCTCCATAGACGCTCACAATCTTGTTGATCGTTTTACCGTTGGAGGCCAAAGTCCACGGAAGAAACCGAACACCGTCAAACCTGTACACGCCCTGGGAGTCAGATGAAAACCAAAGATAGCCATCCGAGGTTTGCGCAATCGCTTCGATACCAGCCGGTGCGGAGCCATCTTGTATTCGCCACGAAGTATGCGAGTACTGGGTTAGGCGTTTGTTCGGATCGAGGGCGTAAACCGAGCCTGCCAGCAACCATATGCAAGTGAAATAACAGGCCAATGCGGCCGCAAACGTCGTGCGGGGCCAGCTAATCCGAAGCAGAAACCGTCGGCGAAAAGCCATTTTCCCCAACCTCGCATCCGAACAGCATTAGACAGGAATGCTACCCGGTCCGATGAGACTCCAACCGTGGTGTACCTCAAAAACGACCAACAGACCGTAATCCTGCGCGCTTGGAATGCCGTCGCGCACTGCTCTCAAGGAGCGCGATATGCGGATCGCTCATTTCGTTCTCAGCGAGACAGGAAATGGTGTCGACGGAACAGTTTAACCCAGAAAGCACGCGGATTCACGCCGGGCCTAATGCGGGAGCGCCTCTGGCTTTTTCAGGGGCATCGTGCTGCAGAGGATCGATATGATGGTTATTACGGCGTTCAAATATATCCGTTCATGCGCTGCGACTCGCGGAAGCCGCGTCATGGCTACAATCGGACTAGCGGAGATGGCGAGGACGTCTTTTTTATGGCTAAACCAGGGCAGGGTTGTGGGCCTATCATGCCAGATTGTGAAGTGAGGACAGAGCGTGGGAAATAGCGGCTTAAGGCTTAATAAGTATTCCGTTGGGGTCGGGGACAGGTTCGCGCACCAGGCCAAAGCGCAGTTGCAGGCTTGCGCACTGGCTCTGGGGAGCGGCGTCGAAGTGATTCCGGTATGGAACAAGTCGAACCGCGAGCACACGATCATTGGCTCCGAGCCCTCGTCGGTGCGGCAAGCGGCCGATGCCGCGGTCAAGGCGCTGCATTGGAAGAATCCGTACTTTTGCGATGCCGACCACATTACGCTGCAGACCGTGGAGCGCTTCCTTGTGTCGTGCGATTTCTACACCATCGACGTGGCCGACGCAATCGGCCAGCCGGCGGCGGCAGCCGACATTGAAACTCTCGTAAAGCGGCACCCGGAGCTCGTGGGACGGGTTCAGTTGGACGGCGTGGACGGCGCTGTCGAGATCACATCAGAGCACCTGACGCAGACCGCGCGGAAGTTTCTTGTCGCCATAAAGAAGGCGGGCGAGGTCTACCGCAAGATCGAAAATGCCAAGGGCACCGGCTGTTTCATCTCTGAGATCTCGATGGACGAGACCGACCACGCGCAAAGTCCCGCAGAGTTGCTCATCATTCTGGCTGCGATTGCGGACGAAGGCATTCCCTTGCAGACGATCGCTCCCAAGTTCAGCGGCCGCTTCAACAAAGGTGTGGACTACGTTGGCGACGTGGCGCAGTTCGAGCGAGAGATGGCGCTCGACGTTGCGGCCATCGCGTACGCAGTCCGGCAATATGGCCTGCCTGACAATCTCAAGCTGAGCGTGCACTCGGGCAGCGACAAGTTTTCAATCTATCCGGCCATTCACGCCACCATGAAGCGCTTCAACGCCGGCGTGCATCTGAAGACCGCTGGAACCACGTGGCTCGAAGAGCTGATCGGCCTCGCGGAAGCCGGCGGAGACGGGTTGGCTCTGGCGAAGGAGATCTATTCCGAGGCCTTCGCGCACCGCGATGAGCTTTGCGCGCCTTACGCCACCGTAATTGATATCGACCCGACGAAACTTCCGTCTCCGGACGAAGTTCGCGACTGGCGCTCCGAGCAATACACGTCTGCGCTGCGTCACGTTCCGGGAGCGGCGGCCTATAACCGCAGCTTTCGCCAGTTGTTGCATGTCGGCTTCAAGGTCGCAGCCAAGATGGGGCCGCGCTATCTGGACCTGCTCGACGTCAATGAAGCCGTGATTGCGAAGAACGTGACGGAAAACCTCTACGGCCGTCACATTGCTCCCGTTTTTCTGGGGCGCAACAACGTTCATCGACCTCGAAGTCAAAAGGAAAAGACCGGTTAAGATGGTCCGGAACGTCGTCTGGAACTTGGCGCGCCGAAGCCGCGTACTATACGAGGACGAGTATGGAACTGAAAATCGAAGGTCTCTCCAAGACATATGCCAACGGTGTAAGAGCGCTTAGCGATGTTTCACTGACCATTCCGCATGGGATGTACGGGTTGCTTGGTCCGAACGGAGCGGGGAAGAGCACGCTGATGCGCACCATCGCGACCCTGCAGGAGGCCGATTCCGGGAGCATAACGCTGGGGGAGATCGACGTTCTCAAACAGAAGGACGAGTTGCGCAAGCGGCTGGGCTACCTGCCGCAGGAGTTCGGCGTGTATCCCCGGATTCCGGCGCAGGATATGCTCAATCACCTCGCCATCCTGAAGGGAATCGGGGGCTCCAGGCAGCGGAAAGAACTGGTCGAAGCCATGTTGAAGCGGTGCAATCTTTACGATCTCCGCAAGAAAGCTCTTACCAGTTTTTCCGGCGGCACGCGGCAGCGCTTCGGGATTGCTCAAGCGCTGATCGGCAACCCGCAGCTGCTCATTGTCGACGAGCCGACGGCAGGTCTCGATCCCGGAGAGCGCAACCGCTTCTACAACCTGTTGGCTGAGGTGGGAGAGCAGGTCATCGTCATTCTTTCCACGCACATCGTGGAAGACGTGACCGACCTCTGCACCAAGATGGCCATCATTCACGAGGGGCGGGTGCTCTACGAAGGCAAGCCCGACGACGCGGTCGCGCAGCTAAAGGACCGGGTCTGGCAGCGGTCCATCGCCAAAGCCGACCTGCCCAGCTACGAGCAGCGTTATCGCGTGATCTCAAACCGTCTGGTGGGTGGACGTCCTCATCTTCATGTCTTGAGCGCCCAGTCGCCGGAGGACGGGTTCGTGCCCAGTGTCCCCGACCTTGAGGATGTCTTTTTCACTTGCATCCGTGGGTGGAACTGAGGGCCGCATGTTTCCGAAAATGTTGCTGCACATCGCGTGGTTCGAAATCCGCTACTGGTTGCGTTCGTGGATGCTTTGGATCTTCACCGTGATCACCGCCGCGCTGTTTTTCGGCGCAGTCAGCTCGGACCATATCACGATTGGAGAGTCGCTCAGCAACGCCTACCGCAATGCGCCGTATGTGATCGAGAACTACTACGCGATGGTTGGGCTGCTTACGTTGCTGATGGTGACCGCCTTTGTAAATTCGGCGGCCGCGCGCGACTTCAGCCACAACACGTATCAGATCGTCTTCACGACTCCGCTCCGCCGCCGCGACTTTCTCTTGGGGAGATTCTTCGGAGCGACCCTGGTTTCGGTGATTCCGATGCTCGGGGTTTCCGTCGGAATCCTGCTTGCAAAATACATGCCCTGGGTGGATCCAGAGCGCTGGGAGCGCGTCGTCTGGAGCGCGCACCTTAAAGGGATATTTGTCTTCGCGGTGCCGAACGCCTTCTTCATGGCCGCGATTCTTTTCACCATCGCGGTGCTGGCGCGAAATGAGATCGTCTCGTTTGTAGGGGCGCTACTGCTGCTGACCGGCTACGGCGTTTCGGACGCGCTGCTGAGCGACATTGAGCGCGAGCGCATTGCCGCACTGCTTGATCCGTTCGGCGTTCGCACCTTTGCTCTCGCGACCAAGTACTGGACCGTGGTCGAGAAGAACTCAAACTCGCTGGGCTTGAGCGGGCTGATGCTGTGGAATCGCCTGCTGTGGATTGGCGTTGGAGTGCTCTTCCTGATCTTTGCCTATTACCGGTTCAGTTTCGCCGAGAGGCGTCAAAAGGCTCGCAAGACGCAAGAAGTTCCGCAGCCCGCCACAGCGTCGGTTGTTCTTCCCACGGTCACCTCCAGAGCCAGTTCCTGGGAAATATATCTCTCTTCCGTCAAGATCCACCTCGCGGGCATCTTCAAGGGCACCGTCTTTATCGTGGTCCTGGTGGCGGGTCTCCTGAACTGCGTGCCGAGCATGGCGATGAGCGCACGGGAGGGATACGGGAACAGTACGCTGCCTGTTACCTACTGGTTGCTGGAGATCATCTCGGGATCGTTGTATCTGTTCCTGATCGGACTAATCACCTATTACGCGGGCGTGCTGATCTGGAAGGACCGCGACGCTCACACGGACGAGATCACCGACTCACTCCCGACGCCGGAGTGGATCTCGTACGCGGCCCGCTTCACGGCGCTCGCTGCCATGGTCATGCTGGTGCAGTTCCTAGCCCTGATCAGCGCCATCATTGTGCAGACCAGTTACGGATGCCATCGCTATCAGCTGGGACTCTATCTCAACCAGCTCTTTGTGCGCGATCTCTCGCTCTTCTTGATTCTTGGAGTGCTGGCGTTCTTTGTTCACGCTCTCTCGCCCAACAAGTATGCTGGCTATTTCGCCTATGTCGCTTTTCTGATCGTCAATTTTTCTATCTGGAAACCGCTCAACGTCGCTTCGAACCTGGTCCAATTTGGATCCACTCCAGACGTCACCTACTCGGACATGTTCGGCGATGCGCCATATATCGCTGCCTGGCGCTGGTTCACTTTGTATTGGATTCTGTTCTGCGGATTGCTTGCCATTGCCACCGTCATGTTCTGGCCACGGGGCAAGCAAGGCCGCTGGGCCGAGCGCTGGCGAATCGCACGTCTCCGCTTTTCCCGGCCGTGGCCGGCGCTAGCGCTGGTTTGCCTGATGGCGTTCGCTGCGACTGGGGCCTGGATTTTCTACAATACCAAAGTACTGAATGAGGTGATCGGGCCCAAGGATCAGTTGGCCCTCCAGGCGGATTACGAGAAAAACTACAAGCAGTTCGACCGGCTGCTGCAGCCGCGCGTTCGCGGCGACAAGTATTGGGTGGATATCTTCCCGGAGACACGCAACATGACGATGCGCGTCGAGGAAGAGCTTTACAACCCGTATTCGCAACCGCTGGCCGAGATTCATTACTCCGTTGACCGGTTGTATGACACCGGCATACAGATTCCCGGCGCGACGCTGGCTAAAGACGATACGCGGTTGTTCTATCGCATTTACCGCTTCACGCCACCGCTCCAGCCTGGCGAATCGCGTACCGCCGTCTTTACCGTCAAGAGCAAGAATCGCGGCTTCGAAAACTCCGTCAGCAATGTGGAAATCACGCAGAACGGCACCTTCTTCAACAATACGGTTGCTCCAACGATCGGTTACGACACGTCGCGCGAACTGACCGATCCGAACGACCGCCGCAAGTACGGCTTGGGCGAACAGCAATTGATGCGGCCTCTGGAACGCAATTGCACCGACGATTGCCGGGACAACTACCTCCGGGCCCATTCCGACTGGGTGGACCTGGAGACCGTCATCAGCACCTCGCCCGACCAGATTGCGATCGCGCCCGGATCGCTGGTGCGGGAGTGGCAGGCGAACGGACGGCGCTATTTTGATTACAAGCTCGACCATCCGTCACTTCGCTTCTACTCGTTCATGTCGGCCCGCTACGAGGTGCAACGCGAGGAATGGAATGGCATTAAGCTGGAGGTGTACTACGACAAGGATCATCCGTGGAACGTGCCGCGGATGATGAAATCGCTGAAGAAGTCCCTGGAGTATTACACGCAGAATTTCGGCCCCTACTATCACAAGGAAGCGCGTGTCATTGAATTCCCCCGGGTGGGCACGTTTGCGCAAGCCTATGCCGGCACCATGCCATATTCGGAGTCGATCGGCTTCATTGCCAACCTGAATCATCCCGACGACATCGACATGGTCTACTACGTCGTGGCGCATGAGATGGGCCACCAGTGGTGGGCGCACCAGGTCGTAGGCGCCGACATGCAGGGAGCCACGTTCTTGTCGGAATCGCTGGCGCAATACTCGGCGCTGATGGTGATGGAAAAAGAGTACGGTCGCGACGCCATGCGGAAGTTTCTGAAGTATGAAATGGACAACTATCTCCGCTCCCGAGGCCGGGAAAAACAAAAGGAAGAACCACTGCTGACGGTTGAAGAAGGGCAGGGCTACATCCACTACCGCAAGGCGAGCGTCGTGCTCTACTATCTGAAAGAGATGATCGGAGAGGACGCGGTGAACCGAGCGCTGCGCAAGGTGATCCAGCGCTATGGGTACAACGCGCCGCCGTATCCCACGTCGTATGCGCTGGTGGATGCGCTGCGCGAGGAGACGCCGCCGAATTTGCAATACTTGATCAAGGATTTGTTCGAAGACATCACCTTGTTTTCAAATCGCACCCTGGATGCCACGGCGGTGAAGCGCCCGGACGGCAAGTACGACGTCACTATCAACGTGGAAACTCACAAATATAAGGCGGACGCGAAGGGCAGTGAGACCGAGGTGCCAATGGATGACTGGATCGACATCGGCGCTTTCGCCAAGCCGGAAAAAGGCCGGAAGTACGGCAAGACGCTCTACCGGGATCGAGTACACATCACGAATAACAAGTCCACGTACACTTTCACGACTGCGGACCTGCCGGACGAAGCAGGAGTCGATCCCTTCCTGCTGTTGATCGACCGGATTCCCGACGACAACACCAAGAAAGTCACGCTGACGAGTGCGTCTGCTGCGGCAACGAATTAAGTCCACGGCCAGTGAGATTGGGTCCGGCCCCGCACGAACTCTGAAGGGAACTCTGATCAAGTGTCAGCAGAAAGCATAAACCACAGGGTACACGGGGGTGCACGGAGGACCCCTCCTTAACCGATCGCAGAAGTTTCGCCAGAAGCGAAAGCGCGCGGTGTAGGATAAAGGCCAAAAGCGACTTCGGAGGCGCGATGGAGGAAGGAAGAGACGCTCAAGGCGAAATACAGACCTCAGCGCTGGGCTCGACTCGCTTCACTCGTCGCAGTCTGATTAAATCGGCCGCCACGATTGCCTCTGCCGCAATTTTGCCATCTGGACTAGCAGGCTTCGCCTTCTCCGGGCCGAGCGCGTCTGCCGCAGAATCCAATCCCGCGAAGTCTACGCCGCCCGCGAAGAATCCACGCTGGTACGGTTTTAATCTGCTCGAGTATTTTTCCACCGATGCGGATTGGATGAAGTATTTCCCTTACAAGAACGATGGGATGTTCCTCGAAGACGACTTCCGCTGGATTCGCGACTGGGGTTTCAACTGGGTGCGCTTGCCCATGGATTATCGCGCCTGGACCGCTCCCGATCTTTTCACTATCAACGACAAGCAGATCGAACCGATCGATCGAGCCATCCGGCTGGGAGAAAAATACGGAATTCATGTGAACGTTTGTCTTCACCGCGCGCCCGGCTTGTGCATTCTCGACACCATGGATGAGAAGTTGACGGGGATTGCGGTCACCAAAGAAAAGACCGACGTATTTACCGATCCGCACACGCTTGACGCCTTCGTGCATCAGTGGACCTTTTTCGCCAACCGCTACAAGGGCATTCCCAGCCAACGGCTCAGCTTCAACCTGGTAAACGAGCCCATCGTTCTGCCCAATGCGGCCGAGCTGGCGGAACTCCAGCAGCGCGGTCCCATCAAAACGACGGACTTCTTTGACCGTGAGCGGCTGCTACGCCACGCGAAGGACTATACACGTGTGGCCAGAGCGGCTGCCGACGCGATTCGAGAGCGCGATCCGGAGCGCTTGGTGATCACCGATGGTTATCCGGGAGGAGGCTTGCCGATTCCGGATCTCGCCAGCACGGGTATGCTGCAAAGCTGCCATACCTACAATCCGATTCAACTTACTCACCATCAATGCGAGTGGGTGCGTGGCGTGCTAACAGGCGCAGAGCCGCTGCCCACGTGGCCGCTGAAGGACGACAAAGGCAAGGTCCTTTGCGACCGCCAAACGCTCGAGGCACTTTTTCATCCCTGGTCCGAACTCTCAGCCCAGGGCGTTCCCATTCACTTCGGCGAAATGGGATGTTACAAGCACACTCCGCCCGATGTGATGTTGGCCTGGTTTGACGACACCCTCGATATTCTGGGTGAATTGAATTCGGGTTGGGCCTTGTGGAATTTCCGCGGGCCCTTTGGCGTGCTCGACACGGAACGCTCGGGAACAAAATTTGAGGACTGGCAGGGGCACAAGCTTGATCGACCGCTGCTCACGCTTTTGCAGAAGCACGCCAAGGCATAACCAACTGCCAGCAACACCATGCTGTCACCGCGTGGGTGAGCAGCAAAAACCCGCAAAGGAGTTTTACCGATGAACGTGCTGTCGCGCTATTGCCTCTGTCCACTGCTGTTCTGCGCTGCCGCATTCACCCAGAACGCCACGAATACGGGATTCCGCTCCCTGCATGTGGATGCCAGCAAAGTGACTGGCACGATCCGCTCGTTCCAGGGACTGAACGGCCCACCCAGCCCGCTGATGGCGGGACTGCCGAACCTTGTACAGCAATACAAAGACCTGCGCGTCAACCAGGTTCGCACTCACGACGTGATGGGTCCGACCGAAATTGACTCAAAATTCGAGCAGGCCAACGGAGAACTCGCTTGGCTCATTCCCGATTCCGCCCAGCGTGCCGGCGTGGTGAAGACGGGCAACGCCAGCGTCATCTTTCCTAACTGGAGCGCCGACGCCGAAAAACCTGAGAGCTACAATTTCGCCCCGACCGACAAAGTGCTCGCCGCCATTCGCGCCACCGGCGCGGAGATCTATTACCGCGTCGGCCGCAGTTGGGGCGCCAACATCGATCCGCCGGCCGATTTCGACAAGTTTGCCAGCGTAGTGAAACACATTGCCATGCACTACAACCAGGGATGGGATAACGGCTTCCATTACGACATTCGTTATTGGGAATTCTGGAACGAACCGGACGGTCTTTTCTGGTCCGGCACGCCGGAGCAGTTTTACTCGTTGTACGAGAAGACTGTGCGGGCCTTGAAGTCAGTTGACCCCACGCTCAAGGTAGGCGGCGATGGCAAGGCTTTCGCTTACGACGATGGACCTTTCCGGGAAGGACTTATCGATTACTGTGCCACCCACAAGGTGCCACTTGATTTTTATTCCTGGCACACTTATGCGGACGGTTCCGCCGATCCTTATGATGCCGTTCGCCTCGCCAAGCAAATTCGCAGCCTCCTGGACACTCATGGTTTTCCGAAGGCGGAGAGCATTCTCTCCGAGTGGAATCTGACCCCGGACTTTACCGAGGCGGAGAAGGCGAGACTGCAAGGCGTGGATAACGCCGCATTCATCGGCGCCGTGCTCAGCTATTTTCAGGATGCCCCCATCGATCACGCGCAGTTCTATCGCGGCGACGCGGCATGGATGGGCCTCTTCGATCTGCAAGGGCAGTATTTCAAGACTGCGTATACGTTCCAGGCCATGGGGAAAATGTTGGATACACCGCAGCGGCTCTCAGTTGAGGGCACGGACACTTTTGGCTTCGCGGCGCTTGCCGGCCGCTCGGCAGATGGCAGCACCGTGCAGATCATCGTCAGCAATTACGCGATTCCCGCGGGTTTCAAGCCCAACATTATGGAAATGCCGCCGGAACTGGTGAAAGCGTCGCCCCCGCAACCTGATTTTTCCAAAGTCAAGATGCTGCCGCCACGGACTGACATCGTTTACCGGGACAATGCGGGCTACAATCTCACGATCGACAATCTGCCCTGGGGCAAGAAGCCGTTCGGCGCGAAGCGTTACCGGATCAGCAAAACGCAGAATCTCGATTTGGTCGAAGAAAAGTCCGGTGAGGGAAGTTTCAAGCTATCGAGTCCTCTCGCCCCCGACGCCGTGGAACTCATCGTGCTTCAGCGCCGTTGAGCGGGAGGCTTATGCCAAGCCAGTCCTTATGCAAGATCGAATCTTTCACAGAATCTAGGCGGCCGCCGCGCCCACGCCTAATTTCTTGAGTCCGGCGGCTTGCAACTCTAATTGCGCTCCTCGTTCTTCCGTCACAATGATCCTATCGGGCCCGAGCTGAATGTCACGGATCGAGCGCCAGTCCCCACTTACTTTGGAGAGGAAAAGAACGTAGGGAGCCCGCAGTTCGGACTTGGCGGGAATTCGCCGGAACGCGGGAGTGTCGAATAACGATCCGCGCGCAAAGGTCTCCTCTTTCCCAACCGGCATTGCGGTCGAACCGAACTCCAGACCGCGGGCGCGCGTCTTTCCATTCCAGGGCGAACCGGTGCGAGAAAGATTCTCCTCCCATATTGCAACCCAGGGAAAATCCGAGCGGCGAAAACAGTAACCGAATAACAGTCCAAGTTTCCAATTCAGCGCCGCTACAAATCCGAGTTCGCGCTGCGGGTCGAGCAATACCGATGCGATATAGCCTCTGCCTTCTCGTGCAAAGGGACGCGCGAGACTGATCGTTCCGCCATCGATGGCAGAGGTCTCGGGCCAGTTGAACTCTTGATTGTCTCGGAAAAGACTTGCTCCTTCGTAGCCGTGCGGCCAAGTGACGGCGCGAGTTCCAGGCAGAGCGACGGTGCTTTCCTCTGGATGCAACAACGGCAGACCGAGGGTGACGTGCTGGGTCCAGTGAAAAAAATGATCCTGCGCACGTTCGTTGGTTACCGTTTCCTCGACATACACGACCGATTCGTTGCGGCGCAAACGGAGTTCCCGGCGGAAGCGCAGACCGGCCGCCGGCAAGCGCGCGGCCAGCGATACCCGGGCTTCCGCGCTGCTCTGGTTGCGTTTCAGCAATTTCCAGCGGGAAGTGGAAGCCTCTCCATGCAGCGTTAGCCCTTGCGCAGCTTCGGCCTTGGAGGGTTCGCCAAAATAATCGACGCAGACCGTGTGTCCCGTGAAGGCCGCGAGATACTTGCCCACCGGCGCCGGGCCGTACTTGCGAACATGATTGCCGCGGAACCGATCCGGGTCCATCGTGGGCCAGGGAACTTCCCACAGTGCATTCACGGTGCTGCCGACTGGATCGAGAAGGCGAAAATCGGCGATGTGTCCGCCGCCGGTGAGTGTGATCAGTTGAACGACGCCATTGTTGAGGCAAAACGCGGGCCGGTCGCGCCATTTCGTTCTGGTGGAGGCAGGAAGGGACATTTTCATTGGCTCGACCAGTGTAGCGTGTGTGCTTCTCGGGCGAAATGGCTGGCGGATTCTTGACGAACGGATGCTTTCTTGCGGCATCGCGGAAGCAAAAAAGGACACCGCTCACGCGGTGTCCTACCTACCAGCAACTTGACTTACTTGTTCTCGTTGAGTGATCCGGCACCAAACTCCCTGCGCTGTATCACCGGACGCGCCGCTCTGGCTGCCGCCACTGCCGGCATGGCCGCTGCCGCTCCGTAGCGCTCAAGCAGCACGGGCACCATCGCGCCTTCCGCTTCTTTCACAAAGGTGAGCTTGCTTTCGCCGAGCAGATCGACGCGGACAAAATCTCCCAGTTTCACCTGTCCCGTTGCCACCAGGTTCGCCAGCGGAAACACCAGATGCCGTTCAATCGCCCGCTTCAGGTGCCGCGCGCCATACTTCGGATCGGTGCCCTCGGCGAGCAGGAAGCTCTTGACCTGTGGCGTGCAGTTGAACACGAACTGATTCGCGCCCGCCGCCATCAGCACCCGCTGTTGCACCATCCCCAGTTCGATTTCGAGGATCTGCTGCAGGTGCTCGGCGCGCAGCGTTTTGAACACGACTACTTTGTCGATGCGGTTCATGAACTCGGGCGCAAACTTGCGCCGCGCCGCATCCACTGCCGAGCGGTTAATCTTTTCGTCGAGCGAGTTATCCACCTGCACCGCTTTCGGCGCGAAGCCCAAGCCGCCATCCACCAACCCGTTCATCTCGGCCGAGCCCAGGTTCGAGGTCATGATGATGATGCAACTCGAAAGATCCACGCGCCGGTTATCGCCCAGCGTCAGCGTCGCCTTGTCCAGAATGCCGAGCAGCAGTTGCCACAGCGAATCGGAAGCCTTCTCGATTTCGTCGAACAGCAGGATCGACAGTTTCAGCTTCTCCGTGTGCCACTGGTTGAGCGCTTCCTGCGTCAGCAGGGGATGGGTCTCGCGGTGTCCCAGGTATCCCGGAGGCGAGCCGATCAGCTTGGCAATCTCGTGCGAGTGCTGGAACTCGGCGCAATCGATCTTGATGCAGGCGCGCGCGTCGCCGAACAGCGACTCGGCCACCGCTTCCACTACCCGCGTCTTGCCGGAGCCGGTCGGTCCCAGGAACAGAAGATTGCCCACTGGACGTCCCGGCGCATTCAGCCCGGCCAGAAACATCTGATAGATCTCGGCGACCTTCTCGATCGCTTGATCCTGGCCGACAATCTTCCGGCGCAGGGCAGCCTCAAAGTCGCGGGAGTCGTTGCTGCGGCGGCTCGGATCCAGCACGGTTGCAAGGTTCGTTCTCATCGCTTCGGGCCCTTGTTTCCTTTCCGGGAACTTCATGTCTTCGGCGAAACTGCTCATTCTTGTCACTCGCTCACCACTGGGAGGAAGGTTTGCATTCCCCGCCCGCTCTCTCCTCGTGCAAGCCGCTAGCCATCCTCGGGAGGCGCCCTAATCCCCCGCTTCTCATCGTTTTAGATGCGGCTAGCCCGTCTCGCGCGAGGCCGGTCCTGTTACCCACAGTTTCCCCAAGAGCAATAATTTGCAGTCTGCGGGAACTTTCAATCAGCGCACTGGCCATCCCTAACGCCCATGACCGCCAAGTCCTAACCGGCTTGGCCGGACGTAACTGGCGGCCCAGGTTACCGCCAGTGCACAATAGAAATAGATTTCCTCTCTGGAGAATGTCCTTGTCCCGATTCCGGTCCAGACTTTCGGCAGCCAAACTTTCGATTGCGAGCGGTGCTGCTTCCCTGCTGTGGCTAACCCTGGCCAGCTTTGGTCTTTTTTCTCCCATCGCAGCCGGAGTGCAAAATCCGCACGGCGCACAGTTGGTGCCGGTGAAAGCCGATGCCACCAAGAAGCCGGCGCCGCCGGCGCCCGTCTCCGTCATTGTGCCTCCAGGTTGCGACCTTTACGTCGCCCAGCGCGGAGACAGCCTGCCCCTGGTCGCCCGCAAGTATTTGAAGAGGACAAAATACCTCACCTCATCGGAGCTGATCGAAGCGATTCGCGCCGCCAACCACAACCGCCAGGGAGTCTTCCTCAAATCCGGAGAGCAGATCATTATCCCCGGAATTCTCGAATCCGCAATTGTAGAGAAACCTGTGCCAGTTGCAAGAGATTTCGAAGTCCGCGCCATTTACCTGACCGGGATCATGGCGGGCAGCGATCATGGACTGCGCATCATCCGCCATTGGCGCGAAGTCGGCGGCAACGCGGTAGTATTCGACATCAAGGATAGCGACGGCATCGTCAACATCGCTTTCGACCACCCGCTCGCCAGCGGACAGCACCACTATATTTCCGATCTGCCCAAGTTCATTCATTTCCTGCATTCCGAGAATATGCACGCCATCGCTCGCATCGCCATCTTCCGAGATGAACATCTGGTCACCAGCCATCCGGAACTGGCCGTAAAGTCCCGCAGCACCGGCCAGCCCTGGCGCGAGAACGGCAAGCTCGTCTGGACCGACCCCTCGAACGCCAAGGTGCAGGACTACGACATTGCGCTAGCCAAGTTTGCAGCCCAGTCCGGAGTCGATGAAGTGCAGTTCGACTACGTGCGCTT
Organism: uncultured Acidobacteriaceae bacterium; assembly: GCA_963722485.1. GTDB lineage: Bacteria > Acidobacteriota > Terriglobia > Terriglobales > Acidobacteriaceae > Acidiflorens. The sequence continues at coordinate 25,762 of CAVRNL010000101.1, forward strand.
TCCCGCCGAAGGCGACCAGAAAGATGCCGAGTTCGCTTTTCAAGCGGATCATCCCGCCGAGCAACCTGCTGAGCATTCCGCCGACCAACCGATAGAGCATCCGAAAGCAGATCATCCGAAGGCAGATCATTCGAAAATCGATCATCCGAAAGACGAGCATCCGAAAGACGAGCAGCGCTCGAAGGTGATCGCCGATTTTCTCCAGCGTGCCTATGCCCAGATTCATCCGACCGGCGCCCTGTTCTCGCTCGATGTCTTTGGAGTCATGGCGTGGCAGCGTTCCGTCGACCTTGCACACACTGGGCAGGACATCGTAGCCATGGCTAAGCACTGTGACGTGATCTCGCCCATGATCTATCCCTCGCACTTTTTTGGCATGGACGGCATCGCGCACCCCGGCGACGCCCCCGAGCACTTCATCGGCGAGTCCATGGACCGGTTCGAGCTCATCACCAAAGGCAGCGGGGTGGTGATTCGCCCCTGGCTGCAAGCCTTTGCCTGGCGTACAAAAACTTACTCGCCGCAGTATGTTGAAGTTCAGATCGAGGTAGCGAAACAAAAAGGCGGCATCGGGTTTCTTTTCTGGAACGCCAATAACGATTATTCGAAGCCCTACACCGCCATGCCGGAGATGCGCGCCGCCAAAGGCCGCTACTTCCGCGGCGACGAGGTGGGCCAGCCGGAACCCGCTACAGCCACTCCGGTTGCCTCAACCGCAGCGCCCGTAATCGGCAGCGCCAATGCGAGCGTTGCGTCCGCTCCGCCGGAAAGCTCCGCCAGTGGCGGAGAGCGCCCCGCACAGAGGATCTGGCGGCACTAGTTAAAGTACCCAGCACGGCATTAATGCAGCAGAATCACACAGCCGGAATGCTCAGGCAGGGATTGCCACTGAGGCGGGCACGGTCGATCCGAGTCCCTGCGCCAAACTGCCACTTTCGCGCCTGAATACGCCATCGAGCGGAGGACTGCCTGCTGCGCGGCCGGCGTCCCCGACCAGAACATAGCGGAATCAATCGACCAAAGTTCAGCAACCACTGGAACCCTGGCCAGATAAGCCCAGTACGCTATTTGCCCGTCGCCCATACTCGCGACTGCCTGGCCCGGGGTGATGCCGTACTGTGGAATAGCCTCGGCAATCGCCATGTCGCGAGCGGTCGATTCCTGGCGCTGTGAAACGACGTAGTGGAGCAGACCGGGCATCGTATACGCTGCGAAGACAACGATGCCCGCCAGCAGGGCTCGCCGTGCCAAGAGTTGGAGTCCAGGAGGCACGGAAACCGATGCCCAAGCGGCGCCCCAGAGTAGCAGCGAAAAACCAAGCACGAATCGTGGAACCAGGTGGACGAGCGAGTACATTCCGACCACGGCGAACGCGGGCAAGGTACAAAACCAAGTTGCCGCAAAGTTGCGCAGTGACGCTCTTGGTCTATGCCACACAAGAATCAGCAAAGGCACTGACAGCGCCGCTCCCGCCCCTAAGAGTTGTTCCCTCACATAGCGAAGATTGAGCCCAAGCTGCCGGAGTTGATCGTGCAAGTTAAGGGTCGTATGGCTGCGCTTGTCAAACCGTGCGGCATCGTACCAGGGTGCATACGTGATGCCATCGATCGAGGGAAGGCGGAAGACGCGCGGTGAATCCAGGGCGATTGCGCCGGGATAAAACGGAATTGGCGCGCCAGAGGAATCCGACAGCATCCAGGTTTTCGTTTCCGGTCCGTTCACAAACCAGGCATAGTTCAGTCGGCCGCTGTCTCCGGCAGTGAAGTGGCCGAGGGCCCGCGACAGGATGATCACGAAGGGCGATACCAACACTACAAAAACCAGAATCGCGGCGAGCGGTCTGACGAGGCTGCGCGTGCGAAAACCCTGGATCACAATCGCGGCCAGAACGAAGGCCGCAAAATACAGGAGAATGGCCTTCGCGTAATAACCGATGGCGAGCAACAGGCCGAGCCATGCGTAGGCGCCAAGTCCGTATCGGCGACGATCATTCTGCCTGAGTTCACTGAGCTTGGAATCGTGGAGCCGGAACAGGAGATCTGCAATCGCAAAGACAATCGCGGCGACCAGGATGTCGGGGTTTACGGAATCCACAGACCAGGCAAAATTGACAATGAACGACAAATATCCGAGCAGTATCCAGGTGAAGGGGCTGGCGACGGGAATTGAAGTCTCGTGGTCGCCGATGGGCTTACTCCAGTCCGCGACGGCACGCCAGAACTTGCTAAAGGTGTACAAGGCAGCGGCAAAGAGGGCGAAGTTAAGCGTCCGGGCCAGGGCAAATTCGGCACGGATTCCGGGATGGAACAACCGCATCGCGATCGCCAGAAGCCATGCGTACAACGGCCCCCAATATCCATTTACAGCGGTATGCCAATCGTGGCGAAGGTAGGCGCGAGCAACGTCAAGGTAAGCAAGTCCGTCCGCTCCAAGGGGCAAATTACGGCCAGCGAAGGCACAGCGCGCTCCCATCAGCAGCACGATACCCTGACATATTCTTTCAAAACCCAATACGTTGGGTACAACTCGGGGCGGTGTTCTTTCTGACAACGTGGAATGGGCAGCCATCGTCAAGATGCAAGCGTAGCCGCACCAAACGGGTCGGTGGAGGCTCAGCAGGGTCGATTGTACCCTTCTCCCGCCTTGTCTGCGGTCGCGAGGTGCGCTTCACCCCAGTTGTGGCAGGTGCCATTCGTGGGCGCAGCAAGTGTTCCCGGTAGGCTCTCCAAAGAGCCAGACGCTGCAGCGACCGCTCTTCACCCAGGAAGCAACCCACGGCTTCCCCATTGCAACTAAATAATTAGTTACCTTTCGCTGCGTGCAGCGTCTAACGTCCGAGGAGGGGATCCAGTGCCACCGAGACAATCGGGAACTTTGACTGAAGCCGAGCTGCGGATCATGAACGTGCTCTGGAGGAAGGGATCGGGTACGGTCCAGCAAGTACTTGATTCGATCACTGAGAAGCCTGTTCTGGCCTATAACTCTGTTTTGACCACGATTCGTATCCTGGAGAGAAAGGGCTACTTGAAACATCTAAAGGATGGACGGGCGCACGTGTTTACGCCGCTGGTCGCGCAGAAAGAGGCAACCCGCTCGGAAATCCGGCGCCTGGTGAGCCGCTTTTTCAAGAATTCGCGTGAGCAACTCGTGTTGAACCTGCTTGAGGACGAGGGCATCGGGCCCGAGGAAATCGCGCGCCTGCGGGGGATGCTGCTTCATCAGGATGCGGCTCGTCAGGACACGAATCAGCAGGATACGGTGCCGAAGGGCACGATTCGGAGCGGCTCGAAATGAACTGGCTGGCCTCGCAGACAATGGCGCAGATGTCGGTCGAGCGCATTCTCAACGCGCTTCCCGCAGGATTCGTGATTGCGCTCTTTGCCTGGATGTTGCTGCGGATTTCGCCCCGGCAAAATTCGGGGACCCGATTTGCTGTCTGGTTCATGGCATTGCTGACGATCGCGGCGCTTCCACTGCTGGGCGGCCTCGGTGAAGGGCAGGCATCGATGGCAGGGATTTCGTCTATGCCGTCGGCGACGTCGTGGGAGAACCTGCGGCCTGCAATCACCATCCCCGCTCGATGGGCGTTTTTTGTCTTCCTTGCCTGGGCTCTCGGAGCCTGCGCGGCGATGCTGCGATTGGCTACTGGTATTTGGAGCCTGCGAAGGCTGCGCCGGAGCTGCACTCCAATCATTGCGGCGGATCTCGATCCGGCGGTGCGAAAGACGGTGGAGGCAATCGCCGCGTCGGGATCAATTGTCCCAAGATCAAGCGTCGTTAAGTCGATTTTCTCTAAATTGATCGCAGCTAAGACGATAACGATTGCCACGTCAGAGTGTGTGCGCGTGCCTGCCGCCATTGGGTTTTTCAAGCGGACCATCATCCTGCCCGCCTGGGCGTTGCGAGAATTGCCACCTCACGATCTCAACGTCATCCTGCTGCACGAATTCGCACACTTGCGGCGCTGGGATGACTGGACAAATCTGGTTCAGAAGATCGTTCGCGCACTACTTTTCTTCCATCCAGCGGTGTGGTGGATCGAGAAACGGCTCTCGGTGGAACGCGAGATGGCTTGCGACGATGCGGTGCTGGCGGAAACCGCCAACCCGCACGGATATGCCAACTGTCTGGTCTCGTTGCTGGAAAAGAGTCTGTCTCATAGTGGGTGGTCGATGGCCCAGGCCGCTGTCCACCGGGCCCGCGAGGCCTCGCTGCGACTGGCGCGGATTCTCGACGCGAAGCGCCCCGTGGCCACACGAGTCTGGAAACCGGCTCTGGGCATGATCGGCGCTTTTGCTGTGGTCTGTCTCGTGGCGCTGCCGCACGCGCCCCGGTTTGTCGCGTTTGATAGAGGGACCGCTGGCCTAGGGACGAGCGCCCTCACCCGTTCAAGCCGAGCGCAACTGGGCAGCAGCCTGCCGTCACAGCAACTCCGGATTAACGATAGTGATCGATTACCGGTGGGCACGACTGCCAGAGAGGCGACTGCGAAGCCTGTCCATGCGCACGGTGTTGTTGGACACCAGTTTGCTCGCGTTCCGGTCGTTGCGGCCCGATTCGATTCGGCGCCTCCGCGCGAGCGAATGGTTGCGACTAGCGCACGTGCGGACCAGGAAATCGTGCCTCAATTCCGAACACTGGTTTTTGTTGAAGCCACGCGGTACGTGACCCCCGATTCGTCAGTGTGGAGCATACAAGTGTGGCAGGTGACGTTGGTGACTCAAGTCCGCGAGCGGTTGGCGAGAATGCCGGTGGCGCATTCGATCTAGCGGCAAAATTTTTTGTAACAAACAACTAGATAATTAGTTGTACCCGGAGAAAAGGAAATGAAGGAGAAGAAGGAAATGAAGACGTGGATGGAAACCTGTAAAGCACGTTGTAAGGCAGTGGCGACCAGGCGTCTGTTGGTGGCTCTGATTGCCGTGGTGGCAGTTGGGTCGGTGGCAACCTTCAACTTTACGAAATCTGCAAAGGCGGCGACGGCGGCTCCGGCCGCGGCGCCGCTCGATGACAACAGTGTGGGAGCGCTGCTTACGCTCGACCGCGCGATGGAAACGCTGGCGGCGCGAGTCACGCCGGCGGTCGTGAATGTTACGGTAGCGTCGAAGCCTAGTACGCAACAGGGTGGCCCGGAAGGTGTGCCCGACATGCAGCAATTTTTTGGCCCGGGCAATCCTTTCGGCCGTCAGTTCAATTTTCCGCCGCAGCCTCAGAACCGTATGGAGCACGGACTGGGCAGTGGCGTGATCATCTCGCCCGACGGTTATATCGTCACTAACAACCATGTTATTGACGGAGCTGTCGATATTCGCGTCACCATGAGTAACCGGGAAGTGTTATCCGCTAAGTTGATAGGTGCTGATCCGCTAACTGACCTTGCGGTCATCAAGGTAAATGCAACTAACTTACCTAGCGTGCCTTGGGGTAACTCGAGCGACCTGCATCCGGGACAGACGGTCCTCGCCTTCGGGAATCCCTATGGGTATCGCTTCACGGTGACGCGCGGCATCATCAGCGCGCTGAACCGTCCCAATCCGGACGCCGCTGACCGACGCAAGCCGGGCGAGTTCATCCAGACCGACGCGGCCATCAATCCCGGAAATTCCGGTGGCGCATTGGTTGATGCGCGCGGTGAACTTATCGGCATCAACACGTTTCTGATTTCGTCTTCGGGATCATTCTCGGGGATGGGCTTTGCGATTCCTGCCCAGATTGTCCAGCCTACCGTCGAGGCATTGATTCGGGACGGCAAAGTAACACACGGGTTCATCGGAATTCAGATCGCCGATGTTACTCCCGACAACGCGAAGTTTTTCCAGATGAACAAAGCCGAGGGAGCGCTGGTCTCAGAGGTCGAGCCGGACACGCCGGGAGCGAAGGCTGGC
>CAVRNL010000102.1:0-27989 GCA_963722485.1 uncultured Acidobacteriaceae bacterium
AAAATGCTTTTATCAAAGCCGCTATGGCAACCTGTGACCATCCTTCGGACTTATTTCATGGCATCGCATCCCCGACCGTTCAGAGACCAGGGTTGCGAACTGATTGGCGGCTTCCCGCGTTGGCGCCGGAGATAAAAACAATCGTCTGCCTCTTCCAGCCTGCCAGGAGTAGAAGCTGGCGACATATTTCGCGAAAGTCTAATTGCATCGGGGAAGTCACGGCCGCGAAATCCCTGGGCGGCAGTTGGATCGCTAGCCTTCCAGTTGCTTCTCCTACTAGCGCTAGTTGTCATTCCGCTGTTTCACACGGATACGCTGCCCAAAAGAGAAATGCTAACGATGTTATATGCACCTCCGGCCGCAGCTTCCAATGCCACGCGGCTGCAGAGCGCCCACGCCCACGTACACCTCAACCAGCATCGGCATTCCCGTCCCAATTAGTGGGACGCGGAGCAGCAACGCCTCCGGTCGACACAACGGGCGGAGTGGTCGGGGGACTCCCTGGCGGAGTGGCCGGAGTTCCCGGTGGAGTGCTTAGCGAAGTGCTGGGTAGCACGCGCAGCGTGCCGTGCTTACGAAAACGCCCGAACCGACGCCGATCAAGAGAATCCGTGTCGCCTCCCGGGTAGCCGAGGCGAACCTGATCCACGACGTTGCGCGCAGTATCCGCCGGAGGCGGGCCGGGCGCGGATTGAAGGGGCGGTAGTGCTGATGGCCGTGATCGGCAAGGATGGCAGCGTGGAGGATGTGCGAGTCGAGAGCGGTTTACCAATACTCGCGCAAGCCGCAGTGGATGCGGTGAAGCAATGGCGCTATCGGCCGTACCTGTTAAATGGAGAACCGGTCGAAGTTGACTCCCGGATCACCATCAATTTCACCCTGTCCAGAGGCTAGAAATGTCGACGATGCACAACAACACACCTGCGACACCTGATCGGCGGCTGGGAGGTCCTGAAAGTAACACTCGTGTTGCTGCTGATCTTCCTGGCCAGTGGCTTGCTCCTTGTTGTACCTGCGTCCGCGCAGTCGACGGAAGCGGCAAATACAAGAACAGGAAGCATCCTGGGCACGGTGGTCGATGTCAGCGACGATCCGGTTCCCGATGCCACCGTAGTCCTTCAAGGGCCGGCCGGCGATCGTCTTACAGTCGTAACAAATGAGTATGGATCCTTTGCCTTCCACCAGGTCACGGCGGGAATTGCCTATCAGGTTACCGTCACTGCTGAAGGATTTGCAGAGTGGAGTTCGTCCGTTACAGTCGAACCCGGGCAGGAGAAAACTCTAACCGACATCAAACTTCGCATTTTGGCGGTGCAACGGGCAGTTACTGTGAGTTATTCCGAAAAGGAGGTTGCCGCGCAAGAGTTCAAGGCCGAAGAACAGCAGCGCATTTTTCGCTTTATACCGAATACTTATGTGACCTACGAAGCTCATCCCGAGGCTCTCACCACGGGGATGAAGTTCCACCTGGCATACAAAAGTCTCACCAATCCCGTATTCTTTGCCCGCGTGGATGGATGGGCCGGCGTCCAGCAGGCCCGTGACGCCCCTAATCAGTGGCAGCAGGGTGCAAAAGGATATGGCAAGCGGGTGGGGGCTGGCTTCGCCGACGCCACTACCGAAGGCCTTATCGGCAATGCCATTCTGCCCTCACTCCTGCATCAGGACCCCCGCTACTTCTATCAAGGCAGCGGTACAAAGAAGTCCCGGGCACTCCATGCCGTCTTAGCTACAGTTATCTGCAAGGGAGACAATGGAGCGTGGCAACCGAATTATTCCGCCTTGGGCGGGAGTTTGATCTCATATTCCATTTCCACCGCGTACTACCCCAGTTCGGATCGCAATGCTGGGCATGTGTTCAGAGGTTTCGGGATTGACATGGGTCTACATGTCGCGGGCAGTTTGGCCCAAGAGTTTATTTTGGACAAATTCACAAGCAAAGGTAAGCACTAGTCAGAGAAAGCTGTTTAGCTTTTTCTTATTCATCAACGTGAACTGATTTGATGTGTGCGGATGTGGGGCGGAATGCGATGTACTTAGATTCTGTTCACCGTAAACCGCGGCAACGTCGGTGCATCGGCCGCCCCTCCACACTAATAGAACTTCGACGATTGGCTCGCAGCTGAATCGGAGGTGACGGGAAGAGCCGATCAACAATGACCTGGAGACGGCCAGCGCAGGGGCGTTTGCGCCGGGCCTGTCGGAGGCGTTGACCTGGGGCGACAATTTGCGATGCGCGTGGCTGGGCTCTCCCCCCATCGCGCCGAGACCACACGCATCGCACGCCCCTTCCGACAATCCTGAATATGAAAGCGATTCCGCAAGAAATTCTGGAGGAGGTGATCGTACGAAAATTCTCTATTTCAATCTGACACCTGTCCCCAACAAATACGTCGACATGATGCGTCAGCAGGGGCATGATGTGGTGACCACGAGCAGACGTGTCGATGCACTCGCAATGATGCGCGGACAGAGCTTTGATGCCCTCGTGATGGATTGTGCGCAAGATGCGGTGGACATTCTGAACTTCACAGCCAAGGCGCATGGCTTGCAACCGTCGCTATCGGTGTTTTTCGCTGACGAGTGGGGAGATGAGCTCGCGACCGGCTTGGAAGAACTCACCCATGTGCTAACGATGTTGGAAGATGATGAGTTTGCGAGGCTTAAGGTTGAGAGCCTGATGGCCTGATGCCAACCATGGGAGCACCTCTTATGTTCATAAATCCCCTGTCGACTTTCACAAACAGCGTACCGGTCTTCGCAAGCACGTCCTTGGCGGTTTGACATGGGAGCACAATATGCGCGGTATGCGGCGAGCCCGGCTCCGGCCTCCGCCCCTAGATGTTGATCAATGACACGGTGCAACCCGGTCCTTCTGGATTTCAGGCCACGCGAACAGTTTGCCTCCGCGACCTGAACGCGAATTGTGAAGTGGTGGAAGTTGATACGGCGAAGTCCGACAAGGTTTTGACCATCCAGTTTCAGCAAACGCCTGCCGAAAAGGCGTAATAAAGCTTCGCAGATTGATTTATGGCCACGCCAACTACAGGTCAGCGGCTGGGACTAACTTCGGCTTGCTGCCCAAACTCGGTCAGTGCGCCCTTGGCAGGTCATTCGATGTCTGTGTGGGAGCCTCCGATCCAATTGGTAAACGGTATTTTCATCCACTTACAACTGGCCACCTCTGGCAGCCGGATTGCGAATACGACGTCCGATCTTCAAATTGCTTCAGAGGAATTGGCCATGCTCGGAGAACTGATGAATATCCCGACTGACACGCTCATTGACATGCTGTACATAATCCTCGCCGGTGACTTCGTAATCACTGCAAACGATGCGGCAGAAATCGAACAAATTGAACGCGAGTTGCAACGTAGAGACGAGGAGCAACACTGGCGCTTTCAAGCTGTTAACTGAGAGAAGCGTGCATTAGTTGTTGGATAAGTCTTGAACCACGACGAAGACGGACGCTGAACCCCAAAGTGTCGGACGAGCACAAAGACGAATAAGGATGGAAAATGACCTCGCTAACAGGAACTGAAGAACTAGCCGGACCACTGAGCGCCGAAGGGATTGCAAGATCAACCGTTGCAGGTGCGCCGCTAGGCGTCGATGAGCTGAATAGAATCGATGCTTTTTGGCGCGCGTGCAAATACCTCGCTCTAGGAATGATCTACCTTCAGGCGAATCCTCTCTTACGGGAGCCCCTAAAACCAGAACATATCAAGAGCCGGCTCCTCGGCCATTGGGGCTCAAGCCCAGGGCTCGCCTTCATCTACACCCATCTGAGCCGTCTTATTAAGAGAGACGACCTCGAGATGATTTTTCTTGCAGGCCCAGGACACGGGGCGCCCGGAGTGTTAGCGCCTATATATCTGGAAGGCACGTACAGTGAAATCTATCCGGAGAAAAGCGAGGATGAGAAAGGCCTGCGAGAGTTCTTCAAGCAGTTCTCTTTCCCCGGCGGTATTGGCAGCCACTGTACTCCAGAAACGCCAGGTTCGATTCATGAAGGAGGCGAACTGGGATATGTCCTCTCGCACGCTTGCGGAGCCGCGTTTGACAATCCCGACCTGATCGTCGCGGCGGTCGTAGGTGACGGCGAAGCCGAAACCGGCCCGCTGGCGACATCATGGCACATCAGCAAGTTTCTGAATCCAATCCGCGATGGAGCTGTGTTACCCATACTTCATCTTAACGGATACAAGATCAACAACCCGACCTTGCTGGCACGGATCACTCACGAAGAATTGGAAGACTTGTTACGCGGGTATGGCTGGAATCCCTACTTCGTGGAGGGATCCGATCACGACAGCATGCACCAGGCGATGGCGGCCACGTTTGAGCATTGCTTGGCCGAAATCAAGACGCATCAGCAAGAGTGCAGGAAGAGCGGTGTTGCGACTCGGCCACGCTGGCCGATGGTAGTGTTGCGTTCGCCAAAGGGTTGGGGTGCGCCGAGGGAAGTGGACGGACATCGGCTCGAAGGCTTCTGGCGTTCGCACCAGGTTCCGTTGGCAGAAGTCAAGACTAAACCGGAACACCTGCGCATTCTTGAGAACTGGATGCGGTCACTCAAACCCGAGGAACTGTTCGACGAGGATGGCAGGGTGTTACCGGAACTCGCCGAAATCATGCCGTCAGGCCGGCGCCGCATGAGTTCAAGCCCACACGCGAATGCAGAGCTCAGGAAAGCGCTGCGCTTACCCGACTTTCGCGATTACGCCATCAAGATTGAGCGCCCGGGAAACATCGAAGTAGAGAATGTGCCGCCGCTAGGTCGCTTCCTGCGCGATGTCATGAAGTCGAATATGGACAGCTTTCGGGTGTTCGCACCAGACGAGAACACTTCCAACAAGCTCGATGCGATTTATGAGGTCTCGAAGAAGTTCTGGATCGCTGAACGTTTCCCCGAGGACCGTGATGGAACAGAACTGTCTTCGGACGGCCGCGTTGTCGAAATGTTGAGCGAGCACACGATGGAGGGCATGCTCGAGGGCTACTTGCTCACTGGTCGCAACGGCTTTTTCTCATCTTATGAAGCCTTCGTGCACGTGATCGACTCGATGTTCAATCAGCATGCCAAATGGTTGTCCATCTGTAACAATTTATCTTGGCGCCGCAAGATCGCATCGCTGAACCTTCTTATTACCTCAACCGTGTGGCGTCAGGATCACAATGGCTTTACGCACCAGGATCCGGGGTTTCTGGATGTAGTGCTCAACAAGAGTGCCGCAGTAACCCGCATCTATCTCCCGCCGGATGCCAATTGTCTGTTGTCCGTAGCAAATCATTGCCTGCGCTCGGAAAACTACATCAACGTAATTGTCTCGGACAAGCAGCGCCATCTGCAGTACCTGGATATTGATGCTGCCATTACGCACTGCACCAAGGGTATCGGTATCTGGAATTGGGCCAGTAATGATGAAGGCCAGGAACCCGATGTTGTTTTTGCTGCCGCGGGCGATATTCCCACCCAGGAAGCATTGGCCGCGACGGCACTGCTCCGCGAACGATTTCCTGACTTGAGAATCCGATTTGTTAACGTAGTGGACTTGTTCAAGCTGCAGCCTAGCAGCGAACATCCACATGGCCTGACGGATCGAGATTTCGATTCGCTGTTTACGGCCGACAAGCCGATCATCTTCAACTTCCATGGCTATCCCTGGCTGATTCACCGTCTCGCCTATCGGCGCACAAACCACCGAAATTTGCATGTCCGCGGCTACAAAGAGAAGGGCAATATCAACACGCCGATGGAACTGGCAATTAACAACCAGACGGACCGGTTCAGTCTCGCAATCGATGCCATTGACCGCGTTCCAAAACTGCAGCAGATTGGGGCGCATGCTAAAGAGGAGTTTCGCGACAGCCAGATTGCATGCCGACGCTATGCTTACGAGCACGGAATCGACAGCCCTGAGACGAGCGGTTGGAAGTGGCCTTACGGCAAGAAGTGAAGTGAGCGAGTGTCAGCAATTGCTATGGACTGAGATCGCAACGGGTGCGAATTGAAACCGTTGCGTATCACATAAATTGTCCGGGTGAGATGTGGGCCAGCCGGCGCATTCTATCGGAGAGGAGTCGATCATGATTACTAACGCCGCCGCAAAGCGGCAAGCAGGGCCGGATACTGAGAAACTCGTCGCCAGGTACGGATGTGGTCCCGTGCACTTCTCCGGAACGGACGAAGCACTGTATGAACGGCACTTGCTGTTTGACAGTGGCGTCGATCTAGCGGCGGCGACGGCGCGCGACCGGTTCGAAGCCCTGGCGCGGTCGGTGCGTGACGTTCTATCTCAGCGATGGCTCTTAACCGAGAAGACCTACGAAGAACGAAATCCTAAGCGGCTCTACTATCTCTCGATGGAGTTTCTCATCGGCCGCTCGCTGGCCAACAATGTTACGAATCTTCTGCTCTCTCCGCTCACGAACCAGTTCATCGAGGACAAAAAACTCAATCTCCTCGAGATTTTGGAGCAGGAGCCCGATGCGGGACTCGGCAACGGCGGCCTCGGACGCCTGGCGGCCTGCTTCATTGAATCTGCCGCGACCATGCAGCTACCGGCGATGGGATACGGATTGCGCTATGAATATGGCATTTTCAAGCAATCCATCCAGAACGGATGGCAGCGGGAAATGCCGGACAACTGGCTCCGTTCTCCCGACCCGTGGGAGGTCGCTCGCCCGAATGAGAAGGTGGAGGTCAGTTTGGGTTGCTCGATCGAGCTCAGTGGAGGCAGTCTGCGCCCCGTGCCGGGGCGGCCGTCAACTCTGATCGGCATCCCATTCGATCGTCCGGTGGTCGGCTATGGAGGTTCCACGATCAATACGCTCCGCCTCTGGTCCGCTGCCGCATCAGACTCCTTCAACTTTGAAGAGTTCTCTCACGGTGATTTTGTGGAGGCGTTTACTGGGACGCTCGCGGCTGAGACCCTGGGGCGGGTCCTTTATCCCGATGATTCCAGAATCATGGGGCAAGGCCTGCGCCTGTTGCAGGAGTATTTTCTGGTCGCATGCTCGCTGGCAGATACCGTGCGCCGCTTCCAACGCAGCAACTCGGATTGGCGCTTGTTTGCAGACAAAGTCGCGATTCAGATGAACGACACGCACCCCGCTCTGGCCGTGCCGGAACTCATGCGAATCCTGGTTGATCAGGTGCACCTTGAATGGGATGAAGCCTGGCACATCACACAGAACACGCTGGCCTACACCAATCACACCTTGTTGCCTGAAGCGCTCGAAAAATGGCCGGTAGCGTGGTTTGAAGACATGCTGCCCCGGCAACTCGAGATCATCTACGAAATCAACCGCCGCTTTCTGGGCGACGTGCGGGGGCGGTTTCCGGGCGATAAGGGCCGAATTCAGCGCGTGAGTGTTGTCGAAGACGGTGAGCCCGGGACCAAGAAGCTTCGAATGGCCAATCTGGCGGTCGTAGGTTCTCACAGTACCAACGGGGTGGCAGAGATTCACTCCAAGCTGTTGCGTGAGACCACGCTCAAAGACCTGGCGGAAATCTTTCCGGAACGTTTCAACAATAAAACGAATGGGGTCACACCCCGGCGCTGGCTGGAATTATGCAATCCTGCTCTTTCTGGACTCATCACTGATGCCATTGGAGATGCCTGGATCCGCGATTTAAGCGAATTACGCAAGCTCAAAGCATTCACCGAGGACAATGGCTTCCGTGATGACTTCCGCAAAGCCAAGCGAAACGCCAAGCGACAATTCTGTGATTGGCTCCGCTGGTCGACAGGGCAGAGCGTTGATCCTGAGTCGATCTTCGATTGCCAGGTCAAACGCATCCACGAGTACAAACGGCAATTCCTGAATGCACTGCGGATCGTTGTGCTCTACAACCGGCTGCGTCAGGACCCGGGGCTCAACCTGTACCCACGCACGTTCTTTTTCGCCGGCAAAGCTGCGCCTGCCTACCGGCTCGCCAAGGTGATCATCAAGTTGATTAACAATCTGGCTGCGACCATCGACGGCGACCCCACGGTACGCGAACGGCTCAAGGTGGTATTCCTGCCCGACTACTGCGTCTCGCTTGCGGAACACCTGATCCCCGCCAGTGACGTCTCCAACCAGATTTCGACTGCAGGTTACGAGGCCAGCGGCACCAGCAACATGAAGTTCATGATGAACGGCGCATTGACGATCGGTACACTCGATGGCGCGACGATTGAGATGGCAGCAGAGGCGGGCGAGGAGAACTTTTTCCTCTTCGGCTTGACGGCTGAGCAGGTGATTGGCAGTCGCGGATGGTACAACCCGCGCTGGCACTACGAACACGAGCCTGAGACCCGTCAAGCCCTGGACTTGATTTTCTCGGATTATTTCAGCTGCTATGAGCCGGGTGTATTCGAGCCGTTGCGGGACATGTTGCTGACGCACGGCGACCACTACATGCATTTGGCGGACCTGAAGTCGTATCTCGAGGCAGACGGACGGCTGACCGCGTTATATGCCGATTCCGACGAATGGGCGCGCAAGGCCATCTTGAATGTGGCGGGCTCGGGGAAGTTCTCCAGTGACCGCACCATCGCTGAATATGCGGCAGAAATCTGGCATGTACAGCCATGTCCAATACCGGAGCAAGCGTAAGAGAAGGCGCGGACATAAAAGAAAAAGGAGATGTAGTGAAACTCACAAACGCACTTATTCTTCCGGCTTTTGTTTTCATAATGACTTGCGCCTACGGCCAGGATGTCCATTACGACTACGCCCGAGGCACCAACTTTTCGGCCTACAGGACCTATCAATGGGTCGAGGTCCCGAGCGCGCCAACCAAGATCGATCCGCCGAAGGGTGTTCCAGACCCCCCGCCCGGACTGCCAAAAATCGAGCTTCCGGGCGGAGGACCCATGGGCGACAGCCGGGGTGGAATGTCAGATGATCAGTTGATTAGTCAGGACATTAAGCGGGCAGTGGACGAACAGCTCGCACAGAAAGGCCTCACCAGGGTCGAAAAGAACGGCGACCTTCAGATTGCGTACCACGCCGCCATCCGTGAAGAAAAGGGCATAGATCTAAACGGCATGGGTTGGGGGGGCAGAGGTTTCGGCGGATTGTGGGACGGCTCAATTTCGGGCCAGACTTCTACCATCCCCATCGGGACGCTGGTGATCGACGTATATGACCCGGCAACAAAGCAGCTGATCTGGCGCGGACAAGCCAGCAAGAGCATCGATCTCAAGAAAGACCCAGACAAGAATTTCAAAAATCTGGAAAAGGCGATGACCAAGCTGTTCAAGAATTATCCGCCTCAAGCCGGCAAATAGTCAGCTGCCGGCTTTAAGGCAACGCAACACAACGAATACACAGGAGAACTCGTAATGAACGCGAAGCAGATTTGGGGAGTGATGGTCGTTCTATGTGTGGCAGCCGTAGCTGCCCGCGCGGACTCTTTGGAATTGAAGAATGGGAGTCTGATCAAGGGTAAATTCATGGAGGGGACCCAGACCAGCATCAGCTTTCAGGTAGGGTCGTCGGTGCAGAACTATAACATCGCCGATGTCCGTTCGCTCCGATTCGATTCCGACGCGCAGGGTGCCTCGCCCTCGGTTCCCTTGAAGCAGCCGAGTGTGCCTTCGGCTTCAGAAAAAGATGAAGTCGCAAAATCTTCGTCGTCGGTCACCATTCCCGCGGGCACACGGATTTCGGTTCGCACCATCGATTCCATTGACTCCACGAGGAATCGTGTGGGATATCGTTTTGAGGCTTCACTCGAAGAACCTCTGACGATAGCTGGCAATGTGGTGGTTCC
This sequence comes from uncultured Acidobacteriaceae bacterium, assembly GCA_963722485.1. GTDB lineage: Bacteria > Acidobacteriota > Terriglobia > Terriglobales > Acidobacteriaceae > Acidiflorens. The sequence goes on from CAVRNL010000102.1 coordinate 9,770, forward strand.
GAAGTACGCAGACGTCTACGGCCGGTTGGAAGAGTCGAAAGAGACCGGAACTTTCACTGGAAGGTCCGAACTAAGACTCGAGCTGACGGGAATCGTCGTCCATGGTCAGACTGTGCCGCTAGTCACCGGAGAATACGAAGTCTCGGGCAAATCCAAGGGCGAGAGTACCGCGAAAAGAACTGTCGGGGGAGCCGCCATTGGGAGCATCATTGGTGCGATTGCAGGCGGCGGGAAAGGCGCGGCCATCGGGGCAGGAACAGGGGCGGGCGTGGGAGCGGGCTCGGAAATCATCACCAAGGGAGACCAAGTGAAGATCCCGAGCGAGACCTTACTGGATTTCACTCTGCAACAGAGCGTGACGATTCCGGCAGCCTGATCCCTCTGCCTCAGAAGCGAGTCTCGCAGTCACGTTCGAAAACTCGCGCCTCTTGATTGAGACAAAATCTACCTGCCCGCGTTCGACGGGCCGACTGGGAGCTTGTCGCCGGCAGCGCTGGAACAGAAGGTTCAGTTGGCTATTTGCTGGATCCCAGCAAGGCCCGTTGCCATGCAAAAAATGAGAGCGAAAATCTATTGATGCAAGTGCCGCCGACCGCGTCGAATGCGTATGGCCAACGTGGAGTCGTGGTCGTATTGTAGGAAGAGAACCATGCATCGGGCACGAATCGTAAAAAGCATTGGACTGATTGGTTTGGTCGCCGCGTTTCTGCTGCTCTGCTCCGCCCAATCTTTTCAACCGGAGCCGAAACTGTATGGCGCCAAGCGGGAGGACGTGCCGCCGTGGGCGGAGCAGGGGAATTTTCGTTTCATCCGGCTAGACGGCGGACAAATCGAAAGCTGGAAGGCCGAGCGGACCTGGTGGGGCAACAAGTTCAGCGCCGAGGAGAAGGAGGTGCTGACCCACATCTACGACCGCGATTTCGAGCAAATGCTGGGCTTGCTCAAGCAGGCGGAGTTCAACTGGATCTGGGTCACCTGGAGCAACGGCTGGTCGCTTAAGGACGAGGACGAGAACCGGGAGAACCTGAAAAAGGTAATCGCCCGTTGCCATGAGAACGGCATCCACGTGTCGGCTTACCTGTCGGCTACCAACATGTTCTGGAAGAGCGCCTACCGCGACGACCCGGAAACGAAGAAGTACGGCCTGTGGAAGTACGGCATCCCCATGTTCTACGCCGGCCCGACCACGACCGACTTGCAGATTTCATGGAAGCGCCGGCTCGCCGATGCGCGCGAGCCTGGCTGGCGGGCCTATCTCCTGAAGAAGGCGGAGCTGGCGGTGGATGCGGGCGTGGACGCGATCGCATGGGACAACATGATCGGTCATAACAGCGGCCTGGCCCAGTTGCTAGATGATACCCAGCGGATGGCGGAACGGAAGGCGCGGGAGACCGGCCGGCCCAAGGTCATGGTTTATGCCAATGTCCATATCTCGCCGGACCGCTTTGGGATGAACGACGTTAACGAAGTGATCTGGGAGGAGGACGGCAAGGACACTCCGGGGGTGTGGGATGGTCATTGGCAGGTGGGGAACGCGCGCAAGATCAAATTCCTGAGCGGCGAGAAGCAGCTCTGGCAGCCCCTGATGTATGAGAACGACCTTTACCACTGCGGCCCGCGCGAGCGCTGCATCCCTAGCCCGTCCGAGCAGAAGCTTTCCATCGCCGAGGCCTATGCGTTCGGCGCGGCCACCTCGCGCAACATCGAGGGCCGATTCCTCTCCGCTCTGATCAATGGCAAGCCGGAGGCTCAGGAGGCCTGGACGGCCATCGCTCAATACAACCATTTCCTGGTCGAGCATTGGGGGCTCTACCACCAGGCAGAGCCGGCGGCGCGGATCGCCTTGCTCTCGGCGGAGCCGCACAACCCGCTGGCCAACGAATTCCTCAAACAGAGCGTCTTCTTCGAGACCAAAGTGCTCTCGCACATGGACAAAGGAATCCCCCTGGACCGGTTCAAGGTGCTGGTGATGCCGGCTGACCTGCCCAAGTTCAGCGCCGAGCAAAGGGCCCGGTTGCATGCGTTCACCGCTGGCGGGGGCGTCATCATCAGCGCCGGAAAGTCTAACTCGGGAATCGTGGCGCGCGCCGAAGCCGCGGCCGGGGGACCTCGCCTCAGCCTGGAGCCGCGCGGTTACGTGCTGGGCCAGTTGACTTGGAAGCCCGACGGCCGGACTTTGATTCTCCACTTGCTCAACTACGATCACCAGGCCTCGGCAGAGAACGTGAAGGTCCGGCTGGACCTGAGCGGGTTGGACCTGAGCGGGCACGTCCAGGACCTTAGCCACTGGGAGGTGAAAGTCCTTTCGCCGGACGCGGCCCAGCCTAAGTTCGCCGGCCTTTCTGTGCACGAGAACGTCTGCGAGTTCACCCTGAGCCGGATCGAGCACTATACCGTCGTGACTCTCTCGGCCAGGCCGGCCCCGTAGCGTTGAAACTTGAGAGACAGAACCACCGATGCACTGACATGCCATAGGCCTACCAGAGCTGCGGGACGGTTCGACGCTTCTGCTTCGACTCTACGTGCCCGTTCGGCTTTTGCCTTGGCGGAAGACTCCATGCCGCCGGCTACCTTCCGGTCGGGTTGTGGGGTGCACACGTGCCCATTTCAAAGGCGCGTGCTTGCCTTCCTTCTTACGCCTGTTCTCTCATGCAGTCAGTGATGGAGCTGGAATGCGACGGGGCGTATGACAGCCTCGACGCCGTTCTGTTCTGTGTGCCTTGCGACACACTGAGATGCATCAGCCAGATTTGGAAGGGAAAGGCGCCATCCATCACCTTCACCCATCCGCAAAACAGAAGGATTGCGGCAGCCAACGATTTTCTCGCGGCAGAGTATGACTTGGTCAGGAGCAAGCTTGAGAAAATTCTGAAAACGAAGATCAGCGATGAGGCTATCGAGAAAAGCATCGAGATCTCATTGTCAGCGGGCTTTTCGTTGCGGTGATGCTTACATTGATTGTAAGTCTGACCCTTTTCCTTCGAGAGGTTTACTTCGCAATTGGGACATTCGAGATCGGTTTGCCGACGGTGGCGCGGGAAGAGGCTACTGATCGCCGCAGGCATGCACAACAGGGCCTAAACTAAGCCGCTCTCCCCTGGCTCGTTCCGCGAAGTGACTTTCCTGCCGAAACAATCCTGACCAGGAACCACCTATTCGCCGCGTCAGGAACCGGTTGTCAAGACCTTTGTCCGATCGCAATCCGCCTGCCACGTGTTGAAGCGTGAGGTAGAGTCTTCAACCAAGTTGGCTTTCCATGTCCAGGAATAGCGAAGGGCTCTCGGACTGAGGCTCCTCAAAGGACCCGGTTGCGCCCGCATCTGGGGCACGTGTCTCATGCCTTGGCAAGAGTTGTGACGTTCGACATCCGCGTGCACTCAGGAACAGCTTTGTAAACATCGTGAGGGAGGTCTGGCCTAGCATGCGCCGCAAGCTCTTCGGTCATTGGGCAGTGTGTGGCTACTCTGCCTTTACGGCAACTTCCGACTGCGCTGGCTTCAGGTCCATCCGACTGACTCTAGACAGACCCGTAGCCGGTGACAGAAAGACAAAGGAATTCGAGAACGTGACCACACATCCCGTAGGCTGCTGGGTTGCGCTGTCGATCTCTCTTAACTGAAATTGGAGCCATCCGATATCGGTCACATCCCCAGTCACTCCCGAAATCTCCACCCGGTCTCCGATTCTTATTCCGCGCCTTCCAACCAGCAAAAAATAGCCAAGAGCGGCAATGATGACACTTTGAAGCGCAACCGCAACACCTGCCGCCAGAAGCCCAAAGAAAGTAGCCGAAGAGGTCAAGTCGGACGCGAAGGCAAGTGCGGCGACGACTACGATGGTGAACCAAAGGACAACCCTCTGGATGACCAGAATGATGTGGCGGCGTTCAGTGTCTTGCATATGCCGCCGTGTGGCTCTCCGTACGACCGCGCCGATCATCACAAGCACACCAATCAGCACGGCAGCGCCGGCCAGCCGTGAGATCAGGCTCTTCCATGTTTTCTCATCTTCAGTGACTACGGCGGCGCGCCAACCTTTCAAGTGCGATGTGTATGCTGCGAGCAATACGCTTTGCTTGTCCAAGGCCACGATCGCCGGAGAGAGCGCCTTGACCAAGGCTGCAAGCTCATCGAGTCGAGCTTTTTGCTGTTGCAGTTCGCCGAGGTCGTTCGCCTGAAGATCGTTGCCAGCGCTGGCCTGAAAGCGTTTGACCATGGAAGCAAGCAACGGAGCGCGGAGATCATCGCAAGATTGCCTCAGCTTGTCGGTTCGGAGGATATCGTCATCCAGCAGGGCGAGTTTTCTTCCCAGCGCTGATACCTCTGAGCTGAGGGCGAGGACTCCAGAATCGTCCGGTTTAGTAGGCAAAGAAGGGGCCGAATTTTGCGTTTGTGATACTAGAGCCGTCGGGCTGCTCACGTCGGGAACTGTTCGAGCAAGGTCGTCGATATTCGATGCCAAATCTCCGTTCTCGCGACCTGCAAACGCCCGCATGAATTCGACCAACTGCCGAAGAGTAGCTGATCCCGCCTGCAAGACATCCAGTCGGCTCTGTGTCGCATCCAGCGAGGCCTGCAACTTACGACGCTCGGCACCACTCGCCGTCTGGAGCTTCTTCTTGATTGCCTCGATTTCCTCGTTGGCTTGGCGTCCGCCCAACTCGGCTTTGTTCTCCAACTGAACAAATTGCGCCAGATCCGGCGGGGGGCCGGTCGCGATGGCAGTGCTTCCTTTCTGCTTACCTGCCGCAGCCGTCGAAGCAACCGACGCATCGGCTCTGGCGAAGTCAAACGATAGTTGCACAATCTGCGCCGCCACTGGCCGATTGTCTTCCAGGAACACAAGATCTCCTGGCTCAGTTGCAATCTGTCGCTCAATCGCGCGATGACGATACCAGTCTATCGACTCGGTTAAGAACGCGATGACTTGCTGATTTGCTGGGAGATCGGATGCTGCCGGCGAAACTTCGGCCGAGAGCCCGATCGTAATCACTGCTGGCAAGAGCAGACAACAAGCTTCGCGCACTTTGAATTTGCTCGACAGCGCTTCACATAAAAGCTGTAACCTCATCGACATGACATTCTCCCTGCGGCCAGAAGATAGTCGGGACTGCCAACTCTAACTTGATCGCTCGACACGCGTACCAATCGAAGAAGGAACGAAGACAAGTTCTCATGAGTGTGGAGATCGATCCAGCGTCAAGTCCATTGTCGGCCAATTGCTGGCTTCAACCCTTAAGAACGCCAGCGGTGTTCATTCCGCGACTCTCCAACTTGCCTCTCTTCATCACGATCATGCACGAGGCTCCAACCCCTGCCCAGAAGACGGTGCGCGCACGTCGGCACAATGCCAGAGTCAATCCTGCGGTGCTCGTCACACCGAACATCTTTGCGATGAGCATATTCCCACCTTCGTAGGTCCCGAGGTTACCCGGGTTCAGCGCACCCACGAGGTTGATCACCTTGGTCAGACCCTCCACTACGAACGCTCCGACCATGGCGATACTTACTCCCATAAGCCGCAGGATGACAAACACCTCCAAGACTGCCAGCGCGTGCCAGAGGAAATTGAGCATCAGGCTTGCCCAGAATGCGGAAGGCGCTTCGTGATAAAAGGCGAGCAGGTTGTGTTCGGCTGAATCAATGATCGGCTGTTTGCCGCTGATCCAGTCGTGAAGCTGAGGCGAGCGTCCGATCGCTCTGGCCAGGTTCCCTGCCAACCGCCAACCCTTTGCGACGGCCACAGCCGCCAGGATTACCACTGCTACGAGTACGACAGCGAGCAGCAACGCATGGGCTCGCCACCTGCCAGAAACTGGGGCAAACAGTAAAGTGGCAGTGATTCCCGATACCGCGACGAGTGAGGCGGTAAAAATGTGCAGTCCTCCGTCAATCGCACAGGCTGATATTCCACTTGCCAGCGGTACTGCAGAATCGACGAGAGATACGCGCAGCATATCTCCCACCAGCTTCCCAGCAATACCAAGTTGTCCAGCCGCATCCGAAGCGAGCTGCGTGCCGAGACTGCGGGACCAGGAGAGCCTGCTGATATCGCACGTAAATGTCTTTCGCCAGGCCCAGGTCTGGATCAACTGAGAAAACCCTCCCAGAATGATGATCACGACGAAGCCCCAGCCGACTGTCTGCGCTTGTTTCCAAACGACCGCCGGGCCGGTCCGAAACACCAAGTAGCCTAGTAGGCCTATGCCCAGCAGAGCTCCGAAAAAACGGAGAGAGAACTGAATGAGAGACTGTAGTTTGGGCGCGCTACCGCCTTTGCGCACCTGCTTGAGGATAGTTCTCCAGCTCCGCGCCTTCTTCGGTTTGTGCGTCTGCTCTATCCCCATCAGCGCACATTCAATAACTGAGTTACCAGCTCCCATGTAGCTCTCCCCATTTCCAGTCGATTTACGTACCTGGACAATGGGGAAAAGCAGATGGAATGCCAATCGGGATGTCCGCTTAAGAGCGTTAATTTCGCTTATTTCCCAGGAGCCCCCTAGATTCGGCGTGCCCTGTGCCTAGGGCAGTGCCTCAATGTGGGCATTGATGGAAGGACCCACGCAACGAAACTTCTGGCGCGCGTTTATGCGGCAGTCGCAGCGTTTATGACGGGTGCGGCACGCCTAAGATAACTCGCACAGTGTCCCGGGCTATGAGGAGCTCCTCATCCGTCGGGATAGCATATGCGAGCAACTTGGAGTCTTCCGTTGATATCTTGCCTTCGCGACCGACCGTCTCCTGATTCTTTGCCGGGTCGAGACAAAGTCCTGCCCACTCCATCCCCGCACAAATTCTTGCACGAACGTCCGGCGAATTTTCTCCGATGCCACCAGTGAAAACAACTGCGTCAGCTCCGCCCATGGCAGCCAGATATGCGCCGATGTATTTCCTCGCCCGATAACAGAAGATTTCGATACCCAAACGGACCCGGCGGTCTTCATGCTCTTTCAACTCCGCCTGCAATTCGCGCATGTCATTCGTGAGCCCAGAAATGCCGAGCAAGCCGGATTGCGTGTTGAGCAACCTGTCCACCTCGAAGGCGGATAGCCCCTCTTTTCTGGCGATGGCGCTGACCACGGCGGGATCGACGTCCCCTGAGCGCGTGCCCATGACCAGACCTTCAAGCGGCGTTAGACCCATCGACGTATCGATGGAACATCCACCTTTTATTGCGGCTGCCGAGCAGCCGTTGCCTAAATGGAGCGTGATGATGTTGGTTTGTTCGCGCGTCAGTCCTTGCATTGCGCGATAGCGGAAAGCGACGTAGCGATGAGAGGTACCATGGAATCCGTACCGCCGGATGCGGTGCCGCCGGTAAAGATGATACGGAATGGCATACAGATAGGCCTGCTCGGGAAGCGAATGATGAAAGGAAGTGTCGAACACCGCTACTTGGGGAATGTCTTTGCCGAATAATTCGCGGGCTGCCCGGATAGCTTTGATGTTGTTTGGATTATGAAGTGGGGCCAGATCGATGCAGTCCTCAAGTCCCTTCAAAACCGAGTCGTCAATCAGGGCTGAATCCTTAAACATCTCGCCGCCGTGCACCACTCGGTGTCCTACTGCATTTACATCAGCCGCACTCTTGATTTCAGAGATTCCCGATCGATCCGAAGCGATGTAGCGAATCAGGTATTCGAGTGCAGCCGCCACATCTCGCAACGGCGCTGTGAGAGTCTGCTTCGGCTGGGTGCGGTACTGGATGCGAATGATTGCCTCTCCTCCTATGCCCTCAACATCACCCCGGCAGATGCGGTCGTCTGTATCTTGACCGATCCGCTCCAGGTCGGTGGCAATCACCTGAAACTTCAGAGTGGAACTTCCCGAGTTTAGAACCAGTACGTTCATTGCGTCTGCTGAGCCTAAAAGGTGGCAATCCTATCCGACTTTGCCGTGTTTGACCAACACTACTCCGAATGAGAGCTATTGATCCAGCAGTGCAGATGGCGTGCCAATCCAATCGTTCCTGCAACCAAGCCATTTTCCGTATGTTCGCTGCACTTCTCTCCCCTATAGGCATGCCCTGCCTAGGGCAGTGCCTGAATCTGGGCAGAGGCTCGATGGACAAAGATTGCAAACATTGTGACGCTACAGGGACATACCGTTCGGTCTCGATTGGCACATTGCATGCTAACTGTAGAAAGTTATGTGCGCACGCAAAGCCCGTCGGTGAAGTAGGGGTGCGCTGCACTTGATCCCAGCTCTCCCCACGCAGTTACGGATCAAGTCACCCGCACCTCATCCGACGGCTTTCTCAAAACATGGGAGTATCCGCATCACAATGCAGTCGACCAGCTGCGCTTATTGCCGAACTGAAACGAGTGGAGTCCAGGATTCAAGAAATTCGTGAGCGATACTGGCGCCCTTCGGCCTTAACTTCGGGCACGCAATCGAATCGAAAGCCTACTGCTGGCTGTCCTCAGAGTGTGACGTTCGACCGCGACCGACCGAAGTAACAGCTTCGCCTTTGTCGGGAATCGATGTGATGTGCAGTCACGGGTTCGGAGCGAAGTGGCAGACAAGAGTGTGAGTCGCCGTCGACCAGATGAGTGACCGCCGCAAACAGAAGTCCAATGGACACTCCGGACATCAGCATGCCGACCATACTTTCGAGCGGGCCCAACAGACGCCATTTCGACGGAAGGACCACATCCCCATATCCAACGGTCGCCTAGCTGCTCGCCGAAAAGTAGAAAGCTGATTCCCAAGACGGAAGGCAAAGCCAGCGATAGCAACTCGCCCACAGCAGAATAACGATTCCGTGCAGAACGATAACCGCTACCGTCGTTTGCATAACGCGCGGCGCAGTGAAACACCCGCACTCCGTGAATTTCTCTGGAATACTTCTAATCCAAAGGATGAGCGCAGCGGCACCGCCACACTGCAGAGATAGCGTAATCGATACGAGGAGAACGGCGGCACCAGCTTGTTGCAGCAAAGTCATCGTTCGCGATCGCTCCTCTCCGTTGAAGACTGGCCGCCGTCCTGGTTTAACCCGCTTTCGATGGGGTTGTAAGCGACACCGCCTCTTTCAGCGCCGGCAGTTAGTCGGCGTGTACAGCGTGTAAGGGTGCTTCAGACTCTACCGGAGCTTCTGTTTCCCAGCGAATCAGTTTTAGGTCCAACACAAAGATCGAGTAGAGCACCGGGACAAGGAGCAGCGTGACAAACGTTGCAATTGTGAGGCCTCCGATTTGCGCATAGCACAGGGGCTCCCAGAGCGGCCCACCGTGCATGGCGAGTGGTACGAGTCCAAGCACAGTCGCGCCGACCGTGATCATCACCGGTCTGAGTCGCACGATGCCGGCATCAAGCAGCGCTTCTCGCAACGGCTCTCCTCTTTCGTGTGCTTCTTCGATGAAGTCGAAGAGCACGATGACGTGACTGACGATTACGCCGACCAGACTCGCGACTCCCAGGAACCCCATAAATCCGAAGGGTTGTCCCATGACCACCAGTCCCGCGAGAGCTCCTGTCATTCCGTACGGGATAGCAGCAAACACGAGAAGGGGCTTGACCGCGCTTCGGAACTGCACAACCAACGCAATGTAGATCAGCAGTACGGAAATCGCCATCACGACACTGAGTTGCTTGAACCCTAGCTGCTGTTCGTCGTATTCGCCCCCGATCTCAAGAAAGTAGCCCGGAGGCAAGTTCTTCTGGAACTCCTTAATTTTAGGCAGCAGCGGCATAAGGACTTGAGAGGGCAACACACCCGGGATCGGGAACGTGGATACCGTAACCGTCCGGAATTGATTGCGGCGCTTGATTTTCGATACTGCCATCTCCGTTGTGACGTTTGATACCTGCCTCAGAGGTACGCGCTGATTGCTGGTCAAGGAGTATACGTACGCATTTTGAACGTCAGACAGTCCGGCACGGTCCTCCATCCGCAAACGAACGGCAATGGGGATTTGTTTGTCAGCCTCCCGGTAAGTTGAGACAGGTAATCCGCTCATCGCCGCGGCCGAGGAGAGAGCTATATCCAGGTTCGTGATCCCGGAAAGGTTGGCTCGATCCGGGTCAACCTTCAGCCGGACATTCATGGCAGGTTCGCCCCAGTCGTCTCGTACCCGGGTCGCATTGGGCTGGGCGCGAAAGATTGCCTGGAGATCGCCAGAGAGACGATGCAGAACTTCCATCTCGGGACCTGAAATTCGAATAGAAATGGGAATGCCGACCGGCTTGCCGGTCTCGAGCTGCCGCACATCGACCCGGGCCCCCGGGACGTCGCGGCTCAGCGCCGTCTGCAGCGGCCCAACCAGTTCGTTGGTAAAGTGCTTGTCCGCAACCTCGACGAGGATCTGCGCATAATTCAGTTGTTGTCGCTCGGGGTCGACGGAGAACCAGAATCTGGGACCGCCGCCACCGACAAAGGTGGTCAGCGACTTTAGAACATCTTTTCGATGATGTTCGTTTCCAAATCGTTCGGCCTCTTGCCGAATGACAGTTTCTGCTCGTTGTGTAACCGAGTCCGTCGCGCCCAGCGGGGCGTCGGGCGGAAGCCAGACATCCACATACGAAAGGTAGGACAGGTCCTTGGGAAAATACTGCGGATGCAGTATTCGGAAAAACACTCCGCCCAGCACAAGAACGATGAGCGAGCCGGCAAACGTGCCCCAACGGTGTCTGAGCGCGAAGTCACCCACCCGATAGTAGAGTGCCGGGAAGCCGTGCTGTCGTCGCTCCGAGATGGGCGGCTCCAGATGCTTCGGCGGCTTGATCAGGTAGTACGCAATCAATGGGATGAAGGTGAACGTAACAATGACGGACGCGACCAGCGTGCAGGTCATAACAACAGGAAGGCTATACAGGAAGAAGTACACGTCGCCGGTCAACATCAGGAACGGGAGATAGGCGACGATGTTCGTGATGGTGGCAAACACAATTGCCTTTGCCAGTTTGGTGGGCCCAACCCAGGATGCGAGATCGCGCAGGGAGCCCGAGCCAAGCTCGCGTTTGATTGCGTCGCCTGCTACAACCGGCATATCTACCAACAAACCGAGAGCGATGATCAACGTCGCGATAGAAACTTGTTGAATGTCGATATCTAGAACGTGAATGATGCCGAAGGTCATTGTCAGCGTCAGGGGAATGGAGGCAGCCACCAGCATCGCGGCACGCCAGTCCCAGAAACCGATCAGGGCGACGACCACGACGAGAACAATGGCCTCATAGAGACTGTCCATCAACAGACTGACAAGTTCCTTCACTTGCTTCGGCTGGTCCGAGGTGCGAGCCACAATGAGGTCGGCAGGCAGTTGCGGGCGCACATGGGCTAGAGCCTTGTCCACCGCCGCGCCAAACTTGAAGATCTGCTCCCCCGATCGCATTTGTACGGCCAATGTGATGGCACGGTTCCGATGCCAAGTCCCGTTCGGCTCGCGTGACGTCAGGTAGTTCAAGTAGCGGGTTGGTGTCTGATATGCGCGCGATATGTCGACAAGATCGCGCAAGTAAAGCGGCGCCCCACTCGGCGACGATGCCAGGAGCACGTTGCCAATATCCCTCGTGCTTTTGAACTCCGCGGTCGCGTCCACCAGGACATTTCGCGATTGGGTTTGGACGATTCCACCTGGAGCCGTCACATTCCTCGCGTTGAGGATGTCTTTGATCTTGGTGGGCTGCAATTTCAACGCTGCCAGCCGCGCGTCCGAGTACTCCAGATAGATCTCTTCGGGCAGAACGCCCACGCGCTGGACCTTCGCTACCTCCGGCACACGTTGCAGCGTGCGCTGGATCAGATCGGTAAAGTCATCCAGTTGGCGATAGGAATACCGGTCGTTGGCGATTTCCGCGATGCGTTCCTTGGTGGATTGGGGATCGCGAATAATGATCGGGCCCCAGGCGTCGGGATGAAAGTCAAACTCTTGCAGCCTCTGCTCAATGAACCGCCGTCCATAAGCTCGAAGTTGGTCATCCGACCTGCTAGTCGCGAAATCCATCCCCGTGCAGCTTCCGACCGATAACGGACGAATATCTCGCGCAACGCCGTCTCGCTCCGCCTGAGTAGCGAAAATCGCAAAGGGCCGCTCAATAACCGCAGGCGACACTGATGCTGGGTAACAATAGACAACAGTGGCTCGCCCGCTCGTATCGCCTCGGCGCTCTTTCTCAATCGCATCGCGCACCCCGCGGGCGCCCAACTCGATTTCGAGGTCCGGGACTGTCGGACTGGCGACGGTCAGCATTAGCGCTGCCGTGTCCCCGAAGTCGCTGATCCAGGTGATAGGTCCCGCGCCGTCAGGAAGGTCCGTGACCTGGTTGAGTCGTTGTCCAATGTCCTGGAATTCCTGCTGGGTGTTCTTGATGTTATCCAACAGCCGGACTTGCACAACCGAGATGTTGTCCTGGGTGGTGGACTCCACACGGTCCACCTTGCTGTTCCCAGTCACGGCTTGCTCGACCTTGCGCGTGACCAGTTGCTCGACCTTGTCTGCCGAGATACCTGGCCAGGGGGTGATGGCCAGCGCAATGCGCACGGGGATGTCGGGGTCCTTCCGCTTGGGCATGTTCATGTACCCGAACACGCCCCAGACCAGAGTTGCGAACAATGCCACCCAGGCAATCTGCCGGTTGTTGACAAAGAATCGTGAGACGTTACGAGTGTTATTGGAATTCTCAGCTTTCATTGAAGGACCTCGACAGGCTGCCCTTCCTTAAGCAGATTGGCGCCAGTGGTGATGATGCGATCGCCTGGGGTTAGTCCATTGAGTACGGTTATGTCGGTTCCAGTGACGGAGCCGATTTCCACGCTGTGGAGGTGAGCTACTTCTCCGGAACTCGAGCTTGAAACAACGAACACGCCATATTTGCCGTCTTTCGCTTGCACGATTGCTGAAAGCGGAACCAGCAGCCCGGACGCTCGGTTTTCGCCTTCTGCATTCGCCAGTTGCAATGAGCCGATCATCCCCACCTTCAGCAAGTGATCGCGGTTCGGTATTGCGACTTCGACCTCGAAGTTACGAGTAATCGTGTCCGCTGCCGATGACATGCGGCTGATCCGTGCATGAAAAGTGCGCGCGGGAAATGCGTCGATACCAACCTCAACCGGTTGGCCTAGCTTCACCGAACGGACGACCGTGTCGGGCACGCCAACTATGATTTTGACTGTGTCGGTCTTGGCGAGCGCGAATGCGGGAACTCCAGGGCCGACGAATGCGCCCATCTCTAGTGACTTCTTCACGATGTCGCCATCAAAAGGCGCGATCAGAGAAGTATCGCGCAGAGCGATTTCCGCTTCGCTCGTAGCAGCTCGGGCAGATTTCACCTCCTCCTGGCTGGCCTCATATTGTGCGTGAGCCGCATCGAAATCCGGTTTCGTCATACTCTGCGAGTCATACAAGTGCGTCGCGCGATCAAAGTCGAGCTTTGCCCTCAGGGCGATAGCTTCGGCCGCCGCAGCCTGCGATGACGCCTGTCGCACCTTGTCTTCGTATTCGGACGATCGGATGCGCATGAGCACAGCGCCTCGGCTGACTTGATCGCCTTCGGCAAGGTCGCGCATCCTGCCGTCCTGCCCACGAACTTGCTTGAGCGAAATGACATATCCAGGAATTCGGAAGGCCAAAGAAACTTCTGAGTCGGGCATGACAACGGCGGAGAAACGCAAGCCGTCGGCGTTGACGACTGCATGCCCTCTAATTGCTTGGGCGTGGACGCCCTGTGGGGGTTGCTCAAGCGGCTTATTCGAGCTGCAGCCAGCCATGACCAGCGCTAGTAAGACGATTCCGACTGTGTTCTTCACGTTCATTCCTCTCCCATCGCGCGGTGCAAGTCCGCGAGGGCACTCCAGTAAGAAGAAAGCGCCTGCTGATACTGAAATTCTGTTTCGGTGCTTCGAGCCTGGGCCTGCAGAAGGTCTTTTATAAGTGCGGCCTGTTCTTTGTACCTGTTGCTTGTCACACGAAACTGCTCTGCGGCGGCTTCGTGTCCGGTTCGCGCGGCGTTCAGCAGCATGGCTGATTCTTGCCACTTGTGGTATTTTGTCCCGACTTCTACCGCGATCTGTGCTTCTGTCTCTTGTGCCCCGTTGCGCGCCTGTCCGGGTGTTCGATTTCTCTGACACGTGGTTGTGGCGACGTCCCCAATCGAACGGCTCCCAACTCAACGCAAAGCCTGCCGTGGCAACGTTGGTCGGAAGGACTTTGACGTTTTGAGTCCATGATATCTAACGGCGACAACTCAAGTCGGGGATGTATTCGGCTTTGGCCAGTCGCCGGTCGTATTCCGCTTGTTTTTCCTTCAGCCGCGCTTGCCGGACTTCAGGTCGGTCTTGCGATGCTCTCTCCCGTGCGGCCACAAGATGTCAAAGACGTCTGTCTCTTCCTCGGGCATAGAGTTCACACGGAACGTAGTGCCCAGATCGCGGCCAAGCAGCTGATTCAGATGTTCATGTTGGGTCGCTTGCCCGTTCTCTGCGACCGACAACTCGTACCTGCTCTTTGCGAGACGCGCATCAACCTCCAACGCATCTCCGCGGAGCACTGTCTTTTCCGAGAGGTAGTGCTTCGTGATTCGCTGCGCCTCTTCCAGCGTCTTCACGCCTTCCCGCGTTGCTTCGACGGCCGCTTGGGTCGCTACAAGTTCGAAGTACGCGCTCCGCACCTCGGCCTGCGATCTTTGGCGTTCGGCACGCACATCTTCTTTAGCGATGTCGCGTCCAAGCTCTGTAGCGTGAATGCCAAGGCCGATTTTGTACTGCTGGGTACAGGGGTTGATCCAGGTTGCCAGTTGAGATAGGTAGTAAATCTGTGCCGGCGAATGGATGTTGGCTGTTGGTTCCCAGGGATCGGCCCAACTCCCGGATACGTACCGAACACACCCTTGTCAAACGTGAAGTCGAACGAATGCATCAGTTCGCCACCGAGAGCTGTAAATTGAAACTGCGGAAGTCGTTTGCTGCGGATAGTGCTCACTCGGAAATCAAACTTTTGCGCTTCCAGCGCTGAGTTCTTCACGAGCCGATTGTTTGCGAGTGCAATCGAAACAGCATCATCGACGTGAGCGGAGGAGTCCCGGTTTCGCCGAGCGGAGCTTCTTGAGCAAGCGACCCGATCGGCAATGCAAAAACAAGTAATTGTAAGAAGCAGTGCGAGATGGTTGGATTTCATATTCTTTTACCTAGAACTTGGGCTAAGGCCTGACGGCACCGTTGAAACTTGATCGAATCGCGTTGTCGCTCGTGTCAATCAGGATTGCAGGTGCCGTACCAACCTGAACTTCACTGCAAGTTCTTGATTCAGAAGTGCGGACGTCTAAGAATGCTGAAGAATGCCCAATCTGGTGATCGGGCGCTGCCCTCATGCGGGCACTCGCCGTAGTGGTGAGCGTTCAACACACTCCGAGAATGATCGGATATCCTGTTGGGGGTGACACTCTGAAGATAAGTTCGCACTCGGGGTGAAGCCATCCGCGGATGAGCGGAGGATTTAAGTAGTCACGCGCATAACGCCCGACAGCGCTCTCCATTCAATCTCGTGGGCATTGCCGGACACGGTACTCGATGGCTTGTTAGGTGTGCTTGATCATCGGCGGCGAGGACGATGCCCCTGTCCGTCCGAATTACCCGGCACTTGCATGTTCGACTTACGTTTGCCAATAAACGGGAGCTGAAGCCGTTCGCAAACGTCCCGGGAAATACGAAGTCTCGGAAACGAACTGGGGTCCTAGCCTCTTGGCAAACAGAAGAGGACCTCTTCCCCGATGGCGTCGATAAACATCACGTCCGTAAGATCGACAACCAATTCCAGTTTGCTATCGCAGCGCGTGACGAGCGTACGGACTTCCTCAGCTCCCTTGCCGGTGAATCGGCCTTCGGGCCAGCAAATCAAAGCACCGTCTAATTCTTGCGTTTGGACACGTAGCATGATGGGCACCTCTTAGATCCGAAAGCAGCCTCAAAGCACTGGCTATGGTCATCCTTGCAGCTGTTTTGCCATGGGCCCTTAGCGCAACCTGTTGAGACCAAACGATCTTTCGAGCGTATGCCGCCCTTGATAACGGGCAGTGCCAGCATGAGGGCAGCCTTTGGCGCGGGCTAAGAATCAAGGCGGCTGAAACCGCCGCCTTGAAGAGCTGATCTTGCGACTAGCCATCGACAGCACACCCAATGGCCTATTTTCGGTAGCCAGGCAAGCGAAAGCTAAGGACTTTATCGATTCGGCCTTCAAGGGTTCTCGAAGAGCGGCAGGCAGTTTGTTAAAGTCCTCAAGCAACCAGATTTCCGCCTTGCGCTGACGCAGCTTCTCAAAATCCAACTCGGCGGCGCTCAGGTCAGCGGAGGCAACCGCAGTCATCTGTCCCTTCCCGTCAGGAAAGTCCTGCAACATTTTCTGAAGCTGGCCAGTTTCCTCGTTGAGCACCCAGAAAGTAACGGAATCACAGCCAAAATATCAACGGATCGATGCCGAGGCCGAGCGAAGGACATCGTCAATATCCAATTTGGCCACATGATTATTGACTTCGAGCACCAGGCGGAGGCGGTCGCGCTCGCTGGCAAGCTCACGTTGATACCGCTCCGCGTGATCTCTGCCAGGGCGCACTCAGCGCGACCGCAACGTGGGAAGCCAGGGCACTGAGCATCTCGACATTTTCGGGGGCAAATTGCTGGCCCTGCAACTTTGGCGTTGACAGAATTCCGTAGCGTTTTTGCGCCGTCGATACTGGGAAGTAATAGGTGCTTCGTCCGGCAACTTCGGCTGCAAAAGGAGCCATGTCGGGGTGTTCCAATTGCCAGCGGCAGGTCCGGGACAAACATCGGCTTTTGTTGGTTAAGCACTTGCGCCACCAGACCAATGCGCAACAATTTGGCTCCACGTTCCAGATAGGAGGCCAATGCCGGCATATGCACCGGGCCTCCCCGGCACACGGTCAAGGAACTGCCTCACGCGTGGATGCTGGTTTGCGCGTGTTTCGTCTTTTGTGCCGACTGCGAGGAGCCTTCCATCGAACAGCATCGCGATCCGGTCGGCAATGCGGAAAGCACTATCGAGCTCATGGGTGACAACAAGAGCGCTGATCTGAAAATCTCCTTGAGAAACAGGATGAGTTCGTCCAGTTCAGCCGCAACGATCGGGTCGAGACCTGCCGAGGGTTCGTCCAACACTAAGATCTCGGGATCCATAGCAAGGGCCCGGGCAACCGCCGCGCTTCTTCATGCCTCCTGAGAGCTCCTGCGGGTGCAGTTTGCCGAAATCCGCCAGGCCCACCACCGCCAACTTCATCCAAACGATCAGGTCGATGATTGAAGGAGCGAGTGCAGTGTGCTCCCGCAAGGTGAGCGCGACGTTGTCTTCCAGCGATAGTGAATTGAACAAAGCGGCGCTCTGAAAGGCCACCCCAACCGACACCGTCGGAGTGTCTTCAAATCCGCCTGTGAACAGGTAGTGATGTCTGTGCCTTTGATCGAGATGCTGCCCGATTTCGGATGATCGCGACCAAGAATTTGCCGCAAGAGTGTGCTCTTTCCTGAACCGCTGCCGCCCAGCAGAACGGTGATCTCGTCTGCCTCGATGTCAAGGTTCAAACCATGAGCACACGCCATGTCAACAGTGAATCGCAATCCCGGCGGCGATCCTGCTCCGAAGGTGCTCGAATTCGAGCGCTTGCTCGACAGCGATGAAGCCGCATCCCTGCTCAAGATCCATCCCAAAACTCTGCAGCGTATGGCCCGCGAGAAGAGAATCTCCGGAATCCAGATCGGCAAGCTCTGGCGCTTCCGGGCGTCCGCTCTCGATGAGTTTCTGCAAAGGCAGCTGGCGAGCTAATCCGCCTCAACGGTGACGCGGGCGGCCTCGACAGGCGAGGATGGCTGGTCTAATCTGCATTCAGCCATTCATGCCGCCTCAGAGGTTCCCAAAGGAGATCTATGAGGCGGAAAAGCTACCAACGAGGAAGTTTGCAATTGGCGACCCGGAAACGGGGGGCTGGCACTTGGTTTCGCGTTGGGCACGTGGTTTGCAAACGAACGGCAGGTAGCACCGGGAACACCTGGAACGGTTCAATCACAACAACAGCTCGCGGTTCCAGATGTACCATCCCGGACTATTCCGCAACGGCATTCCAAGAACCATTGAGAGGAGGTCAGGTCGCCGGCGAGAGAAATCGAGGGTCCTTGCTTATTAAGACATAATGCCATATCCTTTAATAGTGCAGGGGCTTATTAAAGGAACCCTTCACAACGCTAATGGCCACTGAAAGCAAGTCGAGACTGGGCC
>CAVRNL010000103.1:0-4047 GCA_963722485.1 uncultured Acidobacteriaceae bacterium
TCTCGGTACCAGCGCTCACTCCATCAGCATTTCGGACGATGATTCCGTCACGAGTCTGAAAGAGCGCAGTATCAGGCGCAGAATCTCAACTCCCCTACCGGGAACTCACGTAAAGCGGATCGATTGCCTGATTCAGCGTCTTTGCGAACGACGGCCAAGGGCAGGAAAAATCTTCCGCACTGCAATCAGGAAGGAAGACAGGCACACGCTGCGGAGGGTCTTCCAATGTTAGCTTGGAAGCTGACCTCATTTGTTCCAGGGTTTGAGCAGAGTAGTAGATCCGCACTGAATAAGTTCCGGTGGCGGGTGTCCTCCAAAGTTCGAAGATCAGCCCTCCTCCAGGCGGAGTATCGTCCCTGCGTCCGTCCATAATCCAGGTCAGATCCAACAGGCCAGCGATATTGGTCAGGTTGGTGTCATGTCCAATCAGGAAGAGGGCGCGATCGGCGGGCGTGCCTGGAGCACCGGAAATCGGCTTGCCGGTGACCGACTGTTCCATGGCCCGGCGGACGTAGTCGAGAAGATTGGAGACTTGCATCCGGGCAATCGCTTTTGTGCGGCCCGCAAAGTCCTCGGCCACGGTGTGCAGGTCCATCAGTGAGCGCAGTTTGTCGGCGTCCACGCAGCCCCATGCGACGTTGGAGGCATCCATGCCTTGCGTATATTCCAATAGAAAGTTCTCAGTAATCGTGGATGCGGTGTTTAACGGGCCTTTCAATTTCGTCAACCCATCGTCATCGCCCGGAGCAAGTTTTGCGGGTATGTCGAAAAGAGAAGTTCGTTTTGTTTCCGGAGCGGCGCCCGTGCCACAGGTAGCGAGAATCTTATCGAGCGCGGCAATCTGAGTGCGATAGGCATTGGTAAGGTTGTTTGGATCGCCTCCAATTCGTCCAGAAATTGCAGCCGCAGCCAAAGCCGGGTCAGGCTTTCCCACTCCTGCCGCGATGGAATGGAAGAGGGGATCGTTGTCGCCTTCGGGCAGATTTTGCACTTTGATCGTGCATCCAGGAAACAGCCCTGCGGCGAGCGCTTTGCCAGTTTCGCGAGTGCGTTGGTCAGAATCTGCGTGGATCGTAATGTGAGCGGCATCGTCGCATCCGGTTGCGCTTAGCAAGCCTTGGCTTGCCAGCTTCATTCGGTCGTAGGCGCCAAATATCTCCATCAGATGATAGCCATGTGCAGTGAGATAACCGGGAGCAACATCCCACGTTGGCCATGGGGCGAGGGAGTAGGAACTATATTTTTCCGCCTTTCCGGTAGGAGAACGAACGCCGTGACGGCTGACGTAAACCACAAATTTCAGTTCAGCATCCGCACTCTTGGAAGTGTGGGACACGGTCTGCGCGGCAGCGGAAAGAGTGATGAGAAGAAACAAACAAGTTATAGATAGATTGCGACGTTTCATTGAACCCTCGGAATTTGAATAACAGGCTGATTTCATGTTGCCCAGCAAAAAGTTGCGAGCTACGGTAGCGGGTAGCGGTTTGTGAAGAGGTTTCCGCGCAAGGCTCACAGCTCACGAATCAACCGCGGAGCTTCTCCGGCGAGCTGTCGGCGTAGTCCGTGAACGTTCCTGACAGTGGCGGATTAAGAACCGCCGCTGGTTGCAGAGGAAGCTCGACGAGAAAGGTTGATCCGTTGCCAATCGAGCTTTGAACGGCGATCGATCCGCGGTGCTGCTGCACAATCCAGTCGGCAATGGCGAGCCCAATGCCGGCTCCGCCAAGCTCACGGCTTCTGGCCTTGTCCACGCGATAAAAACGTTCAAAGATCTTGCTCCGATCTTGTTCGGAGATTCCAATTCCCGTATCGCGCACGCTAATGACCGCGTTGCCATTTCGGGTTTCCAGACGCAGGTCGACGGCTCCGGGCGCCGGCGTGTACTTGACGGCGTTATCGAGGAGGATGGCCAGCAGTCTTTGTATAGCCCTTCGGTCCGCCAGGACTGGAAGTTCGCAATCCGCGATCGCTTGCGTAAACTGCAGATTGCGGGACTCCACCAGTTGACGCCATTCGGCCGCGGTTTCCGTGACGGCTGAACGCAGGTCGAGCGCTGTCAGATGCAGGTTTTCACGACCGGAATCAGCACGGGCGAGCGATAACAACTCTTCAATCAAAGACGTAGTTCTTTCCGCCTCCAGCAAGATGTGGCGTAAAGCTTCGCGATATTCCGCGTCTCCTCTCGACTTCCGGAGAGAAATTTCCGCCTCAGCGCGAATGAGCGAGATGGGCGTGCGCAGTTCATGCGACGCATCCGCGGTGAACTGGGTGACGCGGAGAAAGGCGTCTTCAATGCGCGCCAACATCTCATTCAATGTGTCCGACAATCGCTGGAGTTCATCGCCCGTAGTAAGTTTTTCCAGCCGGTCGCCCAGGTTGCCGCCGCCGATGGTTCTTGCCATCCGCGTGATGGCATCGACCGGAGACAAGGCCTTGCCGCTGAGCCAGTAGCCTCCGGAGGCTGCTGCAAGCAGCGACAGCGGCGCCAGCATCAGGAGATAACGCCGAAACAGCGCTAGCGTGGCAATGGTCTGATCGGTGGGCAGACCGGCCTGCACCGCGTAGGCGCGACCGTTGACTTCAATTTGCTGCGTGAGGAAGCGAAGTGGCTTGTTTCCTAGTTCGAAATCTTGAAGCGCAGGTTTCTTGATCAGATCTGCCGCTACTGGTGGAAATCCAGTTCGTTCCAGCAAAGGTGCCCTGAAAATCCAGTTTCCATCCTCATCGTAAATTTGCAAGAAGTCGCCAGAGTGCTCCCCAACGTACGCCTCGGATGCCTCCTCCCGAAGCTTGAGTACGTTCATATTCTTCTTCTTCTGCGACTTTAGGAAATGGGTCACATCCTCAATCTGGGCGGTGAGGGCGCCGTCGGCGATGCTGTAGAGGTCTTGTCGCAGGACCAGCCACATGGCAACCCCGAACAAAACCTGGGCAGCAGCGAAGATGGCCAGGTACCACAACGTGAGCCGAAGGCGAATGGAGAGTTTTTTCATGATTGCCAGTCCGCACTAATCACGTATCCGACGCCCCGCACGGTGTGAATCAGCTTTCGCCAGTGTTTACCGTTATCAGCACAATCAACTTTATTGCGCAGCAACCGCACAAAGGCTTCCAGCGTATTGCTCCCCATTTCACGCCCGGAAGACGCAATCAGTATTTCCCTCGTCACCACCTGCCCGGCATCGCGCATGAGCCGCTCCAATAACTGGTATTCGGAGCGCGTCAGACTTAGGCGCGTCCCATCGCGATACACCTCTCGCGTGCCGGGATTCAACAGCAGACCAGCGACCTGCAAGTGCGCTCTCGCCGGAGCCGCCGCCCACCGATTTACAGCGCGAATCCGTAACAGGAGTTCGCTGAATGAGAATGGCTTGGTCATGTAGTCGTCGGCGCCCAGATCCAGGCCATGCACGACGTCTGGTACCGCATCTCGGGCGGTGAGCATCAGCACTGGTGTCACGTTGTTTTCGGTGCGCATGCGCCGCGCCAGCTCGAATCCGTCTATCTTGGGCATCATCACGTCAAGGATGACCACATCGAAGTCGTGATCGCGGACCATTTGCAATCCTTCGCTGCCATCCACCGCGCACGAGACCGTGTGCCCTTCTTCACTCAAACCTTGGCGCAGCAACTCCAGCATTCGCCGTTCATCTTCGACAACCAGCAGTTTCATGGAAAAACCAGTCGGTTTCCGCTAAGCAAAAACACTGAAGCACTAGGGTAGAGGCAAAATGTAGCAGAAAACAGAGTCTGAAAAATTAT
This sequence comes from uncultured Acidobacteriaceae bacterium, assembly GCA_963722485.1. Classification (GTDB taxonomy): domain Bacteria; phylum Acidobacteriota; class Terriglobia; order Terriglobales; family Acidobacteriaceae; genus Acidiflorens. Next base: position 3,763 of record CAVRNL010000103.1, read on the forward strand.
TAACGTTCCTTTAATAACGGCTTCACAGCGTCTTCCTACTATTGGCAGTCATCTCAACCGGCACAACGTTCTGCAGCAGGGGAGCACGGATTCCTGGGCGAGTCGCATACCGCTAGCAACGGATGGCAGTCCTCCTCCGGTGAAGGTGCTGGTTCTCAAGGAGATTACGTCGATGAAATCGAAGCATTCATGCTGCACTCTCTTCCTTACTATTGCTAGATTGCCGATCTTGCTGGCCCTTTGCGCGCTCCTGGGTGCCATGGCGTCTGCTCAAAGCGGCCATGG
>CAVRNL010000104.1:0-31441 GCA_963722485.1 uncultured Acidobacteriaceae bacterium
TCGCGCATGGTGGTGTGCACGCAGACGTCCGTGGTGATGCCCGTGAGCACGATGTGCGTGATGCCCCGGAGCCGAAGCACCATGTCGAGGTCGGTCGCGTAGAAGGAGCCTTTGCCGGGCTTGTCGATGATGACCTCGCCGTCGATCGGGGCGACCTCGGGGACGATCTCCCACCCGGGCTCCCCGCGGGTGAGGATGCGGCCATTGGGCCCGGGGTCACCGATGCCAGCGCCGATCCTGCGAGATCGCCAGAGCTTGTTCGCCGGGAGGTCTTGCAGGTCGGGCCGGTGCCCCTCACGGGTGTGCAGGACCATCCACCCAGCCTTCCGGGCTGCTGCCAGGACCCGCTGGGTTGGTTCGAGTCCGACACGCACGAGGCTCAGGTCGTAGCCCATCGTGTCGACGTAACCTCCTGGCGCGCAGAAGTCGAACTGCCAGTCGATGTTGATGAGGGCTGTGCGCGCCGGATCGATCACCCCGTCGTACGGCCACGGGTACGGCTCGGCATCGATCGTCGCGTTGATCGCAGTCATCGGTCTCCTTGCATCGTGGTCGGGTGGATCCTGTTCGCATCGCGGCTCGGCGGCTTCGCGAAAGAGGGACGGCAATCGGTGATGGCGCGCCGGCGCGGGCAGCAGGCTCCAGGGCCATCGGTCCGGTGTGCGGTCGAGGGCGGGGAGCAGGCGGGGGAGCGCCGACTGGTGTCGCTGCCCGGAGGCCTCAACTGGCACGCCGTCTCCTAGAGCTCAAGTGACATTCGTGACGTGTCGGCTGCCTGCCGAAGGCGTCACGCGATGCCCATGTTGTGCTCCCCCGCGGGCATTCCTAGTGAACGCCGATCCCAGTGTCAAGCGTTGCGGACATCGGGTGAGTCGCTCGATGCCCACGGGGGAGATGCCGTTCGCGCCGTCACCCCTCGCTCACTGCGAACCCCGATCCTCCTCGATGCCCGAGGCTCCATCGCGGAGGAGCTGGCGGAGGTCCTCGGTCCCGAGGTCCGCGGGCTGCGTCGTCTGGATGAAGTCGACGACGGCGGCAACGAACCGCGTGGGCGCTTCGACGTGCGGAAAGTGACCGGCGTTCTCGATGATCTCGAGGCGACTCGACCGGATCGCCTGGTGCGCCGCATAGGCATGCGCCACCGGGATGATCGCGTCATCCTCGCCCCACACGATGAGGGTCGGGACGTGCGCGCCCAGGTAGAGGCGGTCCATCGCGTTCACGCTCTGACCACCGGGATCCATCACCGATCGGACCGTCCTGAGGAACGACTGCCGACTCGCCGCCTCGGTGAGCGATGCGTAGGCGCTCCACAGCTCGGCGACATGCTCGTTTCGGAGGCCGAGGCTGCCGAGGAACCGGCTCACGCTGTTGCCAGCCTCGCGAGCGAAGGCGGGGAACAGCACCGGCATGACGTACTCACTTCCTGGCAGGGTGGCGAGCCGGAGCATCCAGCTCACCTCCCGCCCGAGGCCGCCGCTGTCGACGAGTACGAGGCGTTCGCAGCAGTGCGGGTACTGGTACGCCATCTGGAGCGCCACGCCGCCGCCGAAGGAGTGCCCGATGACCGTGGCCCGCTCGACTCCGAGCAACGCGAGCAGGTCCCGCAAGGTGCTTGCCTGCGCCCCGAGCGAGTAATCGCCGGGCGGTTTCGCGGATTGCCCGTGGCCGATCAGGTCGGGAGCGATGACCGTGCAGTGCTCCGAGAGCGCGGGCATGACATCACGCCAGGTCTCGGAGCTGCCGGCGATGCCGTGGATGAGCAGGACCGCAGGTCCATCGCCGCCCATTCGGAATCCCACCTCATGCCCGTGGATCGACACCCGCTGCAGCGCAAGGTCCATGGGTCCATTGTCCCCTACTCCCGGGCCGGCGCAGGCACAGCGGCCTATGCGGGCGGTCCGGATCCCAGCACCGCCGTCGTCACTGAAGGCTGGCCCGTGATGCTGGTCCATCCGATCGTCACGGTGTCCCCGGGGTGCAGCGGCACAAGGAGCCTGGCGAGCCCGGACGGGGAGGTGACCTGATGTCCGTCGATCGAGGTGATCACGTCGCCTGCCTTGAGCCCCGCCTGACTGGCCGCTCCGCCGCCGACCACGCCGACGACCATCACGCGGGCGCTGCTGCTGGTGGACACCATCACGCCCAGGAATCCCGCATTGCCAACGTGGATCGTCGAGGTGCTCGTCCCGGACTCGATCTGCCTGACTATCGACATCGCGTCGTTGATCGGGATCGCGTATGCGTCGGTGCCGGTGCTTCCACGTGACGGCGCTCCCGAGTACGAGAACGAGGCCGAAGAAGTGGATCCGGCGACGTCGATGCCGATGACCCTGCCCGAGCTCGTGACGAGGGATCCTCCGGAGTCTCCGGGCACCACGTCGGCGTTCACACCGATGAGGTGGTTCAGGGACTCGGTCGTGTTGTCCAGGGAGTCGCTGGCCGAGATCGTCTGATCGAGGGCGGTGATCGAGCCGCCGGCGCTCGAGGGGGTGCCACCCGTGCCGCCCGCGTTCCCGATCGCCACGATCGGCTCGCCGATGGTTGTGCGCGACGAGTTGCCGATCCTCGCTGTCTTCAGACCGGTGGCGTCGGCCAGCTGGAGCACAGCAATGTCGGCGCTGTCGTCGTACCCGACCACCGTCGCCGCGTAGGTCCGCCCGTTCCCCACGTCGGTCACGCTGATGGTCGTCGCTCCGTTGATCACGTGGTTGTTGGTGACGACCAGGCCCGACGACGTGAGGACGATCCCGGTGCCGGCACCGGATTCTCCCTGGTAGTTGAAGGTTGAGTTGATGTCGACGAGGGCGGCGTCGACCTTGGCGGCGATCGCGCTCACATCAGCAGGGCTTCCGCTCGCGGTGGTGACGCCGTTGCCAGCCGAAGCGGCCGAGCTCGTCGGCAGCTGGCCGAACGAGAACCCTTGTCCCGTGGGGAGCTGGAAGCCGGGGTCGGAGAAGCGGAAGTGGAACCCGGAGGATGACTGGGCCTTTGCGGTTCCCGGATGCAGATCGTTCCACGCGGAGTCGAGGCCGACGCCCGTGACGGCCGCGAGGAGGACGAAGGCAAGTGCGGCCGCCAACGGCCTCCGGTGCGAGCGACGACTGTGCGATGGCACCGGTGGGCGCTCGAAGTGGGCGTCGAACCGGCCCGCGTCGTCGTCGCTCTGGTCCGAATGCCAGATCCCCGTGCCCGTCCAGACGCTCGGATCGTGGAGGTTGTGGAGATTGTGGAGGTCACCGAGGCTGAAGTCGCCCGCTCCTCCGGAACCCATTTCGTTGTCGTTCGTCATGGATTCAGCATGGACCCGGGTCGTAATCCCAGACTGTGGCGACCATAAGGCTTGCATATATGTATTCCGGCTCGCCCGGGACCAGCCAGAGGACCGGGCCGCAGACGGAGGATCGACGAAGGCTCTGGGTAGTGCCGGGGCTCAGAGCAGCCTGCGCTGCGATGCCCAGTTCGTCAGCTGGTGGCGATTGGAGAGTTGTAGCTTGCGCAGGACGGCAGACACATGGCTCTCGACGGTCTTGATCGAGATCCCGAGCTCGGTGGCGACCTCCTTGTACGCGTAGCCCCGCGCGATAAGGCGCAGCACCTCGCGCTCCCTCGGAGTCAACTGGTCAAGTTCAGGGTCAGCGGTCTCGCGTGACGAGGAGTCGTCGATAGTCCTGCCGGTAAACGCGTCGAGCACGAAGCCAGCAAGATGGCGCGAGAACACCGCATCTCCCTCGGCCACGCGATGGATGGCCTCGACGAGCTCATCCCCTGAGATGTTCTTGGTGACGTATCCCCGAGCACCCGCCCGGATGACCGCGATGACGTCCTCAGCTGCATCCGAGACCGAGAGGGCGAGGAACCGGACGTTCTGATTCTGCCTGCTCACCGCCTCGAGTACCGCCTGCCCCCCGCCGCCCGGGATGTGCACATCGAGCAGCACAACGTCGGGCAGGCGCTCGAGGATCAGCTCGATCGCGGCCTCCACTTCGTCCGCCTCGCCGACGACTGTCACCTTGTCTTTCAGTTCCGCGCGGATCCCCGCTCGGATCAACTCATGATCGTCGACGAGGAACACACGGGGCGAGGCCCGATCGGTCATGCTGCGCGAGGCTGCCAGGGAAGCGTGAGCGTGACTTCCGTGCCCGAGTCCGGTGAGCTTCGAATCGAGGAGGCTCCCCCGAATCGCTCCATCCGCTCGACTATCGATTTCGAGATGCCATGGCGATCGGCAGGGACCGATGCGGGATCGAATCCGCACCCGCGGTCTCGCACGAACATCGAGATCCGATCGTCCTCGACTTCGACATAGCTCGAGATGACCGAGGCCCCGGACCACTTCGCCGCGTTGACGATGGCCTCCTTGCCGGCTGCAGCGAGCGCAGAGACGGCATCGTCCAGGGGCACATCTCCCACGACGACGGACTCGACGGGCACGCTGTAGCTCTCCTCGACGTCGCGGACGATCTGATCGATCTGCTCCGTCAGCTGCTCGGGCGCCCCCGAACGGCGCGCGAACGCGACGGGGTCGAACAGCCAGGATCGCAGGTCCCGCTCCTGGATCCGAGCGAGACGCGCGACCTCCGCGGGGCTGTCCGACGAACGCTGGATGAGCGACAGGGTCTGGAGGACGGAATCATGCAGGTGCGCGGCCATGTCGGCGCGCTCCTCGGCACGCACGCGGTCCCGACGCTCGCTCGTCAGCTCACGAACCGTCCGCAACCACCACGGTGCGAAGAGCACGAAGAATCCGAACATGAGGACGAGAGCGCCAAGGAGCGTGTGCACGGCTCCATAGCGCCCCGACGCCGCCCTTCGACACCGTGGCGAAGCCGACCACGACAAGCGCGACGCCTGCAGCGGCGCGCGCGACGGTCTGCTTCCAGCCCCTCAGCTTGTCGGCTCCGATGATCGGCGCCGAGTTGAGCAGCTCCTGAAGGTGCAGCTTCTCGTCGAGCGACGCGCCCCGCCAGACACCGAAGAGCCCGACGCAGCTCAGACTGACCGCCCAGGAGAATCGGCCGAGCACCCATGAGAGGCCATTGGAACCTTGCGCGAGTCCGACCGCGTCGGCTGCGATCAGGAGCGCGATGACGCCGGTGCCGCACACGAGCAGGAGCTGGGTCTCGCGCTTGCGTGAGACGATCCGCGAGGCGATGGACTCGGTCTCGTCGCGACGAAGGATGCAGATCCAAAGGGCGGTGTAGATGACCAGACCGAGACCCCCGAACAGCACGCAGATCGCGGCGAGGAATCGGATCAGCCGCGTCGGAACGCCGAAGCCGCCGAGCGATGCCGCCGCACACGCCGCCGAGGATCGCATCCTCGCTCTCCCTGCGGAAAGGACGCTCGGGTCGGCCGTGGCCCCTGCGCGGAGCCTCGGGGGATTGCAGCTCGGTCCGCCGGTGGCGTGATGGGTGCGAGATCTGTGTGATGTCCAAAGCCTGCCATGTCTGCCAGCGTCGTGACATGAGGGCAAACCCTGAGGATCACAGGGGTTCTCGGGGTTGCACCTGATTGCCCGGAGGCAACCTGTGGGGCACAGTGAACCTATGACCATCATCGATGAACAGCCCATTGCCGAGGAGCAGCCTGAACCGGATCCACTGACCGCCGGTGACCCTCGGCCCCTCCGGCGCAGTTCGACGAAGAAGGTCATCGCCGGCGTCGCGGGCGGTCTATCCGACCGCTTCGACATCGACGTAAGCATCGTGCGGGTCATCTTCGTCGTGCTCTCGTTCCTCTGGGGACTGGGGGCGGCGATTTACCTGGCGATGTGGGCCATCGTCCCGCGCTCTTCCGAGGCTCGCGTTGATACCGAGGACGGCGTGCAGCTCGACGCTGACGACACGTCGCATTCCGCCCTGCTCACGGTCGCGCTGCTTCTCGGCGCCCTGTGCATCGGACTGCTGTTCACCTCGGTGTGGTGGGGAGGACCGCGTCTGGGCAGCGGCATTGGTCTGCTCTGGCTCGGGCTCCTCGTGGTCCTGCTGGTGCTTTCACTGCGCCGTCCCGTTAGCCGGATCTCGTTCACGCGGGTTCTCGCGGTCCTCGCGCTCGGAGCGATCAGCTTCATCATCCTCCTGGCGGGCATCTTCCTCGGGATCGTGGCGCTGACCGGTGTGCCCATGACCGGTGGCATCGGCCAGCGCGTCTGGCAGCCGACGTCGCTAACGCAGCCAAATGCGACATACCGACTCGGAGTCGGAGCCATGACCGTCGACCTTCGACGCGTGCCCTTCACCAGTGGCGTCTATCACGTGACTGCTTCGGTTGGTGTCGGAAAGCTGCAGGTGGAGGTTCCCCCGAACGTCACAGTGGACCTCACGGCAAATGCCGGCGTCGGCAACCGGCGGAAGGACTCCAATTTCCGAGCCCAGGCGGTAGTAAAGCCTAAGTCCGTCCAGGCACGGTGGGTCGAGATAATAATGGATGTTGTGCGTCAGGTAGACGCGAACGACCTCGAGCGTGAGGCCGAGGCGCGGAGCCCACTCCTGGGCGATGGCCTCAAGTTTTTTCGGCGACAGGCCGTGATCGCGCGACTTCTTGAAGACCTCCGCAATCGCTCGCTCATTTCGTCCGGCAAGCGCTTGTCTGCGAATGGCCCAGAAGGCGAAGACGAATGACTTTCCCGTGCGTGCCACCCACTCCTCAGCGAGGTCCAGGGTGGAATAGCGCGTGCGGTCGACCTGCAGCGCCGGGTCTCCGATGAGCAGCGCCGCGTCGCAAGCGCCGAGCATCGCATCGAGATCCGGAGCCATCGGTTTATAGTCGCGCGCTCCGCCCAGCCATTTCGCAAACAGAATCTGAGCCAGCGCAACCGACGTCATCGAAGAAGTGTCGAGCGCAACCGTACGCACCTGCGTTGTCCACTGTTCGACGGGCACTTTGCTCACCAGCAATATTGACCGCACTGCCCGTCGTGCCGCAATCGCCACGTCTGGGATAATGACGAGATCGGGCACCGTCGCATAAGCCGCAGCCGGAATGATGCCAATGTCGGCCGTTCCCGCGCGCAAAGCCTCGGCGCAGGCCGAGGGTATGGTGTAGGAAATATCAAAATCAATATCGATGTTCGCGCCTGGCTCGGCATGCTCAAAATCCCACATGAGAGGCGCCGTATTCAGGTAGGAAATGGCCGAGATCTTTAACCGGCTCATCACGTTACGAATATACCAAAAGTGATGTGCGCACCATCCTTGACAGCGTTTTGAATAGCGGCTAATGCTGAATTGCCTAGCAAAAGCTGCGAGCCGCGAGCTACAAGCTGGAAACTGAAGGGCAACCTGTTCGCTCGAAGCTCGTGGCTCGAAGCTCGCATCCCAGGGTCTTCCGCCGCACGAGGGTCACGCAATATGTCGAATGTCGCCATTGCCGCATCCAATCCCGCTTCTTACCAGGCTACCTACTGGCTCGCGCTCGCGCTGACGACAGGATTGGGTCCCACGCGCATCAAGAAACTGATCGAACACTATGGCACCGCCGAGCGCGTTTTCCATGCCAGCCTGACCGAACTCGAAGCCACTGGAATGCGGGCCGTTTCCGCGCAATCGATCGCGACGGGAAAGTCGCTCGAACTGGCGCAACTGGAATGCGCGAACGCGGCCGAGGCGGGCGCCAGAATTATTTCGCTCAGCGATCCCGAATACCCGTTGCGGCTGAAAGAGATTTACGACCCGCCGATTGTCTTGTTCGTGAAAGGAAGCGTTGAAGTGCTGGCGCAGCCGGGCATCGCCATGGTGGGAACGCGGCATCCCACGCCCTACGGCAGCGGCATGGCCGAACGCCTCTCCACCGACCTCGCGGCCCGCGGCCTGGTGATTATCAGTGGATTAGCGCGCGGCATCGATACCTCGTCGCATCGCGGCGCCGTCGCCGCCAAGGGAAAAACCGTGGCCGTCCTCGGCACCGGAATCGACGTCATGTATCCGAAAGAAAACTCGCGGCTCGCCGAACAGATTGTGGCCCTCGGCGGCGCACTGATCTCCGAGTTCCCGGTCGGCACTCATCCGGCCCCGCAAAATTTTCCCATCCGCAACCGCATCATCAGCGGCATGTCTGCCGGCGTGCTGGTCGTCGAAGCCGCGGAGTACAGCGGCACGCGCATCACGTCGCGCCTTGCCCTCGAACAAAACCGCGATGTTTACGCCGTTCCCGGCAATGTGACCAACAAAAATTCCTGGGGTCCAAACACGCTGATCAAACAGGGCGCGAAACTGGTAGCCACGTGGGAAGACGTGTGGGAGGAGCTTCCCTCGGACGTGCAGGCGGCGCTCAGTGCCATGCAGCCGAATGAATCCGCCGAGCCAGAAACCGCATCTCTATTCCCGGACGAGGTAACCTCGCCCCACGAAAAAAAGATCCTCAAGTTGTTGAAGGCCGATGAATCCACGCACATCGATGAGTTGGTCGAATTGCTGGAAAACGAAATTTCAGCCTCCGAAATATTCGCCGCTCTATTCGAGTTGGAACTGAACGGCAAGATAAGGCAGTTGCCGGGGAAAAATTTTGTGAAGAGCTTCTAGTCGTCAGTCATCAGTTGTCAGTTTTCAGTTGAACCGGAGGGCTCGTGCAAAGTCTCCGTAGTCTTCTTGTCTGGGAAAAGGCGCACAAACTGACCCTCGATATCTACTCTGCCAGCAAGACTTTCCCGCGGGAAGAAATCCATGGTCTGATAAGCCAGATGCGACGAGCCTCCGCGTCCGTAGGAATGAATATCGCCGAGGGCTGCTGTAAAAAGGGAAATGTAGAGTTGGCCCGGTTTCTGCAGATTGCGATGGGATCGGCAAGCGAACTTGAGTACCAACTTCTGCTTGCCCACGATCTCGATTATTTGAACAATTCGGACTACGAGAGGCTTGCGACACAGGCAGTTGAGGTCAAGCGAATGTTTGTCGTCCCTGATGCGGAAGGTGAAGGTTGTTAACTGAAAACTGATAACTGATAACTGAGAGCGGGTTGTTGCATTCCGTCAATTCGTGCTAGCTTCAATTCCATTACCGCGAAACTGAGGAAACATTGTCCAAAGGTCTAGTCATCGTCGAATCGCCGGCTAAGGCGAAAACTATCCAGAAGTATCTGGGCAAGGGATTCACGGTCGATGCTTCTTTCGGCCACGTGAAAGACCTGCCCAAAAGCAGCCTGGGTGTCGACGTCGAAAACCATTTCGATACCGAATACGTCGTCATCCCCGGCAAAGAGAAGATCCTGGCCAAGCTGAAGAAGCTCGCGCTCTCGGCCGACCGCATCTACCTTGCGCCTGACCCGGATCGCGAGGGCGAAGCCATCGCTGCCCATCTCGCCGATGAACTCGGCGAACAATCAGGCAAGAAAAAGAAGGGGAAGAAGACCGCCAAGAAAACAAAGACGGACGACATCGGCGACGGCGCACGCATCCGCCGCGTGACCTTTAACGAAATCACGCAGCGCGCCGTCAAGGCCGCCTTCGAGCATCCCCGCGACATCGACCGTAATCTGGTCGACGCGCAGCAGACCCGCCGCGTGCTCGATCGCCTCGTGGGCTACCAGGTCTCTCCTCTTCTATGGGACAAAGTCCGCCGCGGCCTTTCCGCCGGACGGGTGCAAACCGTCGCGCTCCGCCTGATCGTCGATCGCGAACGCGAAATCAAAGCCTTCGAGAAAAAAGAATACTGGACGATCGATGCCAATCTCGTTGCCGCTAAGCCGCCTGCGTTTGCCGCCCGCTTTCTCGGCAAGGGCGAAGAGAAAATCGAAATCACCAATGGCGAGGAAGCGGAGAAGATCCGCCAGGTGCTCGAAAAGGCCGCCTGGGTTGTTCGTTCAGCGGAGAAGAAGGAGCGCCGGCGCAATGCCACTCCGCCGTTTACCACCAGCAAGTTGCAGCAGGATTCCTCGCGCAAGCTGCGCTTCAGCGTGAAGCGCACCATGATGATCGCGCAGCGCCTCTACGAAGGCGTCGAACTCGGCGATGAGGGGCTCGTCGGCCTGATCACCTACATGCGAACCGATTCGACCCGCGTGTCGGCCGAGGCGATCACGGAGGTTCGCGAGTATATCGGCAGGGAATATGGCGTCAATTATTTGCCCGATTCGCCGAATACATATAAGGAGAAGAAAGAAGCGCAAGCCGCGCACGAAGCCATTCGCCCGACTTCGGCGGCGCGCCACCCCGACCAGGTCAAGAAATATTTGCATGAAGACGAATTCAAAGTTTACAAACTGATCTGGCAGCGTTTCGTCGCCTCGCAGATGAACCCCGCCGTATTCGACCAGACGACCGTCGAAATTGATGCCAAGTCCGGAAGCGATGTCTACCAGTTCCGCGTCACTGGCTCAGTCCCGAAGTTCGACGGCTTCCTCAAGGTCTATGAAGAGTCCAAAGACAGCAAGGACGAGGAAGACGAGGAACTGAAGCACAAGCTCCCGCCGCTCGAAGCCGGGCAGAAGCTGACGCTGAAGTCTCTGCTTCCGGAGCAGCATTTTACTGAGCCGCCTCCGCGCTTCAACGAAGCGTCGCTGGTGAAGGAGCTAGAAGAGCGCGGCATCGGCCGGCCTTCCACCTACGCCACCATTCTCAGCACCATCCAGGAGAGGATGTACGCGCAGAAAGTCGGAGGCAAGTTCGTCCCCACCGAAATTGGCCTGGTCGTCACCGATCTGCTGGTCGAGAACTTCAAGGATATTTTCGACTTCCAATACACCGCGCGCCTGGAAGAAGAACTCGACGAGATTGAAGAAGGCAAGCAGACAGGGAACGAAGCGCTCACCGAGTTTTATCACAAGTTTTCCAAGGATCTCCGATACGCCGAGAAGCACATGGAAAACATCAAGCGCATGGAGAAGCCGACGGATGAAAAGTGTGAACTCTGCGGCGCGCCGCTGGTTATCAAGTGGGGCAAGCACGGTTCGTTCTACGCCTGCAGCACCTACGACAAGGAAAATCCCGACACCTGCAAGTTCACCAAGGAGAATCCCATCAACTTGCCGGACCTCGACTCAGCCGATTTGCAGGAGACGGCGCAAGAGGAATACTGCGAAAATTGCGGCCGCGTCATGGTTCTGAAGCGCGGGCGCTTCGGCCAGTTCATGGCCTGCACCGGCTATCCCGATTGCAAGACCACGCGGCGGCTCGACCAGGGCAAGAAAGTGCCCGATATCCCGCTCGATGAGACTTGCCCATTGTGCAAACGCAACCTGATCCTGCGGCACGGCCGTTATGGCGAGTTCACGTCGTGCAGCGGATATCCCGAGTGCAAGTTTGTGAAGCAGAATTTCATCGGCGTGAAGTGCCCGTTATGCAAGGAAGGCGAGCTGGTCGAGAAACGCGCGCGCAAGGGCAACACTTTTTACGGCTGCGGAAATTATCCGAAGTGCAAGTTCACCTCCGCGGCAAAGCCCGTCCCCGAGAAGTGTCCGGATTGCGGGCATGAATTTCTGGTGGAACGAATTCGCAAAGACGGGACGGTGATTGCGTGTCCGAATAAAGAATGCGATTACGAGCGCGCCGTTGAAGGCGCAACCGCAGAGGTTTCAAAAGCCTGACGAAGATCCGGCCCTTAACAGGAAAGTTCAGCGACGTTTTATTTTCAAAGCAGAAGGGAACAAATCAACGAGGCGAAAATATGGCAAAAAAAGCAACCCCGCACGATGCACAACTGATTCTGCAACTCTACGACCTCCGCCGCGAGGCGGAGATGCGCAAGGCAAGAAACTGGTTTGGGGCGGCATTCTGGCCGCAGAGCGCCGACGACGTCCTGAAGGTTGTCAATTCGTTGGACAGCCAGGAAAACGCCTGGCTTCGCCAAGTAGGCAGCTATTGGGAGATGGCCGCATCGCTGGTAGTGCACGGCGCCCTCTCCGAAGAGCTGTTCCTCGCCAGCAGCGGCGAACTGTTTTTCATCTTCGCCAAGGTGCATCCCTTCCTCAAGGAAATCCGGGAAAAGATGAACAATCCCGAGGCGTACGCGAATATTGAGAAGGTTGCCACGGGGTCGAAGCTCGCCCGCAAGCGTCTGGAACGCGTCTCGAAGAATGTGGAGAGTCGCCGCAAAGCGCTGGCCAAGCCGACGAAGAAAAGCTGATCGCAGCGAGCGTGCTTCCTCGCTGTCCTATGCACATCTTCGTCGTGGCCATCTGCTATCCTAGGTAGGTTGTGCGGATGCTCTGGTGGTTTCTCATACTAGGAGTGAGTACGGCGGTCGTGGTGTCGGTTGCGCTTACTATCTTTATGCGGGTCCGGCGGCAAATGAAGAGCTTGGCGGCCCACAAAGCGGAGCTCGACGGCCTTGATCATTCGCCGCCTAAGGCCTGATTCGCCACCAAGAGCTTGATTCGCAGATTTGATCCACGAAGCAGACTTGATCCACGAAAAGGAAAAGAAAGGAACGTCATGTCAAGGATAGCTACCGGAGTTCTTGGCCAAAAGACCCAGTCCATAGGCGGGGAAATCGATCGGGGAATGGACTGGAGAAGGGAATGGGCGAAACAGGCGGCCATCGTCATCACCGCCAGCCTTTTCGTTGCCCTGTGTGCGCGTGTGACCGTGCCCTTGCCCTTTACGCCAGTTCCGTTGACGCTGCAAAACTTCGGAGTTCTGGCCGTGGGCTTGCTACTCGGCTCACGTCGCGGTTTCGCCGCGCTCACGCTCTATCTTGCCGAAGGCGCATTCGGACTGCCCGTATTCAGCATGGGCGCCGGCATCGCCTATCTGCTAGGCCCCACCGGTGGATTCCTGATCGCCTATCCGCTCGTGGCCTTCATCGCTGGCTATATCTATGAACACAGCTCACGCCGCTTCGTTTGGGCCGCGTTTTCCGCTATGGTTGCGGAAGTGGTGCTCTTCGCCGGTGGACTCAGTTGGTTAGCCGTCCTCACGCACTCCGTTTCCCTGGCCATCAGGTTTGGTCTCTACTGGTTCGTCTTTGCGGAAGTCATCAAGATACTGATGGCCGCCGCCGTCGCCGCTCGCTGGCACCAACGGAGTTCTGAGCAGCTTTGAACTGACAGTGTGAGCGGACAAGGCTTGAAGTGAACGAGACTTTTTGGGTGGAGCATCGCCCCTCGGTTGTGACGACTGGGAGCTTTGGCACCAAGGTGTACAACAGGACTATTAGATCTTATGAGTACAGTACCCTCTTCAGTGCGTGAGATCTCCGTGGCCCACAGCCCGGACTCCGACGATGCGTTCATGTTCTACGGCTTGGCGACGAGCAAAGTTCGCGTTCCCGGACTGAAGTTCAAACATACCCTTTGCGACATCGAGACCCTGAACCGTCAGGCGCAAGAAGGCGACGGCGTGTATGACGTGACTGCGATTTCCTTCCACGCCTATCCCTACATTCAGGAAAAATATGCGCTGATGTCGTGCGGCGGCAGCGTAGGTGACGGCTATGGTCCCATGCTCGTCTCCACCCGTCCCTTTACGCCGGACGATATCAAGGGCAAGAAAATTGCGGTGCCCGGCAAGCTGACCACCGCGTACCTGGCACTCGAACTGTTTGCGCCCGGCATCGAGGTGGAAGTCGTCCCCTTCGATCAGATCATCCCGCAGATTCTCGAAGGGAAACACGAAGCCGGCCTCATCATCCACGAAGGCCAGCTCACCTACGACAAATCTGGACTGCACCGCGTCATCGATCTCGGCAGATGGTGGCAGAAAGTGACCGGCTTGCCGCTGCCGCTCGGCGGAAACGCCATTCGCCGCTCGCTCGGCCCGGAAACGATGGCTAGCGTCACCCAGGCGCTGCGCGAGAGCATCCAGTACGCCATCGACCATCGCGAAGAGGCGCTCAGCTACGCCATGCAATTCGCCCGCGATCTCGATACCCAGCTCGCCGATAAATTCGTCGGAATGTACGTAAACGAGCGCACCCTCGACTACGGCGACGACGGCCGCGAAGCCGTGAAGCGCCTGCTCGACATGGGCCACAAGGCAGGCATCATTCCGCAGACGCCGAAAGTGGAGTGGGTGTAAGAAGGCTGCGAGCTACGAGCCGCGAGCTTCGAGCAGGCAACCCCATCTTCCGCGTTACAATTGCGGGTGATTCCTCAAAGGAGGAACTCCGCATATGCAACTGGGGACCAAGGCCCAGATCGCCAAGACAACGCTATCTCTACTCACTCTGGTGACATCGCTTTTCCTGCTGGGTGTTTTAGTACTGGTGTTGTGCGTGGGCCTGCAAATCGACCCTTTCAGGGAAACCACTACATCATTTCTGGGTGCTCTTTTTGCCGGACTTATAGGGGTCGCGGCAATTCTGGTTCTACTGAATGTGGCCACCAACATTAGCCTGATTGCTGATGCCAAGATCAGCGAGCTCAAAATCGATTCTCATCGCGGCGTATTGAGAAAATGGACTGTGGCATTTTTCGTAGTTGCTGCGGCGTTGGTATGTCTCATTTTCGTTGGTACTTACTTGTCTAAAGAAAGGTACTTGGGAGTTGTTCGAGCACAAGCCGACGACGTGCTCAAGGCTAACAGCAGCCTTCTGGAGGAGACCAGCCGGTTGTTGGCTTCAGGTAAATCTGAAGATTACAAGCGGATTATTGAAATTCGAAAATTTCTCCAGAGTCAACGCAGCGACTTGCCCGAACTGACCGTGATCTATTCCGGCAGGTTCGCAGACAAGCTTGCCTTTTACCAAGTTGAAGATTTCGGCTGGGACCAGCAAAACCATGTCTATGCTCCGTCTTATTTCAAGTGCACGAAGAATCTGGAATGTGACTACCTGACTCGATTCTTCTCGGGCGAGAAAGTCGACGTCCTGCAGAAATACACGATCCGTAACGACCAGTTTTACATCTACATCCCATTTACCGGCAAAGATGCGCGTTTTGTTTTGCTGTTCGCCCGCCAGAATAGCTACGGAAAAATTGGTTCGTGATTGGAGAGAGGCCGTGCAGCCGGATGATCGTTAGATAGCTCGAAGCCCGAGGCTCGTAGCTCGCAGCTCTCCTACTGCACCTTCTCCGCAAACGAGAACACCGGATCAACATCCACCGGAACATCCGCAGCCGCTTTCAGCGACGCCCTCAATTCCTCTGGCATCGTGCCGTACTTCTTGAGCCAGTTCTCCGCCCGCGCGCGGTCGCCCGTGGCCTCGATCTCCAGCAACTCCTTCGTCAGATCGGCCAGCGCGCCCGGCATCTTCTCGTAGTCGATCGCGTACTTGCCGCCGGCGTTGCGCCGAATCGCGCCGCGCTCAGAGAGATAGTTGAATTCCGCCATCTCCGCTTGACCGTGCGCCTCCGCCGTTCCAAAGCGTACGGCGCGAAACAGGTCGCCCACATACGACGCGTAAGATTCCTCCAGCTTTTCTTTCGGAAGCGCGTCGTGATCCACCAGCCATTCAAGGCGAACATGCCCGCCACATCGGCTTTCGCTTCTTCCAGGCCGCTATAGGCCGGGCCGATGGCCTCCCGGATATCGACTTTACCTGCCGGTTTATCTGACGCGATTGATCGAAGACTTACGCGCAAACGCCGGACCCAGTCCGTGACAGATCTCGTGCATGATCGTGCCCAGCAGATAACCCTCGCTCGAAACTTGAGCAGCTTGTTCCGGCTCCATCAGTTGCGTGCGAGCGGCAAGATGATGTAGTTCACCCGCGCGTCCATGAAATTCTTGAAGAAAAGTTTCTTGCTCCCCTTCTGCTCATGCACTCGAGGATCGTTCGGCAGATTGTCGGCCACCGCCTGGTACCCGTGCGTCATATCTCCCGCTCGAAATGGAGCGTCCATCACTTCCATCGGCGATTCCAGACCACGTTTCGATGGCCGATCTTCCGCGGCCAGCGGCAGCGCGTCCTGAATCTGCGGCACATAGTTTTGGAACAGCTCCAGCTTCTTGCTCTCGCGCTCATTGCGCACCATCACCGCCGCGCCGTACGAACTTTTCACGCCCAGCAATCCGTCCATGTAAGTTTCATAGGGAGCAAAGATGATGTCGAATTTTGGATTCTTCAACTCCAGCCATGCCAGATCGCTCGGGAAGTAATCGTCGCTGAGCAGCGCATCGGCCCGCAAGCGAAGGAACTTCGCGAAGGCAGCATCGTCACTGAGTTCGGCCGCCGCCCGCAGAGCTTTTGCCGCCGGCTCCAGATAAGCGCGGAAAAAAATCCGGTAGGGAACGGCCTCCAGTTTTCCCAGGTGCCAGCGCACGATCGTGAACTGATCGTAGATTGCCGCCTTCTGCTCGGGATGCTGCCTGACGTACTGCTCCACCTGATCGCGCGTCAGGGTCGCAGGATAGAACCCTTGTCCCGGCGGCATAACCTCGGTCCCGACAAACGGCTTATTGTCGTCGATCAGATCGAAGCGCGAAGCGTTAATCCACAAATAGCTCCGCAGTTCCAAATCGCGCCGGTTCCGGCTGGAGGCCAGCGACTGGTACAGCGTCAGGCCCTCGGGATCGCTCTGCCGCCAGTAAATGCTTTCCAGATAGCCACAGGCTTCCACCAGCTTGCGAACCAACTGCAGCTCCCGAGCGCTGAGACCCGCCGTCCGGAAGGGCATTTGGACGCGCCGGAACCTGGCCACGCGTTGCTCCAAGTCAGGCGCGACCTTCAAGTTCGCCGAGGCGCCGCCCGCCGCCGAACCCGTCATCGCCCGAGTTTTCTTCTGTTCTGCTGCGCCGAGAGTTGACACCAGGACAACACAAAATAAAACTGGCCCGCAGTGCATTAAGAAGTGCGCTAAAAAGGTTTTAATACGACCATTCTGCATATGAACACTAGTCTATCAAATCCGCCAATCCGGTCCGGAGCCGTTATCATAAATATATGCGTGGGGAAAATGGCGCTCAGGCTCTGCTCATCGATGCCGATGACACGCTCTGGGAAAACAACATCTATTTCGAACGGGCGATTGCGAAGTTCATTTCGTTCCTGAACCATCGCGAATACTCACCCGAGATGGTCCGGTTAGTGCTGAACGACGTGGAACGAGAGTTCATCGTCAAGCACGGCTACGGCCTGCACAGCTTCGCGCATTCGCTGGTTGAGACTTTCGAGAAGCTCTCCGTCGACCCGGTCACGCCCGAGTTGCACGAACGCATTCGCAGCTTTGCCCATCAGATCGCCGATCATCCCATCGAAGTTCTCCCTGATGTGCCTGAGACTCTGCAGTATCTTGGCGAGCGCCACCACATGATCATGATGACCAAAGGAAACCCCGCCGAGCAGTCCGGAAAAGTCGAGCGCTCAGGATTGAAAGAATATTTTTCGGCCATCGAGATCGTCGCCGAGAAGGACGAATCTACTTACCGCTCCGCCCTCGCCAAGTACGCCCTCCCAGCGGACACTACTTGGATGGTTGGCAACAGCCCCAAGTCCGACATCAACCCCGCCCTGGCCGCAGGTCTGCACGCCGTCTTCATCCCCCACGACAACACATGGATTCTCGAGCACGAGGAAGTCGCGCCCGCCCCAGCATCGCAGCGACTGCTGGTGGTAGGTCGCTTCAGCGACCTGAGAAAACACTTCTAGGTCGCTGACCGCGTGTTTTTGTATCCAGAGAGGGTGCCCCAGGTCTCGATTTTGAGACCTGGGAGACCACAACGCTTGAAGTGCAAATTCGCGCGCTCAGAGACCCAGCCTGCGCGTTGCCCCGAATAGACACAGGCCGGGAGCCCGGAATTTCTTCCGGTCCCGGCCTGCGCTTCTATCAACTTGGTAGCCGGCTCAGTTGGTCGGCGTGGGGCTGGCGTCGACGGCGTTTGCCGTCGTGGTTGGCGCTGCCGTAGTGGTAGCCGGAGCCGCGCTGTACCGCGAAAGCCGCGGAAAGAACGGCGTCACCTCGAACGGCATCTTGTCTCGCGCCGAAGTGATCGCGACCGGCTGCGCCTTTACGATCTCCACTTTGTCGTCCCACGGATTCAGCTTGACGCGTCCACCCAGAGGCAACGCGGCGATTTG
Organism: uncultured Acidobacteriaceae bacterium; assembly: GCA_963722485.1. Classification (GTDB taxonomy): domain Bacteria; phylum Acidobacteriota; class Terriglobia; order Terriglobales; family Acidobacteriaceae; genus Acidiflorens. Next base: position 17,892 of record CAVRNL010000104.1, read on the forward strand.
GTCCAGCTTGTTCCAATCCAGAGCCGGAGCCGAGGAGGCCAGTGCCGCCATGCGCGTCACCGTCCCGTTCTCCGTGATGTTGTTGCCGAGGTGGGCTTGCAGCAGAGCGCTGAGCTGTGGAGCGCGCTGCTGGAGGGCCTTGATGAAAAGCCCAGCCGTCTCCAGTTTCTGCGCGTATGGAGAGGCCTTCAGCATCTCGATGGCCTTCTTGTCGGCGGCCGCTTCCTCTTCGGGAATGTGTTTGAACCCCAGGTTCTGGTAAGTTCCCTCATCGGAGAACAGCATGCGGTCATTGAACGCGTACTGGCTGCCCAGGTTGTGTCCCAGAACGATGTGTGCCAGTTCGTGCGCAAGCACCATGGCCAGGCTGCCCTCGTCGGGAAGCACGTCGATCAGCCCGCGGCTCACCACAATCGTGTTGCCGACGCTGAACGTTTCCAGCGGAGAAGTCGTGAGCACCCGCGTCCGGACTGGCCGGGGCAGTTCGATGTTATTCGTGATCTCGAGGTTGTTCACCACAGTTTGCAGAATCTTGTCGACGTCGCCTTCTGGCGCCAGCAGTCCGGCGCGTTCCAGCCGTTCGACCACGTTGTCTTCCGCCTGCTGTTGCCATTCACGCTCGGCGGCCAGCGGAGTAGCATCCTGTGCAGCCGGCGTATCGTCTTTCACGCTGTCCACGCGAATGCTGGTAAGTTCGTCGTTTGCCGTTCCTGTCTTCAGGTTATATCCCCACATGCGAGTCTGCGCCTTGAACGCGATCTTGTTCTTGGCTCCCGCCGTGAAGTCGCCTTCCTCGCTGTAGATATAAGCTGGCACCCAATAACCAGGAATCAGGTTCAACCGCCAACTGTCCATGTGGAAGTAATAAGTGTTCCGAGAAGGGTGCGCGTAAGTGCCGTTCAGCCGCACAATATTGAAGTCCTGATCCTCAACCCAGATGCGGCCGAGGAAGCGCCCGCGGCCAGCGTCTTTCTTCGGCGTGAGGTCAAATACCAGGCAGCGCACGTCGCCCAGGAACTCGCGTCGCGCATAGTGGAAATCGTAGTGCTGCCGGTCGAAGTCGTTGCGGTCGACGAAGATCATCCACGAAAAGCCCAGCGGCTGGTACTGGAATTTGAACTTCTTCGTAAACTCGCCCAGAAGATGCTTCTCCATGCCTTCGTCTTTGCTTCTTTGTCCTGTAGGTAGTCGCTCCGGTCGATCGATTCGCTCAGGTCCATGCGTCCTAGAAAGTAATGATCGTCCTGCGGAATCGGCCCCAGTTGCGGATCCTGGGTCAGATTCTGCAGATAGGTTTCCACGATTGGAGTGCGCGGCGACAAGAACTTGATCAGGTCCTTCTCGCGCAGGATCACGCGGTCGACAACTTGATCCATGGTGGTCGGCGGCGCGAGGTTAGTCTGCGCCTGGCCCGGCTGCGCCACTGCCTGTCCCGGTTGCGTCGCTGGAGTCGGCTGTGGGTTCTGAGGCACGGACACCGATTGCTGGGCTGCTGCCGTCATGGTCATCGCTAGCAGAGCCAAAATCATCCATTTCATATTGCTGATGTTGCTCATAACTTTCCGCATAACTCTTTATCTCCAAAGTTTCAATATGCCAGTTGAAATACCACGTGCACAATTGCCGCCGAATCGATTGCCTGCCCGCTTCGCGTAGCCGGCTTGAACCGCATCTTGTTAGCGGCCGCCACGGCGGCCTCATCGAGTCCATGGCCCAGACCCTTCACCACGCGAGTAACATGTAACTGGCCGTTGGCCGCGAACTCCACTTCGAGCAGGACTTCGCCCTCCAGTTTCAGATTTCTAGCTTCATCCGTATAAACCGGGTTCGGCTTGTACGTGATCTCGACCGACGTCGGCGGTGGACCGCTATCCACGCGCTGAATGTGCGGCGTGTTCTGCGCGACCTCCTGCGAGCCAAAGCCTGAGGTCTGCACTCCCGCATTGCCGCGGCCGCTCCTGCGCCCGTCTCCTTGTCCCGCAGTTGCCACGCCAGTGCCAAAGTCGGCGCTCGCCACCGTTCCCTTAATCCCTTTCGCGCCACCCGAGCCGTTGCCTTGTCCCGGTCCCACCGGCATGTCAAACGAACCGGCCGCGGATGCGATCAGCTTGCCGTTGGGCTTGCCGTTGTCACTTGGCTTCAGGCCATTGGGATCGCCGAATCCGCCCGTCTGCACCTTCTCAATCGGAGCATTCACCGTCGGCGCCACCGAGCTTCCCTGCGAAGTCCCCGGTATGAATCAGCACCGGACGCGCTCCACTCGTCTGCTTCAGCACCGCCGGCGCGAAGTTGTTCATCGCTACCTTGGGCGGCTCAATTTCCTGCGGCTGCGGCTTGGGCGCGCGGATCTCGCGCGGCACGATCAGCTTCGGCGACTCGACCACGGGCGGTGGGGGCAGCAACTTCGCATGGACCGGCAGCGGCTTCGGCTTGGGCAGCGGCTCCGGCCTCAGCGACGGACGCGGTATCAACTCGGTAACGTGATAATTGACACTGGGGAGCAGAGTATCTTGCGCCATGATCCCGACGATCCCCATAAGTAGAATCAGGGCCGTAAGCAATCCGTAGCTGGTTGCGAAAGTCCGCCAGTTCCACTTCTTTTCCGGTAGCAGGCCGAGTTGAAAACCGCCATCGTACGTAGGCATTCCATGACTCCAAAAATGGGGGCCCGAAGCTGGGGAGAGCGCTCGGGGTTGGAGTCTTCACCTTAGGGGAGAATGGGCGGGGGGTAAACGTGTCGCTTGCGCCTGTCCTTTGGTAACCACCCGTAATGTATTCAGACCAAAGGACGATTACTTTGGTGTCACCGACCGGCGCCGCGCAAAAAAGTAGAACACCGGAACACCCGCCAGAATTGCCAGGCATCCGCCAGCTGAGCTCCTCAGATTATCGGTGAACGTGTAGTAAAGAAGGGCCGCGGAAACGAGCACAAACAACGCTGGAACCACCGGATATCCCCACACACGATAAGGCCGCTCGGCGCGCGGCTCACGGCGGCGGAAAACGAAAAGCGTGCTGCCCGCGATCATGTAGAACATCCACTCCGCGAAAATCGCCAGCGAAAAGAATTGCCGGAAACTGCCGCCCAGCAGCAGCAGAACGACTGCCAGCCCGCACTGCGCCACAATCGCCACCGATGGCGTGTGGAAGCGCGGATGAACCTCGGCAATCGCCTGGAAAAAATATCCATCGCGCGCCGCCGCGAACGGCACGCGCGCTCCGCTCATGATGGTGCCGTTCAAAGTCACCAGCATCGAAAGCGCCATGCCCGCCGACACCAGGCTGGCGCCCGCATGCCCAAGCACCAGCGCCACCGCGTCCGACGCGGGACGTTCCGAGCCCGCGATCGCTGCCGCCGGCAGCACGTATTGCACCGCTGCGTTCACCAGAATATAGAGTGCACCCACCGTCGCCACACCCCAGATCAGCGCGAGCGGAATATTGCGCTGCGGATTCCGTATCTCCCCAGCCACCATGGTCAGATCGTTCCAGCCGTCGTAAGCCCACAGCGCAGCCACCAGCGCTGCGAAAAATCCAGCCACGCCGCCTTTTGCCCCAGTAAACTCGGTCGCGAAATTCGCCCAGGTTCCTCCGCGATAGGAAAAGCCCACCAAGACGATTCCGAGGATGATCGCCACCTTCAGCAGCGTGAACAGAAACTGAAATTCTCCCGCCCGGCGCACGCCAATATAGTTAAGCCACGAAATCAGGAGGGTGGCGGCAATCGCCACCAGTTGCCCGTAGGTAATCGTGAATGGATGCGAGAAGCAGGCACGCGAGAAGAAAGAGAAGATCGGAAATGTCTCTAGGATCCGCACCAGCCCGATAGTGACAGTCGCAATCGAAGCGGGTTTAGCGATCAGAAACCAAGTCCAAGAATATAGAAATCCCGCCAGCGGCCCGTAGGCGTCGCGAACGTACACATACTCGCCACCGGCCTGCGGCTTCATAGCGCCCAGTTCGGCATAGGTAAGCGCACCGAAAAAAGAGAGCAGGCCTCCAACCATCCAGGCGAGATACACAAGTCGAGCCGACCCCACCGCCTGCATCATCTCGGATGGAACCAGAAAAATCCCGCTTCCGATGATCGTCCCCACCACCACTGCCCCGGCATGCGACAACTGAAGGTCGCGTGCCAGTTCCGGGCGGGAATGATTGTTCGGTGCCTGCATATCCATAATCTCGAGCGATCGTTCGAAAAAAACATTCTAACCGGCGATATTTGCGGAGAACGCAGAGTAAGCCTGGGCATCGTGCTGGCTTCCCCCGTGTTCCTCTGTGCCCTCCTGTGGTTCAAGGTTCTGCCGCGGGTGAAAAGGCCAAGCTCACCGCGTAGCCAATTCCAAAGGTCACGGACATCCCAATGAGCACCCACCAGGTCCAAGCCACACGGGAACCGAGCCACAAGTAAAGTTCGGTCGCCAGTCCGCAAATCATGCCGACGATCGCCCCACGCTGGGTCGCGCGCTTGGTCAGCACGCCCAGCAGAAACACTCCAAGCAACGCCCCATAAGCAACCGACGCGATTTGCAGCCCCACTTCCACCACGCGCCCCGCCCGATGCAGCGCCAAAACCGCTAGCCCGAACAGCACGAGCCCCCACCCGACTGTCGCCAGCCGCGCCAGCCAAAGCCGTCCCACTTCGCTCAACGCCGGACGAGAAACGGGGCGAAACCGAAGATAGAAATCCATAATCGAGCTCGATGCCAGCGAGTTCAGCGCTGCACTCAAGTTCGACATCGCGGCAGCCAGAATCGCCGCGATCAGCAGCCCCGCAATTCCGTGCGGCATCCGGCTCACAATGAACGTCGGATAAATCCTATCCGCCCGCCCAAACGCCGCCGACGGAACCTGGTAGTAGGCGAACAGCATCACGCCCACCAAAAGAAACAATCCAAACTGAAAAAAAACAGCCAATCCACTCGACACCAGCGCCAGCGTTGACTGCCGCTGATTCCGCGCCGCCAGCAATCTCTGCACGATGAGCTGGTCGGTACCGTGGCTGGCCATCGTGAAGATTGCGCCGCCAATAATCCCCGCCCACAGGGTGTACGGTTTCACAAGATCCAAATGCGGCCAGTGCGACGAGACTGCCGAATTGAAAAGAGAAAGATCGAACACCTGAAACTTGTGCAACCCGCCCGCAATCGCCTCGACCGACGTCCATCCGCCCGGCACGAGATGCAGAATCGTAATCATGCCCAGCAGCGTTCCGCCGACATAAATAAAGGTCTGCACCACATCGGTCCAGATCACCGCCGCCAGCCCACCCTCAAACGTATAGATCAAAGTCAGCAGCGTGATGATCGCGATCGAAGCAACCTGCCCCGTGCCCAACGCAATCGAGACCACAATCGACACGGCATACACGCGCACTCCCTCCGCCGCCGCCCGCGTCAGCAGAAACAGGCCCGCCGTCACCGTGCGCAGCTCCGGACCAAAGCGCCGCTCAATCAGCTGATAAGCCGTATACAGTTCGCCGCGAAAATACTGCGGCAGCAGGACAAGACTAATAATGACGCGCCCAATCACGTACCCCATCACAACTTGTAGAAAAGTGAAATTCGAATCGTAGGCGAGGCCGGGAATACTGATGATGGTCAGCGTGCTGGTCTCGGCCGCCACAATCGACAACGCAATCGCCCACCAGGGAATGTCGCGGTCGGCGAGGAAGTAGTCGCGCATCGTTCGCTGCCGCTTCCGAAACCGCAGCCCGAACAGCGTGATTCCCGCCAGGTAGAGCGCGATAATCAGCAGGTCGATCCGATTCAGTCCCAAGCCATTCCTTTATGCGGAGCCGCCGTTACTCGCGTCTCCAGCGCCTGACAACCGTTTCGGAGCATTGTACAAGCATGCTCGCGTCCCGAATCCGGCGCCGAAGATTGCGCTGAACCTGTGTTAGAACTAGCGTGATGGCCTACTATCTCGGAATCGACGGTGGCGGCACCAAGACCCACTGCGTTCTCGCCGACGAAACGACTGTGCTCGCGAAAGCCATGACCGGCGGCTGCAGCGTGATTCGCCTCGGCGAGCAAAAGGCGAGGGAAGCGCTGCATACTGCCATCCGCCAGGTCTGCGCCGCCGCCAAGATGACTCCCGATCGGGTCAGTGCCGTCTGTATCGGCGTCACCGGCGCTGCCCGGCCTGAGATCGCCGCGAAGATTCGCAGTATACTCGCCGAGTTAATTTCCGAAAGTGCGCGCGCAAAAATCGAAGTCGTCGGCGACACTGTGATCGCCTTGGAAGCCGCTTTCGGCGCCGGCCCAGGAGTAGTCGCGATTGCCGGTACCGGTTCTATCGTCTACGGCCGCGACGCCGCGGGTCACACTGAGCGCGCCGGGGGCTGGGGCTTCGCCGTCTCCGACGAAGGTTCCGGCTACTGGATCGGCCGTCGCGCCGTATCCGCCATCCTGAACTCGCTTGACCAGGGGATGGAAACCGCGCTCACCGCCATGGTTCTCCGAGCTTGGAAACTCAATACCATCGACGAACTCGTGCAGCAAGCCAACTCGACTCCACCACCCGACTTTCCGCGCCTGTTTCCCATCGTCCTTCGCGCCGCCGACGAGGCCGACGGCATCGCCCGCGACCTGCTCGCCGACGCCGGTACCAAGTTAGCTGAACTTACTTCTACGGTCGTCCGGCGTCTTGCGCCGCAAGCATCCGCGGATACGCTCCCCGTAGCCACAACGGGCAGCGTCTTTCGGCAGTCGCCGCTTGTGCGCCAGGTTTTCTACAATTTGCTGCAGAAGGATTTCCCCGGCATCGATGTGCGCCAAGACTTGGCCGATCCCGTCGACGGCGCGCTAGCCAGGGCGAGGCGATTGTAGAGACGGGGCTTGCCCTATCACGCTGGTTGAACATCGACATGTCCAAAGACGAAATGTCGAACGACGAAATTCTCGGAGACCAAACCGCGCTGCCCGCAAAGGAATCGGTAACGACGTCCCCGCCCGCCGATCTGCTCCGCACCGCCGCCGACCCGAATCTCACCGAGGACTTGGCTCTCGCCCTCCTCAAGCAAGCCGACTTGCACCCTGAAGTTATCGAGCACCTTGCCAAAAATGCAAGCGCACTCAAGAGCCGCAAAGTAAAGATCGCGCTAGTCAGCCATCCGCACACACCGCGCCATGTGTCCGTGCCGTTGGCCCGCCAGTTCTACACCTTCGATCTGATGAAAGTTGCGCTGTCGCCCTGGGTCCCCGCCGATGTAAAAGTCGCCGCCGACGATGTTCTGATCTCTCGCCTCAAAATGGTCACCATCGGCGAACGCCTGACCCTGGCCCGCCGCGCCTCAGGCAGAGTAGCCGCTGCGCTCCTGCTGGATTTAGAGAAAATGGATGGCAAAATCACCGATGGCAAGATCATGGATGGCAAGAGCGTCGATGGCAAAGCCGCCGACGCCCAAACCGTGGCTCGTGAAACCCGAGTCATGCGCACCGCGCTCGAAAACCAGCGTCTCACCGAAGCTCTCGTCATTAGCTCCGTGCTTCGTCCCGCCGCCAGCGCAGCTCTGGTGCATGCGGTCGCGCAGCACGAGAAGTGGTCCTGCCGCAGAGAAATCCGCGCCGCCCTGCTGCGAACCGAGCATCTCTCGTTAGCCCGCGCCCTGGAATTCAGCCACGAAATCCCCGTGCCGCAACTGCACGAACTGCTCGCCAGTTCGCGCCTCCCCGACAAAATTAAGAACCAACTCCTGCGCGAGAGCCCAAGCAAATAAGGATGTTGACGATCTTCATCGCGTGGCAGTCTTCTTTTGAACCGCCGCCATAAGTTTCACCGTGGTCGACACATCGATGCCATAGCGTTTTCCGCCGCGCACAATCGGACCTCCGATGGCATCCAACTCCAGTTCCCGTCCGGCTACAAGGTCTTTCTGCATGGAGCTGCGCATCCCCGGCGGCACGCCGTCGAAACTCGCCTGGAGTTTCAGCGCGTCTACCTCTGCGCCGCTCGCGTTTGCCACGACGCATGCCTCGCCGATCGCGGAGATCAGTTTTTCCTTCCACGCGGCGTTCATAAGGATCTCTCCAATATTCATACCGGATGCGGACGTCACCAACGCGAACGGTGCGAGGACGCACAGCTTGCCCCATAGCAGAGTCTGCTCGTTCGGAACGAAGTGGCAGGTAAGTCCGAGATTGCCCAACCGTCCGACGACGGCTCCCAAGAGGGGCTCTCCACTGGCGGCAAGGTTGAGCCGAACGAACGGAGAGCGCTGGATGAATCGTCCCGGTGCAATCTTCTCCGCTTCCACCGCGATCGTCGCGGGGACCACTCGCTCCCGTCCAAACCGCGCCCTGAGCACCGCGATGTGGTCCACTCCGTTGAGCAATGGGACCACGCAGCCCGGCGAAAGCTGCACTGCTTCCAGCGCAGATTGCAGTTGATAGGTCTTAGTTGCGATCCACAGCACGTCAGCCGGCTCGGTCAATGACGCGACCGCTTTTGCTGGTGCAGTGAGAACGCTAGAGCCCGACGGACGCTCCAGCTCCAAGCTTTGTGGATAACTCGGCAACCTCTCCGGTCGAACCACGACAGTGACGTCTTCGCCAAGCGATGACAGCGCGGTGCCGACCAACCCGCCGATTGCTCCTACTCCCAAAATTGCATGTTTCATGCCAGCACTCCCCCGGAAAACTATACGACACGCGAGCCTCACGCGCCCTCACCGTGGAACCATGCTCCGCCTTTACGCTGCGCCTAAGAATCTGTCACACTGGCCACGGACTGATCCCATGGGCAGGATTCACGTTCTTCCCGAGAGAGTTGCCAACCAGATCGCTGCCGGCGAGGTGGTCGAGCGTCCCGCGTCGGTCGTGAAAGAGTTGCTGGAGAACGCCCTGGACGCCGGCGCCACGCGCATTCGCATTCAAGTTGAGGCGGGCGGAAAGAAGCTGATCCAGATCACCGACAACGGCTGCGGCATGGTACGCGACGATGCCATGCTGGCCTTCGAGCGCCACGCCACCTCGAAAATCAAAGACACCGAAGACCTGCTGAGCATATCGACCCTCGGATTTCGCGGCGAGGCGCTGCCCTCGATAGCGTCGGTTGCCCGGCTGCATCTCGAAACCCGAGCCGAAGACGAAGCCGCCGGGACGGTCCTCGAAATTAACGGCGGCAGGATCATCCGCGTCGAAGAGGCAGGGCTGCCGCTGGGAACTTCCATCACGATTCGCGATCTTTTCTTCAACACTCCCGCGCGCAAGAAGTTTCTGCGAGCGGAGTCGACCGAGCTGTCCCACATTGCCTCGCTCGTAACTCACTACGCGCTGGCGCATCCGGAAAAGCACTTCGAGTTGCACTCGGCAACGAATGCGTTGCTGGTGGCGCCGCCGGTAGACGGTCATCGCGAACGTGTGTACCAAGTTTTTGGACGTGAGATCCTGGACCAGTTGATTCCGCTGGCGGCAGTGCAACCACTGGAACGTATCGGACTACCGCAACCGCCACCGTGGCGGCGATCCGCGGAGATGTGTGGCGGGAGCGCCCCCGCCCGCGAAGCGTCGTCTTCTCCGTCGGCGGAATTGCAAGCCGTCGATTTCGGCGAAGTGCGCCTGCATGGTTTTGTTTCGAAGCCGGAGATTCAGAAGCTCAATCGCAATTCGATCTACATTTTCGTGAATGGACGATTGATTCGCGATCGCCTCATTCAACATGCGATCACCGAAGCGTATCGCAACATTTTGCCGCCGACGGTCTATCCGGTGGTTCTGCTTTTTATCGAGATGCCGACCGCCGAAGTCGATGTGAATGTGCATCCGTCGAAGACCGAGGTGCGTTTCCGGCAGCAGACGGTGATTCACGACTTCGTGCGCGAGTCGGTGCGGGCGGCGCTAATGAAGGCAAGGCCGGTGCCGCGGTTCTTGACCGAAATTGGCGCCCAGCCAACCGCGAGCCCCGGCCTCACCAGTCCCGTGCCCAGCCATGCCGCGAACGGCGATGGTCTGCAGCAAACTCCGTGGCGCGACCTGTACGAACCAGCGGCGACGGCCGGATTCGCGCTGCAGGCGCCGGCAGTTCCCGCGACGGCGCGCCTCGAGTTTGAAGGAGGCATTGCGGTCGAGGCCAACGCGGCAGTATCGCTGGCACGCGCGCCGCAGGTTGCGGCTGCGGATCGGCCAACCTCGCAGATGATTCCCGATCACGGCTGCGCGCCGCCGATTCCTCAGGAGCCGCAAACCGCTCCGACCCTGGAGTCGCTGCGCACGCTGCGTCCTCTGGGCCAGATTCGAAATTCCTTCATTCTTGCGGTCAACGAAGACGGTCTCTGGATCATCGATCAACACGTAGCCCACGAGCGCGTGCTGTTCGAGAAGGTGCTGCGGCAACGCTCGGCGCAACAGGTGGAGAGCCAGCGCCTGCTCATGCCGCTGCTTATCGAGCTGACTCCAGCTCAGCAAGCGGTCTTCAGCGATATTGCCGAAGAGCTGGCGCGCAACGGTTTTGAGGCGGAGCCCTTCGGTGCGCGCAGCGTGGCCGTAAAGATCGCCCCCGCGGGCGTGGACGCGGCGCAGATCGAACACATGCTGAACGAAATCCTGGAGCAGCTCACGCGCGAGGACCAGGCAATCAATCTGGAAGCCGTGAGGACGCGTATCGCGGCGTCCATCGCGTGCCACGCCGCGATCAAAGTCAATATGCCCCTCGACCAGAATAAAATGGAGTGGCTGCTGGCAGAGCTCGCAAAGACCGAGCATCCAATGTCTTGCCCGCACGGCCGGCCGGTGGTGCTGCGCTATTCCATGCAGGATATTCAGAAGGCATTCAAGAGGATCTAGGGCGCTCGCTGTTCGCTATTCGCGATTCGCGGTTCGCCAAGAGCTCGAAGCGGGTAGCCAACAGCGATCAGCGAACAGCGCAAGGCTGTGTTCTAATCAGAAGTCATGACCGACCCGGAACTTCAGCAAACGCGCACGCAAAAGTGGCGGCTCGACGGCCAGCCGGTGCACACTCTTGACGAAGCGCGCGCCTTCCTCGAGTCGGTGGGATTTTGTCTGATGTATCCGATGCGGCCTGCCATCCTGTTGCCGACTTTCATCGGAGCCTGGGTTGGAGCGGATGACAAGCTGCCGACGCGCCAGCACGCTTATAACGATCCGCGAGCGAAGGCAGCGACCGAGCTGATGGTGCGCGCGCTGCGCGACCGGGCGGCCTACGAAGCTCCGCTGATCGACGAGAATAATGCCTTCCTGCTCGCGCCCTCGGTGTTCCCGTATTTCTATTCGTTGGTCGGCGAGCGCAATCCAAAGCTGCCGCCTGCAACGGGACCGCGATCTCCCTACTCGCCGCTGGCCTGTGACGCCTTCGAAATCATCCGGCAGCGTGGACCGATTTCAAAGACTAAATTAGGCGTGATGCTGGGCGGGTCGGTTTCCAACGCCGGACTCGATCGCGCGCTGAGCGAACTGTGGGCCAAGCTGCGCATCACACGCGTTGATTACACGGTGGAGGAAGGCTCGGTGTGGGACGAGTTGTCGCGCTGGGCGCCCGATGTGGTGCGCGAGGGCGTCGGGATTTCTGTGCCGGAAGCGCTCTCCGCGTTGGTCTCGAAATATCTCGACTGCGTGGTTGCGGTGGAGGAGGATGAGGTCGAGAAGTTGCTGGCAAATTTTGTCCCGCGAACCCGCGTGAAAGAAGCCATCCACGCCTTGCTTTCGGCGCGCGAATTGAGCTTTGTGCATGTAGGCAGCAAGTCGCTGCTGCAAGTGACTCCGCCCAAGCAGGTGTACGTTCCCAAGAATCGCCGCCCAGAACGGGTGACGTAGGGTAGTGTGGGGACGGGCGCCCTCGCCCGTCCAAGTCGAGCGAAGCTCGGCAGTGCTCTTCGTCGGCTGCGATTCCTGCTATAGATTCCCGTGCTCAGCCTGCCCTGCACCTGTAGTTTTCCATTCAAGAGCCATGTAGAATCGCACTTCGTCGCCAATGACTGATCCATCCCAACGCAAACTCATCATCGCCATCGATGGTCCGGCCGGAGCCGGCAAGAGCACGATCGCTTCCCGGCTGGCGCGCAAACTCGGCTACGTGAATTTGGAGAGCGGAGCGATGTACCGCGCCCTGGCGCTTAGCGCGATCGAGCAGGACTCTTCGTTTGACGACGAAGCTGCGCTGCTGAAGATGGCGCAGGAGTCGCGCATTACCCTCGAGCGCTCCGTCGGCGGCAATCGTGTCCTGCTTAACGGAAAAGATATTTCGGAGAGAATCCGCCAGCGCGACGTAACCGAGGCGGCGTCACGCATCTCGGTGCATCCCAAGGTGCGAGAGTGGATGGTAGCGCGGCAGCGCGAGATGGGCATCGGCGGCGGCGTCGTGATGGAAGGCCGCGACATAGGGACAAAAGTTTTTCCCGATGCCGATTTGAAGATTTTTCTCGACGCCGATCCCGTGATTCGCGAGCAGCGACGGCTCGACCAGCAACAAGTGAAGGGCGCACCGGCGCAGGCCATGGCCGCCGAACTTCGTGAACGCGACCGGCGCGACCGTACCCGCGCCGCGTCTCCGCTGGTGGCCGCGGAGGATGCCATTGTGATCGACTCGACCAACTTGACCGAGGATGAAGTCCTCAATCGCATTGAGCAGTTGGTCGCGCAGCGGCTTGCGCCAGGCTGCTAAGAGTATCTCCGATGAATCTTCCAAAGTGTGTGCCCCAGGTTCGCGCCTCCTGCTAAGATGTGGGTGTCCGTTGTGGATAGGGGACAACTCGCCGGAAAATCCACGCCTAAGCAGAGTTTGAGCGCGCCCCCGCACGCGGCTAGAAGCCTGGTTCGGAATCGGGGAAATCCCACAGAGAGGATGCCATGCCGGAGCCGCCGTTGGTCGCTGCCAAGCCGTTTCTGATGGAGCAGGACTATGGATCCTACACCCCTGAGCAACATGCGGTGTGGGCTGAGCTGGTTCGGCGGCGCTGGGCGCAGATCGAGCAGTGGGCGTGCCGCGAATACCTGGAAGGTTATGGCATTCTCGGGCTGATGGAGGACCGCTGCCCCCGCCTCCGCGAAATTGCCGACCGCCTGGAGCCGCGCTCCGGATGGCGCACGCAGGCGGTCACCGGTTTCATGCCCCACGAAGCGTTCTTCGAAATGCTGGCCGCGCGCCGTTTCCCGACCACGACCTGGCTGCGCGACCGCACGGCGCTTGACTACACGCCGGAGCCGGACATGTTCCACGACGTGTTCGGTCATGTGCCGATGCACACCCACAAAGTTTTCGGCGACTTCGTGCAGTACTACGCGGCGGTCTGCGCCCGCGTGGACGATCACGACATCCTGGAGCGCCTGGGCCGCCTTTATTGGTTCACGGTGGAGTTTGGCCTGATCAGGCAGGACGGCAAGATCAAGTTCTACGGCAGCGGAGTCGTTAGTTCGCAGAGCGAAGGGAACAACGTGATCGAGGGCAAGTGCCGCGTCCGCGACTTCGATCTCGATGAAGTTCTGCACACGCCCGTGAAGGTGGACGAACTGCAGAAGGTCCTGTTCGCCATCGAGAGCTTCGACCAAATCTATGAGGCGATGCACCGAGCCGAGCGCAAGCTCCTCGGGAACAAG